>NZ_ALJN01000015.1:0-18608 GCF_000287715.1 Streptococcus oralis SK304 | reverse complement strand
TAATGTTTGAGGTAAGAATTTTTGAAAATAGTCTTTCTGTCTATAATTGACGGTATTTGTCTAGTTTTTATTGGTGGAAAATGTTATAATAGTAGTAATTTAATAGATGGAGTTGAGTTTTGAAGAAAAGCTTTCGTGTAAAAAGAGAGAAAGATTTTAAGGCGATTTTCAAGGACGGAACGAGTTTTGCCAATCGAAAATTTGTTGTCTACCAATTGGAAAACCAGCAAAACCATTTTCGAGTAGGGCTGTCCGTCAGCAAAAAGCTGGGGAATGCAGTTACCAGAAATCAAATTAAGAGACGAATCCGACACATTCTACAAAGTGTAAAAGGGAGTTTGGTAGAGCATGTCGATTTTGTCGTGATTGCCCGAAAAGGGGTGGAAACCTTGGAATATGCAGAGATGGAGAAAAATCTACTCCACGTATTAAAGTTATCAAAGATTTATCAGGAAGGAAATGGGAGTGAAAAAGAAACTACAGTTGACTAGTTTGTTGGGCTTGTCCTTGTTTATCATGACGGCCTGTGCAACAAATAGTACAGCTAGCGATATAACAGCGGATTCGACAGATTTTTGGAGTAAATTCGTCTATTTTTTTGCTGAAATTATCCGCTTTTTGTCCTTTGACATTAGTATCGGAGTGGGAATTATCCTCTTCACAATCTTGATTCGGACGATTCTATTACCGGTCTTTCAGACACAGATGGTTGCCTCTAGAAAAATGCAAGAGGCTCAACCACGCATCAAGGCTTTGCGAGAGCAATATCCGGGTCGTGATATGGAAAGTAGAACCAAGCTAGACCAGGAAATGCGCAAGGTTTATAAAGAGTTAGGGATCAAGCATTCATCCTCTCTCTGGCCAATTTTAATACAAATGCCGGTTCTCTTAGCGCTCTTTCAAGCCTTGAGTCGAGTAGATTTTTTGAAAACAGGTCACTTTTTATGGATTAATTTGGGGGGAGTAGATACAAGTTTTGTCCTTCCAATTTTGGCAGCAGTCTTTACCTTCTTGAGTAGCTGGTTATCGAATAAAGCTTTGTCCGAAAAAAGTGGAGCTACGACAGGGATGATGTATGGTATGCCTGTATTGATCTTTGTTTTTGCCATCTCCGCCCCAAGTGGTGTAGCCTTGTACTGGGCTGTATCTAATGCTTATCAAGTTCTGCAAACCTATTTCTTGAATAATCCTTTCAAGATTATTGCTGAAAGAGAAGCAGTGGCACAAGCAGAAAAAGATTTAGAAGGTAAGAAGAGAAAAGCCTTGAAAAAAGCACAGAAAAAGAAAAAATAAGGAGGAATCTGGTAATGGTATTATTTACAGGTTCAACGGTTGAAGAAGCAATCCAAAAAGGATTGAAAGAATTAGACATTCCAAGAATGAAGGCCCACATCAAGGTCGTTTCGAAAGAGAAAAAAGGGTTCTTAGGCTTGTTTGGTAAGAAGCCAGCCCAAGTTGATATCGAAGCGATTAGTGAAACGACAGTGATCAAAGCCAATCAGCAGGCCGTTAAGGGTGTTCCTAAAGAAGTCAATGAAAAGAATGAACCAGTGAAGACCGTCAGTGAAGCAACAGTTGATTTGGGGCATGTAGTGGAAGCGATTAAGAAAATTGAAGAAGAAGGTCAAGGTGTCTCTGAAGAGGTCAAGGCTGAAATCTTGAAAAATGAAAAGCACGCCAGCACGATTTTGGAAGAAACAGGTCATATTTCAATTTTAAATGATTTGGAACCAGAGGATACTACCGAGGAAGTGGAATCTGCTCCAGAAAAAGAAACTGAAACGCAGGAAGCAACAAGCCAATCTTTGGAGGATTTAGGCTTGAAAGTAGAACCAAGTTATGACATCGAACAAGTAGTAGCTGAGGTCGCTAGTTATGTTCAAACGATTTTGAATGATATAGATGTCGAAGGTATCATTTCAAGTGACTATAACCGTCGCATTATCAATCTTCAAATTGATACCAACGAACCAGGTCGTATTATCGGCTACCACGGAAAAGTTTTGAAAGCTCTTCAACTGTTAGCGCAAAATTACCTTTACAATCGCTATTCAAGAACTTTCTACATCATGATTAATGTCAATGATTACGTTGAACACCGTGCAGAAGTCTTGCAAACCTACGCTCAAAAATTGGCGACTCGCGTTTTAGAAGAAGGGCGTAGCCAACAAACAGATCCAATGTCAAATAGCGAACGCAAGATTATCCATCGCATTATTTCACGCATGGATGGCGTGACGAGTTACTCTGAAGGTGACGAGCCAAATCGCTATGTTGTCGTAGATGCAGAATAAGCAAAGTAAAATCAGGTTCATCCTGATTTTTTGCTAGGAAAGGAAAGATTCAGATATGCTGAAAGCAGTTAGAGAATATCTATCATTTGCAGGGCTCCAGTACCGTAATCCTGATAAAGCGGGAGAAGAGCGAGAGAAGATGCTGGAATTGCGTCACAAAGGCCAAGATGCCCGAAAAGCTTTCACAGAATTGGCCAAAACCTTTCAAGCAAGTCATCCAGAATGGCAACTGCAACAGACTAGTCAGTGGATGAACCAAGCGCAGCGTTTGCGACCGCATTTCTGGGCCTATCTACAGAGAGACGGACAAGTGACAGAACCTATGATGGCTCTTCGTTTGTATGGAACACCTGCTGACTTTGGGATTTCTTTGGAAGTCAGTTTCATCGAGCGAAAGAAAGATGAACAGACCTTAGACAAGCAAGCCAAGGTTTTAGAGCTTCCAGCGGTAGAAGGAATTTATTATCTAGTCTACTCAAATGGGGAAAGTCATAAGGTGGAGGCTACTGAGGAGAATCGCCGTACTTTACGCGAGAAGGTGAGCAGTCAGGAAGCCCGAAAAGTCTTAGTCAAGTCAGATGTTTCCTTCATTGAAAATCAGTCAGTAGAAGCGATATTGGAGGAGCTAGAAGACGCTTATACTCGTTTGCTTCCGTACTATGAAGTGACGAGGGTATAGAAAATCAAATGTGTTAGATGAACGCAAATTGTTTTATTGCTATTCTATGCATTTTTTCATATAATAGTAAAATAGGATGTGTGATTCATTAATCACCTCAAAGAGAAAGGAAATTCTATGTCAAATCTATCTGTTAATGCAATTCGTTTTCTAGGTATTGACGCCATCAACAAAGCAAACTCAGGTCACCCAGGGGTGGTTATGGGGGCTGCTCCTATGGCCTATAGCCTCTTTACAAAACAACTTCGTATCAATCCAGCCCAACCAAACTGGATTAACCGCGACCGCTTTATTCTTTCAGCAGGACACGGCTCTATGCTTCTTTATGCCCTTCTTCACCTTTCTGGTTTTGAAGATGTTAGCATGGATGAAGTCAAGAACTTCCGCCAATGGGGTTCAAAAACACCAGGTCACCCAGAATTTGGCCATACTGCAGGGGTTGACGCTACAACTGGTCCTCTAGGACAAGGGATTTCTACTGCTACTGGTTTTGCCCAAGCAGAACGTTTCCTTGCAGCCAAGTATAACCGCGAAGGCTTCAATATCTTTGACCACTATACTTATGTGATCTGTGGCGACGGAGATTTGATGGAAGGTGTTTCAAGCGAGGCAGCTTCATATGCAGGTTTGCAAAAACTTGACAAGTTGGTTGTTCTTTATGATTCAAATGACATTAACTTGGATGGTGAGACAAAAGATTCCTTCACAGAAAGTGTTCGTGACCGTTACAATGCCTACGGTTGGCATACAGCCTTGGTTGAAGATGGAACAGACTTGGAAGCTATCCATGCTGCTATCGAAACAGCTAAAGCTTCAGGCAAACCATCTTTGATTGAAGTGAAGACTGTTATTGGATACGGTTCTCCAAACAAACAAGGAACCAATGCGGTACACGGTGCTCCTCTTGGAGCAGATGAAACTGCAGCAACTCGCCAAGCGCTTGGTTGGGACTATGAACCCTTTGAAATTCCAGAACAAGTTTATGCTGATTTCAAAGAAAATGTTGCAGACCGTGGCGCATCAGCTTATCAAGCTTGGACAAAATTAGTTGCTGACTATAAAGAAGCGCATCCAGAATTGGCTGCAGAAGTAGAAGCTATCATCGACGGACGTGATCCAGTTGAAGTGACTCCAGCAGACTTCCCAGCTCTAGAAAACGGCTTCTCTCAAGCAACTCGTAATTCAAGTCAAGATGCTTTGAACGTTGTGGCAGCTAAGTTGCCAACCTTCCTAGGTGGATCAGCTGACCTAGCTCACTCAAACATGACTTACATCAAAACGGATGGACTTCAAGATGACGCTAATCGCTTGAACCGCAACATTCAGTTTGGTGTTCGTGAATTTGCTATGGGAACAATCTTGAACGGGATGGCTCTTCATGGTGGACTTCGTGTATACGGTGGAACTTTCTTCGTCTTCTCTGACTATGTGAAGGCAGCTGTCCGCTTGTCAGCTTTACAAGGACTTCCTGTGACTTATGTCTTCACCCATGATTCTATTGCAGTTGGGGAAGATGGTCCAACTCACGAGCCAGTTGAACACTTGGCAGGTCTTCGTGCCATGCCAAATCTCAATGTTTTCCGCCCAGCAGATGCGCGTGAAACTCAAGCAGCTTGGTACCTTGCGGTGACAAGTGAAAAAACACCAACTGCTCTTGTCTTGACACGTCAAAACTTGACTGTTGAAGAGGGAACAGACTTTGACAAAGTTGCAAAAGGTGCCTATGTTGTCTATGAAAATGCAGCTGACTTTGATACCATCTTGATTGCAACAGGTTCAGAGGTCAATCTGGCTGTCGCAGCTGCCAAAGAATTGGCTAGTCAAGGCGCAAAAGTCCGCGTAGTCAGCATGCCATCTACAGATGTCTTTGATAAACAAGATGCAGCTTACAAGGAAGAAATCCTTCCAAATGCAGTCCGCCGTCGTGTTGCAGTCGAAATGGGTGCAACTCAAAACTGGTACAAATATGTTGGCCTTGATGGTGCAGTTCTCGGTATTGATACTTTCGGAGCATCTGCCCCAGCACCAAAAGTATTGGCAGAGTACGGATTTACGGTAGAAAATCTAGTCAAAGTCGTTCAAAATTTGAAATAATTGCAGAAATCAGAGTGAAAGCTCTGATTTTTTATAACCATAAAAACAAGGTACAACCTTGTAAAAGTAGCTGAAATTTGATATAGTAGTCCTATGTAAAAGACAAAGGAGAAAACAATGAATCCAAATATTACTTTTTTAATCATGCTTGTAGGTATGATGGCCTTGATGTTCTTTATGCAACGTTCTCAAAAGAAACAAGCTCAAAAGCGTATGGAAAGCTTAAATAAACTTCAAAAAGGCTATGAAGTTATTACAATTGGCGGCCTTTACGGAACAGTGGATGAAGTAGACACTGAGAAGAGAACAATCGTACTTGATGTAGATGGCGTTTATTTGACTTTTGAATTGGCTGCTATCAAGACCGTTTTACCGCTCAAAGAGGCTGTGACACCAGAAGGAACAGTTGTTGACGAAGGCGGAGCAATCGAAGAATAAAACGGGACCTGTCACTCCCGTTTTTCTATGAAGTAAGAGGAAAAGGGATGAGAAAAATAGTATTTGTGTGCTTAGGAAACATCTGCCGTAGCCCCATGGCAGAGTTTGTGATGAAATCCATGACGAGCGATTACCAGATTGAGAGTCGTGCCACGTCATCATGGGAACATGGTAATCCGATTCATAAGGGAACGCAAGGAATTTTCCAGCAGTATCAGATCCCGTATGACAAAGACAAAACATCACTCCAGATTCGTAGAGAAGATTTTGAATCGTTTGATTATATTATCGGTATGGATGCTTCAAACGTTTCAGATCTGCGTCAAATGTGTCCTCAGGAATTGCAGCATAAGATCTACCCTTTTGCATCTGAAAGTGTTCCAGATCCTTGGTATACAGGAGATTTTGAGGAAACCTATGCTCGCATCACAAGTGGATGTCGAAGCTGGCTAAATCGATTAGAAAATGAGAGTGACAATGGAAAAGCTTAAACAAATCTATGAAAAGTATAGAGTTTACCTAACTCGCCCTAGGCTAGAGTTCATTGCAGTAGTCGTAATTGCACTCTGTGCCCTTTCGGTATTTCTACTAAATACACCCAAAAAGGGTGTCCTGACACTTGATGGTGGTGCCCTTGTTTATGATGGTACCCTGGTACGAGGGAAAATGAATGGTCAGGGGACCATGACCTTTGAAAATGGGGACCAATATACAGGTGATTTCAATAATGGAGCCTTTAATGGAAAAGGGACTTTCCAATCAAAAGATGGCTGGAAATACGAAGGTGATTTTGTAAATGGCCAGGCTGAAGGTCAAGGAAAGTTGACGACAGAGCAAGAAGTTGTCTATGAAGGAACCTTTAAACAAGGCGTTTTCCAACAAAAACAGTAGTCTCCAGATGAGGAGGCTATTTTTAAAAGTAAGGAAGAAAGCGCTTTCTCTGCTCGAATTTGATAAATAGCTATCAACTAGAAAAAACTTTGTGAAATAAAAAAATAATTTTCATAATTTCACAATCATCCAGATAAAACTCTATTGCACAGGCGGGTTGAGAAAAAATTCACAAACTCAGGAAATTTCTTTGTGAAATGCTTATGAAACTGTTTACAAAGTATAAAAAAAGAGTTATAATGAACTTGTGAAAAAATTAACAAAGGATAACATCCTTAAAGGCTATGGAGGATAATATGGCTGATAAAAAAACAGTAACACCAGAGGAAAAACAACTTGCTGCTGAAAAGCATGTCGACGGTCTCGTGAAAAAAGCCTTGGTTGCGCTTGATGAAATGCGCAAGTTGAACCAAGAGCAAGTTGACTACATCGTAGCAAAAGCGTCTGTTGCAGCACTTGATGCGCACGGTATCCTTGCACAACACGCAGTTGAAGAAACTGGTCGTGGTGTATTTGAAGATAAGGCAACAAAAAACCTATTTGCCTGTGAGCACGTAGTGAACAATATGCGTGGAGTTAAAACAGTTGGAGTTATCGAAGATGATCCAATTACAGGTTTGACAAAGATTGCGGAGCCTGTCGGTGTAATCTGTGGTGTCACTCCGACAACAAACCCAACTTCAACAGCGATTTTCAAATCCTTGATTGCTTTGAAAACACGTAACCCAATCGTTTTCGCCTTCCACCCATCAGCTCAAGAATCATCAGCTCACGCAGCACAAATCGTTCGCGATGCAGCGATTGCAGCTGGTGCTCCTGAAAACTGTGTTCAATGGATTACAAAGCCATCTATGGAAGCAACTGGAGCGCTAATGAACCACGAAGGTGTTGCAACTATTCTTGCAACTGGTGGGAATGCTATGGTTAAAGCTGCATACTCATGTGGAAAACCAGCTCTTGGGGTAGGTGCCGGAAACGTTCCTGCCTATGTAGAAAAATCTGCTGACCTTCGTCAAGCTGCTCATGACATCGTTATGTCTAAATCATTTGATAATGGGATGGTCTGTGCATCAGAACAAGCCGTTATCATTGATAAAGAAGTATATGACGAATTTGTAGAAGAATTCAAATCATACCACACTTACTTTGTAAACAAAAAAGAAAAAGCACTTCTTGAAGAATTCTGTTTCGGTGTAAAAGCTAATAGCAAAAACTGTGCAGGTGCTAAACTAAATGCAAACATCGTTGGTAAACCAGCAGCATGGATTGCTGAACAAGCAGGATTTAGCGTTCCAGAAGGCACAAACATCTTGGCTGCAGAATGTGCCGAAGTAGGACCAAAAGAACCGTTGACTCGTGAAAAATTGTCACCAGTTATCGCTGTCCTAAAAGCTGAAGATACAGAAGACGGTCTTAAAAAAGCTCGTCAAATGGTTGAGTTTAACGGACTTGGTCACTCAGCAGCTATCCATACAAAAGACGAAGCTCTTGCTAAACGCTTTGGTACAGAAATCAAAGCAATGCGTATTATCTGGAACTCTCCATCTACTTTCGGTGGTATCGGTGACGTATACAATGCCTTCATTCCATCATTGACACTTGGATGTGGTTCATATGGACACAACTCAGTCGGTGATAATGTGAGTGCGATCAACCTTCTAAACATCAAGAAAGTAGGGAAACGTAGAAATAATATGCAGTGGTTTAAAGTTCCTTCAAAAATTTACTTCGAACGCAACTCTATCCAATACCTTCAAACATGTGAAGATATTGAGCGCGTTATGATTGTTACAGACAAATCGATCGAAAAACTTGGTTTTGTTCAACGCATTATTGACCAATTGAACAAACGCAGCAACCGTGTAACTGTCCAAGTCTTCTCAGACGTTGAACCAGACCCAGATATCACAACTGTAGAACGTGGTACTGAAGTAATGAGAGCATTTGAACCAGACACAATCATCGCTCTTGGTGGTGGTTCTCCAATGGATGCAGCGAAAGTAATGTGGCTCTTCTACGAACAACCAGAAATCGACTTCCGTGACTTGGTTCAAAAATTCATGGACATCCGTAAACGTGCCTTCCGCTTCCCATCACTGGGTAAGAAAGCGAAATACATCGGTATTCCAACAACTTCAGGTACAGGTTCAGAAGTAACACCATTTGCCGTTATCTCTGATAAGAAAAACAATCGTAAATACCCATTGGCTGACTACTCATTGACACCAACTATTGCGATTGTTGACCCTGCTTTGGTTGAGTCAGTTCCAGACTTCATCGCTGCTGACACAGGTATGGATGTCTTGACACACGCGACTGAAGCTTACACTTCAAACTTCGCTAACGACTATACAGACGGTATCGCCCTTCAAACAATCAAACTTGTCTTTGAATGGTTGGAAAAATCTGTTAAGACAGCTGATCCAGAAGCTCGCGAAAAAATGCACAATGCATCTACAATGGCTGGTATGGCCTTTGCCAATGCCTTCCTTGGTATGAGCCACTCAATGGCCCACAAGATCGGTGCGGTTCACCATACTGTTCACGGACGTACAAACGCAATCTTGCTTCCATACGTTATCCGTTACAATGGTACTCGCCCATCTAAGACGACTACATGGCCTAAATACAACTACTGGAAAGCTGATGAGAAATTCCAAGATATCGCGAAAATGCTTGGCTTGCCTCACTCAACTCCAGAAGAAGCAGTTGAAGCATACGCTAAAGCGGTTTACGAACTTGGTGTTGCAGTAGGTATCAAGATGAACTTCAAGGATCAAGGAATTGATGAAAAAGCTTGGAAAGACAGCTTGCATGAAATTGCTTTGCTTGCTTATGAAGATCAATGTTCACCTGCTAACCCTCGCTTGCCAATGGTAGCTGACATGGAAGAAATCATGGCAGATGCTTACTATGGTTATGCAGAACGTCCAGGACGTCGCAAATAATCGTTTATCAGCCTAGAGACAGGAGAAATCCTGTCTCTTTTTTGTACATTTTTTTGAAAAATGGTATAATAAGCGCATATATTTATTTGAACATCAAACATTTTTATGGCATTGTGAGGAAGATATGGGACAAGTGAATGAATTAGGAGAGAAGGTACGGCTTCTTAGAGAGGAGAAAGGGCTTAGTCGTCCAGTCTTTTGCGGGGATGAGTCTGAATTATCCGTTCGTCAGTTGGTGCGCATTGAAAAGGGAGAGTTTCGTCCTACGATAAAAACACTAGAATATATAGCGAATAGGCTAGATATTCCAACCTATATTCTGATGCCAGACTATAAGGAATTACCCAAGCGTTACCAAGAATTAAAGTACTTTCTTCTTCATCATCCTGACTATGGAGATAAAGAGTTACAGGAACAGAAGGAAGAATATTTTGATGAGATTTTTGAGAGTTTTTATGATGATTTGCCACGTGATGAGAAAGTGCTAGTGGATTGTCTTCAAGCTATAGATGCAGTGAGAATGACTAGTAATTCCTTATATGGAAGCAGTGTGATTGAGGACAGTCTTCAAGACTTACTATCCAGAGATGTATATAGGGCTGAGGAATTGTTGAAATTGAGACTGTATTTTCTTTGTCAGTTAATGGATGGTTTAAACGAGGGTGAGATAAAAAAGTCTGAGCATGAAACTATTCTTTGTTTTCATGACAAATTAAGTTCTCAGGTTGATAAGATAGAGTTCGATTGTTTGGACTTACTTAGAGACTCCTTGTTAGCTTCTTTAACTTGTATAGAGATTATGGGGTTGCTTCATTATTTTAAGAGGGCAGTCGAGGCCTTAAATAAAATAGGGCAAAAAACACGAGATTTTCAAAAACAACCGATTGTCTTGATGCTTGAGTGGAAATATTATATTCAGACGGATTATGAAACAGCCAAACAAAAGTATGAAGAAGCAAAAATGATGGCGAGAATGTTTGGCAATGAGAAGTTAATCGTTAGTTTAGATAATGAATGGAGCGAAGACTTAGAAAGGTATTGTTAAATGCTTTATAGGAGTGACATTTCTGTCATTGGGGAAATGTCGCTTTTTTGTTACAATGGATTCGAAAAAAGAAGGAATTTTTTTGAATCTGATTCTGTTAGATTAATTTATATTAGCATTGTCTATTGTAGTTTGTAACGGTTCACGATATCACAAGTGATTAAAGGAGATTGTAATGTCTATTTTATCCATTAAAAATCTTTCAAAATTTTACGTCTTGGATGGGAATAATAGAGAGCAGGCTCTAAGAAATATTAACCTGCAGATTGCTGAGGGGAAAATTACAGCGATTTATGGTCCGTCAGGCTGTGGCAAAACCAGTCTACTGAATATCATCAGTGGCCTAGATAGGGAGTACGAGGGGGTTTTACATTTTAAAGGGGAGTCTCTCAGAGAACTATCGGAGGTTGAATTGACTCAATTTCGCAAAGACAACATTGGATTTGTCTTTCAAAACTTCAATCTCATCCCCCATCAATCGGTTCTGGATAATGTCAAGTTGCCTCTCTATGTCAAAGATTTATCGGATAAAGAAATGACAAGGATCGCTCAGGAGCAACTTCTTAGTCTAGAGATGGAGCCTTTTATGGCTAAGAATGTTAAACAGTTATCTGGTGGACAAAAACAACGTGTAGCCATTGCGCGTGCTTTGGTAAATCAACCAGATATGATTGTAGCTGATGAGCCGACTGGATCACTCGATTCTCAATCTCAGGAGATGGTTTTGGAAGTGTTCAAAAATTTGGCCCAAGCTGGGAAAACAGTACTGATTGTTACTCATAACCCGGAGGTTACTGAATATGCAGATGTGATTATCAAAATGAAGGATGGTGAAGTTGTTGAAGAAGTCAAAAAATAAAGGATTGTCCTTTAAAAACAAATTCAAGCTTTCTTTAAGTAACTTTATGGAAAGAAAGTGGCGTAACCTGTTGATTGCAGTAGCGACCTCGATTGGTTTTGTAGGCGTGTTGATTTCTTTTGGGCTAGGAAATGCCTTGATTTCGATGATTGATGAAAATACCAACGGGGGGAAGCTCCCTTCTCAAGTTCAGATTGCGCTGAATTCTAGTGCTGCTGGCAGAGGTTTTTTGAACCAAGATGATAAGGACTATATCGTGGATACGATTGGGAAAGAAAATATTAAATATCTAGAAAGTCCTTTTGGCATGACCATGTCAAAAATTAGCATAGACGGACACGAAGTAGATTTTAGCCAAGCCATGCCGTCTTATGCTCAAGTCGTGAGTTTGTATGAAGACACAAGTATTTCTGTTAGTAGCAATGAAAAAGAAAAAGTGCTAGCAGGCTCCCTTTATACGGATGTTAACGAACAAGGATTGACGATTCCGATGAGTTTGCTCAAAAATTGGAACGAACAAACAGGAAACAATCTGACGGCTAGTGATGTTATTGGCAAGCCAGTCTCAGCAACCATTATAGAAAATGCTGCTGAAGGTAGCAAGTTGGCAGGTTTTCAAACTTATATTATGCGTGTCATCAATGACGAAGATGATGCAGAGGATAGCAATAGTTTCATGGCTTCCAACCAGATGGAAACGATTTTAAAAGAAGCTGAATTCACAAAGGCTGTATCCTATTTTATTTTGGAGCTTAAAGACCCATCTCGTACGAAAACAGTAATAGAAGAATTGCAGAAAAATAAAAAGTATACAGTTCTTTCTCAACAGGCCGTTCTTGATATTGTGATTACCTTTATTCGTGTCATTCAGGGATTGCTGATTGTACTTTCTTCACAAGCGATTGTGGTGGCAGCAGTTATGATAGGCATCATCATTTATATCAATATCATGCAACGTTCTAAGGAAATCGGTGTCATGAAGGCTGTTGGCTATCAAAATAGAGATGTGAAAGGAATCTTTATCTACGAAGCTCTTTGGATTGTAGGAATTGCCTTGTTTATAGCTTTCATCATTGCTCAAGGGATAGGAAGTCTAGCGAATGTTATTGTTCACCATTTCTATCCATCAATCTCTAAAGTTTTTGAATTAAATCTTCTCTCTATTTTAGGGACATTCATTTTTGCTTTGTTTCTTGGCTATATTTCTGCCTTCTTCCCAGCACGTAAGATTAGCAAAATGGATCCAGTGGAATCCTTACGCTATGAGTAGAGAAAGAAATTACAGAGGCATCCTATCAAAAAGAAACTGACATAGAAAATCAAGGTCAGCACTTGCAATTAAGCTCAAATAGTTATATAATAGGTTCGTTGAAAGGTGATTTGTAGTGATCCAAGTTACTCTTTTCACAATAAAATTTTCAGGATTTTCATAAGGAGGAAATCACTAATGGTAGTTAAAGTTGGTATTAACGGTTTCGGACGTATCGGTCGTCTTGCTTTCCGCCGTATCCAAAACGTAGAAGGTGTTGAAGTTACTCGCATCAACGACCTTACAGATCCAGTGATGCTTGCACACTTGTTGAAATACGATACAACTCAAGGTCGTTTCGACGGTACTGTAGAAGTTAAAGAAGGCGGATTTGAAGTTAACGGTAAATTCGTTAAAGTTTCTGCTGAACGTGATCCAGAACAAATCGACTGGGCTAACGACGGTGTAGAAATCGTTCTTGAAGCAACTGGTTTCTTTGCTACTAAAGCAGCTGCTGAAAAACACTTGCACGCTGGTGGTGCTAAGAAAGTTGTTATCACTGCTCCTGGTGGATCAGATGTTAAAACAGTTGTATTTAACACTAACCATGACATTCTTGATGGTACTGAAACAGTTATCTCAGGTGCTTCATGTACTACAAACTGTTTGGCTCCAATGGCTAAAGCTCTTCATGACAACTTCGGTATCGTTGAAGGTTTGATGACTACTATCCACGGTTACACTGGTGACCAAATGGTTCTTGATGGACCACACCGTAAAGGTGACCTTCGCCGTGCTCGTGCTGCTGCAGCTAACATCGTTCCTAACTCAACTGGTGCTGCTAAAGCAATCGGTTTGGTTATCCCTGAATTGAACGGTAAATTGGACGGAGCTGCTCAACGTGTTCCTGTTCCAACAGGTTCTGTAACTGAATTGGTAGCAGTTCTTGATAAGAACGTTACTGTTGATGAAGTAAACGCAGCTATGAAAGCAGCTTCTAACGAATCATACGGTTACACTGAAGATCCAATCGTATCTTCTGATATCGTAGGTATGTCATTCGGTTCATTGTTTGACGCAACTCAAACTAAAGTTCTTGACGTTGACGGTAAACAATTGGTTAAAGTTGTTTCATGGTATGACAACGAAATGTCTTACACTTCACAACTTGTTCGTACTCTTGAATACTTTGCAAAAATCGCTAAATAATTCTTGAGTCGATAAAAAAAGCAAGGCTTTCTGGCCTTGCTTTTTTGTATATATAAGAATAGTGATAATGTCATCCATTCTTTTTTAATTCTTTTTCAAAAGTATCCGATAGAACAGTGAAACTCAATTTTTCTAAGGTGAGTGGATGGGTAAAAGAAAGGCGAAAGGCATGAAGCATAAGCCGACTTGTTTTTGATTTACTATTATAGAGAGGGTCGCCCAAGATAGGATGCTTGTGATGAGAGAGGTGAACACGAATCTGATGCGTTCGACCGGTCTTTAGCTTGCAACGAACCAGAGAAGTCTTATTTGGGAATTGCTTTAATCGACTGATATGTGTTTCAGCGTATTGCCCATTTTTGGGATCTACTACTCGTTTTCTGCGATCATGACGATCACGCCCGATTTTATCTTGAAAGACAAGTTCTTTACTCTCCACTCGTCCTTCTACGAGTGCCCAGTACTCGCGAGCAATTTCTTTTTTCTCCAACAAGCGATTAAGAATGGGAAGAATAAAAGGGTTCTTAGCAAAAAGCACTAGCCCGCTGGTTTCCATATCTAGACGATGAACGACATAGCAAGTTTGTCCAACGTAGGCAGAGATATGATTGAGAAGGGCGATTTCGTTTGGTTGATTACCGTGAGTTTTCATACCCTCAGGTTTGTTGACGACAATAAGATGTTGGTCCTGATAAACTTCTTGAACGAGGTCTGGATTTCCCCAAAGTATTTCCTTTTTGGGATAATCTTCCTCGTCAAAAGTCAATTGGCAAATATCCCCTGGTTTCACCGTCTCGTTCCAGTGAACTTCTTCGTGGTTAATTAAGATGTTCTTCTTGGTTCTCAAAAAGTGACGGATTTTTCTAGGGATGAGGAGTTGTTCCTCTAGAAATTGTTTGACCGTCATTTGAGGCAGGGATTCGGGTAATGTAAATATGAATTGCATACAGATATTGTAACAAAAAAAGCCCTATTTGGATAGGGAGTAGCTAAATTCTTGAGTTCCCATGGTGAAGATGATAAAATAAACGCATGAAATTAGATAAATTATTTGAGAAGTTTCTTTCTCTCTTTAAAAAAGAAACGAATGAATCGGCGGAGTCGGATTCTACTAGTATGCGTCGTTCTCGGAGCGATAGAAAAAAATTGTCACAAGTAGGGGCAATTCGGAAATTTTGGCGTCGCTATCATCTGACAAAGATTGTCATCATTTTAGGGTTAAGTGCTGGTTTACTGGTAGGAACCTACTTGTTTGCGATAGCCAAGTCTACCAATGTCAATGACTTACAAAATGCCCTAAAAACCCGAACTCTGATTTTTGACCGCGAAGAAAAAGAGGCTGGCGCCCTATCCGGTCAAAAGGGAACTTATGTTGAGCTGACAGATATCAGTAAAGACTTGCAGAATGCTGTCGTCGCGACAGAGGACCGTTCCTTTTATAAAAATGATGGGATTAACTACGGTCGTTTCTTTCTAGCCATCCTTACAGCAGGTCGTTCTGGAGGGGGGTCTACCATCACTCAACAGTTGGCGAAAAATGCCTATCTTTCCCAGGACCAGACCGTTGAACGGAAAGCCAAGGAGTTTTTTCTTGCCTTAGAGTTGACAAAGAAATACAGCAAGGAGCAAATCCTTACTATGTACCTCAATAACGCCTACTTTGGAAATGGGGTATGGGGTGTTGAAGATGCGAGTAAGAAATATTTCGGTGTATCGGCTTCACAACTAACGCTTGATCAGGCGGCCACTCTAGCAGGGATGCTCAAGGGACCAGAATTGTATAATCCATTAAATTCTGTTGAAACTTCGACCAACCGTAGGGATACTGTTTTGCAAAATATGGTTGCAGCAGGTTATATTGATAAAAATCAAGAGACCGAAGCGGCTGGAGTAGATATGGCTTCTCAACTGCAAGATAAGTATGAAGGGAAGGTTTCAGATTATCGTTATCCGTCCTATTTTGATGCAGTTGTCAACGAAGCGGTTTCCAAGTACAATCTCACAGAAGAAGAGATTGTCAACAACGGCTATCGAATCTATACAGAACTTGACCAAAACTACCAAGCCAACATGCAGGTTGTTTACGAAAATACCTCACTATTTCCAAAGGCAGAAGACGGAACACACGCCGAATCAGGTAGTGTTGCTTTAGAGCCTAAAACAGGTGGGGTTCGTAGCGTTGTTGGCCGCGTAGCTGGCGATGACAAACCAGGCTTCCGTAATTTCAACTATGCCACTCAGTCTAAGCGTAGCCCGGGCTCAACCATTAAACCTTTAGTCGTTTATACACCTGCAGTAGAAGCAGGATGGGCCTTAAACAAGCAACTGGATAATCATACGATGCAGTACGATAGTTATCAAGTGGATAATTATGCGGGCATTAAGACATCTCCAGAAGTACCTATGTATCAGGCTTTGGCTGAATCACTCAATTTACCGGCAGTTGCGACTGTAAATGCATTAGGTATTGACAAAGCTTTTGACGCTGGGGAGAGATTTGGCCTGAATATGGAAAATGTTGATCGAGTTCTTGGAGTCGCTCTCGGTGGAGGTGTAGAGACGAATCCCCTCCAGATGGCGCAAGCCTATGCAGCCTTTGCTAATGAAGGCCTGATGCCTGAAGCGCATTTTATCACTCGTATTGAAAATGCCAGTGGTCAGGTCATCAAGAGTCATAAAAATTCTCAAAAACGAGTGATTGATAAGTCGGTAGCCGATAAAATGACCAGCATGATGCTAGGAACATTTACCAATGGTACAGGAATTAGTTCATCGCCAACAGATTATGTTATGGCTGGAAAGACAGGTACTACTGAGGCTGCTTTTAATTCAGTATATACTAGTGACCAGTGGGTGATTGGTTATACTCCAGATGTGGTAATTACCCACTGGCTCGGCTTCCCGACGACGGATGAGAACCATTATCTAGCAGGTTCGACCTCAAATGGAGCAGCTCACGTCTTTAGAAGTATGGCTAATACCATTTTGCCTTACACTTCAGGTAGCACCTTTACAGTTAAGAATGCTTATAAACAAAATGGGATTGAACCAGAAAATACTAAAAAGCAAGCTATTGAAAATGAAACAAACCAGTCTGAGGACTCAATAGGAGATATTCGTAGTCGTGCACAAAATCTTGTAGATGAAGCGGGACGTGCGATTTCAGAAGCTAAGATAAAAGAAAAAGCCCAGACAATATGGGACTCATTCCTTAATCTATTTCGTTAAGAGGCTTGTCAAAGCCTAGGTTTCTTGTTATAATAGATAAGATGGAGGCGTTATGGCACTAAAAAAAGCAAGCCTAGCTTGTGCAGTTTGCGGTTCAAGGAATTACTCAATCAAAACTAGTGGGAACCCCAAGCCAACACGACTAGAAGTAAATAAATTTTGTAAACATTGTGGGAAATATACGACACATAGAGAAACGAGATAGGAGAGAACGATGGGTTTTATTAAGGATATTTTTAAACTTCTTAAAGAAACAACGTGGCCAACTCGCAAGGAAAGCTGGAGAGATTTTCGCTCTATTATGGAATACACAGCCTTCTTTGTGGTCATCATTTACATTTTTGACCAGTTGATTGTTTCAGGTTTGATTCGATTTATTAACATTTTTTAGAAGAAAGGCGGAGAACTTCTGCTAGTTTCTTCTATTATGAAAGGAAATATCATGGATAGTTTTGACAAAGGATGGTTTGTTCTACAAACTTATTCTGGCTATGAAAATAAGGTAAAAGAAAATCTATTGCAACGTGCACAAACGTATAACATGTTGGATAATATTCTACGCGTTGAGATTCCAACACAAACCGTGCAAGTTGAGAAAAATGGAAAGAAAAAAGAAATTGAAGAGAATCGCTTTCCGGGTTATGTCCTTGTAGAAATGGTCATGACCGATGAAGCATGGTTCGTTGTTCGAAATACACCAAACGTAACAGGATTCGTCGGATCCCACGGTAACAGATCAAAACCAACTCCGCTATTGGAACAAGAAATCCGTGATATTCTGGTTTCAATGGGACAAACTGTTCAAGAGTTTGATATTGACGTTGAAGTTGGTCAGACTGTCCGCATCATTGATGGTGCTTTTGCAGACTACACAGGTAAAATTACCGAAATTGATAACAACAAAGTGAAGATGATTATCTCTATGTTTGGTAATGATACGATTGCAGAAGTAAACCTAAACCAAATTGCAGAATTATAACCCCAGAGAGGCCTTGCCTCTCTTTTTATGTGCCGTTGAGAGAGGAAGAAGTATAGAATAGAGGAAACAGACCCATGGGCTCGTGCATTTTGATAAACTAAATGCAGAAAGGAGAGGTCTATGAATCTGAAAGAACTATACGAAGAAACGAAGGGGATTGTCCATAAGTGCCGCAAAGAATATCACCTCCATCTGTGGGAGAAAGGGGACTGGGATCAGGAAGGTATGCTGTGCCTCTATGAGCTAGTCAACCACCATCCAGAGTTGCTAGCAGGTGAACGTCACCGCCTATATGTCTGCTTTAAAACAAAATTTAGAAATCGTATCCTAGATTACATCCGTAAACAGGAGAGTCACAAGCGACGATTCGATAAAGAACCCTATGAGGAAGTGAGCGAGATTAGTCATCGTTTAGGAGAAAAAGGGCTGAGACTGGATGATTATTATCTCTTTCACGAGCTTCTAAAGAACTACAAATCAAAGCAGAGTAAGGAAAAACAAGAGTTAGTGGACCGTCTCATGGGAGGAGAAGTCTTCAGAGGACGCAAGGCACTTCTGAGGGAGCTCTCAACCGTCTTCAAAGAATTTCGGTAAAGAGGTAAAAAAGTCCTTGACAAAGGAGGAAAAGTAGGTATAATAGAAAGAGTTGAAAAGCTCAAGGTCCGTTGGTCAAGGGGTTAAGACACCGCCTTTTC
>NZ_ALJN01000014.1:0-1108 GCF_000287715.1 Streptococcus oralis SK304 | reverse complement strand
TACTTATGAATGAGCTTTGATACGACGATTTATCCTTGAAAAGTGAAGATATAAAGATACTTCCAATAAAATTTGAATATTTAATAGGTAGACACTTCAAAAAATGAGGTGTCTATTTTTTTACCCGATTTTGAAAGGAAGTGAACTTATGAAAACAAAAAATCAAGAATCAAAAGGTCGTTCCCCACTCTTTAAGACCATCAAACATTCATTCAGCCAATAAAAAAGAAAGGATAGGTAAAAATATGGAACTTAAATTTGTGATTCCCAACATGGAAAAAACATTCGGCAATTTAGAATTTGCTGGCGAGGATAAAGTCGTTCAGCGAAGAATCAACGGACGGCTAACTGTCTTATCAAGAAGCTATAATCTCTATTCTGATGTTCAAAGAGCAGATGATATTGTGGTGGTGCTTCCTGCTGAAGCTGGCGAAAAACATTTCGGCTTTGAGGAACGTGTGAAGTTAGTCAATCCACGTATTACCGCAGAGGGCTACAAAATCGGCACTCGTGGTTTTACAAATTACCTTTTACATGCTGACGACATGATAAAAGAATAAAGAAAGAGAGGAAAAATGATGAGATTAGCAAATGGCATTGTATTAGATAAAGACACGACTTTTGGAGAATTGAAATTCTCTGCTCTACGTCGTGAAGTGAGAATCCAAAATGAAGACGGGTCGGTTTCAGATGAAATCAAGGAACGTACCTATGACTTAAAATCCAAAGGACAAGGACGCATGATTCAAGTAAGTATTCCTGCCAGCGTGCCTTTGAAAGAGTTTGATTATAACGCACGGGTGGAACTTATCAATCCCATTGCGGACACCGTTGCTACTGCCACCTATCAAGGAGCAGATGTTGACTGGTATATCAAGGCAGACGATATTGTGCTGACAAAGGATTCTAGTTCATTCAAAGCTCAACCACAAGCAAAGAAAGAACCGACACAAGACAAATAGTCGCTAGGTAGAAAGGAGACTTTTTCGCATGAAACAGCGTGGTAAAAGGATTCGCCCATCTGGTAAAGATTTAGTCTTTCATTTTACGATAGCGTCACTCCTGCCTGTTTTCCTGCTGGTTGTCGGACTGTTTCATGTGAAGACAA
>NZ_ALJN01000013.1:0-60749 GCF_000287715.1 Streptococcus oralis SK304 | reverse complement strand
TTCTCACAAAAGGCGCAGGATCAACTTGAATCATTGATACAAAACCGTCTGAAACCTCAATCTTTAGAATATCACTTGGTGTAGGCAGCGCCATCCCTTCATCGATGTAAGAAGCTAAAACATTCTCAAGCATTTCACGAGCATTTTTCATCGCTTCCTCGATATTTTTTCCTTCTGTACCTCCACCAAATTCTGGAAATTCTACCCAATATCCTGTTCCTTCTTTATGAAAAATAGCTGGATACGTTTTTAACATTCTACTACCTCCAATGTGAAAAGACTTAGGAAAGCAAACATTACAATCCTAAATCTTTAAGAATCTTTCTTTCCAATCCTCTTCCTAAATCTTCATTTCCATGAACTGGAATCGTGACAAGATAAGAAAAACCCTCTTTCTTAAAATGATGATGACTTCCCCTTTGACGAACTTCAACCCATCCATTCTCAAGTGCTAGTTTCACCATTTCTTTACCTGTAAGTGGCATATATCATTGTTACCTCCTTACGTTTACTATTATACACATTATGCGTATGTTTGTCAAGCTAAAATAAACCACTTTTGTTCAATAACTACAAAATAAAATAGACCAGATTACTGATCTACTTTATTCTATATTCATTGACTAAAAATATACATTCCTTGGTTAGTTTTTGGTTAGTTTCTTAAAAAATAATTTTTTTTAATTCTTCAATCCTTTTAAAATCAAAAAATCTAACTCCCTCTTTAAATTACTACTATTATACCAAAAAAATAGAGAATTCAAAAAAATTCTCTTCTTTCTCAAAAAATGTAGTAAATTGTGATAAAATAGTAGAAAAGTCCAAAAAGGAGCCCTTATGAATACAAAAGAATTGATTGCTAGCGAATTGGCTAGCGTCATTGATAGCCTGGACCAAGAGGCTATTTTAAATTTACTGGAAACCCCTAAAAACTCAGAAATGGGAGACATCGCCTTCCCTGCTTTTTCTCTTGCAAAGGTCGAACGTAAAGCACCTCAAATGATTGCGGCTGAACTGGCTGAAAAAATTAACAGCCAAGCCTTTGAAAAGGTTGTCGCAACAGGACCTTACGTCAACTTTTTCCTTGATAAAAACGCCATTTCTGCTCAAGTATTTCAAGCTGTTATCACTGAAAAAGAACACTATGCTGACCAAAATATTGGTAAACAAGAAAATGTTGTTATCGACATGTCTAGTCCGAATATCGCTAAACCATTCTCTATTGGTCACCTGCGTTCAACTGTTATCGGAGATAGCTTGTCACATATTTTCCAAAAAATCGGTTATCAAACGGTCAAGGTCAACCATTTGGGAGACTGGGGTAAACAGTTTGGGATGCTGATCGTTGCCTACAAAAAATGGGGCGACGAAGAAGCTGTAAAATCACATCCAATCGATGAACTTCTTAAACTCTACGTTCGCATCAATGCTGAAGCTGAAAAAGACCCTAGCTTGGACGAAGAAGCACGCGAATGGTTCCGCAAACTGGAAAATGGAGATGAGGAAGCCCTCGCTCTCTGGCAATGGTTCCGTGATGAAAGTTTAGTGGAATTCAACCGCCTTTACAATGAATTACAAGTCGAATTTGATAGCTACAACGGAGAAGCCTTTTACAATGATAAGATGGATGCTGTTGTAGACATTCTTGCTGAAAAAGGACTTCTTGTTGAGTCAGAAAGAGCCCAAGTTGTGAATCTTGAGAAATATGGAATTGAACATCCAGCCCTTATCAAAAAATCTGATGGTGCAACTCTCTATATCACACGTGACTTGGCTGCAGCCCTTTACCGTAAAAACGAATATCAATTTGCAAAATCCATCTATGTTGTTGGTCAAGAACAATCTGCCCACTTCAAACAACTCAAGGCAGTACTACAAGAGATGGGCTACGATTGGAGCCAAGACATTGTCCATGTTCCGTTTGGATTGGTAACAAAAGAAGGGAAAAAACTTTCTACTCGTAAAGGAAATGTCATCTTGCTAGAACCTACTATTGCAGAGGCTGTTAGTCGTGCCAAGGCCCAAATCGAGGCGAAAAATCCTGAGTTAGAAAATAAAGACCAGGTTGCCCACGCTGTTGGAGTTGGGGCTATCAAGTTCTATGATCTTAAGACTGACCGTACAAATGGATATGACTTTGACCTTGAAGCTATGGTATCCTTTGAAGGAGAAACTGGGCCTTACGTTCAATACGCCTACGCTCGTATCCAATCTATCTTGCGCAAAGCCGATTTCAAACCAGATACAGCCGGCAACTACAGCCTGAATGATGCTGAAAGCTGGGAAATCATTAAACTACTCCAAGACTTCCCACGTATTATCAATCGTGCAGCAGATAATTTTGAACCTTCTATCATTGCGAAATTTGCGATTAGTTTGGCTCAAGCATTTAACAAATATTATGCACATACACGTATCCTAGATGAAAGTCCTGAGCGCGACAGTCGTCTGGCCCTCAGCTACGCAACCGCAGTCGTCCTCAAAGAAGCTCTTCGTTTGCTCGGAGTAGAAGCGCCAGAGAAGATGTAAATCGCCAAAGTTACTTGATTGCAAAGCAATCTAAGTAACTAACACCAAATCCTATCAGGGATTTGGCTTGGCGCTTCACTAGTAAAGAAACATAAATATTCTCGATTTATGTTTCTTTACGTCGTAACCAGAGACACTTGCCTAAACACCTCACTAAATTGGTCAATCAAATCTATTAATTAGTTTAAGGGCTGGTCGTAATCTTCAAGTCACTTGAATGCAAGTCAATCTAAGCAACGAATGTCAAAGCCTATCATAGATTTGGTTAGGCGCTTCACTAATTCGATCTATTCACTACTATTTCTTTATCATACTGGGAGATATCTTATGAGCCAATATGCTTATATCCTCGTTATAATTAGCTTGGTTTTCCTTTTTCTGCTCAATAAGTACGAGAAAGAAAGACTACAAAAGCTCTACCAAGAGCAACTTTTGAAGGATGAAACATTTAGGTCAGACATCAAAGAGAAAATTCACACGACTGACAACATCAATGATGTCATTGCACATATCAATAAAACTTACCATCTGGGAATGTTGCTATCAAAAGACATCACAGATCAATTAAAATGACCAAAGTCCGAGAAGAAAACTTCTCGGATTTTTATTCGCCCTAGTCAGCATCATCCCCTCGAAACAGTCACAGTCATTTTCATATGATTTTTGTGAATTTTTTCAGGATTTTCTAACTTTTTTCAAAATATTCTTGCATTTCGTTTAAGTTTTTTGTAGAATAGAAGCTACCTATTCAGATTATTCTGAAAATTCAAAAACAGGAGCATCTATTATGTCACAAGTTACTTTATCAAGCCAGTCAACCTGGACAAGCAAACTAAAGGCAATGGGGCCAGGTATCCTCATGGCTTCTGCCGCCGTTGGAGGTTCTCACATCGTATCCTCCACTCAAGCCGGTGGTTCTTATGGTTGGTCACTACTCCTCTTGGTTATCTTGGCCAATGTTTTTAAATATCCATTTTTCCGTTTTGGTGCAGAATATACTGCTGATACTGGTAAAACCTTGGTCGAAGGCTACGCTGAAAAAGGGAAACTCTATCTCTGGATTTTCTTTATCCTCAATGTCTTTTCTGCCTTGGTCAATACTGCCGGTGTTGCCATCCTTTGTTCAGCCATCATCGCTAGCGCTTTTCCAATGATCGGTCTTAGCATCACTCAATGGTCCCTCATCCTTGTTGCGGTCATTTGGGCCATGCTACTCTTTGGTGGCTACAAACTGTTGGATGGTATGGCAAAATGGATCATGTCAGCTTTGACTATTGCAACTGTTCTTGCAGTTATCATTGCGGCAATTAAGCATCCAGAATACAGCTCTGATTTTGTCGAGAAGACACCTTGGCAAATGGCAGCCCTCCCTTTTATCGTTTCCCTCCTAGGATGGATGCCTGCCCCTATTGAAATTTCAGCCATCAACTCACTCTGGTCTGCTGAAAAGAAAAAGACTGTCAACTTTAATACAGAGGACGCCCTTTTCGACTTTAACGTTGGTTACATTGGAACTGCTATCCTGGCTGTATTCTTTGTAGCACTCGGAGCACTCATTCAGTATCCTACAGGACAAGCAGTTGAGGCCGCTTCAGCCAAATACATCTCTCAATTCGTGGGTATGTATGCCTCTGTTCTTGGAGAATGGTCCCGTTACTTGATCACCTTCATCGCCTTTCTCTGTATCTTTGGAACAGTCATTACTGTTATCGATGGCTATTCCCGCGTTAATCAGGTTTCCCTACGACTCTTGTTAAGTCAAAAAGAGGATGATAGCAAATCTTTGAACATCTGGATGACCCTCACAGCTGTTATCGGTATCATCATCATCAAGTTCTTTGCTGGTCAAGTATCAACCATGCTTCGCTTCGCCATGATTGGTTCTTTCCTGACAACACCATTCTTCGCTCTTTTGAACTATGTATTGGTGACACGTGAAAATAAAAATCTTCCTTCTTGGCTAAAACTCCTCGCTATCGCAGGATTGATTTTCCTCTTTGGCTTCGCTATCTTCTTTATCTATGCACTTGCTATCGGAAAAGCAGGATAGTTTATAAATGGCACCCTTACGGGGTGCTTTTTGTATACACAAAAAGCAGTTGAAAATCTCAACTGCCCCTCAGTACTACTTTATTTTTCTGTTTCTAACTCATACAAATCTGCAATGATTGCTGCGACCTTTTTAATATCTCCCAGCATACCACGCATTTCAAAGTCAGCCAAAACTGGGAAACCAAAGCGCTGACTATACTGCTTGGCTGTCAGACAGTATTGATTGTTAAAATTACGATTACCAGAACCGACTACCCCAAAACACTTACTAGCATTGTCCCCATAGGCGATAAAGTCGCCCACTGGAGTCGTTAGAATCTCAACATCGCCGTTATCGACGCCGTTCCCACCTTCTAGATAGGTCGGCAAAAAAGCGATATAGGGATGTTCCATTTCAAAGAATTCTTGACCTTCCTTGACTAGGTCCTTGATATGGATTTTTTGGACCTCAATCCCTTCGTACTGGGACAAGAGATAGTCCTTGAGTCGGGTTACAAAACTTTCTGTATTCCCACTCAGACTGATATACACTAAGGATATTTTTTTCATGTTGACCTCGATTTTTATGTTTACGATATAAAAAGAACTACCAAAATTGTAACTTGATAGTTCTTTTTTGTCAATACTTAGGCAGCTTCTTCTGCTTCAACTTCCTCAGCCAAGTCCTTTTGTTGGCGCCACATCTTGTAAAAGACTAAGGCTAAAAAGAGAACATTGATGATGATGAACAAAATATTCGTTCCTTTTGCTAATGCTCCCATTCCTAAGCCAAGGGCACTATCTTTGATTAATTGGACTGCATCTTGAACGTTCATATAGCTATAAACCAAACCAACAATAGCTAGTAGAACATAGCCAACATAAGTATAGTTTGCGAATTGTACGTTTTTACGTACGAGAAACACAAAGGCTACTACAACTAAAATTGCAGATAAAACAATCAACAACATATTAAAAATAGAGTGAGAGGATTCTGACACTTTGTAAGTATAGTTGACCGTGTCTTCTAATTGCTGGGCAGTAAGCGTCCCGCTATTCGCCAGGCTAGCACGAAGAGCATCTTTACTTGGCAATGGACTCAAGATTCCAAATAGTGACATAGATGAAATGAGGGCTGATAGAACTAACAAGACCCAAAGATAAATAGGATTCTTTTTCATGTTTTCCTCCATAAGATATTTTGAACATTATAGCATTTTTTGTACAGGAATACAACTTTTACAAGTTGGTTTCAACTTGTTTGCGATAGGCTTTCGGTGATTTTCCGCACAATTTACGGAAAACCTTGTAGAAATATCCAACATTACTGTAACCAACTGCATAGCAAACATCTTCAATACTATCACTGGTCGAAAGCAAGAGCTGCTGCGCCGCCTTAATTCGCTGTTTATTGAGCAATTCCGCAAAGGTTGAGTTGGTTTCTCTCTTGATTAGCTGACCGAGATAGACAGGATTGATAAAGAGATCCTTGCTGATATCCTTAAGCGAGAGCTCTTTCTGATAATCACGCCCAATCACTTCCAGAACGCTCACCACATTTTCATTCATGCGGTACTGGCCAAAGAACTTGGTCAAGGTTTCTTTGATATAGGCAACCAATTCTTCAAAGGAGTTAATGGCATGGATGGCTTTGACAATCTCCGTCATATCATCTGCTTTTAGGTGTTCAAACAAATGGAAGACATCCATGACAAACTGGGTGAAGAGCTGCTTCGTGATGGCCACGCGCGGGGTATTCTTCAAAACAACCTTCTCTAGCAGGGTTAATTCTTCGATGATTTGATTGATATTCCCTTGGATAATCACCCGATAAATCGGCTCGTAATAAGCAAACAAACTCTCGGATTTTTCTAGATTGACTGAACCGTAGAAGAGGGCTTTTTCAGCATTGATCTTCCAATTCTCAAAGGACTGCTGGTAGGGTGCTTCAAATGGTGTCACGACGATGCCATCGAGCGGTTGATCAGAGATGAAAATCTGCCAGTCTTGCCCCAAAACATAGTAAGGAATGGTAAAAGAGCCTTGCTTTTCCTTAGAAAGGCCTATCCACCAGTTTTCTTTACCTGCTAAGAAACTGATAAAGCCTTCTTCATCTAATTCTTGACTGAGGGTCTGACTTTGCTCCACCTTTTCTTGAAGCTGTCGCGCAATCTTTTCTAATAAATTGCCCAACTCCACCTTGTCTACTGGCTTGACCAGATAATCCACGACACTAAGGTTCATGGCTTTTTTGACGTAGTCAAACTCCTGATAACCAGACAGCAAGATATAATAGGTATCTGGAAGTAGCTCTTTCATTTCCCTAATCATCTCAAGTCCGGTCTTATCTGGCATGTTGACATCGGAAATGATCACATCTACTGGATTTTTCTTAACATAGTCCAAAGCATCATCTGCGTGATTAGCTGTTGCGACGACTTGCATATCCCATTTTTCAAAGGGGATTAATCGCTTGAGCCCCTCTGTCACCATGTACTCATCGTCTACTAATAAAACTTTATACATTTCTACCCTTTCTATTCATCCTGGATAGTGATATGGTAACGAACACCTTCTTGCTCAGCTGACTCTACACTGATTTGGTAGCGATCCCCAAAGTAGAGAACAAAGCGTTCGTGTACATTTACTATTCCAATTGATTGCCGCTCCCCACTATAGCTTGCCTCGTGTTCAAAACTTCGTTGAGCTAATTTTTCTTGCAAGCTAGCTAGTTTCTCAGAGGACATTCCCCGACCATTGTCTACTACTAAGATTTCAACGAATCCTTGACCCTTCAAGGCTTTGATACTGATGACATTATCTGTTCTGCGATGGTCAACACCATGGGCAAAGTAGTTTTCTACTAATGGTTGGAGTGTAAATTTTGGAATCCTCATTTCTTCCAATTCTGGTGCAATCTTGAAACCATAGGCAATGGATTTAGGATAACGTACCATACAGAGATAGCTATATTTTCGGCAGAATTCCAACTCCTGCTTCAGCGTGGTTTCCCGCTCGTCGGAGATATTGTTGCGTAACAAGCTACTAAATTCATAGATAATATCTGCCAGTTCATCCTGGCTTTCCATAACGGCATACATCCGTAAAAACTCCAGAGTATTGTACATAAAGTGAGGATTGATTTGAGCTTGTAGGGCTCGCATATTGGCATCCTTTTGACTGAGCTCTAGCTGATAGATATCGTGGATATTTTTTTCTAGGCGATCCAACATATCATTGGTTGTTTCTGCAATGAGAAGCAACTCTTGGTCTTTTTCAGAGGTATCAATTCGAAGCCCTTCTTCTCCTTGAGCAATCACCTCGATAGAATCTACTAGATCTACGACCTGTTTTTGGTAATTTGAGAAAGTCTGTCTAAGAGTCACGTACAAAATGATGATAAAGAGGATACTTAGCCCAATAATAATAGCTGAACTCGTCAAAGTTCCAGTAAGAACAAAATTTTTAGGAACAGCAGCTCGAACCTGATAACCGTGAGAGGTAACACCTACAAACCAGTTCTCCCTCTCGACTGATACCTTCTCCCCAATATGGAACATCTCAGTATCAAAAGGCGAAGTTACTGTTACAGCCATCGGGATATGACCCCTTGTATTGTCAATAGCTCCATGGAGAACATCTGGCGATAAGGAGATATAGATCACTCCTAAATCCTTGTCAGACACAGGATCGGAAACGGGAATGGCAAAACTGTTGGCTGTCGGCTTAAAATCCTCCGCAGGGACTTTCTCTCCGCTGCGTTTTTCTCTAGTCGAAACATACACTTCCTTATAGTCCTGAAGGACAATAGCCACTCCAGTCACAAAATCATTCCGAACATAGATATTATCAATATTTTCATACAAGGATACAGAAATGTAAGGCGAAGTTTTACGCTCTAATTGCCAATAGAAATAGTCTGGGGTGCTAAGACTGAAATACTTGTAAATCCCTTCAATTCGGGCTTGATTTTCAACCAAAGACTGAGCGAGTTGAGTTGACTCTCTGTGATAATATTCCACTTCACTCACTGTCCGAGTGGTCACACGTTCTGCAACCCTTTGGGCCTCTTTCTCACGCGAGTCCCAGTCAGCATACGATAGCATAATCGCAAAACTGGCAATGATCACGATCATAACCAAACTATAAATCCGTAAAAGAGAGTGAAGCCAGAACTGCTTCATTCTATTTTGTCGCCAATTTTTCATGGATACTTTCATAAATAGGTTCCAACATATCACTGATAAAGAAATGCCACATTCCAATTCCTACAAAAAAGAGCAAGGCAGGCATATAATAACCAACTCCTACAAGGAGAGTCGTCCCGAGTAAAACCTTGGCAATCGCAGGTAAGCTCATGAAAATCCCGATAAGGGACAGTTTCAAAGTATTTTGGTAGGATAAATCAAAGTACACCTGAAGTTTCAAGGAAACAGTATAGGCTAGAAAGACAAAAGCAACTACAAGGACATTGAGAAAGGTCGCCAAGAGGTGGAAAATCGTCTGGTGGGGCAATTGAACTAGAAGATACAAACCATAAACTAGGACAAGATCCACAAACACAAAACTATAGAAAGCCAGATTGCTCTTGACAAAATTGCTCTTATACAATTCCCAAGCTTCCTTCAAATAGTATGCTCGATAGGTATAACCGTGCTCCGCATACAAACTCATAAGGGTGGCACTAGCTGGTGCCAAACCAAAGGCCACTCCTCCTGCCAATGTTAATAGCCAGAAATAAGCTGTCGCAATCATTCCCAAAAAGATACGATTAAAGACGAATTCTAGAAATTTTCCCATGTTACTCTCCTTAAACTAACAATGTAACCATTATATCATATTTCAAGCGTTTTCAAAAATATAGAGTTTCCATTTACAATCCTTAAAAAGCGTGATACAATTGGTTTTGTTAGTTTGCATCAAGGAGATTCTCATGAAGAAAAATATCTTAACCACCCTCTTAGCCGCCGTCCTCTACTTCCTCTGTGTGGGGATTGGAGTCTTCCTAGGACACCTGGTCGACCAAACAGGCAATATGTTCTACGCGCCTGCCTTTTCTGCCCTTGTCGGTGGCAGTGTCTACATGCTTCTTTTAGCAAAGGTTCCTCGTTTTGGCGCTATTACAACTCTAGGCCTTTTTATGGCACTTTTTTTCCTAGCTAGCAAGCATGGCGCTGGTGCCTTTCTCCCAGGAGTCGCCTGTGGTCTTGCAGCAGATGCCATCGCTCGTCTCGGAAACTACAAAGACCGAATCAAAAACATCCTCTCCTTCCTTGTCTTTGCTTTCAGCACAAGTGGGCCTATCTTCCTCATGTGGATCCGTCCCAAAGCTTACATGGCCACCTTACTTGCGCGTGGGAAGTCACAAGAATACATCGACCGTATCATGGTCGCTCCCGAGTTGGACAAAATCCTTCTCTTTGTTTCAAGCATCCTCCTAGGTGCCTTGATGGGGGCTGTGATGGGGCAATTTCTAAGTCAAAAAATCACCGATAAAATGTAAGGTAAAAGCCCTGAAGACTAGCAATGCCTAGTTCCAGGGCCTTTTTGTATACAATCTTAGAATTCACTATAGATAAATTCTTGAATATTCGAAAAATCGGTCACAAAACAGTAAATCACGATGCTTAAGATAACCGTATAGAAAAATAGTGTCCACAAGATTAAACGCTGTGTGTTAGTTAGCTTGGTTTGCAAATTTGTAAAGTTCTTTTTCAACTTCCATCCATCCTTTCACTCCAACGTGCATCACGTCAAATAAAAAGTAATCATCATACTCTCTGTTTCCATAGTTTAGTACCGTTGCACCATGGCTTTTTGCGACATCTTCTATTTTTTTATAAGTTTTTTCTCGCATTTCTCTTGAGACACCAGTGTAGTCGTTCCATTTCCCGTTTACTGGGAAAATAATAACCTCAACTTCAATGCCCAATTCCTTAGCAACTGTCAAGAAAAGTTCCATATCTGAATATTCTGGTGACTCCAGATAGCTCAAATCTTTATTGGAATCTTTCAGCGATGCATAGCGATCTTTTAAGTAAGTATTGTAGTAGTTATTATCAACAGCATAGTCATTATTGTCTGTTTTCTTTTTGACCTCTTCCACAAACTGATCCGTCATCTTCTGCCAATCATAGTCTGGAGTTTTGTCTCCTCGCGAAGGATAATCTGATTTGGCATGTTTTTGATAAAAAGTCTGTTTGAGCTTAAAGGAATACATCGCGTTATCTAACTCTAGTAGTTTTTTATCAACAATAGTCCCTTTTCCATCTATGAAATAACTCTTGTATTTTTGGTAGATGTCATTTTGTTGCTTGTTTCCCTTGGTAATCTCGATAATACGATTGATCAGTTTCTCTTTCGTTTCCTTACTAATCTTGTCATTATCTAGCATGTGGAAAATATGTTCCTGAGAAGCCTTGTTCAAAAAGGCATCTTGATGGGTCCCATCTTTTTCAAACCACTGAACCGACTCGACTATAGCTACTTTTCGCTTACTCATAGATCCTTCAATAGAGCCCAAGGTCGTAGCCTGAATGATGTTTTGAGAATAACTAGTCCCAATCTGCATGATATTAAAATCGTTGTAGTTAAAAATTTTATTTGGATGATAGTCTTCATTTATCGTTGCAACCAACTCTGAGGAACCCATCAGAACCAGTGTATTGGGGGTGATATTGCTTGTTATAATATCTCTACTTTTATACTTTTCATACGAGGTGCTATAACGAATACTGTTATCCTTAACTTTATAATAATCATCAATCTTCTTGACATACGTCACACTTAAAAGGGCAAGCGTCGCAATTACGAGCACAAGCGATAGTAAAAATGCTTTTAATTTAATCATCTCGTTTTATCCTATCCCTTCGATCTGTCCGATTTCTTTTCAATCTCTTATCTCTTTAAAATCGTAAGTAAGATTTTATAGGGTTCACCTGAAAAGATAAAGAAACCAATCATAACCAAATTCATGGTCACAAACCAACTTAGTAGCTTATACCAATTTTTGTTTTTATTTTTCTTATAAAAATTGCTTTTCTTTTGATACACTTCAAATCCAGCCATCAAGACACCATGATAAAAACCATAGACAATGTAGCTAACACTAAGACCATGCCAAAAACCCATGACCAACATATTGACCATATAGGCATAGGTTGCATTGTGTAGTCTATTTTTAAACCATTTTTTCCTGATAACCTGCATCAATACTCTTGAAAATACAAAATCTCTCAACCAGGTCGACAAGGTGATATGCCATCTGGTCCAGAAATCTTTGATATCAACACTCAAGAAAGGTTTGTTAAAGTTCATCGGTGTCTGAATACCTAGAATGTTGCTACTTCCAACGGCCATTAGACTGTAGCCTGCAAAGTCAAAGAACAGATACAAGGTATAGAGGTACATATACTTGATTGAGTAGACGACTGTGCCAGTATTATTTAGAGCGAGTAACATCTGGTAAACATAGGTTGATAAAACAACCTTGTAAAGAAGGCCTAGAACGATACGATACACACCGTCTCCTGCTAACTCTAGATACTCTTTTCGGGGCATGACCTCGTTTATCTCTTTTAAAAATCTCCTACTCCGATCAATCGGACCAGCACTAACTGTTGGGAAAAAGAGCAAAAACTGTAAGTAATCTTTTACACTGATTTTTTCTTTGATCAAGCCATCCGATATTTCTAGCATGATCTGAATGGTCTTAAAGGACATGTAAGAAATTCCAATAAAGGCCAACAAATGCAGAGAAGTCAGGGCAAAGACTTTATTGATTACCAAAGGAAGAATGGAAAGGAAAACCAGTGGTTTCAGCCGCTTTGCCTCTATCCTCTGTGCTAGAAAAACCAGAAAATACTGGTAAACGATAAAGGAGAGTAAATAGACCATCATCGCTCGACTCTTACCATAGATAGCTCCTGCAAATAAGAGGGAGAGCGTCAAAATATAGTAGTCCTTACGTTTTTCAAAAAAGTTTACCACAAAACCAATCAGTAAAACTACAAACAAGAGAAGGAAGAAATCATTCCCCTCGAAATAATTCATACCAGCCAAACTCCTTTACATTATCATCCCTTCGACAGCAAACTTTCCGATTTGCCAATTGAGGGACCTTTCTTTATTATAGCATATTTCTAAAAAGAAGCTTTACTCTTCTTGCATTTCGGTGAGAAAACAAAAAGGAGTCCCGTTGGGCTCCTTCCATTATTTATGACTTAGTTTCTTGGTCAGGAAATCTCCCAAGAATTGGATTGCAAAGATAATCAAAATGATAATGATAGTTGCCAAGATGGTCACATCGTGATTGTAGCGGTTAAATCCATAAGCGATGGCTACGTTACCGATACCACCAGCACCAACCGCACCGGCCATTGCTGTTTCCCCAACAAGGGAAATCAAGGTCACCGTCGTCACACGAATCAAATCTGGAAGACCTTCTGATAGGTAAACACCCACGATATCCCAGAAGGTCGCTCCGCTCGCTTGAGCCGCCTCAATGACACCGCCATCCAGCTCAGCCAAAACAACCTGCACCTGACGGGCAAAGAAGGCGAAGACTGCAAAAGAAAGGGGGACAAGAGCTGCATTTGGCCCGATACTAGTCTTCACAATCAAGTGAGACAGTGGCGACATGATTGCCAAGAGGATGATGAAGGGAACCGCACGAAAAATAGAGGTAATCTTGTCTAAAATCCAAAAGATAACCTTATTTTCCAAGACACCGCCTGGTGCTGTCAAGACGAGGAAAAGACCTGCCACCAGCCCCAAGAACCCTCCGATGATGAAGGAAAGAACTGTCATATAAAGGGTTAGGTAGATAGCCGTTCCCCAGCCTGCTTGACCAGCCCAGCCCATTTTATAGACATTTGGTAAATAGGTTTGAATCAATGATTCCATCTTACTGTCCTCCCTTCAATACTTTTAGCTGTACGCCTGCTTGACGAATAGCTTCTTGAGCACCTGCTAGCGCTGCTTTTTCACCTGACAAGACCACAACCAATTCTCCAACAGGAGTGCCATCGAGAATTTCGATATTTCCATAAAGGATATTAGCCGTTACTTGGTAACACTTGTACAATTCATTCAAAAGTGGCTCGTCTGTCGAAGCCCCTGCATACTTGAGCTGCACTAAGATACTGTTCTCAGATAAATGCTCTACGATTTCTTGCTTCTCAATCTTGACCATGGCTTCGTCAATACCTGTGGCAGTTGAGATAAAGTCTTGAGTCAAAGGTTGTTTAGGATCTGAGAAAATTTCAAGGACACTGCCTTCTTCAATCAAACAGCCATCCTGCATAACTGCCACACGGTTGGCAATGTCTTTGACAATCTGCATTTCATGCGTAATCAAAACAACAGTCAAACCTAATTTTTGGTTCAAATCTTGCAACAAGGCTAGAATTTGCTTGGTTGTCTTAGGGTCGAGGGCAGACGTTGACTCATCTGAAATCAAAATTTTCGGATCATTTGCCAAGGCACGCGCAATGGCCACGCGCTGTTTTTGCCCTCCAGATAGTTGTGAAGGGTAGTTTTCAGCACGATCCGCCAAGCCAACCAAGTCTAACAACTTAGCAACTTTAGCCTTCTTTTCTTCCTTGCTGAGTCCAGAGTGTTTAAGGGCAAAGGCTACATTTTCCTCTGCTGTCTTTTGACTCATCAGGTTGAAATGCTGGAAAATCATCCCAATGTCTTGACGCTTACGACGCAACTGCTCTGCTGTCAAGGTCACCTTACCATCAAAAATGACGTCGTTATCAATGGTAATTTTGCCTGCAGATGGTTTTTGCAAGAGGTTAATCACCCGTACAAGAGTGGATTTCCCTGCTCCAGAATATCCAACGATTCCGTAGATATCCCCTTCTTGGATGTGAATGGTCACATCCTTAACCGCTGCGATGGTTCTCTTCTTTTGGTGAAAAGTCACATCGATCTGATCTAACTTGATAATATCTCTACTCATAGCTTCTAATCAGCTCCTCTACTAATTCAATATGGGTGTAGTAATCGGCGATTCGCACGTTTTCATCTCCACCGTGGTCTCGGCTATTGGCATTTCCTAGACCGAAGGCCACCATTGGTACCTCTAGGGCATCAAAGACCGTATGCATAGGTCCTGTTCCCGCTGTTGTCGGTAAGACCGATACGCCCTGAGGGTAGAATTTCTTGGCCAATTCGATCACATTGAGAATAGCTGGCGCACTCATATCGCTTCGATAGCTCATCTCTCCCAAGGTATAATATAATTCTACCTTATCAAAACCATTTTTGTCTAGCTGTTTCCGAATTTTTTCCAGAACATCATGCGGTTCTAAGCCAGGAACCAGACGAACTTCTAACTTGGCATTAGCTTCTGCTGGCAAAATCGTTTTAACCCCTTGCCCTTGATAACCAGACTGGAATCCTTCTATATTGAGGGCGGGCTCGAAAAAGAAACGTTTGAGAAAGGCAGCGCGCTCCTCTTGTAAGAGAGGCAATTCCAAGCCGTAAATGCGACTGATTTCCTCTGGATTGCCCTGTGCATAGGTATCAACCAAGGCTAACTCCCGTTCATTTGGCTCTTGCACATCCTCGTACAAGCCTTCAACCAAGATACGGCCATCTGCAGCGCGTAGGCTACTTAAGGCCTGGATAAGATACCATGGTGCTGACTCCACGACACCACCATAACTCGAGTGAATGTCCACATCCGCACTTTTCACCTTGGCATCAAAGGTTACGATTCCCTTGTTCCCACCAGAAATTTCTAATTGCTCTAAGGCATTTTTAGTTCCTTGCTCCCAAACTAGCAAATCTGCTCCACGAAGTTTGTCTGCGTGTTTCTCTAAATACTTATCTAAATCCATAGAAGCAGACTCCTCTTCCCCTTCCATGATAAAGCTGATATTGACAGGTAAGTCATCGTGGTGCTGCATATATTTTCTCAGAGCGCTCAAACGAGCCGTGATATGGCCCTTGTCGTCGTCAACCCCACGCCCATACATAAAGCCATTTCGAACAGAAAGTGTAAAGGGATCCTCTGTCCAGATCTGATCTCCATCCGCTGGTACGGTGTCATAGTGGTTATAGAAGATCAAGGTCTTAGCATCTGGACGCGAACTCTTGAAATGCGCCATGACAAAAGGCGCCGTGTAGCTCTCATCAATCTCGACTTCAGCTCCCACATGCTTGAAAATCTCACCCAGATAGTTTGCGACTTCCCTGAGCCCGACCTGCTGGGCAAAGACTGATTTCTTGGAAATCAAGGTACGCAAAACTTCAAAATAATGTTGGGCTACATGATCCTTTTCAAATTTTTCAATCTGTTCTTGTTCGCTAGGAAAAACCATTTTTTCTCTCACTTTCTACTGAGGACTTGTGTCTATGGACGGACTACAAGATCATCTTCTTCAAAACCAACAATCTAGACAAAAGCAAGAGGTGGAATTTTCTCTCCCACCTCCCTGTTTCTTATTACCAAACTGGTTGGTCCAAACCGTCTGATGTTTCTTCGATAACTTTTTTCACTTCATCAGTGTGGTAAGCCGCGATCACTTTCTTGATAGCATCAGCCTTAGGCGATGATTCCCAATCTTTTTTCGCAACGATGATGTTGTACCATTGTTTTGAATTTTCATCAGCCTGTTCTTTGAAGAGTGCTTTCTTGTAGTCCAATTTTGCTTCTGTAACGAAGGTATTGTTTACAACAGCAGCATCAACTGATGACAATGAACGAGCTGTTTGGCTAGCGTCCAATTCAGTAATTTTCAAGTTCTTTGGATTTTCTGTGATGTTCGCAACTGTTGCAAGTGCAGTTCCAGAAACATCCAATTTGATCAAGCCAGCTGATTGAAGCAAGTAAAGCGCACGGCTTTCGTTTGTTGCATCGTTTGGTACGGCAATTTCACCGTTATCTGGGATTTCTTCCACTTTGGTGTACTTGTTTTCTTCTCCATTTTTACCTGAGTAAAGGCGGATTGGTGAGATGTACGTATCTGCAATCGCTACAAGATCTTTCCCGTTTTCTTTGTTCCAGTTGTTCAAGAAGTTGTAGTGTTGGAAAGCGTTCAAGTCAACTTCACCGTCAGCAGTTGCCTTGTTTGGTTGTGAGTAGTCTGTGAACTCTGTGAATTCCAATTTAATGCCATCTTTTTCAACCAATTCTTGGACTTTGTCCCAACGCGCTTCTTCAGAACCGCTACGGTTAACTGTTGCAATTTTGACAACTGTTTCGTTGTCTGCTTTCTTTTCTGAATTTCCGCAAGCTGCAAGAGTCAAACCTGCGACTGTAGCAAGAGCTGCTACACCGAGCCATTTTTTAATTTTCATGATTCTATCTCCTTTAAAAATAATACCGTAATAGTATCTCATACTTTATTTGATTTAGCAAATTGTTATTAGATAGGCAGACATATAGTTTGAAACTATATACCTAAAAATTGAGAAATCATCCGCCTTTCTCAGACTGGATGATTTCATACGACTATTTAATATCAGCTTCTGCTGGAAGATAAGTGTCTCCGAAGAATTGTTTTGACAATTTTTCAAGCGTTCCGTCTTTGTAAAGTTCTTGGATACGTTTGTCTACAAATGTTTTCAACTCATCTTGACCTTTAGCAAGAAGTGGGTAAACGTAAGGTTGTTGGTCGCTTGGAAGTTCAATAACTTTCAGGTTGTCCAAACCTTGGTTTTTGATAACTGTCTCTACACCGATTTTATCAAAAATCTTGTAGTCAAACTGACCATCGCTCAAGCGAGACATGATTTGTTGGAAATCAGCCTTGGTGTAGTTAAGAACCGTTGGATTGTCAGCGTGTTGTTTGTTGTAATCTTCTAGCTGTTTAGCTGATGTTGTCCCTTGAACAACTTCTGTTGATTTTCCACCGATATCATCAAGCGATTTAATGCTAGAATCATCTTTCTTCACTACAAGGACGTTAGGATTTTTAGCAGTTGGAGCTGCATAAAGGTACTTTTCAGCACGTTCTTTGGTATAGCTGATATTGTTCACAGCCATTTGGTAGCGATCGCTATCAAGGCCTGCAAAGACACCTGACCACTCTGTCTTTTCAAACTTGACATCGTATTTGTCAGAGTCTTTAAAGATAGCACGGACTACTTCAATCTCATAACCAGTTAACTCACCATTTTCTTCGTAGTTGAATGGTTTTGGTGAAGCATTGGTTGCAACGATAATTTCTTTCTTACCAGCTGCTTCTCCTTCTTTCTTAGCTCCACCTGAGCAAGCTGCTAATACACCTGCGGCAACAAGTCCCAGAGCAGCAAGAGATGAATATTTAACGATTTTTTTCATGTCATTTCCTCCAAAATAGAATACTTTACTATCTTAACAGAAAATATTTTTTTTCGCCATTATATGATTTCTATCTCGGTGATAGGTTTTTCTTATGGCTGACTAAAAGACCAGACGCAAGACTGCAATCAAGACCACCCCAAAAAGAACTGTCCCCACTAGATTGCGGTAGCGAAAGGCTATCCAAGCCGTTGGAAAGACTGCTAAAAAGTCCAGCCATTTGATCTGAGGAAGGCTCCCAACCTTGCCAGTCACTACGCTTGAAAGAATCAAGGCAAAGATAATGGAAACAGGCAAGAACTTCAAAAAACGCTCAACGATAGCTGGCAAACCCTTGTACTTGACCAAGATGAAAGGAATCATACGGGGAACCCAAGTCACTAGGCCTGAAAAGATAACGGCTAACAAAAGATATTTACTGACCATCTAAGACCACCCCCATGGTACAACCTAGCAAGGTCGCAAACAAAACAGCTAGCGACTGAGACACCACTGTCAAGAGCAAAAAGAAGGACAGCGCAACAACGGCTAGGATCCGCAGCAGATTCCGTACAGGAACCCGTCTTTGCATAATCTGAAATTGCGAGGTAAAAATCCCGATAAACATCCCAACAAGGGCAAAGTCCAAGCCAAAGACTTCAGGATTTGGAAGAAGGCCACCTAAAGCTGTCCCCGCAACTGTCCCAACAAACCAGGCTACATAACTATTGAGATTGTTCCCGTGCATCCACATGGGATGGACTTTATCTGTATGGGCTAATTCTCCCATCAAAACCCCATAGGTCTCATCTGTCAGGAGACTGGACATGCCGATATTTTGCCAGAGACTAGTATGACGGAAATAGGTCGACGCATGCAAGCTCAGCAAAAAGAGGCGCAAGTTGATCAAAAAGACCGTCACAGCAATAGCTGCGACAGGTGCTTGTACCGCAATCAGTGCCAACATGGCAAACTGGGCGCTCCCAGCATAAACAAAGAGGCTCATCAAACCCATCTCAACAGGTGTCACATAGGGCGCACCGATAATACCACAAGCCAGGCCAATACTAACATAGCCAAGGGCAGTCGGCATGGCAGCCTGAACACCTTCCCAAAATCTTTTTTCTTTCATCTTTTCCTCTTATTTTCTTCGTTTGAGACTGTTCAAGGTCACAGTCACAGCACGGACTATTATAACATATTCAAAGAAGAGAAAAAAGTTTGCTGATTTTGACCGTCATAAAAAGACTGGCAATCCAGTCTCAAACACATATTATGCAAATTCTCCGCTAAATACTCTCACGAATATTCAAGAGCATGACAAATGCGGTTAGGAGTAATAGCAATAGAATAAAGCTGACCGCTAGGGTCCCAAAACTTGTAGCAATCGTTACGAAAACAATTGTGAATAGACTTGGTAAAACAACCGTAATAGCACCAATAGAGGATTGAACCGCTCCCATTGACTCCTCAGGTATTTGTTTAAAGACGAGTTCTTGCAATCTAGGAGAGAGTATCCCTGCGACGAAGGCATCCAAGGAGCTGAAAAGCAGAATCAAGCCAAAATGAACTGTGGCAAATCCTACTAGAAGAAGTAACTGGATAACGACCGAAGCGTATAGAGCTGTTTTTATAGAAATCGTATTTTTCAAATAGCCACTTACAAGACTTCCGACAATAAGTGCTGACAATTCTAGTGTTGATAACAAAGCGAGTGATTGACCAGTTTGTAAATCCAAAAACGGTTGGTTTCTTAAAAAAAGAGTCGAAATAGGAACAGTGACATTGATCACAGCTTGGCTGATAGAGACGATAAATAAAATGAAGATCACTCTATCCAAATTCCAGATCAATTTTGATGATTGGAACAAATGCTGGCAAAACGATTTTATAGAAAGACCTTCTTGATAGTTAATTGTTTTTTCAACTTTCAAAAGATCATTTTTTATGAAGAGAATACCTACAAATGCTATCAGAAACGTCAGAGCGTTTAGCAAGGAAATGAACTGAATGGAAAGAATTCCTAGTAAAACCCCTCCTAGAATATTACTGATTGTCCGAACTAAACTAACTGTTGATTGTTTAAAGCCAATAGCTTCTGTCAGATGTTCTTTCCCAATGATTCTTATAAAAATAGGAGTTAGCATGGCTCCTGAAAAGTAACTCAATGTATCCGACAAGAGATTCATTAAACAAATAAAGAATACAAGCCATAAGGAAAAGGACCGCCCTGAAAGCGAAAGTGCCACTATAGCATAGAGTACAAATTTGACAAGACTAATAACCGTATACTTTAGAACACGATGGTGTTGAAAGTCAGCCAAAACTCCCATAAAGATTTGCAGGACTTGAGGAACAGTCTCTGAAATCGTGATGAGTAAAATCGCCAAGGGAGCAAACGAAGCATCTGCCACATAATTCAAAAAAGCAAGATAAAAAATCGTATCCCCAACCGTTGAAATCCACTGGTTGATGGTTAATTGCCTAAAATCTCTATTTTGAATAAATACTTTCATCGCAACTCCTTTTTGAATTCAAATGGGAACTTTTCCCCAAGGATAGACCGATATTATTGAGCACCCAAAATTACAGCAACGGTAAAATTTGACCAATGCCATTGTAAACTATATGCAGTCCAATAGGCCAATAAATGGACTTTGTCATTCTAAACAAGACTGCAAATATGAGACCACCACCTATATATGAGAAAAAGTCTGTCAAAACCCAACCATGATTACTAATGTGCAAGATTCCAAACAAAGCAGCCGAACCAAGCACATCCAGACCCCATTTCTTTCCTTTTTCCAGAGCTGTCATCACCAATCCACGATAAATCATCTCTTCAAAAATGAGACCTGCAATCACAGGATAGAAAAAATACATCAAAAATGCCGTAGCTCCTGTAAAAGTAGGAACATCCAGTTGATAAGCAATTTCATTTTTTGTGGGTGGGAAAAGAAAAAAGGTGACGAAATTCCAAATAACAAAAGCAAGAAGAGCTAGAAAGGAATAAAAAAGATAGGAACCTCTAAATTTTCTGCCATTTCCCCGACCAAATCATAGCAATAAGAGCAAATAAAACCACAAGAAAATTCAACATCATATCCGACAGATAATAGGCAAAGTCAGATAGACCAGTAACAAGGTCGCTGCGTAAAACTAGACCACTGAACTTCTGGTCAGCAATAACTAGTAGAAAAGCTATAAAAAGGTAGTAGCGTGAGATTATCTTTTTCATATTTCATCTTTCTAATATCCAAACACCAATAAGCTCACGATAATTAAAAAGGTATTCCACAAGATGTGGAGTGCCATTGACCAATAAATTGAACGTGTATAACGAAAGAGCATGCAGAGTAGCAGACCTGCTCCTGCATAAATGATGAAGTCTGTTATCACCCATCCATATTGCAAAACATGGATAAGACTGAATAGAGTTGAGGAAACAATTATATCAACATAGCGCTTTTTAAATTTAGATAAGGCTGTCATCAGAAGTCCACGGAAAACTAACTCCTCAACTATCGGAGCAATAAGACTGCCGTAGAAAATACGTGTCACAAAATAACTAATTCCCGTCAAATTGGCTACGGTTTCTTTTATAGCACTCCCATTTTGCGTGCTGGGAAAGATCCGAGTCGTTATATTTACCCACAAAAACATCAATATAAAGGAAAGAAAGAAGATACCCAGATAGGACCAACGAAACTGGAATCGACCGTACTCTTTCCAACGTTGACTCTTAACAAGAACCACAGTAGCAGCAATTCCTTCAATTACTATCAATAAAATTTGAATCCCATAAAATCCAAAATCTGATAATTGATCCATAAACTCTAATCTCACTACTAAATTAAAAATCAAGTAATAGGACACAAGCACCAAAATGGTCCCTAGATAAAATTTCGTTTCTTTCCCTTTCATAGTTGATCCTTTTAAGTTTTATTTACGTCTTCTTTCAGCCAAACCTGCCCAGAGTCCTTTCATCCAATCAAAAGCTCCGTAAGGGCTTGGTCCAATACCTCCGCCTCCCCAAATCGGTAAAGCAATTCCACCACCATTGCCTGGGTTAACCACAAGGTTTCCTCCGTAAACTGCCTCTAACTCCACTTCTGTTAGTTCCATTGTTTCTGCAAATTGTAAATTCAACATCATTTACACTCCTTCAATTATGTTATTTGTAAACCACTTCTGCGACCTAGGATTTGCTTCAAATGTCTTACAAGGACAGTATAACACGAAAATTGGCTTATTTTAGAAAATCGCATATTTGATATTTTTTCTCATGGAAATTTCACATTTGCGATTTTGATTGATTTGATTATTTCACTGATATAATATAGTTACCATTATGTAGGAGGACATGAAATGAAGAAACAAATCATAGCATTATTGACAATCGTTGCTGATATTATTATCATTTCCCATCTTTAGCTAATCGATAAGTTCTTTATATTGCTGTAAGCGTAGTTCAAAAAGGGCTGTTAATTGTGGATTTTCTAATATTTGCAGAGATTGGATAAAGTGTTCAATCTCTTTTTGATTGCTCCTCTTAGTTTGAAGGAAAATGCTCATCTTCTTTAAAAACTGCCACAATAATTTCTCAAAAACATCGTATGGTCGGAGCATGCTCTCCAACTCGGCTTCAAAGATTGGGATATAGGAAAAAAGTTTGCGTTCCATGAGCTCTGAGATAATATTTAACAGCCCTTGTTTCATATACAGTCTATTGTGTGCCAATTCTTTAAATTCCTTTGATTTTTCAAGTAAAGAGGTTGATAAAAAGATTAGGTCCTGATTACTCAAGAAGGGCATGGTGTTACAAAATATATAGAGTTCAAACCAGGTCCAAGACTCGATAGCATAAAGGTAGGTGGTCAAAAACTCACGATCCTCCTCTTCGAGTAGATAGCTTTTATCCAAGGAATGGATAGCATTTTTAATCACAATAGCATTTAAACGACGATAAGTCTGTGCCATCTGTTCCTGCTCAACTTCCTCTAATAGTTGCTCTAAGCCAGCTATATCTTGATGGGCAAAACGATCTACAACTTTTCGTCCAAATCGCATGTGTGGGGATTCTTGATAGTTGTTGAGCTTGTGTCCAAATTCATCGAAGGTCACATTTATCCCTTGGATAGCTAGGATCAGCTTATCCGCAGACAGCATAGACTGTCCCAGTTCAAACTTGGATAGCTGGGATGCTGTCAGTCCATCACAAGCAATATCTGACTGCTTGAGTTTTCGCGCCAGACGCAGTTCCTTGTAAAATTCTCCCAATTCCTGTTTTTCAATCATGACCAAACTCCCCTTTACTATTTTATTCGTAAAATCTTTTACTTTTTTTACATATTATAAAATATTTTAGCAAAAAAGCCAGCTCAAAGCTGACTCTTTATTCCATAGTATCAAAGGCGAGGCTTGGTTTGGCGTTGAGGTCCAAGTCTGCAAAGTTTTCTTTGTTCCACTCGCTAACGCTGGCATAGGCAATCATACCTGCATTGTCTCCGCAAAGACGCAGAGGTGGAATGATAACCTTGACGTCAGTGATTTCAGCTGCTAGGCGTTCTCTGAGGCCTTTATTAGCTGCCACGCCACCTGCCACAACTAGAGTTTTAACAGGATATTTCTCCAAAGCCTTCTTGGTTTTTGCCATAAGAATATCCATGACTGCCGCTTGGAAAGAAGCTGACAGGTCTTCCTTGGACAAGCTTTCTCCCTTTTGCTCGGCATTGTGATGAAGATTGATAAAGGCAGACTTCAAACCTGAAAATGAAAACTCCAGATTGTCTTCTTTAATCATAGCACGTGGGAAGTCATAAACATCCTGCCCCTGATGGGCCAGATCGTCAATCTCACGACCTGCTGGATAGGTCAAGCCCATGACGCGGCCAACCTTATCATAGGCCTCGCCAACGGCATCATCCCGCGTTTCTCCAACAATCTTATAGTCCCCAGCCTCAGAAACATAGACCAACTCCGTGTGCCCACCGCTGACCAAGAGGGCTAGCAAGGGAAATTCCAAAGGCTCCACGCTCTGAGCTGCCATGAGGTGGCCAGCCATGTGATTCACAGGGATAAGCGGCAGGCCATGCGCCCAAGCAAAGGCCTTGGCAGCTGACAAACCAACTAACAGCGCTCCAACCAATCCAGGTCCATAAGTAACGGCAACGGCTGTCACATCTTCTTCTGTAATTCCTGCTTCTGCTAGAGCCTCCTCGATGCAGGCTGTAATGACCTCGACATGGTGACGGCTAGCTACTTCTGGCACTACGCCTCCAAAACGTTTGTGGCTCTCAATTTGACTCGCAATGACATTGGACAAGAGCTGGTCGTCGTTTTTTAAGACAGCGACACTGGTTTCATCACAGGATGTCTCAAATGCTAAAATATATCTATCCTTCATCTATTTCTCTCTTCATGATAATGGCGTCCTCAACTGGATCGTGGTAGTAGACCTTTCGCTCAGCGATGACCGCCATCTTTTCTTTCTTGTAAAATGCTTGCGCTCGTTGGTTTGACTTTCTGACTTCAAGGAAAATCTCCTTATCTGTCGGCAATTGAGCAAACAAGGCTGACGCAATTTCCTGACCCTGATAGACTTTTTTGACAGCGATTTGTAGGACTTCTGCTTCAAAAAGATTCTCCTGAACGGCTAGAAATCCAATCACTTCTACCCCATCATAAGCCAGAGCATACCAAGTCTGATCTTGGGATAGGTCTGCTTGGATTTGTTCCAGCGTCCAAGGACTGACTGGGTAAACATCTACCATAACAGCATAGATAGCTTGAGCCAAGTCAGCTTGCTGTTGGATTCGTTTGATTTCTATCATAGGCGTTTAATGTAGGACTCGCCAGACTCGGTGTGATTCTTGAGCCAGTTTTCCTCAGCCTCAACACGTTTGAGGTAATTTGGCACAAAGTCGTGCAAGGAGTCTGCTTCCTTGTCCCATGCCCAAAGAGCAAGATTGGCTGCATTTGGCAAGGTTTCTTGGTAGCTAGCTTGTGGTAGCTGTTCTTGGATCTGCTCCACAAAAGGGCCAACTTCTCCGACAAAGGTCACCTGCTCAGTATCCGTGACTTTTTCTAGCACTTCCGCAAAGGACAGGTGCGCTTCTGGCAAGACAGGCTGAGCATTTTCATAAAATCCCGCATAAACATTGTTGCGACGCGCATCCATCAGGGGAACAAGTAAGCCTTCTTGTTGGCGTGGCACCAGAGCCAATAGGCTAGACATACCAACCAACTCAATGTTCAGGGTGTGAGCCAAGGTCTTGGCAGTTGCTACTGCAATTCGCAAACCTGTGTAGCTACCTGGTCCCTCTGCCACCACGATGCGATCCAAGTTCTTGGGTGTCCAATCCAAACTTGCCATCAAAAAATCGATGACAGGCATGAGGGTAATACTGTGATTTTTCTTGATATTGATTATAGTCTCGGCAAGAACCTGCTTATCCTCTAAAATAGCGAGAGACAGAGTCTTGCTAGACGTATCAAAAGCTAATACTTTCATAACACATTCCTATCTTTTTGTCTGTTTACTATTATACTACAAAAGCTGACGCATGGGAATTTTCTTTGTTTTGAAACAAAAGAGACCTGACACTTAGAGAAGCAATTCTACACAAAAAATTCAAAAAAATTGTAGCTTTTTTGAATAGAAAAGTGAACAAGGAAATTGAAAGGTTCTTCATAGGAAGTTTAGATAAGTCATATATGCTTTAACTTGATTTTCGATACGAAAGAACATCATCATAACAATAAAGATAGCACCTAAAAATAGAAAAAGTCCATCCCATCTAAAGACGAGGTGGACTTTCTGTATATCTAGATAAAAAGTTGACTTTAGGCATTTAAACCAAAGTAGAAAACAAGCCAGACAACATAGGTTACAAGGAGGAGAAAAATTGAATAGAGAGTCACAAAAGCAAGCTTCCAAAGGAATTTTGTTTTGCGGTGTTCCAGATGCACAAACAAGGCATTCCCCCCATAGACACAGGCTACAAAGACTATAAACACCAAGAGGCGAACCCCTACTGCAAATTCAAACAAACTAAACATTCTTAATCCTCCTTGTTTTAAAAGCTATAGGGAATATTCCCATCCATAAACTCCCTTTCTCTTTCCATTATAACACCTAAGCGCTCTCCAACCAAATTCTATCTATCTTTTTGCTCCCTCTTCCCCTCCCGACTTTCTCATTTTCCGTCTTTTACTAATTTTTCATTTTGTGGTATAATTGAAATAATTGTAACGAATCAAGGTCAATCTAGACACAAAATGGAATGAAATTAAGCAAATCTCTGCTAAAAGTTTGGAATAAGCTGACCTGTAAATAGAAAGGAACTATATGATTTACAAAGTTTTTTATCAAGAAACAAAAGAACGTAGCCCACGTCGTGAAACAACACGCTCACTTTACCTAGACATCGATGCCAGCTCAGAACTTGAGGGCCGTATCGCTGCTCGCCAACTTGTCGAAGAAAACCGCCCAGAGTACAACATCGAGTATATCGAACTCTTGTCTGACAAATTGCTAGATTACGAAAAAGAAACTGGCGTCTTCGAAATCACGGAGTTCTAATATGGCCTATACTCTTAAACCTGAAGAAGTCGGCGTTTTTGCCATCGGTGGTCTGGGAGAAATCGGGAAAAACACATACGGAATTGAATACCAAGACGAGATTATCATCGTCGATGCTGGGATTAAATTTCCAGAAGATGACTTGCTTGGTATCGACTATGTCATTCCTGATTATTCTTACATCGTAGACAATATTGACCGCGTCAAGGCTGTTTTGATCACACACGGACACGAGGACCACATTGGTGGGATTCCTTTCCTTCTCAAGCAAGCAAATGTCCCTATCTACGCTGGACCGCTTGCCCTGGCTTTGATCCGTGGAAAACTCGAAGAACACGGTCTCTTGCGCAACGCCAAACTTTACGAAATCAACCACAACACTGAGTTAACCTTTAAAAATCTCAAGGCAACTTTCTTTAGAACCACTCACTCCATTCCAGAGCCTTTAGGGATTGTCATTCATACCCCTCAAGGAAAAATCGTCTGTACGGGTGACTTCAAGTTCGACTTCACGCCAGTTGGAGAACCTGCGGACTTGCACCGTATGGCAGCCCTTGGGGAAGAAGGCGTGCTCTGTCTCCTCTCTGACTCGACAAATGCAGAAGTGCCAACCTTTACCAACTCTGAAAAAGTCGTTGGCCAGTCCATCATGAAGATTATCCAAGGCATCGAAGGACGTATCATCTTTGCATCCTTTGCCTCAAATATCTTCCGTCTCCAGCAAGCAACAGATGCTGCTGTTAAGACTGGACGCAAGATTGCAGTCTTTGGTCGTTCTATGGAAAAGGCCATTGTCAACGGGATCGAGCTTGGCTACATCAAAGCTCCTAAGGGAACCTTTATCGAGCCAAATGAAATCAAAGACTACCCTGCAGGCGAGATTCTCATCCTCTGTACAGGTAGTCAGGGTGAGCCGATGGCAGCCCTCTCTCGTATCGCCAATGGAACCCACCGTCAGGTGCAACTCCAACCCGGCGATACTGTTATCTTCTCTTCTAGCCCAATCCCTGGAAATACCACTAGCGTCAACAAATTGATTAACACTATTTCTGAAGCTGGTGTCGAAGTTATCCACGGTAAAGTGAACAATATCCATACATCTGGACACGGTGGTCAGCAAGAGCAAAAACTCATGCTCCGCTTGATTAAGCCGAAATACTTCATGCCTGTCCACGGTGAATATCGTATGCAGAAAGTCCACGCTGGACTAGCGGTGGATACGGGTGTCGAGAAGGACAATATCTTTATCATGAGCAATGGTGATGTGCTTGCCCTTACTGCTAACTCTGCTCGTATTGCAGGCCATTTCAACGCCCAAGACATCTATGTCGATGGAAATCGTATCGGCGAAATCGGTGCAGCCGTCCTCAAAGACCGTCGTGATCTATCTGAAGACGGTGTCGTTCTAGCAGTCGCAACTGTTGACTTCAAATCGCAGATGATTCTGTCTGGCCCAGACATCCTCAGCCGAGGCTTTGTCTACATGAGAGAGTCTGGCGACTTGATTCGCCAAAGCCAGCGCATCCTCTTCAATGCTATTCGTATCGCACTGAAAAACAAGGACGCCAGCGTCCAATCTGTCAATGGCGCCATTGTCAACGCCATTCGCCCCTTCCTCTATGAAAATACAGAACGTGAACCGATTATCATCCCGATGATTCTCACACCAGATGAAGAATAAATTATAAAACAGCCCCACCTTCGGAGCTGTTTTTCTCTATGCCTTCTTTTCTTGAGTTTTAGAAATACTACGATTTTTACCTTCCAGATACACCATCAAAATAGAAATATCTGCTGGATTTACTCCCGAAATACGGCTGGCTTGGCCGATGGTTTCTGGATTGATGAGTTTGAACTTCTGACGAGCTTCTGTCGCGATAGAATCAATATCATCCCAATCAATATTGGCTGGAATGCGTTTTTCTTCCATGCGCTTCATCTTGGCAACCTGATCCATGGCTTTGGAAATATAACCTTCGTACTTGATTTCTGTTTCAATCAATTCGATAATCTTATCATCCAAATCCTCTGCAGCTGGTCCGATGAAGGCCACCACATCTTGATAAGAAACTTCTGGACGACGAAGGAATTCCTTGGCTGTTACTGCGTCAGTCAATGGCTTGAAGCCCATCTCCTCAACCTTGGCATTGGTTTCCTTGACTGGCTTAAGTTTGATACTGTCGAGACGCAGCATCTCATTGTCAAATTGATTTTTCTTGATTTCAAAACGAGCCCAGCGTTCATCATCCACAAGACCAATCTCGCGTCCCATCTCAGTCAAACGCATATCGGCATTGTCATGACGGAGAATGAGACGATACTCAGCTCGACTGGTCAATAGACGGTAGGGTTCAATCGTTCCCTTGGTCACCAAGTCATCAATCATCACTCCGATATAACCGTCACTGCGCTTCAAAATCAACTCAGGCTTGCCTTGGATTTTCAGAGCCGCATTGATACCAGCGATAATCCCTTGGCCAGCAGCTTCTTCGTAACCTGACGTTCCATTTGTTTGACCAGCAGTGAAAAGACCTGAGATTTTCTTGGTTTCCAGAGTCGCACGCAACTGGTGAGGTAAGACCATGTCGTACTCAATGGCATAACCTGTTCGCATCATCTCTGCATTTTCCAACCCTTTGATAGAATGAACCAACTCACGCTGGACATCCTCAGGCAGACTGGTTGAAAGACCTTGCACATAGACCTCCTCTGTGTTGCGTCCTTCTGGTTCAAGGAAGAGCTGATGGCGTTCCTTGTCTGCAAAGCGCACAATCTTATCCTCAATCGACGGACAGTAACGAGGCCCCACTCCCTTGACCACACCTGTAAACATAGGCGCACGGTGGAGGTTATTTTGGATAATTTCATGACTGGTACCGTTGGTATAGGTCAACCAGCATGGCACCTGATCCTTGACATAGTCTTCATCACGTGACGTGTATGAGAAGTGATTAGGCGCTTCATCTCCTGGCTGAATCTCTGTCACGTCGTAGTTGATAGAAGAGGCCTTGACACGTGGAGGGGTTCCTGTCTTGAAACGACCGATTTCGAGGCCCAGTTCCTTGAGATTGTCAGCAAGGTTAATAGAAGCTAGGCTGTGGTTAGGACCTGACGAATACTTGAGATCCCCGATGATGATTTCTCCACGGAGGGCAGTCCCCGTTGTCACAATTACAGCCTTAGCAGCATACTCTTGATGGGTCGCCGTCCGCACACCAACAACCTTACCATCTTCCACCAAAATCTCATCAATCATGGTTTGACGAAGGGTCAGATTTTCTTGATTCTCAACTGTCTTGCGCATTTCCTTAGAGTAAAGCTCCTTGTCAGCCTGCGCACGAAGGGCGCGAACAGCAGGTCCTTTCCCTGTGTTGAGCATCTTCATCTGGATGTAAGTCTTGTCAATATTCTTGGCCATTTCACCACCGAGGGCATCGACTTCACGCACAACAATCCCCTTGGCAGAGCCACCGATAGAAGGGTTACAAGGCATGAAAGCCAGCATTTCAATGTTGATGGTCGCAAGCAAGACCTTACAGCCCATACGGCTGGCAGCTAAGGAAGCCTCGACCCCAGCGTGCCCCGCACCGATTACAATAATATCGTATTCTTCCGTAAAATTATAAGTCATTTTCTCTCCTATTCCTCAAGATGAATGTGTCTTAGTTGGCCGTCCCAATCCGGCAGGGCTGTTTTTAAAAAAGCTGGAACGAGCTGGATATTCTGGAGCTGATCCAAGTCAATCCACTCACAGGGCTGCCTTTTCTCATCTTCCTGCATGGTCAATGGTGCATCCTCAAGCAAGTCTACCAGATAATGAAACTCGATGTTGTGATAGGAAACACCGTCTTGTTCAAAACGATTTTCAACTACGAAAGCTAGCTGCCCTGCTTGAGATTTGATACCCAGTTCTTCCCTCACTTCACGGCCTACCGCGTCTTCCGTGCTTTCATTGACTTGAATCGCACCGCCGATAGTGTAATACTTGCCCTTATCTTTGGTAACTAGGAGCTTGCGATTTTGAAGAATCAAGGCTGTCGCCCGAACACCAAAGACTGTATTTCCCACTTTTGTCCGAAAGTCTTGTTGAGTCATTTTTATCCTTTCCCTTAAACGACACAAAAACAGTCAAAACTCCAAAGAAGTGCAGGACAAAAAAGCCTGCAACATCCATGAGCTTTGACCATCATTTCTATTGCTTTTATTATTGTAGCAAATTGAGAAAATTTGTCAATCTAAATGTACTGACAAACTTGTCCATCGCGGTAGGCATTGTCAATCAAACCGCCACCTAGACACTCTTCACCATCGTAAAAGACAACTGCCTGTCCTGGTGTGATCGCGCGTTGCGGTTCCGCAAAGATGACTTCTGCCTTGTCTCCTTTGATATGTACAGTCACCTTTGAATCAGGCTGACGGTAGCGGAATTTAGCTGTACATTCTAGTGTAAATTCCTCTGGCATGTCACGAGTAAAATGAACTTGACTGGCCTCTAGACTGGTTGACATGAGCGAATCATGGTAGAATCCTTGTCCGACATAGAGGATGTTCTTGCTCAGGTCTTTTCCAACAACGAACCAAGGAGCATTGTCACCGCCGTGTTGCCCACCGATACCGAGTCCGCCACGCTGACCAATCGTATAATACATAAGTCCTGCATGCTCGCCCATATCGCGTCCATCCACAGTCATCATGCGACCAGGCTGAGCTGGCAGGTAGTTGCTGAGAAAGTTTTTAAAGTTCTTTTCTCCGATAAAGCAAATCCCTGTCGAGTCTTTCTTCTTGGCAGTCGCAAGTCCAGCTTCTTCTGCTAGTCTGCGAACTTCAGGCTTTTCCAAATGCCCCAGTGGGAACATGGTTTTTTGGAGTTGTTCCTGCGAAAGTTGACTGAGGAAATAGGTCTGGTCCTTGCCATTGTCCACGCCACGAAGCATGTGAACGATGCCATCCTCATCACGCGCTACTCGGGCATAGTGCCCAGTCGCTACATAGTCTGCGCCTAAGGTCATAGCATAGTCCAAAAAGGCCTTGAACTTGATTTCCTTGTTACACATAACGTCTGGATTTGGCGTGCGCCCTGCACGGTATTCCGCTAGGAAATACTCAAAAACGCGATCCCAGTACTCTTTTTCAAAATTGACAGAGTAGTAGGGAATGCCGATCTGGTCTGCCACCGCAGCCACATCCTTGTAATCTTCGGTCGCCGTACAGACGCCGTTTTCATCTGTGTCATCCCAGTTCTTCATGAAGATACCGATCACATCGTAGCCCTGCTCCTTGAGCAAGAGAGCCGTCACCGACGAATCAACACCACCACTCATCCCCACGACAACACGTGTTTTAGAGTTATCACTCATGGTAAGTCTCCCATCTATTCGTTTATTCACGATTGAAGGTCGTGTGTGCTTTAACGATTGAAGGTCGCTTGAGCAGTATTCATTATAACACGCTTGGTTGGAGAAGACAAGAAAGAGACTGATAAATCATCTCAACCTCTCTTTCTTACTTTGCAAACGAATCAATTTTCCCCTTTAAGTTCTTTCTTCGCTTGTTCTATCTGGTATTTCACTTGCTCAAAGCCGGTCCCTCCTAAGGAATTCCGTCTCTGAACAGCGGTTTCTGGACGCAAGTAGATATAAATATCCTCTTCAATCAAGGGATGGTAGACTTGCAACTCCTTCAAATCCCAATCTTGGATATTTTTACTATGCTTGATAGAGTCTAGAACCAATTTTCCTACAATTTCATGCGCTTCTCTAAAGGGGAGGCCTTTTTCAGCCAAATAATCTGCCAGTTCGGTCGCATTCGAAAAATCATTCTCTGTAGATTGCTGCATTTTGGCCTTATTAACCTGCATGCTCGATAGCATACCTGCCAACACATCCAGAGAATTCAAAATCGTGTCTACTGTATCAAACATGCCTTCCTTGTCTTCTTGCAAATCCTTATTATAGGCCAGAGGCAAAGACTTCATGACGGTCAATAGTCCAAGCAAGTGCCCGTAAACCCGTCCTGTCTTCCCTCGAATCAATTCGGCCATATCAGGATTTTTCTTCTGGGGCATGATAGATGAACCCGTTGAGAAGCTATCAGACAAGCTAATATACTGATACTCAAAACTGCACCAATTGATGACCTCCTCACAAAAACGACTCATATGCATCATCAACATGCTGGCATTTGACAGAAATTCTAAGATAAAATCACGGTCACTCACTGCGTCCAAGGAATTGGTATAGGGTTGTTGGAAACCCAGTAAATCACTCGATAATTGACGATTGATTGGAAATGTTGTCCCCGCCAAGGCTGCCGCACCCAGGGGAGATAGGTCCGTATGTTTCAGGTTAAATGCGAATCGCTCGCTGTCCCTTTGAAACATATTGTAATAAGCCATGAGATGGTGGGCAAAACTAATCGGTTGGGCGTGCTGTAAATGGGTATAGCCTGGCATGATGGTTTCCACATGTTTTTCAGCCAAATCCAGCAAAACACTGTTCAGATTCGCCAACTTATCCAAGACATGGCCAAGTTTCTCCTTTAGATATAAGTGCATATCCGTTGCGACTTGGTCATTCCGAGAACGAGCTGTGTGTAGTTTCCCAGCCAGAGGACCGATTTTCTCTGTCAGCAACACTTCCATATTCATATGAATATCTTCATTTGCAATATCAAAATGAAGCTCTCCTGCCTCTAAATCTCGCAATAAAGCTTGCAGACCATCTTGGATCTGCTCTGCCTCTTCCAAGCTTAAAATGCCAGTCTGTCCTAGCATTTGAACATGAGCTAAGGAACCCATCAAATCAAATTTTGCCAGCTGGTGGTCAAAGGAAATACTCGCACCGAACTGTTCTACCCACTCTTCCACAGTGCCTTCAAATCGACCACCCCATAATTTTGTATTTTTCGGCATATCCTGTCGTCCCTTTCTATCGCGTCACTACTCAACATTTTTCTGAACTTCTGAATAAACCTTAGTCGGAAGCCCCCAAAGCTTGATAAATCCAACAGCCGCATCTTGGTCAAAAGTATCCGCACTAGTATAAGTCGCCAAATTTTCATCGTAAAGAGAATTTGGAGATTTCCGAGCCACTACCTGGGCATTCCCCTTATAGAGTTTAACTTTTGCAGTTCCATTGACAATTTTCTGTGTCTCCTTGATATAGGCAATCAAAGCCTGAGTTGCTGGGCTAAACCACAAGGCATTATAGATGAGATTGGACAACTCATTTTCGATAATGGGTTTGAAATGAGCCACTTCTCTCACAAGAGTCAAGTCCTCAATCTCCTTATGAGCTGCCAATAAAGTCACAGCACCTGGGCACTCATAAATCTCTCTTGACTTAATACCGACTAGGCGATTTTCCACGTGGTCAATACGTCCAACCCCATGTTTTCCAGCTATTTCATTGAGTTTTTGAATCAAATCTGCCAATTTTAACACTTCTCCATTGAGGGAAACTGGAACACCTTCACTAAACTCAATATCAATGTATTCTGGACTGTCTGGCGCCTCTTCTGGTGAAGACGTAATTCCAAATGCTTCTTCTGGTGCTTGGTTCCAAGGGTTTTCCAAAACACCACATTCATTTGCACGCCCCCAAAGATTTTGATCGACAGAGTAAGGATTGTCAAGGTCAGCTGGAACTGGAACGCCGTTTTCTTTGGCATATTGGATTTCTTCTTCACGAGACCATTTCCACTCACGAACAGGCGCCACTACTTTTATATTGGGATCCAAAGCTGCAATAGAGACTTCAAACCGAACTTGGTCGTTCCCCTTACCTGTACAACCATGAGCAATTGTGGTTGCTCCCGTCTGATGAGCTATTCCAACGAGTTTTTTTGAAATAAGAGGGCGACTCAGAGCAGATACCAAGGGATACTTTTGTTCATAGTAGGCATGTGCCTGAAGAGCCACTAATACATAATCATTAGCAAATTCTTCCTTAACATCAATGACATAAGACTCTACAGCCCCAACCTTGAGAGCTTTATCGTGGATGAACTCCAAATCTTTTCCTTCACCCACATCCATACAAACAGCGATTACATCATAGTCTTTTTTTAACCATGTAATAGCAACTGATGTATCCAATCCACCTGAATAAGCTAAAATAACTTTCTCCTTACTCATTTCTCTTCCTTCTTTCTATTTTTCGATAGAGGCTTTAAAAGCATCGTCAATCAATTTGTCCAATTCCCCAGAATCCTTCAACTTCTGGATAGTTTTGTCAACCGCCTCTTTTAATTCTTTACTGTCTTTTTTCATCGCAACAGCGTAGGAATCTTCTTTGTCATTGTCAAAATCAAACTCAGCGATGGCTAGGTCTGAATTATTCTCTACAAATCCTTTCGCCACTGGTTCCTCAAAGATAACCGCATCTAGTTGCCCTGATTTCAAATCTGTTATCAAATTTCCATTTTTAGGAAGTGAAACGAGAGAAGCATTCTGCAAGGTTTCTTTGGCCAGAGTTTCCTGGATAGAACCTTTCTGCGCTCCAACCTTTTTCTGAGCCAAATCCTTCACTGATTGGTAATTCGTTAATTCAGATTTTCTTACGATAACCTTATTTTTCGAAGTGTAGTAGGGAATTGAAAAATCGTAAACTTGACTTCTCTCCTCCGTTTTAGAAACACCTGATATGGCAAGATCGGCCTTGCCTGAATCAAGACTAGCCAGTACATTGTCAAAACTCATTGGAGAGAACTCCACTTCTACACCTAGTTCCTTTGCGATGGCTTTGGCGAGCTCAACATCTGAACCTACAATCTGATTTTTCCCATCGACCAATTTCTGGTATTCAAATGGAGCAAACTCTGGATTTAGGGCCACCACCAATTTTCCTTTAGCCTTAATGGCTTCAACACCTTGGGATTGAGTGTTACTACAAGCAAATAATAAGGGAAACATAAGCAAACCAAACATCGTCATCAACACCTTCTTCACTTTATTCATAGAAAAGCCTCCTTTTATTTTTATACTTTATTATTGTATAAATAATACCCCTCTCGTTCTCGTTTGTCAAGAAAAAACCGTATTTTATTTCATTTTAATTAAGAAAAAGCTTATTATATGATATATTTTTACATATAATAAGCTTATTTATACTATTTGAATTTTAAAAATACAATTGCCCAATTACAGGTAAGATGAAGAGATCAATGAACTCGCCACATTCTCTTTCACAATTCAATGACTCGATGGCATTGTTGAGCTACATAGGTATCGTGAGTAACGATAATAACCGTTTTCCCTTCCTTGTTCATATCTAAGAGAAAGTTCAAAACCAAATCTCGATTTTCAGGATCTAGAGAACCGGTTGGTTCATCTGCTAAGAGGAGCTGACTCGGTTTTAAAATGGCTCTAGCAACTGCGATTCGCTGCTGTTCCCCTCCAGATAACTCTGAAACCTTTTGATGTAGAGTTGATGGCAACCCCACTCTCTCTAAAATTTCTTCTATCTTTTTGACTTTGTCCTTCTTGGATAATTTTACATACTTTAGAGCGAGCATGAGATTATACTCTACCGTTTCATTATCAATCAGAGCAAAGTTTTGAAACAGATAGGAGATATGTTCGCGGATAATCGCTTGCGACTTAACAGAATTGACAGGTACATTTTGCTGACCGAAAATTTCATAATGTCCACTGTAATCGCCATCTATCAAACCCAAGAGATTTAACAAGGTTGACTTGCCACTGCCACTTTTTCCAACAATGGCAACTAAATCTCCTTGGTTAATTTTTAGAGATAAGTTCTCCAAAATAACTTTTTTCCCAATGGTTTTCGTAACATTTTCCAACTGTATCATAAGTGATCCCCTTTCAATAACTGCACTACATTTCTTTTTTCCATCTTAGAACCCAGGAAAAGCACAAACAGGATATCTAAGCCTGTAAATCCTGCAAAAAGTAGGAGCGGGAAAAGTGCCTGTGTAAAGAATAGCAAAACCATAAAAGGAAGGCTATAAACAGCTAATAGAAGACCCAGCAAGGAGCGATACCGATCTATCAATTTCCAGCCCATAAACTTCTTGGTGATAATATCTGTTCGCTTCAATAAGAAAGTTGTTACTAATAAGAAGTAGGAGATCATCATACTAAGAAGACCAACCAAAGCAAAGAGTATGTTGAAATTCCGAACAGCATCTCGATAAGAATCTACTTTCTCTTGTTGAATGGCTTGAATAGATGAAAATTTTAAATAATTCCCATCTGACAATTTCTCAACTAACGCTGTCACCTCTTTTTGATGTTGAGCTGTATTTTCGATTTTAATGGGATTATTTAAACCTGTTGTTGACAGGGAAGCTTTTTCATCCCACATCATATCAGAATCATTGACCAAGCTAATAATTGGATTGTAGAGATTTTCCTTTCGCTTCTCGTTATAGGGGAAGAATGACCAATCACCTTCATAGTAAGCAATCTCGATATCCATCTCCTCTATCGTTCGTTTTTGTTGCTCTTCATACTTCATAGAAAGATAGGCAATTAATTTCCCCAAGAGCTGATTTTTATCTTCTTCACCTTTCGTACTTGCTGGCATCAAAATAACTTTTTTAGTGCCGGTATCGGGTAACTTGAATCCCTTGCTCTTTAGAAAATTGCGATTAGCATAGTAAACATCCACCGTATCTGTTAACTGATATTGCTGAGTCTGGTCTGATTTGACAAAATTTTTTACAGAAAGACTGCTACTTTGCACATAGCCCGCCTGCGTTTTTTCTACCAAATCCAGATAAAATCGATAGAAATAATCCACTGCTTGCCCTGAGCCTGCCAACTGCTCTTGCCACAGGTTATCATTGAGTTGGAAAGATTCCAAGGTCAGATAATTTCCTTGACTGATCCACTGTTTCTGGTAATCCAACTCTTTGTTTTCTTGCTCCAAACTTTTTCCTACCCCAACTAGCAAGACTGTCAGCAAAATGGTAGTTCCAATTTTCATCAAATAATTAAAGAGTAGACCAAATTTGAAAGATGAAAAACTTTTCAGCAGAGAGCTGATTGTCATTTTTTGGATTAAGAGGTAAGTCAACCAACTGATAAAGAGATACAGTTGCAAAAGCAAAAAATGCGACAACCATAACATAGGAAAAAAATCTTTTGGCTTATAATCAAGCAAGAAACACACTCCTAGATTGATCACAAGCCCCCCAGCTAGGAGGAGGTAGAGATTGCCTTTCACAACATCAGCTAAAACAGCCCTATCTTGAAAACCAAGTAATTTTTGTACCCCAACTCTTTTCATCTCCATCATTGGCTGATACACTGTTACTAAGACAAGAAGCAAAATAGCCAAGACAAAAATAATAGCAGATAAGAGCAAATCTCGATTTATGACTTCCACTGCACTTTTGTAGGTCGGCTCTAGCAAGGTAGCCTGGTCTATCTTGAAAAAATCGCTCCATTTCTGTACAATCCTATCCTTGTCCATCTCTTGTGTAGAAGTTATCGTATAGCGACCATTTAAACTACGAGATGTATCCTTGATATAGGTTTGAAAAGTCATAAGCTGAATAGGCTTGGCTTTTAGAAAGGTCGGAATCGTACCAAGTTTATTGGAAATTTCTTTATTACTGTAGACTCCTTCACCATCTGTGGTAAAATCAAGAGAAGAAATCCCAAACTCTTGGTAGGGGAAGGTATCTTTATCAAAAACACCAGACTTGACCACTTCATCACCACTGTCTGTTTTGATGATGGAGACTTTGTACTCCTTTGATACATCCTCAAAAAATCGAAGAACAGATGCTGCAGGTTCGTTAATATCTTTCAAATACAAATCCAAAGAATCTACAGTCTTTCCCATTTCCTGAATCCGAACCACTTCTCGTGTGTAGTTTACATTAAAGACAAAAAAAGTAGTACACAGAAGCAGGAGTAACATACAGAAATTACTGATTTTTTTCATAAAGATACCTCCTTAGTACTTTATCTTCTTGATTATAAAATACAATATACCTTGTCGTAGAATTTGTTAACCTTTTTCACAGATTTATTTTAGATTTCTTTTTTACTTTTTATACTACTATGATACAATATTTTTAATCAATTTCTATTTTTTGTTAACTTTTTTCACAAATAAGGAGGAAATCATGCGCTACGATTTTGGAAATGTTTATAAAGAAATCCGTGAGTCAAAAGGTTTAACCCAAGAGGAGGTCTGTGGGGGTGTCCTCTCAAGAACCAGCCTATCAAAAATCGAAAGCGGGAAAACAACTCCTAAATATGAAAATATGGAGTTTCTTCTTCGGCAAGTCAATATGAATTTTGAAGAGTTTGAATATATCTGTCAACTTTATCAACCAAGTCAACGCACAGAAATTATGCAAACCTATCTCAATATGAGCTCAATCCTAGGGACTAGTGAACTCGAAAAACTATTTCAAAAATGTCAAGACTACCTCAAAACTCACCACGACCTCCCCATCAAAGAGATACGAGATATGCTAGAAATTGTTATCTATATCCGCCAAAATGGAACTAAAAAACTGTCAATCGAAGTTAACAATACTGTAAAGAAGCTATGGAAGAAGATAGAAAAGCAGGACACTTGGTACGAGAATGACTTAAAAATCCTTAATACCATTCTCTTTACCTTTCCTATAGAGCATATCCATCTCATCACTGGAAAAATCTTGCAACGCTTAGAAGTCTATAAAAACTATCAACATTTATATGACTTCCGAATGGCAATTCTACTCAACCTCTCCACCATTTACTTATACAATCAAGATAAAAACATGTGTCAACAAATCTGCTACACTTTACTGGAGGACGCCAAGAACAAGAAAAGCTACGATAGACTTGCTATCTGCTATGTTCGTATTGGGATTTGTACAGATGATTCTAAACTTATCCAAAAAGGGTTCTCCCTTCTGGAGCTAACCGATGAAACCTCCATGCTGTCTCATCTCAAAAAAGAAGTGGAGATCTATTATCAACCGAAGGAAATATAAAAAAGTCGAGGAAATTCCTCGACTTTTACATATTTTTCTGTTAGCTAGTTCTTAATACCAACCGTTGTTAAGCCAGAAGTTCTTGGCAGCTGTCCATGAGCCGTAGCGTCCTGCAACGTAGGCATCTGCTACACGTTCTTGGTTTTCAGCTGAGTAGTCACCGTTCAAGTATGAATCTGTCAATTGGTAACGTCCGATGTATTGGCCATTTGTAGCTGTGTAACTACCACCTGATTCTTTTTGAGCGATCCATTCTTTGGCTTCTGCTTCAGAACCACTTACAGTTGAAGCTGCTGCAGTGTTGCTTTCTGCTACTGGAGCTGCAGGTGCAGCTGGTGCTTCATAAGTTGTTGTTGCTGCTGGAGCTTCTTCAACTGTTTCTGTAGCTACTGGAGCTGTTTCTTCCGTTGTTGCTGCTGGAGCTGCAGTAGAAGCTGTCCCTTCGATGACCAAAACTTGGTCAACATAGATAAGGTGGATATCTTTGATATTGTTTTTTGCTGCTAATTTTTCAGCAGTCGTGTTGTACTTCTCAGCGATTTCTGAAAGAGTATCACCTGATTTAACAGTGTAGGTTACAGTTTCTTGCGCAGATGCAAGAGCTGGGGCAAAGAAAGCAAGCAAGGCTGCTACTCCTGCGATAGTTGTTTTGATTTTTTTAGTTGTTAATGACATATCTAAAAATTCTCCTTCCATTGAATATATCTATGATACCTTTTAAATGTTACCATTGTTTAACGGTTATATGTAGAAATATTACAAAAATGTTTTATATTTACCGTTTTAAGGAGGTTTTTGTCACAAAAGACCTTATTTTATACTATCTTTAATCATTTTGAGCTTTTGATAAGGGAAATAAGCGCAGAGGTCCATTCTTTGATATAATAGATATAAGAATCTTTGTAAGGGGAAACAGATGCACTCACTTCGTTTTCAATCTGTCTTTGATATTATCGGACCAGTCATGATTGGCCCATCAAGTAGCCATACTGCTGGTGCTGTTCGTATCGGGAAAATCGTCTCTTCTATCTTCGATGATATGCCGACAGAAGTCGAATTCCAATTATTTAATTCATTTGCTAAGACCTACCGTGGTCATGGAACGGATCTTGCTCTCGTCGCTGGTATTTTAGGTATGGATACGGATGACCCCAACATTCCAAATAGTCTCGAGATTGCCCATAAGCGTGGTATCAAGATTGTCTGGACCATTCAGAAAGACAGCAACGCTCCTCACCCAAACACCACCAAAATCACTGTAAAGAATGACCATAAGTCCATTAGCGTGACAGGTATTTCTATCGGTGGGGGAAATATCCAAGTTACGGAGCTTAACGGCTTTGCTGTCTCTCTCAACATGAACACACCGACCATCATCATCGTGCATCAGGATGTTCCAGGTATGATTGCCCATGTTACTGAAGCCCTCTCTCGTTTCGATATCAACATCGCTCAGATGAATGTGACTCGAGAAAAAGCTGGAGAAAAAGCCATCATGATTATCGAAGTCGATAGTCGAAGTTGCGAAGAGGCGATTGAAGAAATTCGAAAAATCCCTCATCTCCACAATGTCAATTTCTTTAAGTAGGAGGAAACATGTTTTATTCTATCAAAGAATTGGTCGAGCAGGCAGATCTAGACTTCCAAGGAAATGTCGCAGAACTCATGATTGCGACAGAATATCAATTAACCGGTCGAGAACGGCCAGAAGTTCTCCTCCTCATGGAACGCAATCTAGAAGTCATGAAAGCCTCTGTTGAGCTCGGTCTCAGTGAAAATAAATCCCGTAGTGGCTTAACGGGTGGCGATGCTGCCAAACTAGACCGCCATCTCAAAAGTGGCAAGGCCTTGTCTGACTTTACCATCCTATCAGCAGCCCGTAATGCCATCGCGGTCAACGAACACAACGCTAAAATGGGTTTGGTCTGTGCCACCCCAACCGCAGGAAGTGCTGGTTGTTTGCCAGCCGTTCTCACTGCCGCTATCCAAAAATTAGACCTTAGCCACGAAGAACAGCTGGATTTCCTCTTTGCTGCTGGTGCCTTTGGATTGGTTATCGCAAACAACGCCTCTATCTCAGGTGCTGAAGGTGGCTGCCAGGCCGAAGTCGGCTCTGCCTCTGCCATGAGTGCCGCAGCCTTGACCTTGGCTACAGGTGGAACCCCCTATCAGGCTAGCCAAGCCATCGCCTTTGTCATTAAAAATATGCTGGGTCTCATCTGTGACCCTGTCGCTGGTCTGGTTGAGGTTCCCTGTGTCAAACGAAATGCCATGGGAGCCAGCTTTGCCTTTATAGCGGCAGATATGGCCTTAGCAGGTATCGAATCTAAGATCCCTGTTGACGAAGTCATCGATGCCATGTACCAGGTCGGATCCAGCCTTCCAACTGCCTTTCGTGAAACGGCTGAGGGTGGACTCGCTGCCACTCCTACTGGTCGCCGCCTACAAAAAGAAATCTTCGGAGAATAAGCTTATCTATTAGGAGAAACTATGCCCTCTATCTCAGCAATCTTTTTTGATCTAGACGGAACTCTGGTTGACAGTTCCATCGGGATCCACAATTCCTTTACCCATACCTTTGAACAACTGGGAGTTCCGACTCCTGATGCTAAAACCATTCGTGGTTTCATGGGACCGCCACTTGAAAGTAGTTTTGCAATGTGTCTTCCCAAGGAGCAAATCTCGGAGGCTGTTCAAATCTACCGCTCTTACTACAAGAAAAAAGGCATCCACGAAGCCCAACTCTTTCCCCGAATAACGGAATTGCTCCAAGAGCTTTCGCAAAACTACCCTCTCTATATTACCACAACAAAGAATACTCCTACTGCTCATGATATGACTAAAAATCTAGGAATCCATCATTTCTTTGATGGCATTTACGGCTCTAGTCCTGAAACGCCACACAAGGCGGATGTCATCCGTTTTGCCTTGCAAACGCATCGACTCCCTGCAGACCAAGTCCTCATCATCGGGGACACCAAGTTTGATATGATTGGAGCCCAAGAAACTAGCATTAAAAAGTTCGCTGTTACTTGGGGATTTGGAGAAGAGGCTGATTTACTCAGCTATCAACCTGACTGGATTGCCCATACCATTGACGACATCATTAAGCAACTATAAATAATACAACGATTTGAAATTACAGAGTAAAAAGGCCAAGGTTCTGTACAAACAGAACCTTGGCTTTCTATTTATAATTAATTGGTTGGACACTCTTACTCAACGTGGGTTGTCTCATTTGCAAAGGAAATAATCGCTTCTTTGAGCTCATCTCCGCTGAGTGAACGGAACTCTTCAATCTTTTGATCAATGGCTTCTAGAGGCATGACGTTAACCTTACCAACGAAAATCTTATCCATGACTTGGTTATCAACCAATTCGGTCGAAACCAAGAGTTCTTCGTAAAGTTTTTCACCTGGGCGAATACCGACTTCAACGATTGGAATTTCACTTTCTGTGTGCCCGCTTAGAAGGACCATTTTCTTAGCCAAGTCGTAGATCTTGACCGGTTTGCCCATATCAAGGATAAAGACTTCTCCGTCCTTAGCATAAGCACCAGCATGGATGACCAGACGGCTAGCCTCTGGAATGGTCATGAAGTAACGTGTCATACGGAAGTCTGTCACCGTTACGGGACCGCCTTCAGCAATCTGACGTTCAAAGACAGGAATCACGCTACCACGGCTACCGAGAACATTCCCAAAACGAACTGCACAGTAGGTTGATTTGCTACGTTGGTTAAAGCCAGTGACAATCAATTCTGCCACGCGCTTAGTCGCACCCATAACATTCGGTGGATTGACCGCTTTGTCAGTCGAAATCATGACCATCTTAGGCACTTTGGCCTCATCCACAGCCTTGGCAACATTGTAAGTTCCGAGGATATTGTTCTTGAAGGCTTCTTTTGGATTGCGTTCCATCATCGGAACGTGTTTGTGGGCTGCAGCATGGTAGATGATAGCTGGTTTGTACTGTTCAAACACTTGTAAAAGACGATCATAATCCTGAATATCTGCAATGACAGGAACATAATCAATCCCTTGGAATTTACGAATCAACTCATGATAAATAAGGTAGATTGAATTTTCACCATGTCCAAGCAAGACGATACGCTCTGGGTTGAAGCGGCTAATCTGGCGACAAATCTCCGAACCAATCGAACCACCAGCTCCTGTCACCAAGATGGTCTTACCTGTAATTTCTGCACCCAGACGTGATTCGTCAAGGCGAATTTCCTGACGGCCCAAAAGGTCTGTGATATCAATTTTTTGGAAACCACTACCTGATTGATGTAAACCTTGAACAACTGTCTCAACTTTAGGCATCTTGTAACATTTGACACCTAGTTTATTACACATCTGCAAGATACGTTCATACTCTGATGGATCAAGCGAAGGGATTGCTACGATAACACGCTCGATTTGGTGACGTTTGGCCAATTCAGGTAGATTGTCATAAGAGCCTAGGACTGGGATTCCACCTAGTTTTTGCCCTTTTTTCTTTTCATCGTTGTCCAAAATCCCCACTATCTCAAGCTCACTGGTTGGATGTTGGTAGCTATTCATAAAGAGGGCACCACCATCTCCCGCACCAATCAAGAAGGTACGACGATGCTCCCCATCTCCACTACCCTTTTTACGTTTGGAATAAATCAACTGCCAAGTGATGCGAGGAAGCAAGATGAGGAAGGTACTCAACAAAATGAAGAGCACGATGAAACGGATTGAAAATAATGGAAGAAAGGCATAGCAGATTCCATAAGAAAGAACACTACTGAGTGTCACTCCAAAAAAGATTTTCATAAAATCCGTAATCTTACTGTAGCGACTAATACTAGCATTCAGCCCCCAAAATGCAATTATGATTTGATAGAGAAGGAAGGCTAAAAGAGTGTAGATCACATAGTCCACAGGCGCAGGATTTATTAGGCCGTAAAACAAGATATAAGACACGATGATGGAAACCACCATACTCAGAATATCGAATATCCCCCAAAACACTTGTTTTTGCTGTTTATTTAAAATTTCAACCAGATCAATCACGTAATCTGTTAGTTTTTTATTCATAGGAATTTACTCCCCCTTAAAAGAGTCAGATGATACTATTGTTATGATAACCCGAATCGTTCAATCTATCAGGTCTTACTTGCTCTTTCTTAAAAGTTTGACAAAGATAAACTGACGTACAAAGCCTGGACAAAGTGCAACAATTGCCTGAATGAACATACTTTTAGCATATTCCATGTAAGAAATTTGCCCTCGCTCAAGCATGCGTTGGCGAGCTTGACGGTAGAATTTAAGGTAACGCAAGCCACCTCGACGCTCAAACATTCCTGCACCTACACGAACCTTACACAAGATTTGATCTAGGTTGCCAGTCTTGGCACCTGCCGTAATCATATTGAGCCAAAGGAGATCATCCTCCATGTAAAGGCCATCTTCGTAGTTGCCCGCTTTGAGGACCATATCCTTTTTGAACATGACTGTCATATGGTTAAAAGCACTTCTCATTCTCTGATAAGCCACAATGTCTGCGTGCTGAGTTGGAACACGACGATAAGACACAATCTCATCTGGATTGTCAATAAACTCTGCAATCTGCCCACCTAAGAGATCAAGATTTTCTTTCTCCATTAGTTGAAGCTGTTTCTCAAAACGATCCGGAACGGCTAAATCATCCGTATCCATACGTGCAATAATGTCATACTGACACTGCAAAACACCGTAACGAAGAGCCAAGCCTAAACCTTGATTTTGCTCTAAGGGGCACCGTTTCACTGGAATGTCTGACTGAGCTTCCACTTCATCTAGCACCTGATAGAGCTCTGGCGTGAGGGGCCCATCCTCAACAAGAACAAGTTCACTCGGTTTCAAGGTTTGATTTTGAACACTTTTGATAGCATCTCTCAAAAACGTCGGGTTTTCCTTTACATAGACCGACATCAAGACGCTGATTTTTTGCTTTTCAGGCACCGTTTTTCTCCAATATATAGATTTCCTTCCACTATTTTATCACAAATTCTCCTAGTTTCCTATTTTTATATCAAATCAAGGAAAATTCTAGTAAAGAAATCTGTCACTTTTCACTATATTTTCACTTCCATTGATTGATCTGTCTTGGCTGCCATTACTTGACATTATAAGGAAAAAACCTTAAAATAAGCTGTTATTAAAATCATCCTATCGAGGTTTTTATGAAAAAACAATCACTCTTTTTTGCTCTAGGAATTGTCTTAATCGGGACCGTTTTACGCTCTCCCTTTACTGCTCTTCCAACTATTTTAGGAGATATCGCTCAGGGACTAGGAGTGGAGGTTAGCTCTCTTGGGATTTTAACCAGTCTCCCTCTCTTGATGTTCGCCCTTCTCTCTGCTTTTGCAAGCCGCTTGGCACAAAAAATCGGACTAGAACATCTCTTTACTTACTGTCTCCTCCTCTTAACTGTTGGCTCTGTCATTCGGATTTTCAATCTTCCCCTTCTCTATCTAGGGACTCTGATCATCGGAGCAAGCATTGCGATCTTCAATGTACTCCTCCCAAGTATGATCCAGGCAAATCAGCCTCAAAAGATTAGTTTCCTAACAACTCTCTATGTCACTGCTATGGGAATTTCGACAGCCATCGCTTCTTATCTTTCGGTCCCTATCACCCAAGCTAGTTCTTGGAAGGGCCTCATCCTCGTTCTCAGCTTTCTCTGTCTGGTCACTCTGCTAGTCTGGTTGCCAAATCATCGCCACAACCACCACCTAGAAAGCAAAAAAGAAAAGCAAGTCAAAGAGAATATTCTAAAAAGTAAAGATGTCTGGGCTATCATTATCTTTGGCGGGCTTCAGTCCTTGCTCTTTTATACAAGTATGACCTGGTTGCCAACTATGGCTGTTAGTGCTGGCCTTTCTAATAGTGATGCGGCTCTTCTCGCTTCTATTTTCTCACTGATCAGCATTCCTTTTTCAATGACTGTCCCAAGTCTGACAACTCGTCTGTCAGATGGTCATCGTCGAATCATGCTGGCAATTATCTCTATCGCTGGGATGATAGGAATTGCCATGCTCTTGTATCCAGCCAATAATTTCCTCTACTGGTTAGTCGTCCATCTCTTGATTGGAACGGCCTGCAGTGCCCTCTTCCCCTACCTCATGGTTTGTTTTTCTCTTAAAACCAGTTCTCCTGAAAAGACCGCTCAGCTATCAGGACTAGCGCAAACAGGAGGCTACATCTTAGCTGCTTTTGGACCCGCCTTGTTTGGTTACAGTTTTGAACTTTTCCAATCTTGGATCCCAGCTGTCCTTGCCCTTCTAGCCATCGATATCATCATGACCATCTCACTCTTTATGGTGGATCGGGCGGATAAGATCCTCTAAACTTCTAGTTTATACTAGGAGTTTTTTTATATATAAAATTTTTACACATATTTCTTGACAGGGCTTTCAACTTGAGATACAATATATTTGAAAAGAGTATATATAAAATTTTTATATAATATAAAGGAGGTTTCCCATGTACTTCCCAACATCCTCTGCCTTGATTGAGTTTCTCATCTTGGCTGTACTGGAGCAGGGAGATTCTTATGGTTATGAGATTAGTCAAACCATTAAGCTCATCGCCAATATCAAAGAATCTACGCTCTATCCCATTCTCAAAAAATTGGAAGCCAGTGGCTTTCTGACCACCTACTCTAGAGAGTTTCAGGGGCGTATGCGCAAATACTACTCCTTGACCAATCGGGGCGTAGAGCAGCTCGTTACTCTAAAGGAAGAGTGGACGCTCTATACCGACACCGTCAACGGCATCATAGAAGGGAGTATCCGCCATGACAAGAACTGACTATCTGACTCAGTTAGAAACCTATCTCCATAAACTGCCTGAAGCTGACCGCATCGAAGCCATGGACTACTTTAAGGAACTATTTGACGATGCAGGTTCAGAGGGCGAAGAGGAACTCATTGCTAGTCTGGGAACACCAAAAGAAGCAGCTCATGATGTCCTCTCTAACCTCCTCGACAAAAAAGTTAATGAAGCACCTGCTCAAAAGAATGACCGTCAACTGCTACACATTGCCCTACTTGCCTTACTAGCAGCCCCTATCGGAATTCCTGTTGGAATCGCAATTATCTTAACCATTATCGGGCTTTTTATCGCAGCTGCCTCCGTCATTCTGGCCTTCTTTACTGTCTCTGTGACGGGTATCCTGCTGGGCGGACTCTTTATCGTAGAGAGCTTTAGTGTCCTAGTCGAAGCCAAATCCGCCTTTATCTTGATTTTCGGGGCTGGTTTGCTTGCTATCGGTGCTTCTTCTCTTGTTCTACTGGGCATCTCCTATGTAGCTCGTTTCTTTGGCCTCCTGATCGTCCGCTTAGTGCAATGGATTCTTAAAAAAGGAAAGAGAGGTGACAGACATGCGTAAATTGACGAAAGGATTTCTCATTTTTGGTGTGGTTTCCACGATCCTTGGTTTTATCATGATCATTGTAGGCGCCCAGTCCAATGGTATTCAAAGTTTTCTTGCCATGTCAAAAGACCCCGTCTATGACAATCGTATCGAAGAAGTGACCTTTGGAAATGAAGTGGAAAAACTTGATTTGACCCTTGAAGAACACAGCCTAACCATCACAGAGTCTATAGATGACAAGATCCACATCACCTATCATCCGTCCGTGTCTGGCCGTCACGATCTGACTACTGGCATGAGTGACAAAACGCTGAGCGTCACTGACAAACAAGCCTCCCAACATCGTTTTCTAGGTTCAGGAATCGAAGGCCTACTTCGTATTGCTAGCAGTTATTCTAGTCGTTTTGACGAAGTCATACTCTCCCTCCCTAAAGGAAGAAGACTACAAGCTATCACCGTCTCAGCCAATCGTGGACAAACTAATATTCGCCAAGCCAATCTTGAAAATGCGACAATCAAAACAAAAGGCTACCTCTTAAGACTAACAGAAAGTTCTATCAAGAACAGCACACTAACGACACCTCATATCATCAATATCTTTGATACCGAATTGACAGATAGTCAGGTCAAGACCGAAGAGGGGCACATCTATGCTGAAAATATCAAGATCCGCGGTAAGGTAGAGCTAGACTCCCATCACGACTTAAGACTCTTTCTTTCTAAGACAGAATTCGATCGTATCAATCTAGATATGTCTTCTAAGCATGGCGGTATCTATCGTCAACCCAAAGAAGAACATCGTGGACAAAAAGAGAATGAACTTGCCAACCCTTATAAAACGGAAAAAGCAGATATCAAGGACCTGCTCATTGCAAAAGCCAACCAGGATATCTACCTACCTAAAGAAGAGTACTCTTCTCCATCTAGAAACCATTGACAAAAACGCTTTCATCTGCTAGTCTAAAGATAGAAAACGACCATAAAAAAGGAGGTTCCACCATGACACAAGAATGGTTTGAAAGCGCCGATCTTGAGAAGAAATCAGCTCAGACGAAATCAGAAATCCAGTCCGACCAACCAGAGACTTCGGAAACTGTGGAAACCGAACAACAAGCAAGCCAAGAAACTCCTGTCTTACCTAAAGAGTCGGAAAGGCATGAGGAGGAAGCTCCCGAAACGATAGAAGAAGCCCAAACCGAGGAAGAGGGAGAAGGGAAAGCTGAAGAGAAAGGCAACCAAGAGAACCCTACAAAAGAAAAAAGCATCCTCAGCAAAGCTTTAGAAAGCCCCTATATCCCAGACATTGACCCTCGTAAAACTGCTCGATTCAAAGAAGAAATCGCACTATTTTGGACTTGGCTGCTGGATGCTATCCAAGAACCAACTGCCAGCAAGACTACGGACCAAAAGCATCGTTATAGTGTCTTTGCCCTACTCACCTTGCTGTCGTCAATCAACCTTTTCTTTAGTATCTATCATATCAAGCACCTCTACTATGGCTATATGATTTCTATTGCTAATGGTTCTCCTAACCAGCTCCCTCCTTTAGATCTCTTTGCCGGGCTTTCGATTCTGGTCGCTAGCGCTCTATTTTACTTTTCCATCATTTTGGGAGGCTTTACTGTCCGACGTGTGTTGGACCAGGAGAGCGACTTCACATTCCAAGAAGCTTTTGATCGGTATAGCAGACTCTTTACTATCCCACTTGTCCTAACGGCTCTAGCAAGTTTCTTTGCACTCTTTGGTGGCTTGCGATTTGCTGGTATCCTCACTCTTCTAAGCATGGCCATCTTTGCCCTTGGAAATCTCTTTGTGATTAGCAAGCCAAGTAAGAGCAGTAGCCTCGACCCATTTTATCGTTTCTTGTTAGCTGTCTTACTTGATGGTGCTATTCTCTTACCCTTCTTCATTGCAGAGCTCGCGCTGACAGTTGACTACCTTCGCATCCTGACCTTCTTTTAACTAAAATCCCTGCCATTTGTTAATGACAGGGATTTTTATGCTTACTCTTTTTTGAACAAGGCCTACTCGGTGCTTACCAATTCCTCAAAATCTTTTCCCAAAATGGCTTGTACTTCTAGTTGATTGGCATCTAGTTGATGGTAAAATGCTGTTGGTAGTGACTCTAGGAATCTTGCATAGTCCAATCTTGCAACGGCTTCATAGTCTTCGGCTTTGGACCCATCACCAGAAATCGTCACTAGGTCAATCTCCCAAACAAGTTCCTTGCCTGCTAGCTGCTCGGTATAAGGCACTGGTACAACGGGTTCCTTTGGTAAAATCGTTTTGACTCCCTGAGCTAAGTGATAGATACCGTGCACCTTGCCTTGAGCATCTGGGTAAAATTTCACACTGGCAAGGTAGGAATCAGAACCTTGAACCTTCTTGACCAGCTCTTCAAAACGTGCCAATCCATCCTCAGCCAAAAAGCTCTCGAGGTATTCCTTGTTGAAATAGATAGGAGCCAAGAGCCCTTGGCAGTATACTAGACGAGCTGCTTTGTCAGCTAGATAATTCTGGAGCGTTTGTCGGAAATAAGCTTCAAACTCAAACCCTTCTAACCCTTCTACCACTTGCCCCAACTTGCCAGATAGGGCCTGGAGGAGAGTCTCCACAATCTCCCAGTCCGCTCTAGTAAGGAAATCTGGAATCACCACTTGATAACCTTTTCGACTATCCGCATAGTTCACTTTGAAAAGAAATTGCGACTGACCTACAATCCCACACTCGATATACTCGAGACGATTGAGAGGCTGACGGAGATAGACCGCATCATAACTGTGTGACTCCAAGCCCTCTACCAAGGCCAAGATAGACTTGGCAGTCAAGACCTCCTGTTGTCCTAGAATGCTTTCTTTATTTGGGATAAAAAATGTTTTCGCCATAACTGGCCTCCTTTGAAATCGTTTACACATAGTATACCCTATTTTCCTGAAAGATACAGAAACAAACTTTAGATTTTTAGATAAAAAGCATAGAAAAACAGCCCCTGAAGGCTGTTTGCTTTATACTGTAGCGACTTGATCCAAGCTTTCACCGATAGCTGCTAGGCGCTCGATTACTTCTGCTTGTGTCAATTCATTTTCTGAGACGTAGCGGTTGCGTGGGTGAACACGACACTCGTGTGAGCATCCACGAAGGTACTTGTCTTCATTTTCTTCTGATGTTAGGATACGACGGTTACAGAAGGGATTTCCACAGTTGACATAACGTTCACATGGTGTTCCATCAAACCAGTCTTTCCCTACGATGGTTGGGTTGACATGGTTAACATCAACTGCGATACGCTCGTCAAAGACGTACATTTTTCCATCCCAAAGCTCACCTTGAACTTCTGGGTCTTTACCGTAAGTTGCGATTCCTCCGTGCAATTGGCCGACATCTTTGTAGCCTTCACGGACCATCCAGCCTGAGAATTTCTCACAGCGAACGCCACCTGTACAGTAAACCACAACACGCTTGTCCATGAATTTTTCCTTGTTGTCACGGACCCATTGTGGCAACTCACGGAAGTTGCGGATGTCTGGGCGAATAGCTCCACGGAAGTGTCCTAGGTCGTACTCATAGTCGTTACGTGTGTCAAGGACAACTGTATCTTCGTCAAGAAGGGCTTCTTTGAACTCTTTTGGAGACAAGTAAGCACCTGTTGTTTCAAGTGGGTTGATGTCGTTGTCAAAGTCGTTGTCTTCCAAACCAAGGTGGACAATTTCTTTCTTGTAGCGAACAAACATCTTCTTGAAGGCTTGTTCATTTTCTTCGTCAATCTTGAACCAGAGGTCTTCCATGCCTGGGAGGCTGTGAACGTAGTCCATGTATTTTTGAGTCGTTTCGTAATCACCTGAAACGGTTCCGTTGATTCCCTCGTCAGCGACTAGGATACGGCCTTTGAGGCCGATTGATTTACAGAAAGCCAAGTGGTCTGCAGCAAATTGCTCTGCGTTTTCAATTGGAGTATAGAGGTAGTAAAGTAAGACACGAATATCTTTTGCCATAAGATTTGTTCTCTTTTCTATTCTTAAATTTTCAGAATTTTTCATTCAACTATTCTAGTATACCCACTTGAGAAAACGAATGCAATTTATTTGACCGGAAATTATATAGAGAGACCTGCCACTGCACTTTATCAGTAACCATAGCGAATCGCAGATAATCCTCTCAATTTTTTGATCTGCTCGGCTTGACTTTCTGACAAACTTAGCTTGTTTTCAATCAATACACGTGAGATGTCAACATTCATTTGGCTCAATATAAATGGAACAGAGGTCCCGTCGTCCCTTAGTCGTCTTTTATAAATCACTAACTGATTTTTCAAAGGAGCAAGTTGAGGCGTATCCTTTATATCTTCCAATAGATGATTTATGATAGTCATGGCTTCACAACGTCTTTCGCTTCCTCCAGCAAACCATTTTAATGGTGTCATACTTATTTTCCTCCTTAAATTGAAAAGCTATCATTCCTAACTCTCGTACCAATATTTTACCCAAATACCCTATGTAAAAAAGTCAGCAAAAATGGTAAGGTCGCTACAATATTATTGATCACATGCACCGCATAGGAAGGATAAATGCTCTTGGTATAGCGGGTCAAACCAGCAAAGATGATTCCAAATGTTGCAAAGACAAAGATATCTAACAGACTAGGCAGGCTTGGAAAATGAGGGGGAGCAAATAAAATAGAAGGAAGGAGCAAATCAAGACCAAATCTCGAATGTTTAAAGAAGGCGTGTTGAAGTAATCCTCTATAGAGCAACTCTTCCATCAGCGGCACTAGAAAGAACAGGGATATGTAGATACCCAATTCGGCAAAATTAGTCTCACTAAAACCAATCAGTAGAGCCCAACCTTCAGCAGTTGACTGAACATATCTAGCTGTATGAATATTAAAAGATATATGAACTACCGCTACTAGGACTGTCAGTATTGAATACCAGAACCATTTTTTTCTCGGAATGCAAAAGAGATAACCATGGCCTGTCTTAAGCAGAATCCAAATCATGACTCCACTAAATAGCAGACTTAAGATATTTTGAATCCAGAAGATATTTCCTACCTGAGAAGAAAATTGCCAATAGTTTTGGATAATAAGTGTCAGCTGAGAAAGGCCAAATACGAAAAATAGGTAAGAGAAGACAGCACTCATTTTGAAAAGAAGACGATATTTTTTCATAACGGACCTCCTGTAGATACATGTATATCACATCTCCAAAACTCTTAGAACTACTCTTTTCATTTTTACATCCTAAAAATCACTACCTCCCCTAGAAAACTAAGGAAGGCAGTGATCACATTTTTAGGAATTAGGAATGAATACACGAAATCAATCGATCTTATGATTTTTTGTTTTTCAAGAATTCGTCGTATTGTTTTTGCATTTCGTTCAATACTTTTTCGTAAGCACCTTCAGATTTCAATTTTTCCATCAATTCTGGAATAGCTTTATCTGGGTCTACAGTACCAGTGTTGATAGCTGTATCGAATTGTTGCATTGTGTTAGAAATTGCTGAAATTTCAGATTTCACACTGTCAGTGTTAAAGATAAATCCAAGTGCTGGAGATTCTTTAGCTTCTGCCAATTGTTTCTTAGAATCTGCAATTTGTTGGTCTGTAACGTTTTCGTTGATGTAAAGGATCCAGTTGTTACCAGTGTTCCAACCTGACATGTGAGTGTTTCCTTTGTAGGCGTCAAGGACGCGGACACGGTTTTCTTTACCTTCAACTTTTTCCCAATTCTTGCCTTCTGGACCGTAAACAAGACCGTTCAAGAGTTCTGGGTTTGTGTTCAAGAGGTTCAACACTTCCATTGATTTTTCTTTGTTCTTAGAGTTGTTTGAGATAACAAAGTTGGCAACTTGTGTTGTTTGGTTTTTCTTGATAAAGTTAGTGATTGGTTTGATTTGGATGTCTTTGTTAGCAACACGTGAAAGCAAGCTGTTACCGTAGTCAGCTGGTCCTACTGTTTCTTCACGAACGAACCAAGTATCTTGTTGAAGGTCAAATGAAGTGTCGCTTGTTGCTACGTCTTTTGGAATGTATCCTTCTTCATAGAATTTGTGAAGAGTCTTCAAATGTTCTTTGAAACGAGGTACTTCGTAACGGTTTACGATCTTAGTAGTGTCTCCTTCAAGGTCGATAACGAATGGAAGGCCGTTTGGTACTGGGTAGTCAAAGTTATCAGATGGGATGAAGTTCTTCGTAACCGCAAATGGTACTACATCTGGAGCTTTTTCTTTGATTTGTTTCAAGACTGGTTCAAGTGTTTCGTATGAAGTGACACCTGAAATGTCGATACCGTATTTAGCAAGAAGAGCGCCATTGAAGGCAAAGTTTTGAGATGATGCAACGTTGGCTGCAACTGGAACAGCATAGATCTTACCGTTTACAGTGTTTCCTTTGATGTAAGCTGGGTCAAGTGCTTTGTAAAGCTCTGCTCCTTCTTTCTTGTACAAATCAGTCAAGTCAGCGTAAGCACCTTTTTGAGCATTTACAACATAGTTATCTGCAAAGGCGATATCATAGTTTTCACCAGATGATGTGATAACGGACATTTTCTTGCTGTAGTCACCCCATCCGAGGTATTGGATATCCAATTTAGCACCAACTTTTTCTTCGATGATTTTGTTTGCATTTTCTAGCAATTCATCCAAGTTGTCTGGTTTGTCACCGATTTGGTACATTTTAAGAACAGGTTTTTCACTTGAAGCAGTGTCAGCAGCTTTTTTGTTATTACCTGTAAGGTTTCCACAAGCAGCAAGACCAGCAGCCAAAGCGACTACGCTAGCAGATGCAAAAGCATATTTTTTCCAGTTTTTCATGATAAAAACTCCTTTTTTTGTTTTTAAACTTATAAACGATTTAATGATTTTTACTTCAACCACTAAGATGAAGTTGGGAAGAGAGAAACGGTGTTTCTCAGCAAGTGCTATTCTTTCACACCACCGATGGTCAAACCTTTTACAAAGTAGCGTTGGAAGAATGGATATAGAATCGCGATTGGAAGGGTTGCAACGACAACCATAGCCATACGACCTGTTTCTTTTGGAAGAGCAACTCCCAGTTGACCAGATAGACCGACTGCTTTTGCGATGTAGTCCATATTTTGTTGGATTTGCATAAGCAAATATTGCAATGGATACAAGTTGTCACTCTTGATGTAAAGAAGGGCGTTGAACCAGTCGTTCCAGAAACCAAGAGCTGTCAAAAGCGTAATGGTTGCGATACCTGGAAGTGACAATGGTAAACAGATCTGGAAGAAGATCCGAGCTTCGCTGGCACCATCGATACGAGCAGATTCGAGGATTGCTTCTGGGATGGTCTTCTTGAAGAAGGAACGCATCAAGATGATGTTGAATGGTGAGAGGAGCATTGGAACAATCAAGGCCCAAACGGTATCACCAAGTTGAAGCAGGCGAGTGACCACGATATAGCCTGGTACCAAACCAGCGTTGAACAACATACTAAGAAGAGCGAAGATCGTGAAGAATCTGCGGTACTTAAAGGTTGTCCGTGAGATGGCGTAGGCATAAGTTGTCGTGATGAAGACGTTGGTCACTGTTCCGACTACTGTTACAAAGACTGAGATAAAGAGCGCTTGGAGGATCTTATCTTTAAACTGAGCTAGGAACTGGAATCCATCTACACCAAACTTCGAAGGGAAAAAGCTATATCCATACTGGAGGATGCTCTTTTCGTCTGTCACCGAAATGATGATAACGAAGATAAAGGGCAAGATACAAGAAAGAGCGATCAAACCAGAGATGATACTAAAGAAGATATCTGCTTTCTTACTGAAGGAGTGAATGCCGACATTATCGATTTTTTCTTTTTTAATTTTCTTTTCTGCCATATTCTCCTCCTTTCTAGAACAAAGCTGAGTTTGGATCGACTCGTCTTGCAAGCAAGTTTGATAGGATAACCAGAATCAAACCGACAACGGATTGGTAAAGACCGGCTGCTGAAGCCATACCGATATCTGCTGTCTGAGTCAAACCATTAAAGACATATACGTCCAAAACGTTGGTTACATTGTAAAGCTGACCAGCATTGTGTGGGATTTGATAGAAGAGACCGAAGTCTGCGCGGAAGATATTTCCGACTGCAAGGATGGTCAAGACTGTTACAAGCGGAGTCAACTGAGGAATGGTTACGTTGCGAATGCGTTGCCACTTGCTAGCCCCGTCCACTGTTGCTGCTTCGTAGTAGGTTGGATCAATTCCCATGATCGTCGCATAGTACATGACACTGCTATATCCAAAGCCTTTCCAAATACCTAGGAAAAGGAGAAGGTATGGCCAAATGCCTAAGTCAGCGTAGAAGTTGACTTCCTTCATGCCAATGGATGTTAGGAAATGGTTGAAGACCCCTTTGTCAATGTTTAGGAAGGCATCTGTAAAGAAACTGATGATAACCCATGACAGGAAGTAAGGGAACAACATAGACGTTTGGAAAATCTTAACCATTCTCTTAGAGCGAAGCTCGCTGAGAATGATGGCAATCCCTACTGATACAATCAAACCGATAAAGATAAAGCCGAGATTGTAAAGAACGGTATTTCGAGTGATGATAAAGGCATCTTTTGAACTAAACAAGAATCTGAAATTATCTAACCCGACCCATTTACTATTCACAATACTATCTATGAAACCATTACTGGTCATATGGTAGTCTTTAAAGGCGACCACATTCCCAAATACTGGAATGTAAAAGAATAGAATCAACCAGAGTGCCCCTGGTAAAACCATCAAGAGAAAGATCCAGTTATCTCTCAAGGTCTTTGAAAACTTTTTCATAATTTCCTCCCTTTTTATTCCTAAAAACTGATTTCATCGAATTTTTAGGTTTGATAACGATTACATTATTAGTATACTCCTAATTGATGGCTAGGTTAAACTACTAATTATAGAAAAAACTCCACAAATTATTTTATGTGGAGAAGTTTTTTATAAGAAATAGGTTTCACGAGAAACACTCTGCATACGATAAATGTATTTCCTCTTTACTAATTGAAAACTTGTTCTAATATTGGGTGACGAAACTCGACAAAATGAACCTGGGCATTTATGATAGCCCCTGATTCATTTTTATCAATCTCTGGTCTTCCTTCGGTGTGTAAAAGAGCAGGGTTACCATCCTTGTAGCCAAAGAGAATCACCTCTGTCTCTGCTTCATTCACATAGCAAGCTAGGATTTCAAACCGCCCAGAACCTGAACCTGCACTATACCCATACCATTTAAAAGTATAATTCACCCCATCTACTTGTCCAAATTGCATTATCTGGTCTGGCACTGCTAGTCCATAGTAGTGACCACATGTTGCTAAGTTAGTTGACTTAAATCTTTCACCTTTACTATCCGAATAGGATCCCATGGCTGTTTTTATCTTGTCTATTAAAGAACTATTATCTGTATCTGGCTCGCTCTCTGTAGTTACACTTGTTTTTAATAGAAATTCCTTAAAACGTCGCGCTAAATCTGTATTCTCAGTCTCTTCAAAATTTGCAGTAGGGATAGTTTCCAGTGTCTTATCGGCATGCAAGACCTGTGCTTGCCCATCCTTCAGTGTAAATAGGTAGAAATGTTTGTCCTGATTGTCATAGTAGGCATCCAAAGACAAGTAGTCATAAGCATTGTCACTCGATACTCCAAAAACATTCCATTTGACACTTTTCTGAGAGACTGTTGTAGTTTCTAATTTTTTGATTAGTTCATTTTTTTCATCAAAGTTTGCATGCTCTAGTCTATGATAGGACTGCCCCATAGAAGAAGCCCAGCTTGCAAACTCTTCCTCCCACTTTTCAGTGTTGTATTGAATTAGCTTCTGAAAATCCGAATAGTTCTTGATAATCAAGGATTGATCAGTCGGATTAGATAACTGGAGTTCTTCCATGGCTGCAACTGTGGCAGCCATAGGTGACTGAACACTTGTATCCTTGGATTCTTTTTCGTGCGAAAGAGCCTTTTGATAGGAATCTGCTAAATAGTGAAAATAGTTGGTTGTTTCCTTGGTTTGTTGCTCCCTTGGTATTGACGGACTAGTTACGCCATCCTCTGTCGCTCTGTGGCAGGCAGATAAGACTAGCATACTAGCACCTAGGACCAGTAGTAACTTTTTCATGGTCATACCTCCAATCTGTCTCTGTAGCTTCATTATATCACTTCCAAGTCATTTTTTTCTATTGTACCCCCTGCTCTCAGAGATAACTCCGAAAAGAAAATGGGGGTAATAGTCAGTTCCAAATATCTTATATAGACGGTTTGGAGATCATTTCAAGAACAGCTACTCCAGCTCAGAAATATGAGGAAACCATCTTCCATCTCTCTTAAACCATAACCCATGGATTGACTTTTACTTCATTTAGTGTTATTTTCCAATATGAAATGGGTATTCTGGAGACTGTAGGTAAAGAAACTGTGCTTATAAGCTCCAATACATCTATTCCTTTGATTCGTCTGACATAGTAACGTCTGAATATCAAAATGATGGAGGGAGTTGAAACAAATGAGAACCGTAATTGTTTCATTTATCATATTGCCAATCCTGACTGGAGGAATCCTATTACAGATTTTTCTCTCCAAAAAAGAAAGTAAGTGGCTGGGTTTCATACTGCCAGGCATAACTTATTGCTTTTCTTTATTGACAATCTTCTCTCTGGCCTTGACTAACAACATAACCTGGTGGGAGATTTTCTGTCTGATTTCCTTAACTTTTTTGCTTGCAAATATCCCTACCTTTATTCTTTTGGTAATTTACTTCGCTTGTCGAAAACATTATTGAAACAATGATTATACCGGATTTGGGACAGGAGGTTGAACACGAAACAATTGATTAAGACGCCTTTTATGCCCTCGTGCTATTGTTGGGGATTAAGTAGGATTATAGGGGAAGAGATGGGCTACAGCCTGCTTTATTTTTACCTTTTGGCTCCTAGTGTCGAATTGTTATGTGGCTTTTCTGCTGGTAAAAGAAGGGTTTGTTATAAATGGTTCTTCCCATTTACAGGGATTTTTAACTGGCTCATTCCATTTGTCGTTTTTGGTGAACGGTTTATTACAGCAGAATGGGTTTCACTAACACTTATTGCGGTAGCACCAGCTATTCTCGGTCTTTTAGCAGGAACTTTTTACAGTAAGATATAAGCTCCGTGCAAGATTTAAAATAGAAACGAGGCGGAATCATTTAGTGATTTCGCCTCGCTTCTATTTCAGCGACCAAAAGTATCTATTTGCACTTGCTCCTTTCTGAGTCTCATTCCTCAAAACAAGGGAAAAGCCCCACAAGTCAACTAACTGAGGTTGCCTGCGGGGCTCATTTTTCCACTAAATCATTCATCTTTAAACTATTTCTAGTATTTCTTCAATGAAAGACCTGACTTTTTACAACTTATAAAAAGTTATTCGTCCTCTTTTTTCTGATGTCCTGCCAAACCAAGAACTGATAGAAGCAAGCCTAGACCTGTCAGCGTCACAAGGCTTGAACCAACCTGAGATTCACCTGTTCGTGGGAGAGTATGTGCTGGGTGTTCTGGTGTGAACGGTGTCGTTTGTGCCCCTGGTTTAACTGGAGTATCAGGAGTATTAGGGACTTCTGGTACTACTGGAACCGTAGTATAATGAACATCTTTAACAATGTTTTCTTGGGTAACAACTTCTGATGGAACAATCGCAACATCCACAGTGTAACCTGGAATCACTGGTGATGGAACTGCATCGTAGTTTGCCTTGTCGCTTCTCCAATCCGTCGTGCTCACAACAGAGCCAGTTACCTTGTCTGTCGTTACGGTACGTGTCCAAGTCGCTGTTTGTACCTTGTCTGCTGGGGTTTGACCACCTGCACCATGATAGCGAACAGTCATGCTTACTTGTTTGGTTTCCTCAACTGAAACAGTTTCGTGTTTCAAGCGAATTACCACGTTTTGGTCTACGCTACTGTCGGTATCAAACTGAGCTGGCAATTCATCCTTGGAAACCACTTCGTAACCCTGTGCCAAATAACTTGCAATCACAGTGTCGTATTTCGTTTTCGCAGCAGCTGGAAGAACCGTACCTGACTCACCTGTTGTCAATTCAACTTGCTTTTCCAGAGTCTGACCGGTTGTCTCATCTACAACTGTGTAAGTAACTTTTTGGGTTTGAGCTGTATTCTGAGCAGTATAATGCACATCCTTGACAATGTTTTCTTGGGTAACCACTTCTGATGGAACAGTCGCAATATCTACTGTGTAACCTGGAATCACTGGTGATGGGACTGCGTCATAGTTTGCCTTGTCGCTTGTCCAATCCGTAGTGCTCACAACAGAGCCTGTTACCTTGTCTGTCGTTACTGTACGTGTCCAAGTTGCTGTTTGCACCTTGTCTGCTGGGGTTTGATCACCGGCACCGTGGTAGCGAACTGTCATGCTTACTGCTTTATTTTCTTTGCTAGAACTTGTACCATGTTTCACATGAACTACTACATTTTGGTCATAACTACTATCAAGGTCAAACTTAGCTGGGAGCTGGTCTTTCGAAACCAATTCATAACCTTGAGCTAGGTAAGCATTCACGATTGAATCATACTTCGCTTCTGTACCATTTGGAAGAGGAGTGTCAGAGTTCCCACTTGTAAGCTCTTGCTTATCTTCCAAAGTGGTATTAGTTGTATCATCAATGATGGTATAGGTTACTTTTTGCTTGTCGGCCTTGTATTTTACCGTAACCTTGATGTCAGCCTGATCAGCAGTTACGTTTTCTGCGTCAACTTTAGCCTTATCTGGTGTGTAGCCATCAATAGTTGGAGAAACTACCTCTGGGAAGGTGCCAGTAGATGGTGCCCAAGCCCCCGGTGTAACATCCTTCGTCACTTCATCTGTTTTCACTTCTCTAGTGAAAGTCAAACTAGCTTTCTTCTCTGGAGCTGCAGGTGTATTATCATCCTCGTAGACGTAGTTAATCGTTTGCGTTACAGTCTTGGTTTCTGTAGAAGTTGACACTTTATGTTTCA
>NZ_ALJN01000012.1:0-92080 GCF_000287715.1 Streptococcus oralis SK304 | reverse complement strand
TGAACTGGAGTTTCCGGTTGCGCTGGTTTTTCAGGCTGAGCAGGTTTTTCAGGTTGAGCAGGAGTTTCAGGTTGCGCCGGTTTTTCAGGCTGAGCAGGTTGTTCAGGTTGAGCTGGAGTTTCCGGTTGCGTCGGTTTCTCAGGCTGAGCTGGCTTTTCAGGTTGAGCCGGTTTTTCAGGTTGAGCCGGTTTTTCAGGCTCAGCAGGTTTCTCAGGTTCAGCAGGTTTCTCAGGTTGAACTGGTTTTTCAGGCTGAACTGGAGTTTCCGGTTGCGCTGGTTTTTCAGGTTGAGCAGGTTTTTCAGGTTGCGCTGGTTTTTCAGGCTGAGCAGGTTTCTCAGGTTCAGCAGGTTTCTCAGGTTGAACTGGTTTTTCAGGCTGAACTGGAGTTTCAGGTTGCGCTGGTTTCTCAGGCTGAGCTGGCTTTTCAGGTTGAGCAGGTTTTTCAGGTTGAGCAGGTTTTTCAGGTTGCGCTGGTTTTTCAGGCTGAGCAGGTTTCTCAGGTTCAGCAGGTTTCTCAGGTTGAACTGGTTTTTCAGGCTGAACTGGAGTTTCCGGTTGCGCTGGTTTTTCAGGTTGAGCAGGTTTCTCAGGTTGCGCCGGCTTCTCAGACTCAGCTGGTTTTTCCGGTTGGGCTGGTTCGAGCTTGTTGATTTGTTCAAGAGCAGTTTCTAGCGCTTGATTGACTACTTCCTGAGTTTTAGCTTCTTGGATTGCAGCAATGGCTTGATCTGCAATTTCAACTAATTTCTTCTTAGCTTCCTTGTTGGATCCAAGCTCAGCGACTTTTTTCTCGATAGCTTTTGTCAAGCTGTCCATAGCCTTATCGTACTCAATTTCCGGTTGTTTTGGTTCAGCAGGTTTCTCAGGCTGGTCAGGTTTCTCAGGTTCTTCAGGCTGTTCAGGTTGATCTGGACTAGGTTCCTCTTGCCCTCTTTGATAGTTCTCGTCCTTGGACAGGATATCTTGTAAGGCGCTGACAGTTAACATGACTTCTTGAACATCCACAGCTTCGGCACTGAGTTGGTTTCTCAATTTTTCTAGATTTGCTTGGAAAGCTTGGCGTGCAGTAGCCGTATTTTTCAAGCCTGCTGGGTCAAAGTTGGACAGATCGTCTTTCCATTTAGAGATAGACTGGATGATATCTGCCTTGCTGTAGAGTTCGCTACCTTCGCCACGAGTGATAAATTGGTCTACCTGAATACCGATATTTCGAGACAAATCGTTTCGATCAGGATCGAGTTGAAGGGTGACTGCGTGCAAGTTCTCGTCTAGACCTTTTATGCTAACCAGAGTTTGATTACCTTGGCGTTGGGCTGCACGACCGCTAAAGTATTTCTTACCATCAATAGTTGAAGCATTTCCCATGCCATCTTGGTAAGGAACTTCTTTGCCATCTAGGAAGACTTTGTAGATACCATGATTTGGATCGACATAGCCCTTGATATCAAGTCCAGTACCGTAGAAGTAGGCTGTGACAGTTGTCTTTTTCTTTTGCTCGTCAGTTAAGCGACCAAAGGAAGCCCAAGACTCCGTTTTTTGGTACTTGTCTGCCGAATTGGTTTCATGGTGCCAGCCAGGACTATAATCCAACTGACTAGCTTGGTCATCATAGCTTTTTTGATCCTTGATCAGCAATTCAGCTTTCATCACTTGGATTGTTGCATCGGTAGCAAAACCGAGCAAGGCACCATCAGAAACAGAAGTGAGCTTGGCTTTAAAGTCAAAGATAGAGTCGGCTTGTTCTGTAAAGTCAATCGTTGGGATGGTCACAGTCTTTTCTGTTTCTCCATCTTCAAAAGTCACATCTTGAGTTGTATCTTGGTAAACTTTACCGTGAACCCCAGTTCCAGGTTCCGTGATGAAGCGCACAGTAGCAGCCCCTTTGCTTCCACCAACACGTTTAATTTTAACAGTGACTGGTTTTCCTTTTTCGACTTCGTAGTTGGTAGACTCGAGTTCAAACATTCCCTTGCTATCATTGTTTAGGGTGTAGATTCCTTCTGTAGCAATTGGTTCGCCTGTTTTGTTTACAAGAGTAATAGTGTGTTGGCCAGGTGCTAAATCGCCTGTCTCAAAGACTTTTTGGCTGCGTTTACGGCTAGCATTCTTAGTTTGCACATCGGCAACCTTTTGACCATCAACGTAGACGGACATTTCTCCATGACCTGGATCGACCGTAGAGACGACATAGGCCTTGGTTCCTGTGAAGGTATAGCTTACTTTGGCATCTTTTTGATTGGTCCACATAGAAGTGCCACGAACACCTTCAGATTCATTGTACCAAGTTGTTCCAGCTGTATCTGCCGTTGTGTTTGAGTGGTATTCAAGTCCAAGAGGGTAGCCATCTGTCTTTTCAATGCTGCTTGGTGTCTTGTAGACTGAGAAGTTGGTCAAGATTGGAGTTGCTTGAGCACCGGTGATGGTCACACGGATTTTTTGTGCCTCTACAGGCTTGCCTTGAACCAAGCGACGGTAACCAACGGTCGAACCTTCACCGTATGTCACCCAACGTCCGTTGATTTCGACTTCAATCTTGAAACCAGAGATACGTTGGCCTTTGGCGATATCTTCCTTGAGTTCAACGACGTCAAAGCGTCTCTTTTGCCCCAAGTCGACTGTAAAGCTACCGGTTGTGGCATCATTTGAGAGCGCCCAGCTGGTGTCATCTTTACCGTCTGTGAGGTGACTTTCCTTGTAGAGGTGGTTTTGACGAGTCGAACTTGCTGTTACAGTGGCACCTTTGGCAAAGTCAGTCGCATACATTTGGTCTAGGGTTGCTTTGAACTCCTTCAAGCGAGCCACATCTGCATCTGCGAATTTTCCTTCTTTATTTGGTGGAATATTGAGAAGGAGTGGGGTTCCACGACCAACGGACTTGAAGTAGATGTCCATCAACTCTTTGAGTGATTTCGGCTGTTGATTGTCATGATAGAACCAGCCCGAACGGATCGAAACATCAGCTTCCCCTACAGAATACATATCACCATCAGGGTCACCATGGTTGAGGTATTCATTTTTCACATCGTCTGTGATGTTGGCCCTTTTGACTTTATGCCAAACAGGGTCACCTGCGATACCTCGTTCATTTCCGATCCAGCGAACGCTTGTTGGCTGAGCAGAGAAGATGGCGATATCTCCTTCGGCTTCTTTGATGTATTTGAACCATTCATCAAAGGTATAGGTTACTTTTTGGGCACCGCTACCACGTGCACCGTCCATCCAAACTTCGATAAATTTCCCTTTGTTACCGTATTTCGGATTACCAAGGATTTCTTTCAGCTGGTTGAGATAGTATTGGTTGTATTCTTTTTCGGTTGCGACATGGTATTTTGGATGGTTGGCATCCCATGGTGATAGGTAAACACCCATGTTCATGTCGTACTTGCTAGCAGACTTGGAAACTTCTTCGAGAAGGTCACCCTTACCATCTTTCCATGGGCTAGCAGCTACGGTATGATTCGTATACTTAGAAGGGTAAGCAACGAAACCGTCGTGGTGTTTAACAACCATAATGGTCCGTTTGAAGCCAGTTTCCTTCAGCGTGCGAATCCATTGGTCTGTATCCAAGTTGGTTGGATTGAAGTATCGAGGGTCTTCTTTCCCATTTCCCCATTCAGAATTGGTATAAGTGTTCATTCCGTAGTGGATGAAGGCTGCCAATTCTTCCTTGTGGTAATCGAGTTGGGCCTTGCTTGGAAGAGGTCCATGATTGCCAATCTCAGTTTCTTTATCTTCTGGATGAGCAACTGGAGGAGTCGGAGTTGTTGGATTGGCTGTATCAGCGATTGGTTCGTATTCAAAGACGACCTCATTCACCCCTTTTTGCTGGATTCTTGCTTCCAAACTAGCTTTTACTGGACGGTAGCCAGCAATGTCTTTTGCATGGAAGGTGTTGACAAAGGAAACCTCATATTCTTGGCCTTCATTGTTATCAACTGTTGCCTCAGCTAGTTCAGTACTTGTTCCCTTTTGACGGTAGTAAACTTTAAAAGAGCCTTTGTTGACTTTATAGACAACCTTGATGATACGAGTACCGGCAGGCGCTTTGCTGACAACATTGTGATCTTCAGCCCACGTATCTTTTAGCTGTTTATTAACAGGTGATTTATCGATTGATACAATTTCGTATTTGTCTTTATTTTTCTGATAGAAGTCCGTTTTCTCGATTTCTGACTTAAAGTTATAGTTGAATTCTGCTCCGACACTCGTCTGTTCGATAAAAGTATCATTATCTTTGACTGGATTTCCTTCTTCATCTTCGTGTTGAATAACCACACGTCCGTATTCAACTCCCTTGGTTAAGGTAGCAATCCCATCTTGGTTGAAGGAATATTCGTTGCTTCCGATAACAGCTGTTTCGTTCCGAAGCATACGCCCCTCATCGGTAAAGTAGTAACGATTTCCGTTATCTCCTTGGTACCAGCCTTTCACACCATATTTGGCAATCATGTCCTTAACCCATTTCAGTTGTTCAGGTGAAAGGACGAGTCCGCCACCAAAGCGATCCTTTTCAGGAACACCATTGTCAACGGTTCCGTGTTGGTGAACACCGAGAACTTTTCCTTGGCTATCTACAATCCCACCACCAGACAAACCAGATACAGAAGTGGTTTGGTAGGTGATACCGGTCGTTCCCTTATCATCATAAGACTCAACAGATCGGATAGTTCCGTCTGCCTTGTAAAGTTGGCCAGCTAGGATAGGCTGTTTTAACTCTTTCGAGCTCGAGTCAGTTGGGTAGCCAATCGTACTAATGGATTCTCCTGGTTGATGCGTCTTGTGATCTGCTAAAGGTGCAAAGGTTGCTGCTTTGTTTGGGCTAGCAATTGGAAGAGGAGTAGGAGCTTCTATAAGAGCAAGGTCGTTTTTATAGCCTTTTCCAAACTCCTTCTTATTCCAGAAATGGATATCCTTTTCTCTAAATAAAACCGTAGTTCCAGAAGATGGAAGTGAGTTTTTCTTTTCGCTGTTTGAGCCAACGTTATAGTAGAACTGGGCAGATTTTCCACCACGAATGTGGCCTTCACCAGTTTCTTTATTTGCTTCTAGGAAGTTATGAGCGACGGTAAGGATCAGGTTAGGGGCTACAAAGATACCTGAGCCTGAAACGAGGTAACGTTGCTCCCCTGCATTGTAAGTGCTGTAAACCATAGTAGCAGCAGTAGCAGGCTGTCCCTCGTAGTTGATGTGTTTGAGGTCTTGTCCACCGTTAATAATAGCACGGTTTCCGTTTTCAGCTTCTTTTGGAGCTTCTTCCTTATCCTTTAGAATGCTCTTAGTTTCTACTTCTGGACTAGCTTTCTGGTCAACGATAGTAGTCGTGTCGAGTTCTTTGACAGGTGTGTCTGGATAAGCACGGTCCTGAATTTCTTCAGGGAGCAAATCAGCACTGCTGGTATCGGTAGCTGGTGTTTCTTGTTTTTTAGTCTCTACTTGGCCTTCTTCTTTGACTGGTTCAGCCTTGGCTTCTTCTATATCTGCGACTTGCTCAATCTGTTTGTCAAGATTGGATGTCGTGGCAGGAGATGTTTCGTCTGCACGCACGGTTCCAGAAGCAAAAAATGCCAGTCCGACGATGACAGAGGCCACACCTACAGTCAACTTCCGAATGCTAAAAGTTTGCCCTTTTTCAAAAAGGTATCGATTCATAATATACTCCTAGTTTTTAGAAAGGCAGTCAGCTACTGCCCGAGCCCAAGTCTGACTTGGTTGCAACTTTATTTTACGATAAATCAATTCTCTGATAATTTGTAAGCCCCTTACCTCCCTGTTTATAAAGCGCTTTCATTTTAAGATAAAAAAATTTAAAAGGTCATTTCTCCCTTAAAATGACTGAAAACTTTTAATATAACAAATATACTAAATTAATGAAAGAATTGCAATAGCAAAAAAGCAAAAAATAAATATAAATTAAAGAAAATCAGTTACTTTTTAAAGAAAAAACGCATCCTTTCAGGACTCAAACTAAATGAAAGAATGCGTTTTAAAAAGAAATTAGAGTAAATTCTGGATAAATTCTTGGATGGTTTGGGGGTCTGTTTTGGAAGAGAAGCGCTCGAAGACTTGCCCATCTCGACCAATGAGAAACTTAGCGAAATTCCATTCGATTCGTTTTCCTAGAGGGCCTGATTTCTGGTCTTTTAACCAAACGTAAAGAGGATCGGTTTCCTTGCCGTTGACCTTGATCTTGGCGAAACAAGGGAAAGTAGTCTGATAGTGTAGGCTACAGAAGCTATTGATTTCCTCTGCGCTGCCAGGTGCTTGTCCCATGAATTGATTGCAAGGGAAATCTAAGATTTCAAAACCCTGACCTTGATAGCGATCATAGAGTTCTTGGAGCCCTTGGTACTGGGGGGTTAAGCCACATCCGGTAGCAGTGTTGACAATCAAGAGAATTTTACCACGATAGCTCTCCAAGGGAGTTACTTGGTTGTTTTGGTTTAAAACGGAAAAATCATAAAGTGAAGTCATGAGGGCCTCTTTTCTTTTTCTACATTGTAACAGTTTTTACTTCTTTCGTCGAGTCGGATGGGAGAGGTTGTTGAAAAATACACAATTGTTAATAAATCAGCACAAAATGATGCTCCTTCTATGAAACATGGTATAATAAGCCTATGTAGCTAAATGAAGTAAACCTAACACTAGGGATTGAGAAAAAGGATAGAACAGTCATGTCAACAGTAAAAAGTGATCTAAATATTGCTCAGATGTATGCGAGTCAGCTGAAAAATGCTTGTCAATCTTTAACAGATATCGCTGTGGCTAGCCAAGACGAATTAACGACCCTTCAAGGGAATAACAAGGCCCATCAATGTCTGACAAAGTCTCAAAATCTAGCTAGTCAGATTTCGGCTGCTGTCACCCTGACTTCCGAACGTCTTCACTCTATAGCGAGTGATTTTGAGGCGCTAGATGAAGCGGGTGCCAATGGTTTTAGGAGTCATACATGAGCAGGTTGGATGAGTTGAAGAAAAGAGAGCGAGACCTCTTGTACCAGCTAGAAGACAATGGAAAAGAGAAGTATCGCACCAAAGAACTGATAGAAACCTTTGAAGGATATGATAGAGCTAGTCACCGTTATCAAAATGATTTGTGGGAGGCGGCCTATCAGAGTCGATATGCAGGACAGTTGGAAGAAACGCTCCTGCAAAGAAACCAACTTAAAAACCAAATCCTTGAGGAGCTCAGCTACCGCATGGATGATTTGAAAAAAGAAAAATTCCGGTTAGAGGGAGACTTGGATGAGGTCTACTATGAAAGACGCAAGGAACTAGAAAGAGAGGAGGAGAAACGACATGGGCATTGATATGTATCTGGAACAATCACAACTACAAAGTTCGAGTGTAGCGACCATGTGCCAATCTCAGGAGGCGGCTTATCAAGACTTGCAATCAGCTATTCAAAAATTTTCAGAGGATACAGAGAGTCTAAAGGGCGACGCTTATGATTCGGCTAGAAGCTTTTTTGCAAGTGTCTTATTACCCTTGAGCAAAGGGGGACAACTTTATGCAGAAAACTTCTCTCAAGCCATCAAGAAACTACCAGCAGACTACCAAACGATGGTCGACAGCAAGAGTTGGCGTGAGGATGATCTGCTTGATAAGATCCGACAGGAAGAGCAAATGATTGCTTATCTAGATGAAGTCAACCAATCTCTTTCTAGCTTGACCATGGATAGTGAAGAAAAGGGGAGATTGAGACGCAGTAATGTGGAACTCATGCGAGGACACCATGCCAATAAACGCGTCTATGAAACGATTTTGAGAGACCTGCGAGCCTATGATAGCTACTCAGGAGGACTGTTCGATGAACTAGACAGTATCGATGTGCAGTTGAGTCGTGGACTAGCCCAGATCGAATCGAGCTGGGATGCAAAGACAGGGGTCTTTAAAATTCCATCTGACCTGACTTGGGCCAACTACCTGTCTGCCTATTCTGACACAAAGGATATGAAGCACAGTCGTCAAGAGAAGGCCTTTGTCCAGACCATGATGGCAGAATACGGCTTTGATGCAGAGACAGCCCAGCAACTCTTGACCATCAAGCAAGGAATAGACAGAAAATTTCCAACCTCTAGTCAAGGGTTTCGTGACTATATCTTTTTACGAGTCGTTGGTGCTGCCTACTATGATGGATTTCAGTGGAATGAAACGGCGGGGCATTTGAAAACTTATTTTTATAATGTGACTGTTGGCAGTTCGATTACAGGAAAATCAAGAACAGTAGAAAAACCACTTCTTGAAATTTTTAAAGAACTTGGAATCAAAGAAGAAACAGATGCCAAAAAATTGATTTATAATCTTAGATTGCAGCATGAAATGGCGGGAGGGGATTACAAAAAAGCCAAACAAATAAAACAATTTGATTATAAGTTTTACGAGAAGGCCAAGATAACTTATGATTCAATCTATGGCAGTTCAGCAGATTTCGACCAATTTTGGAACACCAAGCTAAAGGCTTATTCTAACAATGGAGCAGGTCATGCGGACTTTACCCACCAGTCCATCACTATGGCGACTCACCTTAATCCTAATCAAGTTCAGTTATCCGATGTCTATGGCGGTAGAGAGCATGTTAGGGACCTTTCAGGTTGGGAGGGAGACACGACCTTTAACGCTACAGATAAGAAACCAAGTATTGGCGAGGATGATTACAAGGCAGATTTGGACTCGGTCAATCTCATCGGTCGTATGCAGAAAGGACAATCCTATGATCAAGCTATATCTTCTTACTATGCTGACCTTCAAAAGGATTCTTCTGTGAGAGAAAGAGAATTCTTGCAAAATAAGGATTGGAAGCAAGTAAGAAGCACTATCTATGCCAGTATCCTTCCATTAGAGGTTATGGAAAAAGGGGAAGATGCAATTAAAGCGTATATTGAAAGTAATTATCAAGGTGTGTCCAAATTTTTAAATCGTTTAGAAGCTGTGGCCGATTAGGAGGATGATGATGAAAAAAATTTTAGGTCTAATAGCGTTATTAGCATTAATTGTATTATCCTGTTTCTACTTTGTTACCCAACAACCTAAAAACATTTTTGATGAGATTTATCAGGAGACGGAGAAAACCTATCGGTCAAATAATATTTTAAGAAATATAGATGGCTTTGACATTAAACCAGTTTGGCCAACTGATGACCCTAATATCTCTCAAAATCCATTTGGATTGTATACTAGTAAAAGCAACCCTCAAAATTTTAATAATATATCTATTGATTTTAATTTTAAAAATTATTCTAACGAGCTGTTTGTTTCATTTGAGAGAAAAATAGCTGATGGTACGAAGCTATGGATGGTCAACAAATATAATCCAAATACTAAAACAATCACAAAGTCAATTCAGATTGTAATATCAGGAAATGAGGATAGTTATATTGAAGACGAAACTCAGGTGAAATCCTACCTAGAGCAGTACGGTATTACAGCTAAGGATTTGGATTCTTACTACGACGAAATCGTCAACCAGAAAGTCTTGAAAGATTGGTGTACCATTTATGACAGCAAGTATTCACCGAGCAACTATGGCGATGTCAAGATTGAAACCCAGTGGGAGAATTGGTGATAACATGAAGAAAATCCTAGGCCTAGTAGCTTTATTCGTGATAATCGTATCATCTTGTTTTTACTTTTTTGTGCGTCAACCTAAAAACATTTTTGATGAAATCTATCAAGAAACGGAGGAAACTTATCGAACAAATAATATTTTAAGGCATATAGATGGGTTTAAAATCAGACCCGATTGGCCTAACGATGGAGAATATTTTGCATACACCCCTTCAGGGAAATATCAAACTCATCCTGAAGGTTATAAAGACATAAGTATTAGCTTTAATTTCGGAGAAGGTATTAAAGGAATGACGATACGTTTTGAAAAAAGGATTAATTCGGATATTACCCTATGGTATTCAGCACACTATAATATAAAAAAGAAAGTACTTCAAAAGGAGCTTGCGATTTTTGAAGAGCCAAGGCAACCAGGTCAATATCTTGATGATGAAGAAAAAGTAAGAAACTATTTAAAAAAATATAACATAACCAAAGAAGAATTAGAGAAGGACTACGACGAAATCGTCAACCAGAAAGTCTTGAAAGACTGGTGTTCCATCTATAACAGTAAGTATTCACCAAGCAACTATGGCGATGTCAAGATTGAAACCCAGTGGGAGAATTGGTGACAACATGAAGAAAATCCTCGGTTTAGTAGCGTTAGTCGCAATAATCGTATTATCCTATTTTTACTTTTTTCCTAAACAACCGAAAAACATTTTTGATGAAATCTACCAGGAGACTGAGAAAACTTATCAGACAAATAATATTTTAAGAAATATAGATGGCTTTGATATTAAACCCGTTTGGCCAAGTGATGGAGAATTTTTAAAATATACCCCTTCAGGGAATTATATAACTCTTCCGGAAGGTTATCTTGAACTAAGAATTGGTTTTAGTTTTTATACTGAAGATCAAACTGGTTCGATATCATTTGAAAAACGGATAGAGTCCAACGTTAGTATAAAAATGTGGACTGTGTATTCTCATAAAGAACGTAATTTAAAAAAATTTATCAAAATAGTTTTGAAGAAGACAGATACGAAAAATTATATCGAAGACGAGGCTCAGGTGAAATCCTACCTAGAGCAGTACGGCATCACTGCTAAGGATTTGGATTCTTACTACGACGAAATCGTCAACCAGAGAGTCTTGAAAGATTGGTGTACCATTTATGACAGCAAGTACTCGCCAAGCAATTATGGCGAAGTCAAGATTGAAACCCAGTGGGAGAATTGGTGACGAGGGTCAGTAGATATTTTGGAAAATATCCTATGAATTGAAGAGGAAATCCCACCTAGAACGAGCTAGGTGGGATTCTTTGCCTATGAAATGAGAAATTAGCGAATCTTGGTCTATTCTTTAACGTGTTCCGATAAAAAGGCGTAGGTCATGGTTCCAAAGATGGCACCAATTCCCAAACTCAACACTTGTAAAGGGAGCATTTTATCGAACTGGGAGAGATTATCCCAAAAGGTGTCGAGGGGAATACGCTGGACAAAGAGTTTATGAAAGATTAGTAAGAGGAAGAGACCAAGCTGAATGCTGAGGAATACACCCCAACTACGAACTTTGATTTGACTTTTGCTGTAGCTTTTGTGATGAATCTCGGACTGGTCGTCCTTGTCCAAATGTAAGTCGCGAACTGCTAGTCTCACCCTAGATGAGAGGATGAAGATAAGACCAAAATAGAGGTAGGGCATAGCATCTCGAACCAATTCTATGAAGCGTCCACATAGAAGATAAAACAAGAAGAGTAGGAGGGAAGAGTAAACGATTTGGATCAAGGCACGGGCACAAGCCTTGTAAATCATCTCTTGACGGCATTCATCAAGGGGGCCTTGTATGTGAAAGAATAGTTTGAGTAAACGAGTGGTGAAATCTTCTTTTTTCATGGGAGCGATCTCCTAAATCAACTGTTTTTGATCTACTTCTTTAACTACTTGATAAAAGTTATAGAAGTAGGGCAAACTTGAAATGATGGTTATGACTAGGAATATTGGAAATTTCCATTGGACAGGGTTGGTGAAAAGTTGTGGCAAGGATATGAGGAGAAAGAAAAGGGCGGTGTTGAGGATAGGTACCCGTTTTGATTGCATTTTCTCAAGTCCTTTATTGAGCACAGGAAGAAAGAGGAGTAATAGTATTAAAACTGTATGAGAAACAGCTCCTGAAATAAGAGCGAAGGAAAGGAAAATACTGATAAAAACATGACTGATCAGTAGTCTAGCTAGTGATTTCATAAGTTTCCTCCTAATCGTCGTCCTGGTCTTCCTTGGCTTTTTGAATGCGAAGAGTGACGACAATTTGCATCATCAGTCCGAAAAAGAAAGCTCCCAGTATAGTTTTTAAAATATGTTTTGTATTCAGAAGAGAACTGATGAAATTTGGATTTTCACTTGTTAGGGTATCGATGAATGGTATTATAAAAAATATCGCTATTCCGTAGATTAGACCGGATTTTAGCCCCGAAAAATGTAGCTGTTTACTTTCTTTTTGGTTCAGCATTTCGGGATCAATAGCTGTGATGCCCGTTTTCTTGGTTTGGGAGACCACATAGAGAGCAGAAATCATCGAAATGCCAAACACCACGATAGGATAGCCGATAGCGACAATTTGCGGGTATTTATAAGCAAGGACAAAGGGAATAAGATTACCTAAAGTCATGAGGTAAAAGAGAATCACAAAGATTTTATTTCCGATGCGGTCAGCTTCGCGTCGTTTGTATTCATCAAGGGGACCAGAAATACCGTATATGCGTTTAATGAGTTTGTCAGTGAGAGTTTCTTTTTTCATTTGTTTGCTCCTTTTTTAAAAATCGTCTTCCCAAAAGAGACTGTTGAGGTCAGTTTGGAGGCTGCGGGCGAGATTGAGACAGAGTTCCAGAGTTGGATTGTACTTGTCATTTTCAATCATGTTGATGGTCTGTCTCGAGACACCGATATCTTTGGCGAGCTCGAGCTGGGAAATGCCCAGTTCCTTGCGGAATTCTTTGACACGATTCATAGGGTCTCCTTTCTGATATGTCGCATATATTTGACTATATTATATTCTTTCGAGAGTTATATGTCAAGTATATATGACATATTTTTGAGAATTTTTTTCGAAGAAACTTAGCCTTGTCTGACAAGTGCAAGCTGGTCGGATTTGTGGTAAAATAGATAAGATATGACAAAAGAATTTCATCATGTAACGGTCTTGCTTCATGAAACGATTGATATGCTTGACGTAAAACCTGACGGTATCTACGTTGATGCGACTTTGGGCGGAGCGGGCCATAGCGAATATTTATTAAGTAAATTGAGCGAAAAAGGGCATCTCTATGCCTTTGACCAGGACCAGAATGCCATTGACAATGCGCAAAAACGTTTGGCACCCTATATCGAAAAGGGGATGGTAACCTTTATCAAGGATAACTTCCGTCATTTGCAGGCACGTTTGCAGGAGGCTGGTGTCCAGGAAATTGATGGAATTTGTTATGATTTGGGAGTGTCCAGTCCTCAGCTGGATCAGCGTGAGCGTGGCTTTTCTTATAAAAAGGATGCATCACTGGATATGCGGATGAATCAGGAAGCTAGTCTGACGGCCTATGAAGTGGTCAATCATTATGACTATCATGACCTGGTTCGGATCTTTTTCAAGTATGGTGAGGATAAGTTTTCTAAACAGATTGCTCGTAAGATTGAGCAAGTGCGTGAGGTGAAACCCATTGAGACGACGACGGAGTTGGCAGAGATTATCAAGTCAGCAAAGCCCGCCAAGGAACTCAAGAAAAAGGGGCACCCTGCCAAGCAGATTTTCCAGGCTATCCGAATCGAAGTCAATGATGAGCTGGGTGCGGCAGATGAATCCATCCAGCAGGCCATGGACATGCTGGCTCTGGATGGTAGAATCTCGGTCATTACTTTCCATTCGCTGGAAGACCGTTTGACCAAGCAATTATTCAAGGAAGCTTCTACAGTGGAAGTTCCAAAAGGCTTGCCCTTCATTCCAGATGATCTTAAGCCTAAGATGGAGTTGGTATCCCGTAAGCCGATCTTGCCAAGTGCCGAAGAGCTAGTAGCCAACAACCGTTCGCATTCAGCCAAGTTGCGCGTGGCCAGAAAAATTCACAAGTAAGAGGAAAAACATGGCAGAAAGAATCGAAAAAACAAGCCAGTTATTGCAAACGAAGTTTAAAGGTTTTTCACGTGTGGAAAAGGCCTTCTATGTTTCGATTGCTGCAACAATGATTATCCTGGCAGTTAGCGTTGTGTTTATGCAGACCAAGCTATTACAAGTTCAGAATGAATTGACCAAGGTCAATGCTCAAATCGAAGAAAAGAAAACCGAGCTAGACGATGCCAAGCAAGAGGTCAATGAATTGATTCGTTCAGAACGTTTGAAAGAAATTGCAAACTCTAAGAATTTGCAGCTGAATAACGAAAATATCCGAGCAACGGAGTAAGAAATGAAACAGTGGAAAGAAAAAATCATCCGTTATGCCGTCCGTAACCGTAAATCTCCAGAAGAAAATCGCCGAAGAGTAGGGAAAAGCCTGAGTTTATTGGCTGTCATACTCTTCGCTGTCTTTTTGGTCAACTTTGCGGTCATTATCGGAACGGGTAAAAAATTTGGTAAGGACTTGGTTCAAGAAGCCAAAAAGGTTCACCAAACAACCAAGACGATTCCAGCCAAGCGGGGGACCATTTATGATCGAAATGGGACACCTATTGCAGAGGATGCGACATCTTATAATATCTATGCTATTATTGACAAGACCTACAAGTCAGCAACAGGCAAAATTCTCTATGTAGAGGATTCTCAATTTAATAAGGTAGCTGAAATTTTCCATAAGTATCTGGATATGGAGGAGTCCTATGTCAAAGAACAGCTTTCTCAGCCAGATCTAAAACAGGTATCCTTTGGTACCAAGGGAAATGGGATTACCTATGCCAATATGATGGCCATTAAAAACGACCTCAAAACTGCTGGTGTCGAGGGGGTTGACTTTACAACCAGCCCTAATCGTAGTTATCCCAATGGACAGTTTGCTTCTTCCTTTATCGGTTTAGCACAACTCCATGAAAATGAGGATGGCACCAAGAGCTTGATTGGGACATCTGGATTGGAGAGTTCTTTAAATAGCATTCTGGCAGGTACAGATGGGATCATTACCTATGAGAAGGATCGTTTGGGAAATATTGTTCCGGGTACCGATCAAGCTTCCCAACAAACGGTAGATGGAAAGGATGTGTACACAACCCTTTCTAGTCCCTTGCAATCCTTTATGGAAACCCAGATGGATGCCTTTCAGGAAAAGGTAAAAGGCAAGTATATGACGGCTACCTTGGTCAGCGCTAAGACAGGGGAAATCCTGGCTACAACCCAACGGCCGACCTTCAATGCTGATACCAAGGATGGCATCACAAAAGACTTTGTCTGGCGTGATATCCTCTATCAAAGTAACTATGAGCCAGGATCAACTATGAAGGTGATGATGTTGGCCTCAGCTATTGATAACAATACCTTCCCTGGTGGCGAGTACTTTAACAGTAGTGAATTGAAAATAGCTGATGCGACCATTCGAGACTGGGACGTCAATGAAGGATTGACTAGTGGTGGCACCATGACCTTCTCTCAAGGATTTGCCCACTCAAGTAATATCGGGATGACCTTGCTTGAGCAAAAGATGGGAGATGCAACCTGGCTGGGCTATCTCAATCGCTTTAAATTTGGGGTACCGACCCGTTTTGGTCTGACAGATGAGTACACAGGTCAATTACCTGCTGATAACATTGTCAATATTGCCATGAGTGCATTTGGACAAGGGATCTCTGTCACCCAGACCCAGATGCTTCGTGCTTTTACAGCTATTGCCAACGATGGGGTTATGTTGGAGCCGAAATTTATCAGTGCCCTCTATGATCCAAATGACCAGTCTGTCCGTAAGTCTCAAAAGGAAATTGTCGGAAATCCTGTGTCAAAAGCAGCAGCGTCCTCTACTCGGGAGCACATGGTCATGGTCGGAACAGATCCTGTCTACGGTACCATGTACAACCACAGCATAGGAAAGCCGAATGTCAATGTTCCAGGTCAGAATGTCGCCCTGAAATCAGGGACTGCTCAGATTGCCGATGAGAAGAATGGGGGTTACCTTACAGGTGAAACCAACTATATCTTCTCTGTTGTGTCGATGCATCCTGCAGAAAATCCTGACTTTATCCTCTATGTGACGGTGCAACAGCCAGTGCATTATTCGGGTGTTCAGCTGGGAGAGTTTGCCAACCCAATCCTTGAGCGAGCTTCTGCCATGAAAGAATCCCTCAATCTTCAGTCAACTGCCAAGAGCTTGGATCAGGTCAGCAAGACGACAAGCTATGCGATGCCAGCTACCAAGGACTTTACTCCGGGTGACCTAGCAGAGGAATTGCGTCGTAACCTTGTCCAACCAATCGTTATCGGAACAGGAACCAAGATCAAGGAGCTCTCGGTTTCTGAAGGAGATAATTTGGAAGCTAATCAGCAGATCTTGATACTATCTGATAAGGTCGAAGAAATGCCTGATATGTATGGCTGGACAGATGAAAATGTGCAAACATTTGCCAAATGGCTAAATATAGAAATAGAGTGGGAAGGTAGTGGCAAAACGGTCAAGAAACAAAGTGTCCGTACCAATACAGCTCTCAAAGACCTTAAAAAAATGAAAATAACTTTAGGAGATTAACATGATTAGTTCCATTAGTGCTGGAGTTCTAGCCTTTCTATTGACCTTGATAGGTATTCCAGCCTTTATCCGATTTTATCGAAAAGCACAGATTACAGGACAGCAGATGCACGAGGATGTCAAGCAACACCAAGCTAAAGCTGGGACTCCAACCATGGGAGGTCTTGTCTTCCTGATCGTTGCAGTAGTAGTGAGCTTCCTTGTCGCTCTCTTTACCCAACAATTGACTAACAATGTAGGCATGATTTTGTTTATCTTGGTTTTGTATGGTTTGGTAGGTTTTTTGGATGATTTCCTCAAAATTTTCCGTAAGATCAACGAAGGATTGAATCCTAAGCAAAAGCTTGCTCTCCAGTTGCTTGGAGGAGTGATTTTCTACCTCTTTTATGAGCGTGGTGGTGACATGCTTTCAGTTTTTGGCTACCAAGTTCATCTGGGTATTTTCTATATCTTCTTTGCCCTTTTCTGGCTAGTTGGCTTTTCAAATGCGGTGAATCTGACTGACGGGATCGACGGCTTAGCAAGTATTTCCGTAGTGATTAGCCTGTCGGCCTATGGTGTGATTGCTTATATGCAAAATCAACTGGATATTCTTCTTGTGATTCTTGCCATGATTGGTGGTTTGCTAGGCTTCTTCGTCTTTAACCACAAACCTGCCAAGGTCTTTATGGGAGATGTAGGAAGTTTGGCTCTTGGTGGAATGCTGGCAGCAATCTCTATGGCGCTCCACCAAGAATGGACCCTTTTGCTGATTGGGATTATCTATGTTTTTGAGACAAGCTCTGTTATGATGCAGGTTACCTACTTTAAGCTTAGTGGTGGGAAACGTATCTTCCGTATGACACCTGTCCATCACCATTTCGAGCTTGGAGGATTCTCAGGCAAGGGCAATCCTTGGAGCGAGTGGAAGGTTGACTTCTTCTTTTGGGGAGTTGGGCTTCTAGCAAGTCTCTTGACCTTAGTCTTTTTATACCTACTGTAAATCTAACTTTTGATGACAAAATAAAATAGGATGAAGGTGATCTTCATCCTGTTTTTGTGTGCTTAAAGGTTAGTTGGAGTCATCCTTTCTTCCTTTTAACATAAAAGTGGCTGTGAGGGCTAGGCTGAGGCCTGCTAAGAAGAGGAGGGGGTTGGACGCATCTCCTGTTGCTGGAAGTTCTTCTTTAGGAGAATGATATCCAGTTTTAGCAAGGCTAGGACTAGATGAAAGTTGTTCAGTCTCGTGTGCTAAGGTTTCTGTATCTGAAGCACTTGTTTTTTCCTCTGTGTTAGAGCTTGTTCCAGCAGCTTGATAGACGACAGCATAGGTACTGAAATGACTAGTGATGAATTCTACCTTTCTGTCTCGAACGGTGAAATCAAGGACTTGCAACTCCTTGGTCGGAGTGATGTAGTAGACCTTTTCTACGTTAGCTGAAATAGGCAAGCGAACCAAGACAGAGCCTTTTGGCTGCAAGCTATGATCGGTTGGATTTTTAAGTTGTAGGTCGTAAGCATCATAGGTCTTGCCAAAGAGTTCTTGAGCTAAGACACGTTGGCTAGAAACGTGAGAAATTCCTTCTAAGTCGCTGGCTCCACCGATGATTTCCACTCCAGTCTCCTTATTTTTCAAGACTCGAACTGGATAATCAGGAAAGCTAAGGGTCGGAGCAGCCTGATCTCCGCTAGTTCCGATAGGGTCAGTGTACTCAGGTTTTTCAACAGTAGGAGCTTCCTCTTGCCCTGCTGTTCCGATCGATTCGGTATACTCAGGTTTTTCAACAATAGGAGCTTCTTCTTGTCCTGCAGTCCCGATAGGCTCAGTGTATTCCGGAATTTCAACAGTAGGAGCTGGTTCCTCTTGCCCCGCAGTTCCGATAGGATCAGTATACTCCGGAATTTCAACAGTAGGAGCTGGTTCGTCCCCCTTGCTTGTAGTTGGCTGACTCTCGTCAACCTTTTTCTCTTCTTTTTTAGTAAAGACGGCTACGATAGGGCTGGTTGTGGTATTTCCTTGAATGGTATAAGCTTCAATGGCATTTCCAGCTTTGCGATTGGTTTCTTCAGGGATTGGGATTTGAACTTGATTGTCTTGGACTGATAGGATAGTCTGATCTCCACTTGTAACCAGATGCGTTTCGTCCACTTTGCGGAATACTAGAGGATCTTTGACACCTGGGAAGGTTACAGCGATGGCTTCCCAGTCTCCAGATGGTAGGGTTAAGGAAATTTCTTTGTCGTTTTCCTTGAGAGGAGCGATACTTGGACTATCTATACCAACAGCTGGGGCTTTGATGATGTCAAAAGAGTCCAGAGAAATTTTCTTGCGACCTTCTGGTGAATCTGGATCAACACGTAATGTTAGGGTGTGCGGGCCGTCAGTAAGGTTTGTAAATTCGCCAATAAAGGCTCTCTTTTCGGTTGCACCTGAAGTGTAGAAGTCTAGACTTGGCATTTCTTTGCCATCTAGTGTAACACGTGCCCGTCCAAGAGCGAGGCTCTTCAAGCCAAAGATACGAATACCTGTCCCTGTAAAGGAAATAGTTGCCTGAGCTTCTGAAGCAGTACTTGGGTCGCTGTTGTTAATATCAGCGTATTTTTCCGTACCACCGTAGAGTTCAGGGTCAGACCAGTCCTTAAACTGGGAACCATACTGGATGCGCGAATCACGATCATCTATTTTTTCAATTGAATTGCCTGTTCCTGCTAGGATCTTGAAATAATCTAATGAAATTTTCGAGCGCTCACTACCACGTCCTTTGTGCTCACGTTTAACACGAAGAGTCAATGTGTGAGGTCCGTCAGATAATCCTGCGAAACGACCGATGAGACTACTTTTTTCAGTTGCCCCAGGAGTATGGAAGTCAAGTTTGCCGACCTCTTTGCCATCAATTTTAGCAGTAGCAAGACCTAGTTCAGACGATTTTAGTCCATAGATTTCGATGCCAACACCATTGAAAGGAATGGTTGCAGTGATGTCTTCGTCTGTGTAGTCTCCTTTTGAAAGGTCAGCAAATTTCTCTGTTCCTCCAAATAATTCTGAATCTGCCCAGTTTCCAAAGGCAGCTCCGTACTGAATACGGCTATCTCGGTCGTCCATCAACTCGCTGTATGTTTCAACAGCGGCCTGTTCAGAAACTTGTGTGGAAAGTTCGCCCAGCATAGCCTTGACGGTATAAGTGTAGGCATGTTGAGGATCCAGTGATCGGTCAATAAAGTGGGTTTGATTGGTTACAAATTCTCTAGTTGCAGAGGTTTGTCCAGATTCGTCTTTTACTTGTCTTTGGATGACATAGTGGGTAGCACCTTCTACTTGGTTAAAGGTAAGTTCGGCAGTGACTCCATTTTGTCGAACTGCTGTCAGACTGGTTATGCGACCAGGGAAATGTTCAAAGGTAATGACATCACCTTTTTGTGTTGCCAGTTGGATGCGGCCATCTTTGAGGATGGTTGCCTTGACTGCTTTGCCATTGACCTTAACCTGACTGGCTTCGATATTTGGATAGTCTACAACCAAGTCTCCACCGACATTTGACAGGAAGGACAAGCTTTGCAGGTTTTTATCTTTCCATTTCATGCTGACTTCAAAGTTACCACGGGCAATCAAACCAGAAACCTGACCGTCTTTCCAAGCATCTGGAAGGGCTGGCAATGGTGCAATATAGCCAGTATGAGATTGCAGGAGCATTTCTGCCATCCCACTAGTTGCTCCAAAGTTTCCGTCGATTTGGAAAGGCGCGTGGGTATCCCAAAGGTTTTCTAGGGTTGAGTATTTGAGCTGTTCAGCGAGTAAGCGATGAGCACGGTTACCGTCCAGTAGACGAACCCAGAGATTGATTTTATTGGCCTTAGACCAACCAGTACCACCATCTCCACGGTGGTTTAAAGTAGCACGCGCAGCCTCTAGGTATTCAGCCTGGTCCTTGCTAAAGAGCGTACCTGGGAAGAGACCAACTAGATGGGAAACGTGGCGGTGGTTGTTTTCAATGCCTTCGTTGGTGAATTGTGGACTGTCTTCTTCGTACCATTCTTTGATACGGCCCTCTTTGTTGATATGAAGGGGTTTGAGTTTGTCAAATTTAGCCTTGACCTCTGTGACTAAGTCTTGGTCGACTTTTAGATGGTTGGCAACTTCCATGTAATCATGGAATAGCTGCCAGACTAGCGACTGGTCAAAGGTATTTCCGATGGTGATGGTACCGTGTTCTGGTGAGTAGGATGGAGAAGACACCCAACGGTCACTGGTTTTATCATAGTGCAAGAAGGAATTCCAGAACTTGGCAGTTTCCTTGAGCATTGGGTAAATCTTTTCTTTGAGATAGCTCTCGTCCTTGGTGAATTTATAGTAGTCATAGACATTCTGCATCATCCAGGCATTAGCTGCTGGAGACCAACCCCAATAGTAATTCCAACCAGGAGTAGTCCAGCCAAATGGAGTTGCTTGAGTGTGGACCAGCCAACCATTTTCTTGTCCGTCTTTGGATTCGATGCCAGCGTATTCCTTGGCGGCGATACGGCCATAGTAACGCATGTCGTCAATGTAATTGATCATTGGCTTGGCTGTCTCAGCAAGGTTGCTCATGTAGGCTGGCCAATAGTTCATTTGCAAATTGACATTGAGGTGGTAGTCAGCGTTCCAAGGTGGATTGTCTACGGCATTCCAGACTCCTTGTAGGTTTGCAGGAAGGGCATCTGTTCGATCACGAGAAGAACTGATGAGTAAATAACGTCCGTATTGGAAGAAGAGTTCTTCCAATTTTTGCCCTTTTTCTGGGTTATAGCCTTGAAGGGCCTCTTTAGTCGTTTGAGCAGTCTTGTTTCCGCCTAGGTTTAGTTTAACGCGGTTAAAGAGACTTTGATAGTCCTTGATATGGGCCTTTTTCAGTGTCTCGTAGTCTTTGGCCTTAGCTGCTTCGACAATCCCTTTAACTGTTTTTTCGAGGTCAATGTCTTTTCGATAGCTGGTTTTTGGATTCTGAGCAAAGTTAGTCTTGGCACTGAGATAGAGAGTTGCATAACTTGCGCCTGTAACGGTCAGAGTTTCGTCCTGAACAGTCACCTTTCCGTCCGTTTTAATTCCTAGATAGGATGCAAATTTGAGGCCGTTATCTTTGACAGTTCCCTTTAGAAGGATTCCGTTTGCATCTGTAGTGACATGACCATTCTTATAGTTAGAATATTCCCAAGAGTAGTTGCCATTAGCAAGCAAGTCCTCTGTCAAGCTGTTCCAAAGGGTAAAGTCAAGCGTCTTGTTTCCTTTTTTAGTCAAGTGAGTCACGGTGACATCATCAGGATAGCTAGAGAAGGTTTCGCGTTTGAAGGTCGTCCCATCTTGGGTGTAAGAAGTGGTCGTAGTAGCATCTGTGATATCCAAACCACGGTGATAATCTGTCACTGTATCCAAACCCTTTTTCTGGTTATTGAAGACCATAAAAATATCACCAAAGGCTAGGTAACGTCCATACTGGGCGTTGTTTGGTCCGACTAGATTTTGTTCAGCCAGTTGTTTTGCTTTTTGGCGGTCACCAGCTTCGAGGGCCTTACGAATCTCCGCCAAGACCTTGTAGCGATCCTTGTAGTTTCCTCCATTATAGTCGGTGCTATCGGGTTGTGGTCCTCCTGACCAGAGGGTCTTTTCGTTGTACTGGATTCTCTCTTCGCCAATGAGTCCGAAAACTTTGGCTCCCATTTCTCCATTTCCGACAGGGAGGGCTTGTTTTTCCCATCCATCATAGGAGGGAGCTGTTGGCTGATCGTAGTTGAGTTGATAGTTTTCTTGCTTTGTCACTGGCAGTTCTGTCTTCTCGCTCTCCTTGTTTTCTTTTGAGTCTATAACAGCTTCACTACTAGCTTGACTACTTGTAGGCTGAGTCTCCTCGGCTGGTTTGCTTTCGGTACTTGGAGTCTCAACTAGAGCTGGTTTAGCGGTCTCGGTCGGTTCAATCTGCTCTGATCCACTATCAGGTTTAGTTGTAGTCTCGACAATACTTGGGTCATTTTGCTGCACTTCAATACCATCAGCTGAGACTGTATGACTAGATAGAAAAACAGCTCCCAGTAAAACAGAAGCAGTCCCAACCGTTAGTTTGCGGATGCTATAGCGACAGGATTTCTCCCAAAAGTGTTTTTTCATAAAACCCTCCTTCATTTATTCGAAACTGCTTACATTTTATAAAGCAGTTTCGTTTATTTTGTTTCTATTTATCTCCTCACCTCCCATTCTAATGGTCGCTTAGCATTTGTCAATAGCTTTTTAGCAAGAGACATATTTGCTGTTGTTTTTTCTTAAAATAGTAGAGTAAAGAGGGGATTATTCGTAATTTCATAGTTCATTCTGAATGTAAGACTAGCTTAGAATTGGCTTAACTCCATCCCTGAAAGCGTGAAACAAACTAGTCAGGAAAGTCACTTTATGGTATAATATAGAAGACTCAAAAAGAAACAGGAGAAAAAGAATGGATTTACTTTTAGCAATTGTCTTGATTGTGCTAGCTTTTCTAGGAGGAGCTCTTGGAGGTATGTATTTGGTGCGTAAGCAAATTGAAAAAGAATTTGCTGACAACCCACGTTTGAATGCTGAGGCAGTTCGTGCTCTTTTGAGCGCAAATGGTCAAAAACCAAGCGAAGCCAAGGTACAACAAGTTTACCACCAAATTATCCGTCAACAAAAAGCAGCTCTTGCTAACAATAAAAAGAAATAAATAGGAAAAGTCTGGGATGAAAGTTCCAGACTTCTCACTATGTTCAATAGTTCTCAAGGATAAGACTTTTTCCTTGCATTCTATTGATATTTGATTATGATTAAGAGAGAGGCAGTTGACATTCTATCAAGCTGTCGTTAGTTCCTTCAGGACAAGGAATCATGATGAACTATCAATCAGAAAAAGAAGACTAGAAAGAAGACTGTATGGATAATCGACCAATTGGTTTTTTGGATTCGGGTGTCGGGGGCTTGACCGTTGTTCGTGAGCTCATGCGCCAGCTTCCCCATGAAGAAATCGTCTATATTGGAGATTCAGCACGGGCGCCCTATGGTCCCCGTCCTGCTGAGCAAATTCGTGAATATACTTGGCAGTTGGTCAACTTTCTCTTGACCAAAGATGTCAAGATGATTGTCATTGCTTGTAACACTGCGACTGCGGTCGTCTGGGAAGAAATCAAGGCTCAACTAGATATTCCCGTCCTAGGTGTGATTTTGCCAGGAGCTTCGGCAGCCATCAAGTCCAGTCAAGGTGGGAAAATCGGAGTGATTGGAACCCCTATGACAGTACAATCAGACATCTACCGTCAGAAAATCCATGATTTGGATCCGGACTTACAGGTGGAGAGTTTGGCCTGTCCCAAGTTTGCCCCCTTGGTGGAGTCTGGTGCCCTGTCAACCAGTGTTACCAAGAAAGTGGTCTATGAAACCCTGCGTCCCTTGGTCGGCAAGGTGGATAGCTTGATTCTGGGTTGTACCCATTATCCGCTCCTTCGCCCCATCATACAAAATGTCATGGGACCTAAGGTTCAGCTCATTGATAGTGGGGCAGAGTGCGTACGAGATATCTCGGTTTTGCTTAACTATTTTGAAATCAATCGTAGCCGAGATGCGGGACCTCTTCAACATCGTTTTTACACAACAGCCAATAGCCAAAGTTTTGCCCAAATTGGGGAAGAATGGCTGGAAAAAGAGATTCATGTGGAGCATGTAACTTTATGACAAACAAAATTTATGAATACAAGGATGACCAGGACTGGTATGTTGGTGTCTGGGATGTCTATGGAGGCATCTACAGTCTCATCAAAGATCCTCTTGATCTTGATTTTATGGATTTAGCGCGGATTTTTCGTGATGAGGAAAATGGCTTTCCAATTACGATAACGGTGATGCGCTGGTCTTCTAACTACCGTCTGCTCTCCTTTATCGTTGAGATTTTAAATGCGGAAGCAGGACGTAACTTGGAAGTCATCCAACGTCAGGGAGCCTTGCTTTTGATAGAAAATGGACAGCTCCTGCATGTCGAACTACCTAAAGAAGGGGTCGATGTTCAAGACTTCTTTGAGACTAGCAAGGTCAGAGAAACTCTGCTCATTGCGACTCGTAACGAGGGCAAGACCAAGGAATTCCGAGCTATCTTTGACAAGTTAGGCTACGATGTGGAAAATCTCAATGACTATCCTGAACTGCCTGAAGTAGCTGAAACAGGTATGACCTTTGAAGAAAATGCTCGCCTGAAAGCAGAAACCATTTCCCAATTAACAGGTAAGATGGTTTTAGCAGATGATTCTGGTCTCAAAGTTGATGTCCTCGGCGGTTTACCAGGAGTCTGGTCAGCGCGATTCGCTGGTGTGGGAGCTACTGACCGAGAAAACAATGCCAAACTCTTGCACGAATTGGCCATGGTCTTTGAACTCAAGGACCGTTCGGCACAATTCCACACAACCCTGGTTGTAGCTAGTCCAAACAAGGAAAGTTTGGTTGTCGAAGCTGACTGGCCAGGCTACATTAACTTTGAACCTAAGGGTGAAAATGGCTTTGGCTATGACCCGCTCTTCCTGGTAGGAGAGACAGGTAAATCCTCAGCAGAGCTAACCCTTGAAGAAAAAAATAGCCAATCCCACCGAGCCTTAGCCGTTAAGAAACTTTTGGAGGTATTTCCATCATGGCAAAGCAAACCATCATTGTAATGAGTGATTCCCATGGCGATAGCTTGATTGTGGAAGAAATTCGCGATCGCTATCTGGGGAAAGTCGATGCCATTTTTCACGATGGTGACTCAGAACTCCGTCCTGATGCTCCACTTTGGGAGGGCATCCATGTCGTCAAAGGCAACATGGACTTTTATGCGGGCTACCCAGAACGTTTGGTGACCCAACTTGGTCCGACCAAGATTATCCAGACTCACGGACACTTATTTGATATCAATTTCAACTTTCAAAAGTTGGACTACTGGGCTCAGGAAGAAGAAGCAGACATCTGTCTCTATGGTCACTTGCATGTGCCAAATGCTTGGATGGAAGGAAAGACGCTCTTTCTCAATCCAGGCTCCATCAGTCAACCACGAGGGACTATCAGAGAATGCCTCTATGCCCGTGTGGAGATTGATGACAGCTATTTCAAAGTAGATTTTTTGACACGTGATCATGAGGTTTATCCAGGCTTGTCCAAGGAGTTTGCTCGATGATTGCCAAGGAATTTGAAGCATTTTTACTGGATCAGGAAGAGACTTTCCTTACCCCTGCCGAGAATCTAGCAGCCTTGATTGATACCCATAACGCTGACCATGCGATTTTAGTGTTGAGCCAAATCACTTATACCCGTATCCCTGTTGTGACCTTTGACAAACGCTTTGTCGGGACTATTGGTCTGAGAGACATTTTGGCTTATCAAATGGAGCAAGGTTTGACGGATGAACAGATGGCAAAGACAGACATCGTCAATATGACCAAGACGGATGTGGCAGTTGTCGCTCCAGACTATAACATCACAGAGGTCCTCCATAAACTGGTGGATGAACCCTTCTTGCCAGTGGTAGATGATGAAGGGATTTTTCAAGGAATCATCACGCGCAAGTCCATCCTCAAGGCCGTCAATGCCCTTTTGCATGACTTTAGTAAGGAATATGAGATTCGATGCAAATGAGAGAGAGGATTTCAGCATTTTTAGAGGAAAAGCAGGGTTTATCTGCCAATTCCAAGCAGTCCTATAAGTATGATTTGGAGCAATTTTTAGACATTGTAGGTGAGCGGATTTCTGAGACCAGTCTTAAGATTTACCAAGCCCAGCTAGCCAATCTAAAAATCAGCGCCCAGAAGCGAAAACTTTCGGCCTGTAACCAATTTCTCTACTTTCTCTACCAAAAAGGAGAAGTGGACAGTTTTTACCGTCTGGAATTAGCCAAACAAGCTGAAAAGAAGATTGAAAAATCAGAAATTCTAGACCTAGACTCTTTTTGGCAGGAAAGTAATTATCCAGAAGGACGCTTGCTGGCGCTTCTTATCTTGGAAATAGGGCTCTTGCCAAGTGAGATTTTAGCCCTTAAGGTTGCAGATATCAATCTGGATTTTCAAGTGTTGAGAATCAGCAAGGCTTCCCAACAGAGGATTGTCACCATACCCACGATCTTGACTCCAGAATTGGAACCCTTGATGGGGCAGACCTATCTCTTTGAAAGGAGTGGGAAAACCTATTCTCGTCAGTGGGCCTTTCGTCAGCTGGAGTCCTTTGTCAAGGAGAAAGGTTTCCCAGAACTATCAGCTCAAGCCCTACGGGAACAGTTCATTCTAAGACAAATAGAAAACAAGGTCGATTTGTACGAAATTGCAAAAAAATTAGGATTAAAAACAGTCCTGACCTTAGAAAAATATAGATAATGGATATTAAATTAAAAGATTTTGAAGGGCCCTTGGACCTGCTCTTGCACTTGGTTTCTAAGTACCAGATGGATATCTACGATGTGCCCATTACAGAAGTTATCGAACAGTATCTAGCCTATGTCTCAACTCTGCAGGCCATGCGTCTGGAAGTGACAGGTGAGTATATGGTTATGGCCAGTCAGCTGATGCTGATCAAGAGTCGCAAGCTCTTGCCAAAGGTAGCAGAAGTGACAGACTTGGAGGATGACCTAGAGCAGGATCTTCTCTCTCAAATCGAAGAATACCGCAAATTCAAACTCTTGGGTGAGCACTTGGAGGCTAAGCACCAAGATCGGGCCCAGTACTATTCCAAAGCGCCAACAGAGTTGATTTACGAGGATGCAGAGCTTGTGCATGACAGGACGACCATTGATCTCTTTTTGGCTTTTTCAAATATCCTAGCCAAGAAAAAAGAGGAATTCGCTCAGAATCACACGACCATCTTGCGGGATGAGTATAAGATTGAGGACATGATGGTCATCGTAAAAGAGTCCTTGACTGGACGAGACCAGTTGCGCTTGCAGGATTTGTTCAAGGAAGCCCAGAATGTTCAAGAGGTCATTACCCTCTTTTTGGCGACCTTAGAGTTAATCAAAACCCAGGAACTGATCCTCGTACAAGAGGAGAGTTTCGGAGATATCTATCTCATGGAAAAGAAGGAAGAAAGTCAAGAGGCACAAAGCTAGACTTGATAGAGAGGAAAGATGAGTACTTTAGCAGAAATAGAAGCGCTCTTGTTTGTAGCAGGTGAAGATGGGATTCGGGCCCGTCAGTTGGCTGAACTCCTGTCGCTTCCACCGACAGGCATCCAGCAGAGTTTAGAAAAATTAGCCCAAAAATATGAAAAAGACCAAGAGTCGAGTTTGTCCCTGATCGAGACAGGGGGAGCATACAGATTGGTGACCAAACCTCAATTTGCAGCGATTTTGAAGGAATATTCCAAAGCTCCCATCAACCAGAGTTTATCTCGGGCGGCCCTTGAGACCTTGTCCATCATTGCCTACAAGCAGCCGATTACGCGGATAGAAATTGATGCTATTCGTGGGGTCAATTCGAGTGGGGCTTTGGCAAAGTTGCAGGCTTTTGACTTGATAAAGGAAGACGGGAAAAAAGAAGTGTTGGGCCGCCCTAATCTCTATGTAACTACGGATTATTTCCTAGATTATATGGGGATTAACCATTTGGAAGAATTGCCTGTGATTGACGAGCTTGAAATTCAAGCACAAGAAAGCCAATTATTTGGTGAAAGGATAGAAGAAGATGAGAATCAATAAGTATATTGCCCACGCAGGTGTGGCCAGTAGGAGAAAAGCAGAAGAGTTGATCAAGCAAGGCTTGGTGACGGTCAACGGCCAAGTGGTACGTGAACTCGCAACGACCATCAAGGCTAGCGACAAGGTTGAAGTTGAAGGCCAACCTATCTACAATGAAGAAAAGGTCTACTATCTGCTCAATAAACCACGTGGAGTGATTTCCAGTGTGACAGATGACAAGGGCCGCAAGACTGTTGTCGACCTCTTGCCCAATGTCAAAGAGCGCATCTACCCTGTGGGACGTTTGGACTGGGATACATCAGGTGTTTTGATTTTGACCAATGATGGTGATTTTACAGACGAGATGATTCACCCTCGTAATGAGATTGACAAGGTTTATGTCGCGCGTGTTAAAGGTGTGGCCAATAAGGATAATCTCCGCCCCTTGACCCGCGGCCTAGAGATTGATGGCAAGAAAACCAAGCCAGCTGTTTATGAAATCCTCAAAGTGGATCCAGTTAAAAATCGCTCTGTGGTGCAGTTGACCATCCATGAAGGGCGTAACCATCAGGTTAAAAAGATGTTTGAAGCTGTCGGTCTTCAAGTGGACAAGTTGTCGCGGACACGTTTTGGACACTTAGACTTGACAGGTCTTCGTCCGGGTGAAGCCCGTCGCCTTAATAAAAAAGAAATCAGCCAACTACACACCATGGCTGTAACCAAGAAATAATGAAACGAATCTTAATAGTGCCTGTACGCTTTTACCAACGTTTTATCTCACCAGCCTTTCCACCCTCTTGTCGCTTTGAGCCTACTTGTTCCAACTACATGATTCAGGCTATTGAAAAGCATGGCTTCAAGGGTGTTTTGATGGGCTTGGCTCGGATTTTACGATGCCATCCTTGGTCGCCAATAGGAAAAGATCCTGTCCCAGATCACTTTTCACTAAAACGAAATCAAGAAAAAAAATAACCCAACATCACCTGATGTTGGGTTTTATCTCTTATTTCAAAGCTTTTTGAGCGTCTTCAATCATGATTTTAGTTGATTCAAGTCCGCCACCACTTAGATACCAGAGGTCTGGTGTTAGTTGGATAATCTTACCGTTTTTAGCAGCAGGAGTTTCAGAGATGAGGGCATTTTCTAGGACGCCGTCGTTGCTTGAGTTGTCCCCACCGATGGCAAGGGTACGGTTGATGACAAAGAGGATGTCAGGATTGATTTCTTTGACACTTTCAAAGCTGACTTCCTGTCCGTGGCGTGAGTCTTCAAATTGAGTATCAGTTGGTTTGAATTTCAAGGTTTGATACAAGAAAGAGAAGCGAGATTGGGCACCAAAGGCAGCCATTTTTCCTTCGTTGAGGAGGATTGCAAGGGCTTTTTTATCAGAACTTTCATTTTTAGTAGCGACTTCTTGGATGCTCTTATCCAGGTTTGCCAATTCTTCTTTGGCTTTCTGTGTACCAGTTTCACCGAAGGCACTTGCTAAGGATTCGATATTAGCTTTGGTAGAAGTCCAGTAGTCGTCCTTGCTTGCTTGGAAGAGCACGGTTGGAGCAATTTCTTTGAACTTGTCTACGAATTTTTGGGTACGTGGAGAAGCGATAATTAAATCTGGTTCAAGGGCAGCAATGGCTTCTAGGTCTGGCTCAACCATGGAACCCACATTGTTGACATTTCCTGCAAGATCTTTTAGGTAAGTCGGAACAGTTTTTGTAGGCATTCCGACGATATTCTTTTCCAATCCTAAAGCACGAATAGTATCCGCAGCACCGAGGTCAAAGGTCACAATCTTTTCAGGAACCTTTGAAAGTTTGACCTCGTCTAGTGAACTTTTAATGGTTATCTCTGTTGGAGCAGAGCTACTTGTCTCTGTCTGGCTAGTGCTTGAGTTTGTATTTGTACTACATGCACCAAGTAGGAGCAAGAAGCTGGCCACTAGGGCAGTAAGATAAAGTTTAAGGGATGTTTTCATGATTTCTCCTTTTTAAAATGTGATAACGATGTAGGGAGTCTCTTAGATAGGCTTATTAGCTAAGAGACAGAGAATTCTCTAACATGAGTTTCTGAGTTACTAGCTATAGATACAGATCTTTTTGCCATTGATATCAGCTAGCGTGATAGGAATCTCATAGAGTTGACTGAGCAGGTCAGCCTGCATGATTTGAGCAGTCGTTCCCTTGCAAAAGACTTGACCGTCCTTGAAGGCAACAATTTCATCTGCATACTGGCTGGCCATGTTGATATCGTGGAGGACTATGATAATGGTCTTCCCTAGTTCCTCCACCAGTCGCTTGAGAATCTGCATCATGCTGACGCTTTGCTTGATATCGAGGTTGTTAAGTGGTTCGTCCAGCAAGATAAAGTCTGTATCCTGGGCTAGTACCATGGCGATAAAGACACGTTGGAGCTGTCCACCAGACAGACTATCGATGTAGCGGTCTTTTAAGTTTGTCAGTTCCAGATAGTCCAGAGTTTCTCGGATTTTTTCCCAGTCTTCTGCCTTCAGTCGACCACGGCTGTAGGGAAAACGTCCAAAACTGACCAGTTCTTCAACGGTCAATTTGGCTTGGTAATTGATCTTCTGCTTTAGGATGGTAAGCTCTCGAGCCAGTTCTTGCGAATTCCAACTTTCAATTTCACGACCTTTGATACTGAGAATTCCCTGATCTTTCTTGGTCAGTCTGCTCATAATGGAGAGGAGGGTTGATTTTCCAGCACCGTTTGGACCAATAAAGGCCGTCAGTTTCTGAGGACTGACTTCAAGCGAAATGTCTTGCAAAATATCCTGTTTTTGAATGGATTTGTTAATGTTTTCCAGTTTCACTGACGCGCCCTCCTGTAGAGTAAGATAAAGAATAAGAAGCCACCCACACTCTCGATGATCATACTGATGCGAATTTCCAGTGCAAAGACTCGTTCGATGAGGGCTTGCCCCAAGGTCAAACTAATAAATCCAATTAGAATGGCAACGATAAAGAGCAACTTGTGTCGATAATCTTTGACAATCAGGTAAGTGAGATTGGCCAGCATAAAGCCGAAGAAGGCCATAGGTCCTACCAAAGCAGTTGCTATTGAGGTCAAAAGCACGATGCCCCAGAGGAGTTCTCTCTGTTCTTTTTCAACATCGAGTCCCAGTATCTGAGCCGTTTCTCTTTGCAGGTGTAAGACATCCAGAACGACTGCTTTTCGAAAGAAAAAGATTGTCAAAGCGAGGATGATCAGAGAGCCGATGGCTAGGATGGGAGTGTTGAGATGCTGAAAGGAGGCAAAGAGACTGTTCTGCAGTTTATCGTATTCATTTGGATCCATCAGGACTTGGAGGAAGGTACTTATATTTCGAAAGAGACTTCCGAGTGCTAGACAGATTAGCAGAATGAAGACCAGGTCTTGTTTCATCAGTGTCTTCAAGTAGCCTTGTAAGGCAAGAAAGAAGAGGGATTGGACAAGAAGTAAGATTAAAAATTCTAAGATAGGAGACTTTTCAAGCTGTAGAAATTTGCTTTCAAAAACCAGTAGCAGGGTTTGTAGCAAGACATAGAAGGATTCGATTCCCAAAATACTAGGTGTCAGGAAGCGATTTTCCGTCAGGGTTTGAAAACTAATGGTCGAAATCCCTGTCGCGATAGCTACCAAGAGATAAACGACAATCTTTTGAGAACGAAGTTTCCAAGCAAAGACAGATAGGTGACTAATAGGCCAAAAGTAGAGGAGACAAGCTCCGATGGCCAGAATAATGAGAAGGCAGAAGAGCCTGGTATGTTTGCTTTTAAACTGCATCTTTTCGTCCCCCTCTCCATAGAAGCAGGATAAAGACGAGGCTACCGATGATTCCTAGCAAGAGACTGACAGACAGCTCATAGGGCCGAATGAGAACTCGAGAGAGGATGTCGCAGGCTAGAACCAGATTGGCTCCGACCAGAGCGACAATAAGTTTGGTTTGGCTCAGATTATCTCCATAGCGCTTGCGGACCAGATTGGGAACGATAACCCCGAGAAAAGGCAAGGCACCCACGGTAATCATGGTGACGCTTGTCGTTAGCGCCACCAGAAAGAGGGCAAGTTTTTCAAGTAGGGAGTAGGAAATTCCCAAACTCTCGCTGGTTTCTTTTCCTAGATTCATGATGGTAAAGGTTTGGGATAATTTCCAAACGGCTATCAGGATAATGAGGCCTAAGAAGAGCCACTCATACTGATGAGTCTGAATCATGGAGAAGGAGCCCTGGGTCCAAGAAGTCATACTCTGAACCAGATTGAAACGATAGGCGATAACTTCTGTGATAGAACCGATAATCCCACTATAGATGATCCCGATCAAGGGCAACATCCACCTTTCCTTTATAGAAAAAATAGTCATAAAAGCAAGGAAGAAGAGGGTAAATAAGATGGATGAGACAAAAGCAAAGAGCATCTTTTGGGTCAGACTCGCAGACGGAAAGACAAAGAGGCTCAACACCATTCCCAGTTTGGCGGCTTCTGTCGTTCCGACTGTACTCGGAGCAGCAAATTGATTTTGAGTAATGGTCTGCATGAGGAGTCCTGCCATGCTCATACTGGAGGCTGCAAGGAGAATACTGATGGTTCTTGGAAGACGCGACTCTTGAAAGAGAAGCCAAGTCTGTTGGTCAAAAGCAAAGAATTTTTCCCAAGAAAAATCACTGGTTCCAATGGTAATGGAGAGAAAGACCAGGAGTAGAAGTAAGCCTGTTAAAATATGAGAGAGTTTCATACCCAGTCCTTTCATGTAGATTTGGTATCGAAAGATACCTGCGGATATTACTGTAACACGATTTTTTTAATCTGTCAATAAATTTTCTGACAATTTAATGTAAAAAGAAAGAAAAATTTCTGAAATTACATCTGCCCCTCTCTTTTATTGGAAAACTGAGTAAAAATCAATCCACCTTCCCACTATCCTTCTCCTATAAAAAGTGGTAAAATGGAGGACAGAAAGAAGGAACTGATATGACAACATTATTTTCAAAAATCAAAGAAGTAACAGAGCTTGCTGCGATCTCAGGTCATGAAGCGCCTGTACGGACTTATCTTCGTGAAAAGTTGACACCGCATGTGGATGAAGTGGTGACAGATGGCTTGGGTGGTATTTTCGGTATCAAGCATTCAGAAGCTGCCGATGCACCACGCGTCTTAGTCGCTTCTCACATGGACGAAGTTGGTTTTATGGTCAGCGAGATTAAGCCAGATGGTACCTTCCGTGTGGTTGAAATCGGTGGTTGGAATCCTATGGTGGTCAGCAGCCAACGCTTCAAACTCTTTACTCGTGACGGTCGTGAAATTCCAGTGATCTCAGGTTCTGTTCCTCCACATTTGACACGTGGAACAGGTGGGCCAACCATGCCAGTAATCTCTGATATCATTTTTGATGGTGGTTTTGCAGACAAGGCTGAGGCAGAAAGCTTTGGTATCCGTCCTGGTGACACCATTGTCCCTGATAGTTCCGCTATCTTGACAGCCAATGAAAAAAATATCATCTCAAAAGCTTGGGACAACCGCTACGGTGTCCTCATGGTAAGCGAGCTTGCAGAAGCTTTGTCAGGCCAAAAACTGGGAAATGAACTCTATCTTGGCTCTAACGTCCAAGAAGAAGTTGGGCTCCGTGGCGCTCATACTTCTACAACTAAGTTTGACCCAGAAGTCTTTCTAGCCGTTGACTGCTCACCAGCAGGTGATGTCTACGGTGGTCAAGGTAAGATTGGGGATGGAACCTTGATTCGTTTCTACGACCCAGGTCACTTGCTCCTTCCAGGCATGAAAGATTTCCTTTTGACAACGGCTGAAGAAGCTGGTATCAAGTACCAATACTACTGTGGTAAAGGCGGAACAGACGCTGGAGCAGCTCATCTGAAAAATGGTGGTGTCCCATCTACAACTATCGGTGTCTGTGCTCGTTATATCCATTCTCACCAAACCCTTTACGCTATGGATGACTTCCTAGAAGCCCAAGCCTTCTTGCAAGCCTTGGTGAAAAAATTGGATCGTTCAACGGTTGATTTGATTAAAAATTATTAAACATAAGGGAAGGTGGTCAGGAGATGGCAGAACCAAACTTAGAAAGCCTTATAAGAGATCTCTATAACCATGCTCGTCAGGGCTTAAGTGAAGATTTAGTTTCTGCTCTTCTAGAGACTGCTAAAAAACTACCTACTACAAATGAGCAATTACTAGCAGTCCGTCTCTCAGGACTGGTCACCCGTGAATTGCTCACCAATCCCAAACACCCAGCACCTGAATTGATCAATTTGGCTCGCTTTATCAAAAGAGAAGAAGCCAAGTACAGAGGTACTGCAGTTTCTGCTATCATGTTTGGTGAACTCTTTAAGATGCTTTGATTACACTGTGAATCAAAGCATTTTTTATGTCAGAAAAGCCATTCTTGATGAGGAGACGAAAAAAGCCATCCCATTCAGGATAGCTTTTTGGTACTTAGATTTGTTCAGCGATGACCTTTTCGGCTAGGTTCATAGCATGGTCAGATACACGAGTGTAATGGGAAATGATGTCAATAAAGTTGACCCCAGCTTGTGTTGAACATTCGCCCTTGTTAAGGCGTTTGATGTGGGTCTTTCTGAGAACGCGTTCCATATTGTTGATTTCTTTATGACGTTCAATCAGCCTTTGAGCTTTTTCAATATCATTGTTTTCCACACTATCAAGGGCATCTTTGATGAACTCAGTGGTAGCGTGATAAATCGCAGCTAGCTCTTCCAAAGCGGCCTCAGAGAACTGAACATTCTTGCGTTGGAGATAGTCTGTTAGGTTGATTAACCCTTCTGCGTGGTCTCCAATCCGTTCCAAATCACGTGATGAGTCAAGAATATTGGTTAAAATTTCACTTTCCTTTTGACTCAAGGATTCGCTTGAAAGGCTAATCAGGTAACGAGTGAGTTTTTCGTCAATTGTGTTAATTGCTTCTTCAGTCTTATGGCCTTTCTCAGCTAGTTTTTCATCTAGATTGACGATGTAGTCGTAGGAAAGGTCAAAAGCTTTTGCAGCATAGTTCCCCAAGTGAAGAAGTTCTTTTTTGGCATTTCCTAGAGCGATAGAAGGCGCCTGTTTGATGAGTTGTTCATCCAAGTAGAGAGCCTCGTATTTAACAACTTCATCTTCACCAGGAATGAGCTTGGTAACAATGTAAGCCAAGGCGCCGATGAATGGGAACTGGATAATGGTATTTGTAATATTAAAGGTTCCGTGGGCAAAGGCAATGGTCATTTCTGGAGCTAGATTGAGTGCAGATTCAAACCATTGAATCAAGCCAGTGAAAGGTACAAGGAAGACAATACAGATAACCGTACCAATCACGTTAAAGGCGACATGGGCACCAGCAACACGTTTGGCAGCGATATTGGCTCCAAGAGAAGCAATGATGGCTGTAATGGTCGTCCCGATATTATCACCAAACAAGACCGGTAGGGCACCTTGAAGGTCAATCAAACCACTTGCGTACAGGTTCTGTAAGATACCGATAGTTGCGGAAGAAGCCTGAATGAGTAGGGTCAGTCCAGTTCCGACAAAGACACCTAGAATAGGACTCTTACTTAGTTCAACCATGTAGTCTCTAAAGACTTGCAGGTCTTTTAGGGGTTCCATTGCACCGCTCATAAGATTGAGAGCGAAGAAGATACCTCCTACACCGAAGAGAACACGTCCGATGTTGTTGATCGAGCGATTTTTGGTGAAGAAGAGACAGACAGCCCCGATGAAGAGCATTGGTAAAGCATAATCTCCAAGCTTAAAACCGATGATAAAGGATGTAACGGTGGTTCCAATATTGGCACCCATGACAATACCGATAGCCTGACGTAAGGTTAAAAGTCCCGCACTGACTAGTCCGACTGTAATGACTGTTACACCTGAACTTGATTGAATCAGCGCCGTCATACCGATACCAACCAGCACACCGAAGAAGGGATTGCTGGTATATTTGTCAATGTAAAAACGAAGGCGATCTCCAGCAGCTTGTTGCAAACCGTCTCCCATGGTCTTGATACTATATAAAAATAGTCCCAGACCACCTAAAAAGTGAAATAAAATTTCCTGCCAATTAATGGACATTTCTTTTTCCTCCGAAAAATAATAACGGAATTTCTCCTATTCTATTTTAAAGGATAAAAGTAAATCTCACAAGTGTTTAGCTGAAATTTTCATGAGAAACAAGAACTTTCTTTTAAAATGAGAGATAGTTTCCCTTTAAGATAGATGATTTATAGGATTGTGTCCAAATTTTACTGATTATTATCCTAGTTATAGTTTTTATGTTAAATAGATTGACATCGCTTTCATATAGGATAAAATGAAGATGATCCTGTTCTAGTGACGTACACTGAGAACAGTTACTTTTTATCAAAAAAGCAAAGCGCTTACTTTTTATTATATTGGGAGGATAAGATGAAAAATCTATTTTTTGAAAAACGTTGCCGTTACAGTATTCGAAAACTGTCAATCGGGGCTTGTTCCTTGATGATTGGTTCAGCTCTATTCGCAAGCCCAGCTCTTGCGGAACAGGTCTCTGCCCCTGAAACAGCCACTAATACGAGCACTCAAGCGACAAGTGCCAGTGAAACAACTAATCCAGACACCGTAGCTATCGAAAAGCAATTAGAGGAAACAGAGAACAAAGTAGCTGAGCAACCTATTTCAGAAAACACTCCAGCAATAACGGATCTAGTTAATGAAAAAGAAGAAGCAAAGCCAACTCCGACGGATAAAGCTGACAAACCTGCTCAACCAACTAAAAAAGAAGAAGTCAAATCAGAGGAAGCTCCTCAAGTTGATGAGAAGAAAGCCGACAAACCGACTCTAGCAGACGTTCCTAAAAATGAAGAAAAGAGTCTCCGACCAAAAGAAATCAAATTTGATACATGGGAAGATTTGTTGAAATGGGAACCGGGTGCGCGTGAGGATGATCCCATTAACCGTTCCTCAGTTGAACTCGCCAAGCGCCACAGAGGTCAGTTGGTTAACGAAAAAGCAAGCAGAAGAGCCAAGGTCCAGGCGCTAGCAAATACCAACTCGAAAGCTAAAGACCATGCTTCTGTTGGTGGAGAAGAATTCAAGGCCTATGCCTTTGATTACTGGCAATATTTGGATTCAATGGTCTTCTGGGAAGGCCTAGTCCCTACTCCAGATGTCATTGATGCCGGGCACCGCAACGGAGTTCCCGTTTATGGAACCCTCTTTTTCAACTGGTCAAATAGCATTGCCGACCAAGAGAAATTTGCCGCTGCCTTGAAACAAGATGAGGATGGTACCTTCCCGATTGCACGTAAACTTGTTGATCTCGCTAAATACTATGGCTTTGATGGGTATTTTATCAACCAAGAAACAACGGGGGAATTGGTAGCACCTCTTGGTGAAAAAATGCGCCAATTCATGCTCTATACAAAAGAATACGCAGCTAAGGTCAACCACCCAATTAAGTATGCTTGGTACGATGCCATGACCTACAAATATGGTCGTTACCACGAAGATGGCTTGGGAGACTACAACTACCAGTTTATGCAAAAAGAAGGTGACAAGGTCCCTGCGGATCAATTTTTTGCCAATTTTAACTGGAACAAGGAAAAGAATGACCACTCTGTAGAGATGGCAAAATGGCTAGAACGTAGTCAATATGATGTTTTTGCAGGCTTAGAATTGCAGCAAGGTGGCTCCTATAAGACCAAAGTAAAATGGGATGCTCTTTTAGATGAAAATGGCAAGTTGCGTTTGTCCCTTGGACTCTTTGCACCAGATACGATTACCAGTCTAGGGAAAACAGGTGAAGATTACCACAAGAACGAGGACATCTTCTTTACAGGTTATCAAGGAGATCCAACGGCTCAAAAACCAGCGGACAAAGAGTGGTATGGAATTGCTAATTTAGTTGCGGACCGCACTCCAGCAGTAGGCCGAACCTTCACTACCTCTTTTAATACAGGACATGGTAGAAAGTGGTTTGTAGACAGTAAAGTTTCTAAGGATTCTGAGTGGAACTACCGTTCGGTTTCAGGTGTCTTACCAACATGGCGTTGGTGGCAGACTTCGACGGGGGGAAAACTCCATGCAGAATATGACTTTACAGATGCCTATAATGGTGGGAACTCCCTTAAATTCTCAGGTGATGTAGCTGGTAAGACGGACCAAGATGTGAATTTGTATTCTACTAAACTAGAAGTAACGGAGAAAACCAAACTTCGGGTTGCCCACAAGGGAGGAAAAGGCTCGAAAGTTTATATGGCCTTCTCTACGACTCCAGACTACAAATTTGAGGATGCAGCTGCATGGAAAGAACTGACTCTCTCTGATAACTGGACAAATGAAGAATTTGACCTCAGCTCACTAGCAGGAAAGACTATCTATGCAGTTAAACTCTTCTTCGAACATGAAGGTGCTGTAAAAGATTATCAGTTCAACTTAGGTCAATTAACAATTTCAGATAACCACCAAGCACCACAAGCGCCGACGGGACTTTCTGTTGTGAAACAATCTCTCAAGAATGCCCAAGAAGCTGAAGCAGTGGTCCAGTTTGCGGGTAACCAAGATGCAGATTTCTATGAAGTCTACGAAAAAGATGGAGATAACTGGCGTTTGTTAACAGGATCATCTGCTTCCACTATCTACTTGCCAAAAGTTAGCCGCTCTGCTAATGCGACTGGTACGACTCAGGAATTGAAAGTTGTTGCAGTTGGTAAAAATGGACTTCGTTCTGAAGCGGCGACGGCATCCCTCAACTGGGGCATGACTGTTCAGGATACAACTCTCCCAAGACCTTTGGCTAAAAATATTGTTCCAGGGGCAACGGTTATTGGTAGCACTTTCCCAAATACTGAAGGTGGAGAAGGCATCGAAGGTATGTTGAACGGTACCATTACTAGCTTGTCAGATAAGTGGTCTTCAGCTCAGTTGAGTGGTAGTGTAGATATTCGTTTGACCCAACCACGTCGTGTTGTTAGATGGGTCATGGATCATGCGGGAGCTGGTGGAGAATCCGTAAACGACGGTTTGATGAACACCAAAGACTTTGACCTTTATTATAAAGATGCGGATGGTGAATGGAAGTTAGCTAAGGAAGTCCGTGGCAATAAAGCGCACGTGACAGATATCACTCTTGACAAACCAATTACTGCTCAAGACTGGCGTCTAAAAGTTATCACATCTGATAACGGAACACCTTGGAAAGCCATTCGTATCTACAACTGGAAGATGTATGAAACCTTGGACACAGAAAGTCAAAATATTCCAATGTATAAGGTAGCTGTCCGTTCACTTGGAAACCATCAAGTTCAACTAGGTTTCTCTGATGTTCCAGCAGGCGCAACCATCACCGTTTACGACAAGGCAGATTCACAAACACCAATTGCAACTTTGAGGTCTGAAAATGGTGGCGACTTGGCAACAGCGCCATTGGCTTTTGACAAGCAACCAACTCTCCTCTACTATCGTACCCAACTACCTGGCAAAGAAATCAGTAACACCTTGGCAGTAGCGATTCCGCAGGATGAAAGAAAAATTGCTGCAGTTAGCCTTGAAAAAGGACCTAAGAAGACAGTTTATAAAGAAGGTGAAAATCTCGACCTCAGAGGCGGAACCCTCCGTGTTCAATACGAAGGGGGACAAGCCGATGAGCTGATCAACCTTACTCACTCAGGTGTGACAGTATCTGGCTACGACGCTCATCAAAAAGGGGAACAAAAGCTCACAGTCAGCTACCTTGGACTTCCAGTTACTGGTGACTTGAAGGTACAAGTGACTGGTCAAGATGAAGGAAAACCAAAGGAAGTAGCAGGTTTGTACATTACGAAGAAACCAAAAACAGACTATCTAGTAGGGGATCAACTGGATCTCTCTGAAGGTCGCTTCGGAGTTCTCTATGATGATGAGACAGAAGAGACTCACAGCTTTACTGATCAAGGTGTTGAAATTACGGGCTACGGTTCTCAAAAGACTGGACGCCAGACCTTGACCTTGCATTACAAGGGACACACCGCTGAGTTTGATGTTTTGGTTTCTCCAAAAGCAGCTGTCAACGATGAGTACCTCAAACAAGAAATCACTGCTGCCCAAGGCCGTCAGTCAACCCTTGCCTACACCTTCTCTAGCGAGGACAAACAAGCAGTACTAGTAGAGAAGCTCAATGCAGCGAAAGCTGTAGCAGAAAACCACAATGCTAGTCAAGAAGAAGTCAACCGGGCTTTGAATGAGTTGAAACAAGCAGGGACAGACTTGGATGGAAATCAGCGTTATCAGACAGCTAGAGAAGAATTGGAAGGTTTGCTCGAATCTATCCGTGAAAAAGATCCTAAAGCTGAGTTGATTGAACAAGCAGAAACTTTGTTGGCTTCAGAGATGCCAACTCCACAAGCTTTTGCGGAAATGAAAGAAAAGTTGAATAAGAAACTAGCACCTGCAGAAGAAAGCCATCATGTTGGAAGCATGGATCCAAGTGAAGTAGCCCCAACAGTTGAAGCCCTCCCTGAACTAGTTATTGAAACTGAAACAACGGCCTATGAACGTCAGGAGCGACCAAACGCCGAGCTTCTCAAAGGACAACGCCAGCTAGTTCAAGCAGGTGTGGAAGGTCAAGTTCATCACTTTGTAGAAGTAGATATCCAAGGCAATCGCACCCTTCGTTCAACTGAAGTTCTCAAGGAAGCTATCCCAGAAATCACAGAAGTTGGAACAAAAGTTCTATCAAGCAACCAACCAGTTAAGGGAGTAAAAGACCTAGTTTTAGAAATTCCGAAACTAGAAATTGAAGAGGATACAGTGGCCTTCGAACGTCAAGAGCGACCAAATGCAAGCCTTCTGAAAGGTCAACGTCAACTTGTCCAAAAAGGAGAAGAAGGGCAAATTCGTCGTCTGGTAGAAGTAGATGCCCAAGGCAATCGCACCCTTCGTTCAACTGAAGTTCTCAAGGAAGCTATCCCAGAAATTGTTGAAATTGGTACCAAGGAAAAAGTTGAACAGCTAGTACCAAGTACAGACAATTCAATGGTGGAAACACCAGTCAAAGTAGAAAAAGCAACAAATCAACTTCCAAATACTGGTGTTGAAACAGATGCCAGTCTAGTAGCTCTGGGACTTCTCGGAGCAATGAGTGGCTATGGCTTGCTTGCTAGAAAGAAAAAAGAAGACTAATCGATTTAGAATTCTTGGATTTCCTCATAAAAACTAAAAACAAGGTTTGGCTACAGTCAAACCTTGTTTTGATTATTTTATCTCGCATTGATTACTTATTTGATAAGGTTTTTCTAGATTTGATTTTAAAAAATGCTAGTTTTAATTATAAGAAAGAACAAGAAAAGTTTAGGGTTTTTCTATCTCTTTTGTTGATTTTGTGATATAATTAACACGTATAAAAAAAGAAGGAGTCATATCTAATGGCAAAATTGACTGTTAAAGACGTTGACTTGAAAGGGAAAAAAGTTCTCGTTCGTGTTGACTTCAACGTACCTGTTAAAGATGGCGTGATTACCAATGACAACCGTATCACTGCAGCTCTTCCAACTATCAAGTATATCCTTGAACAAGGTGGACGTGCAATCCTCTTCTCTCACCTTGGACGTGTAAAAGAAGAAGCAGACAAAGAAGGTAAATCACTTGCTCCTGTAGCTGCTGACTTGGCTGCTAAATTGGGACAAGAAGTTAAATTTATCCCAGGTGTTACACGTGGTGCTGAATTGGAAGCCGCTGTTAACGCTCTTGAAGATGGACAAGTTCTCTTGGTTGAAAACACTCGTTTCGAAGATGTTGACGGCAAGAAAGAATCTAAAAATGATCCTGAACTTGGTAAATACTGGGCATCACTTGGAGATGGTATTTTCGTAAACGATGCATTCGGTACAGCTCACCGTGCACACGCATCTAACGTTGGTATCTCAGCAAACGTTGAAAAAGCAGTTGCTGGATTCCTTCTTGAAAACGAAATTGCCTACATCCAAGAAGCTGTTGAAGCTCCAGAACGTCCATTCGTGGCTATCCTTGGTGGTTCAAAAGTTTCAGACAAGATCGGTGTTATCGAAAACTTGCTTGAAAAAGCTGATAAAGTTCTTATCGGTGGTGGGATGACTTACACATTCTACAAAGCACAAGGTATCGAAATCGGTAACTCACTTGTAGAAGAAGACAAATTGGATGTTGCGAAAGCTCTTCTTGAAAAAGCAAACGGCAAATTGATCTTGCCAGTTGACTCAAAAGAAGCAAACGCATTTGCAGACTACACTGAAGTGAAAGACACTGAAGGTGAAGCAGTTGATCCAGGCTTCCTTGGTTTGGATATCGGTCCAAAATCAATTGCTAAGTTTGATGAAGCTTTGACTGGTGCCAAAACAGTTGTATGGAACGGACCTATGGGTGTGTTTGAAAACCCAGACTTCCAAGCTGGTACAATCGGTGTCATGGATGCTATCGTGAAACAACCAGGTGTGAAATCAATCATCGGTGGTGGTGACTCAGCTGCCGCAGCGATCAACCTTGGACGTGCAGACAAGTTCTCATGGATCTCTACTGGTGGTGGAGCTTCAATGGAGCTCCTCGAAGGTAAAGTTCTTCCAGGACTTGCAGCCTTGACTGAAAAATAAATAGTTTAACTAAAAGAAGATGGTTTGATCATCTTCTTTTTAATTTAATTTATAAACATGTGGAATTTTTCTATAAATAGAGAGAAAAAAGAGTAAATATTTGTATCTTGCCTTGTAAAGTGCTAATATAAGAAGTAACGACTAAATTTAGATAAGGAAATGGCTTATAATGAAAAATAAAAAAGAAGTCTATGGATTTCGTAAAAGCAAAGTTGCGAAAACTTTGTGTGGTGCTGTTTTAGGAACTGCTTTGATTGCTTTTGCAGATCAGGCAGTTTTTGCTGACGAAGTTACAGAGACAACTAGTACAAGTACAGTTGAGGTTGCAACAACAGGAAACCCAGCCACAAATCTACCTGAAGCTCAGGGGAATATGAGCCAAGTTGCCAAAGAAAGTCAAGCTAAGGCTGGTTCTAAAGACTCAGCTTTGCCAGTAGAAGTATCATCAGCTGATCTGGATAAAACAGTTTCTGATGCAAAATCTGCAGGAGTTAAGGTAGTTCAAGATGAAACAAAAGACAAAGGAACAGCCACAACTGCTACAGAGAATGCTCAAAAACAAGATGAGATTAAAAGCGACTATGCTAAACAAGCAAAAGAAATAAAGAAGACAACTGAAGCATATAAAAAAGAAGTCGCAGCTCATCAGGCAGAAACAGATAAAGTCAATGCTGAAAACAAAGCAGCGGATGACAAGTATCAAAAAGATCTAAAAAGTCATCAAGAAGAAGTTGAAAAAATCAACACTGCCAATGCAACAGCTAAAGCAGAATATGAGGCTAAGCTAGCACAATATCAAAAAGATTTAGCAACTATCAAAAAAGCAAATGAAGATAGTCAACAGGATTATCAAAATAAACTTTCAGCATACCAGACAGAATTAGCTCGAGTACAAAAAGCTAATGCGGAAGCTAAAGAGGCATATGATAAAGCAGTAAAAGAAAACACTGCAAAGAATGCAGCGCTTCAAGCTGAAAATGAAGCGATTAAACAACGTAATGAAACTGCAAAAGCAACTTATGAAGCGGCGGTGAAGCAGTATGAAGCAGATCTCGCAGCTATTAAGAAAGCTAAGGCAGATAATGATGCTGATTATCAAGCTAAATTAGCAGCTTATCAAACAGAGTTGGCTCGTGTTCAAAAGGCAAATGCGGAAGCTAAAGCAGCCTATGAAAAGGCAGTTGAAGAAAACACAGCTAAAAACACAGCGATTCAAGCTGAAAATGAAGCGATTAAGCAACGTAACGCTGCTGCAAAATCGACTTATGAAGCTGCGATGAAGAAATACGAAGCAGATTTGGCGGAAGTTAAGCAAGCGAATGCAGCTAACGAAACAGACTACCAAACTAAGTTAGCGGCTTATCAGACAGAACTAGCTCGCGTTCAAAAAGCAAATGCTGATGCAAAAGCAGCCTATGAAAAGGCCGTTGAAGACAACAAGGCAAAAAATGCTGCGATTAAAGCTGAGAATGAAGAAATCAAGCAACGTAATGCAGCCGCAAAAGCTGAGTATGAAGCTAAATTAGCCCAATATCAAGCAGATAGTGGACAATATAAGAAAGATTTCGCAGCCTATACTGCAGCACTCGCAGAAGCGGAGAGTAAAAAGAAGCAAGATGGTTATCTTTCAGAACCAAGATCACAATCGTTGAACTTTAAATCAGAACCAAATGCAATACGAACAATTGATTCATCTGTACATCAATATGGGCAGCAGGAATTAGATGCTTTGGTAAAATCATGGGGGATTTCGCCAACAAATCCTGATAGGACAAAATCTACAGCATATTCATATTTCAATGCAATCAATTCGAATAACACTTATGCAAAGCTTGTATTAGAAAAGGATAAACCAGTTGATGTTACCTATACTGGTCTAAAAAATTCAAGTTTTAATGGTAAGAAAATTTCAAAAGTAGTTTACACTTACACATTAAAAGAAACAGGTTTTAACGATGGAACCAAAATGACTATGTTTGCCTCGAGTGATCCAACTGTGACAGCATGGTATAATGATTATTTTACTTCTACAAACATTAATGTAAAAGTCAAGTTTTATGATGAAGAAGGTCAACTTATGAATCTCACAGGAGGATTAGTTAATTTTTCATCTCTAAATAGAGGTAACGGTAGTGGGGCAATTGATAAAGATGCAATTGAAAGTGTTAGAAACTTTAACGGTCAATATATTCCAATTTCTGGTTCATCTATCAAGATTCATGAAAATAACTCTGCTTATGCAGATTCATCAAATGCAGAAAAATCGCTAGGGGCTCGTTGGGATACATCGGAATGGGATACAACCTCTAGTCCAAATAATTGGTACGGTGCTATTGTCGGTGAAATAACTCAATCGGAGATTAGCTTTAATATGGCTTCTTCTAAAAGTGGGAATGTTTGGTTTGCTTTCAATTCAAACATTAATGCAATTGGGGTTCCGACGAAACCTGTTGCACCAACAGCTCCAACTCAACCAATGTATGAGACAGAGAAACCATTGGAGCCAGCTCCAGTAGCACCAAGCTATGAAAACGAGCCAACACCACCGGTAAAAACTCCAGATCAACCGGAGCCATCAAAACCAGAAGAGCCAAATTATGATCCATTGCCAACTCCGCCGGTAGCACCAACTCCTAAGCAGTTACCAACACCACCAGCGGTGCCAACAGTTCACTACCATTACAATCGTCTATTTGCACAACCTCAGATTAATAAAGAAATTAAAAATGAGGATGGAGTAGATATCAATCGTACTCTAGTTGCTAAGCAGTCTGTAGTGAAGTTTGAGTTGAAAACGGAAGCTTTAACTGCAGGACGTCCAAAAACAACTTCGTTTGTATTGGTAGATCCACTTCCAACTGGCTATCAGTTTGATTTGGAAGCAACCAAGGCTGCAAGCAAAGGTTTTGAAACAAGCTATGACAAAGCTAGTCACACTGTAACCTTTAAGGCTACTGATGAGACATTGGCAACATACAATGCTGACTTAACTAAACCTGTTGAGACTCTTCATCCAACGGTTGTTGGTCGAGTCTTGAACGATGGGGCAACTTATACTAATAACTTCACTCTGACAGTCAACGATGCCTACGGTGTCAAGTCAAACATTGTTCGTGTAACGACTCCAGGTAAACCAAATGATCCTGACAATCCAAATAACAACTACATCAAGCCTTTGAAAGTTAACAAGAACAAGCAAGGTTTGAATATTGATGGCAAAGAAGTTCTAGCTGGTTCAACGAACTACTATGAACTCACATGGGATTTGGACCAATACAAGGGAGATAAATCTTCTAAAGAAGCGATTCAAAATGGTTTCTACTATGTGGATGATTATCCAGAAGAAGCCTTAAGCCTTCATCCAGAATTGGTTAAGATTCGCGATCTAGAAGGTAATCTTGTATCAGGTATCAGTGTTCAACAATTTGATAGTTTAGAAGCTGCGCCTAAGAAGGTTCAAGAGCTGTTGAAGAAAGCAAACATCACTGTTAAAGGTGCTTTCCAACTCTTCTCAGCTGATAATCCAGCTGAATTCTACAAGAACTATGTAGCAACAGGAAAATCATTACTAATCACAGATCCGATGACGGTTAAACCTGAATTTGGCCAAACGGGTGGTAAGTATGAAAACAAAGCCTACCAAATCGATTTTGGAAATGGCTATGCTACAGAAGTAGTTGTCAACAACGTACCGAAAATCACACCGAAAAAAGATGTGACAATCAGTATGGATCCAAGCAGTGACAATATTGATGGCCAAACAATTCCGTTGAACCAGTACTTCAATTATCGTTTAATCGGTGGTTTGATCCCACAAAATCATTCTGAGGACTTGAATGACTATAGTTTTGTAGATGATTATGACCAAAAAGGTGATCAATACACTGGAAACTATAAAGTTCTTGCTAAGGTTGATATCCGATTGAAAGACGGTCGTGTTATCAAGGCAGGTACAGACTTAACAGCTGAAACACAGGTTGAACATGATCAAGATAAAGGAATGATTACAATTCGCTTCAAGGAAGAATTCCTTCAAGAGATTCAGTTGGATTCCCCATTCCAGGCTGAGACTTATATTCAAATGAAACGAATTGCTGTTGGAACCTTTGAAAATACCTATGTAAATACTGTGAATAAAGTTGCTTACGCTTCAAACACAGTTCGTACTACAACACCAGAACCTAAGAAACCAGAAGAGCCAACAACCCCTAATTCTAATCCAAATCCAAAAGGAAACCCTACTCTACCTCAAACAGGTACAAATGATTCAAGCTACATGCCATATCTTGGTCTAGCAGCTTTAGTAGGAGTTTTAGGACTTGGTCAGTTGAAACGAAAAGAAGACGAAAGCAACTAATTTCTGGAAGTTAAATAGAAAAGAGGAACTCTGTTTCCTCTTTTTCTTGTAGCTTGAATTAAAAACGCTTCCTATTGATTTTCATTCATAAAATCAACTGATTTATGTTAAAATGGTAGTAGAAAGTTGAGATTATGAGTTATTTTAAAAAATATAAATTTGATAAGTCACAGTTCAAACTTGGTATGCGGACTTTTAAAACGGGAATTGCCGTTTTTCTAGTTCTTTTGATTTTTGGCTTTTTTGGCTGGAAAGGTCTTCAAATCGGTGCTTTGACAGCGGTTTTTAGTCTGAGGGAGAGTTTTGATAAGAGTGTCCATTTTGGGACTTCACGTATTCTAGGAAATAGTATCGGTGGCTTCTACGCCCTTATCTTTTTTCTCTTAAATACCCTATTTCATGAAGCCTTTTGGGTGACCTTGGTGGTTGTTCCAATCTGCACTATGTTAACCATTATGACAAATGTGGCCATGAATAATAAATCGGGGGTTATTGGTGGTGTAGCAGCTATGTTAATCATTACCCTATCAATACCGAGCGGTGAAACAATTTTGTACGTATTTGCGCGGGTATCGGAAACTTTCATGGGAGTTTTTGTCGCAATTCTCGTAAATTATGATATTGATCGTATTCATCTCTTTTTAGAGAAAAAAGAAAAATAATGTTACATTTTATAACATTATCGATTGACGTTTGTTTTTTTTTAGACTATAATAGACAGAAGGAAGGGAATTGTAAATGAAGGAAAGAGAATTTCGCCGAAATATGGCTGTTTTTCCTATCGGCAGTGTTATGAAATTGACCGATCTCTCGGCGCGTCAGATTCGTTATTATGAAGATCAAGAGTTGATTAAACCTGATCGAAACGAAGGGAACCGTCGCATGTATTCGTTGAATGATATGGATCGTCTGCTTGAAATCAAAGATTATATCTCTGAAGGTCATAATATTGCTGCGATTAAGAAAAAATATGCTGAACGTGAGGCGAAGTCCAAGAAAGTGGTGAGTCAGACGGAGGTGCGTCGCGCACTTCACAATGAACTCCTCCAACAGGGTCGCTTTGCTTCAGTACGATCACCTTTTGGTCGCGGTTAGGCAACCGCAAGTAGTCATACATTAAGGAGAAAACTCATGCCAATCACAGCTGCAGATATTCGTCGTGAAGTCAAGGAAAAAAATGTTACCTTTATCCGTCTCATGTTCTCAGATATTTTGGGAACGATGAAAAACGTCGAAATTCCTGCTACAGATGAACAGTTAGATAAAGTCTTGTCAAATAAGGCTATGTTTGATGGATCTTCTATTGAAGGTTTTGTACGTATCAATGAGTCAGATATGTACTTGTACCCAGACTTGGATACATGGACAGTCTTCCCTTGGGGAGATGAAAACGGAAGTGTTGCAGGTTTGATCTGTGATGTCTATACAACAGAAGGTAAACCATTTGCAGGTGACCCTCGTGGAAATTTGAAACGTGCTCTCCGTCACATGGAAGAAGTAGGATTCAAATCCTTTAACCTTGGGCCAGAACCAGAATTCTTCCTATTTAAACTAGATGAAAATGGAGACCCAACACTTGAAGTAAATGACAAGGGTGGCTACTTTGATTTGGCGCCTACTGACCTTGCGGACAATACACGTCGTGAGATTGTGAATGTCTTGACCAAAATGGGATTTGAAGTAGAAGCAAGTCACCACGAGGTTGCAGTTGGACAACATGAAATTGACTTCAAGTATGATGAAGTCCTCCGTGCCTGTGACAAGATTCAAATCTTTAAGCTCGTTGTTAAAACTATTGCTCGCAAACATGGGCTTTATGCAACCTTTATGGCGAAACCAAAATTTGGTATTGCTGGATCAGGCATGCACTGCAATATGTCCTTGTTTGACGCTGAAGGAAATAACGCCTTCTTTGATCCAAACGATCCAAAAGGAATGCAGTTGTCAGAAACGGCCTACCATTTCCTTGGTGGTTTGATCAAGCATGCCTATAACTATACTGCTATCATGAACCCAACAGTTAACTCATACAAACGTTTGGTTCCAGGTTATGAAGCGCCTGTTTACATTGCTTGGGCTGGTCGTAACCGTTCGCCACTTGTGCGCGTGCCTGCTTCACGTGGTATGGGAACTCGTCTTGAGTTGCGTTCAGTGGATCCGATGGCAAACCCATACATCGCTATGGCAGTTCTTTTGGAAGTCGGTTTGCATGGTATTGAAAACAAAATCGAAGCACCAGCTCCTATCGAAGAAAATATCTACATCATGACAGCAGAAGAGCGTAAGGAAGCTGGAATTACCGATCTTCCATCAACTCTTCATAACGCCTTGAAAGCTTTAACAGAAGATGAAGTGGTCAAGGCAGCCCTAGGTGAACACATTTACACTAGCTTCCTCGAAGCTAAACGTATCGAGTGGGCTAGCTATGCAACCTTCGTTTCACAATGGGAAGTTGATAATTATTTAGATCTTTACTAATATAGAAGAAAGATTGCCTGAGGGTGATCTTTTTTTTGCATTTTATATCGGACTGTGATATAGTTTATATAACGAAGTGCGATATATCGAATTAAATAGGAAGTGTGGTTAAATGGAATTAACAGATAAGATCAGGCGTGTTTACCTTCCCATGACTGAAACGGGTTTTTATATCTTGTTTTGTCTACAGAAGGAGAACCATGGATATGGTATTACACAAAAGGTCAAGGAGATGACAGATTCGCAAGTTTCGATTAGTCCAGGGACCATGTATGGGACCTTGTCAAAGATGGAAAAGGATGGCTTGATTTTCTTTGTCCGAGAAGAGGAAAAACGGAAAATTTATCAGATAACAGATTTGGGACGAAAAGTTTTGGAGATAGAATTGAAACGTATTGAACGACTTTACAGAAATAGTCGGGAGGAAGGATGATGGAAAAGAAAAGTGTTTACCGAATTTTTACCATTGCGGATTATGATAGGGAGGCTCTATACTTTAGAGAAATGCATGCTAAAGGCTGGAAACTTAGGAAAGTAAGCTATTCTATCTTGTTGTTTGCAGTTAAGTATACCTTTGAAAAGTGTCAGCCTGAACAAGTGTCTTATCAGTTGGATTTTTACCCAATGAGAACATCAGAGAGAACCTCTTATTTGCAACTGTTTAAAGACTGTGGCTGGGAGCATATTACAGACTTCAATAGTTTTTCCTATTTTAGAAAAGCACATTCTGAGATTGAATCGGATGCAGAGTTTGAAATTTATAATGATGCTACTGGGAAGTTGGATATAGTTCATCGGATTTTAAGACTGCGGTTGCTTCCTGTTTTGTTTTTCTTGTCAATGTTGATTCCGTTGTTCTTAAAGTTGCTCAGTGAAAGAGACGTTTTTAGCGGGCTAGTATTTTTGCTTACTATCATGGATTGTATTTTATTGTTGGCTCTTGTGGTTCAGATTTCTTATATTTTTTGGAAATTGTTTCAAAAATGGAAAGAATTATCTGATAAATAAAACAATGTATGTTTTCTAATTTGGAGGAAGGATTATGAAAAGTAAAGCACAATTTCGGGTGTTTACCATTCTTGATTTGGATAAGGTAGAAGAATATTTACATGAGATGCATTTGAAAGGTTGGAGGTATAGAACGAGTAGTTTTGGTTTTTTCTATTTTGACCAATGTCAACCGGAAGATATCATCTACCGTATCTATGATTCTAGATTTCTTAAAAAGTATAAGCATGAACTACAAGATTTTAGAAATAGCGGTTGGGAATTGATAGAAACAGGTTTTTGTTCAATTCTTCGTAAATCATCTTCTGATTTACTTCCGGAGGATCAAGTCTATATGAGTAAGACTCTCAGGTGGGAAGTTATGCGGTATAGACTTCGTTCATGTACAGCTGCTTTCTTAGGTGGTTTTGTTGTTTGTATGAGTTTATTTAGAGAAGATCTTTCTATGTCTTTCTTTATTATTTTCGTTTTATACGCTTGCTTAATTTCTTATCTAATCCATGGTTTTTTCAGACTTAAAAGAAAATACCAAGTAGATGGGAAGTAAGATTCTAGGTCTTTAGACTGACTTTTAGCACTCTTGACAAAAGAGTGCTAAATTTTTGAGTTTTTGTCTTGACATTCTCTTCTAAGGGTGTATAATAGAATCATGAGTTAGCACTTGAGTGTGCCGAGTGCTAATTGATCAGACAGAGAGGAGTGATGAGATGGTTACAGAGCGTCAGCAGGATATTTTAAATCTGATTATTGACATCTTTACCAAAACGCACGAACCTGTCGGATCCAAAGCTTTGCAAGAGTCTATTAACTCTAGCAGTGCTACCATTCGTAATGATATGGCGGCTTTAGAAAAGCAGGGTTTGCTTGAGAAGGCTCATACTTCAAGCGGTCGGATGCCAAGTGTTGCTGGTTTTCAGTACTATGTGAAACACTCACTGGATTTTGACCGACTGGCTGAAAATGAGGTTTATGAGATTGTCAAAGCCTTTGATCAGGAATTCTTCAAGCTAGAGGATATTCTGCAAGAGGCTGCTAATCTACTAACAGACTTGAGTGGCTATACGGTAGTGGCACTGGATGTTGAGCCGAGCAGGCAACGGTTAACAGCTTTTGATATCGTTGTTCTAGGGCAACATACAGCCTTGGCAGTATTTACCCTAGACGAGTCTCGAACGGTTACCAGTCAATTTCTGATTCCAAGGAACTTCTTGCAGGAAGATTTGCTGAAACTGAAGAGCATCATTCAGGAACGTTTCCTCGGTCACACAGTTCTAGATATTCACTACAAGATTCGAACGGAGATTCCGCAGATTATCCAGCGTTACTTCACAACAACGGACAATGTTATGGATCTCTTTGAACACATCTTTAAGGAAATGTTCAACGAAAACATTGTGGTGGCGGGCAAGGTCAATCTCTTGAATTTTGCCAATCTGGCAGCCTATCAGTTCTTTGATCAGCCACAAAAGGTAGCCTTGGAGATTCGTGAGGGTCTGCATGAAGATCAGATGCAAAATGTCCGTGTTGCGGACAGTCAAGAGTCCTGTCTAGCAGACCTAGCGGTTATTAGTAGTAAGTTCCTCATTCCTTATCGGGGTTTTGGAATTCTAGCGATTATCGGTCCGGTCAATCTGGATTACCAGCGATTGGTCAATCAAGTCAATGTGGTCAATCGTGTTTTGACCATGAAGTTGACAGATTTTTACCGCTATCTCAGTAGCAATCATTATGAAGTACATTAAGATTGAAATCATTAAAGGAGGCGAAAATGGCCCAAGATATAAAAAATGAAGAAGTAGAAGAAGTTCAAGAAGAGGAAGTTGTGGAAACGGTAGAAGAAACAACTCCTGAGAAGTCTGAATTGGACTTGGCAAATGAACGTGCAGATGAGTTCGAAAACAAATACCTTCGTGCTCATGCGGAAATGCAAAATATCCAGCGCCGTGCCAATGAAGAACGTCAAAACTTGCAACGTTACCGTAGCCAGGACCTAGCAAAAGCAATCTTACCATCGCTCGACAACTTAGAACGTGCACTAGCAGTTGAAGGTTTGACAGATGATGTGAAGAAAGGATTGGAGATGGTGCAAGAGAGCTTGATTCACGCTTTGAAAGAAGAAGGAATCGAAGAAATCGCAGCTGACGGCGAATTTGATCATAACTATCATATGGCCATTCAAACTCTCCCAGCAGACGATGAACACCCAGCAGACACCATCGCTCAAGTCTTCCAAAAAGGCTACAAACTCCATGACCGCATTCTACGCCCAGCCATGGTAGTAGTTTATAATTAGAGATGGAGATTAAACATGGAAAAATTAGATCATATTTACCAAATTGTTCAGCAATTTATCAATGATTATGGTTTAAAGATGACACTAGGGTTGTTAATTGTTATTCTTGTTTTTATGATTTTAATATTACCACTTTTACGCTTGTTTTGGGGTTGGATCAAAAATTTATTTTTTAAACCACAGTATGAGAAGTGGTCATTAAATAGACCTAATCATATTAAAAAGGTTGCGCGTACAGAAAAGAAAAGATTGAAATATTTACGATCATTAGGAGAATATAACGGCAATCCTTATCTGTATTTAGGTAAAAATCAAAGTAGATATGCTGTGTTACATAACGTTGAAAATCCTAGCTATAAACTTTTGAAAGCAATAAAAAGGTGGCTGTTTTCTTGGGATATTATTGAATTTGATATCAAAATCTCAGATGAGAATCATTTCTAACTCTCTGTCCGAAACGACAATAAACTATGAAGAAAGATAAAAAAGTAGCTCAGCTTTGCAATAGTGAGCGAAGCGAACAAAAGACGATACTCTTCGCCGTGGCGCTATTTGCGCAAACTTTGAGACCTTAGGCTCAAAGTTTAGTCAAAGAGATTGACGAGTCAGGCTCTGACAGCGCCGCCACCTAAGAAGAGTATCAAAAAGAAAATAGAATATAAAATTTAAGGAGAAAAACACATGTCTAAAATTATCGGTATTGACTTAGGTACAACAAACTCAGCAGTAGCAGTTCTTGAAGGAACTGAAAGCAAAATCATCGCAAATCCAGAAGGAAACCGCACAACTCCATCTGTAGTTTCATTCAAAAACGGTGAAATCATCGTTGGTGATGCCGCAAAACGTCAAGCAGTTACAAACCCAGATACAGTGATCTCTATCAAATCTAAGATGGGAACTTCTGAAAAAGTTTCTGCTAACGGAAAAGAATACACTCCACAAGAAATCTCAGCTATGATTCTTCAATACTTGAAAGGTTACGCTGAAGATTACCTTGGTGAAAAAGTAACTAAAGCAGTTATCACAGTTCCAGCTTACTTTAACGATGCACAACGTCAAGCTACAAAAGACGCTGGTAAAATCGCTGGTCTTGAAGTAGAACGTATTGTCAACGAACCAACTGCAGCAGCTCTTGCTTATGGTTTGGACAAGACTGACAAAGAAGAAAAAATCTTGGTATTTGACCTTGGTGGTGGTACATTCGACGTATCTATCCTTGAATTGGGTGACGGTGTCTTCGATGTATTGGCGACTGCAGGGGATAACAAACTCGGTGGTGACGACTTTGACCAAAAAATCATCAATCACATGATTGCAGAATTCAAGAAAGAAAATGGTATTGACTTGTCTACTGACAAGATGGCAATGCAACGTTTGAAAGATGCAGCTGAAAAAGCGAAGAAAGACCTTTCTGGTGTAACTTCAACACAAATCAGCTTGCCATTTATCACTGCAGGTGAAGCTGGACCTCTTCACTTAGAAATGACCTTGACTCGTGCAAAATTTGACGATTTGACTCGTGACCTTGTAGAACGTACAAAAGTTCCAGTTCGTCAAGCCCTTTCAGATGCAGGTTTGAGCTTGTCAGATATTGACGAAGTTATCCTTGTTGGTGGTTCAACTCGTATCCCAGCCGTTGTAGAAGCTGTTAAGGCTGAAACTGGTAAAGAACCAAACAAATCAGTAAACCCTGATGAAGTAGTTGCCATGGGTGCTGCTATCCAAGGTGGTGTCATCACTGGTGATGTTAAAGATGTTGTCCTTCTTGATGTAACACCATTGTCACTTGGTATCGAAACAATGGGTGGTGTCTTCACAAAACTCATCGACCGTAACACAACAATTCCAACATCTAAATCACAAGTCTTCTCAACTGCAGCAGACAACCAACCAGCCGTTGATATCCACGTTCTTCAAGGTGAACGCCCAATGGCAGCAGATAACAAGACTCTTGGACGCTTCCAATTGACTGACATCCCAGCTGCACCTCGTGGTATCCCACAAATCGAAGTAACATTTGATATCGATAAGAACGGTATCGTATCTGTTAAGGCCAAAGATCTTGGAACTCAAAAAGAACAAACAATTGTTATCCAATCAAACTCAGGTTTGACTGATGAAGAAATTGACCGTATGATGAAAGATGCAGAAGCAAACGCTGAAGCAGATAAGAAACGTAAAGAAGAAGTAGATCTTCGTAACGAAGTAGACCAAGCTATCTTTGCGACTGAAAAGACTATCAAGGAAACTGAAGGCAAAGGCTTTGACGCAGAACGTGATGCTGCCCAAGCTGCCCTTGATGAACTTAAGAAAGCCCAAGAAGACAACAACTTGGACGAAATGAAAGCAAAACTCGAAGCATTGAACGAAAAAGCTCAAGGACTTGCTGTTAAACTCTACGAACAAGCCGCAGCAGCACAACAAGCTCAAGCAGGAGCAGAAGGCGCACAAGCAACAGGAAACGCAGGCGATGACGTCGTAGACGGAGAGTTTACGGAAAAATAAAATAGTCCAGTGGACTATTTTAGTCATAGCTCAGAGAATGAGGAGGATTGAATGAAGGTTAGTAAGTTGATTAGTGAGCTTCAGAAAAAAGATTCATCTATAGTGGAAAGTGATACTTCAGAGTCAAATTACATTTCCTTGGAATGTGTAACTAACAAAGGTAAAAATAGAAAATTTCTAGAATTACCCAAAAACAATAATGAAGATATAACCTGGCTAAAATGTCATATAGATACTATTTTACCTGTTACGAAAGATACTAGGGAAACGAAGGATGGTGCTCCAATTAATAAACAAGTTTATTTTGATAATGAAATTGGAGATGAAAAAATTATAAATATCGCAGTTGCTAGTTATGATAAAGTTAAAAACCTTTATTAAAATATACAAAATCTGATTTAGTTGTATCTATAGATTGAAATTAATGTACCACAGAGGTTGCAACCCAGCCTCTGTTTTTCGGTAAAAAAGGACGGAATCTCATTTATTTAGGTTTTGTCTCATAAAAAAGAAGGGAATTGAACCCGACCTAAATCGTGGTTTCGTTCCGTAATATTAATAGAAAGGAATAAGGGTGTTCGTAATTGAACTCGAGCGGAAAGCTTGGAAATTAGATAAACCTCCTAAGAAATCAGGATTTCTTAGGAGGTTTCCTAAATTTCAGTCGCTTTCTGTTCGCTCTTAGTATCTTGTATGAACAATACTGAATTTTATGATCGTCTGGGGGTGTCAAAAAACGCTTCGGCAGACGAGATCAAAAAGGCTTATCGTAAGCTTTCGAAAAAATATCACCCAGATATCAACAAGGAGCCTGGTGCTGAGGAAAAGTACAAGGAAGTTCAAGAAGCCTATGAGACTTTGAGTGACGACCAAAAACGTGCAGCCTACGACCAATATGGTGCTGCAGGTGCCAACGGTGGCTTTGGTGGTGCTGGTGGTTTCGGTGGCTTTGACGGAGCAGGTGGCTTCGGTGGTTTTGAAGATATCTTCTCAAGTTTTTTTGGAGGAGGCGGAGCTTCGCGCAATCCAAACGCTCCTCGTCAAGGGGATGACCTTCAGTACCGTGTGAATTTGACCTTTGAAGAAGCCATTTTCGGAACGGAAAAAGAAGTCAAATACAACCGTGAAGCAAGCTGTCGTACATGTAACGGATCTGGTGCTAAGCCAGGAACAAGTCCAGTCACTTGTGGACGCTGTCATGGTGCTGGTGTCATTAACGTCGATACGCAGACTCCACTTGGTATGATGCGTCGCCAAGTAACTTGTGATGTCTGTCATGGTCGCGGAAAAGAAATTAAAGATCCATGTACAACTTGTCACGGTACAGGTCATGAAAAACAAGCTCATAGCGTACATGTAAAAATCCCTGCTGGTGTGGAAACAGGCCAACAAATTCGCCTAGCTGGTCAAGGTGAAGCAGGCTTTAACGGTGGCCCTTACGGGGACTTGTACGTGGTGGTTTCAGTTGAAGCCAGTGATAAATTTGAACGTGAAGGAACAACTATTTTCTACAAGCTGAATCTCAATATTGTCCAAGCAGCTCTAGGAGATACTGTGGAAATTCCAACCGTGCATGGCGATGTTGAATTGGTCATCCCAGAGGGAACTCAGACTGGCAAGAAATTCCGTCTACGTGGCAAGGGAGCACCGAGCCTTCGTGGTGGTGCCGTTGGTGACCAATATGTTACAGTTAATGTCGTGACTCCGACAGGTTTGAACGACCGCCAAAAAGCTGCGCTTAAAGAATTCGCAGCTGCAGGTGACTTGAAAGTCAATCCAAAGAAAAAAGGCTTCTTTGACCACATAAAAGATGCCTTTGAAGGAGAATAAAACAAAAAGAGCCGATGGGCTCTTTTTTTGTTATCATTGAAAATTTAGCGTCGAAAAATCATTTTCCAGTTAGTCTACTATTTATACTTTTGAGTGAGCAAGCCAGCTGTATCCATCTCCTGAATGAGTTGCTTGAGTTCCGCTTCCTTGCCAGGCTTAATGGTAATAGTATCAATGTGTTTGATTGCCGAGTTATCTTGAATATCCACTAAGATCAAAGCTTTTTCATAGAATGCAATTCCCTTTTTAAGACTTTCCTGATCTTTCCAAGTTAGAATTGTGTAAGAAGAATTTGATTTCTTTCCTTTTTCTTGGAAATACTTCTCACTTTCCTTTTCTAAAAATTGTATTAAACCACGATTGAATAAGTTGTCTCCTACTTTATAGTAGGAAATATCTCCTGTCTGGAGGACATAGACTTTAAGTCGGTTTTTGGTGAGTTTTGGACTTTCCTTTAGGACGGGGTGGCTATTGACAACCTCATCTGAGAAAGTAACATAAAAATTTAAGCCTCCACCTTCAAATTGATACCTTCCATCTGATTCTACTTTCTCAGGAGGCATGTCTAGAGAGATAAATATTTGTTTTAAGTCGTCATTCCCTTTTTGGATGTCACTTGGTGATGCCTTAAAAAGATTCATCAGTAGTAGAAATGCTAGAGCCGCCAGAAGGCAGAGACAGCCACAAGGAATTAGGATAATCTGCGCCAGAATTTTAAAAAACTGTTTTATTTCCGTTTCCTCCCTTTTCTGTTCGAATCTAGTAATCCAAAATGGATTTAAGGAAAGTTGGAGGATTTATTATTCTTGTTTTTCTTCTTGGAGGATCGCCATTCTGGTTTGGAAATCTTTTTCCAAGACTTTGAACTTGTAGGTCAAATCCTTTTGGTATTCCTTGATAAGGGCTTTTTGTTGGTCGATGATTTGTAGGCTGTTTTGGATGATATTCAAATCATCCTTGATAGTTTCGATGCGGTCAGTTGTATCTAGCACTTCATCCTGAATGGCTTGGCGATTTTTCACGACAAAATAACTTCCAGCTGCAGCTCCTGCGAATAGCAGTAGATTTGATAGTTTCATGGCATCTCCTTAAGCGTTTTTAATGGTTTCAGCGACTTGGGCAAGTTTGTCAAAGTCAGGTTCGTGGGTGATAAAGTCAATCTTGAGGTCATCTTCTGCACTGTAGCGAGGTACGAGGTGCACGTGTGTATGAAAGACCGTTTGACCCGCGACTTCCTCGCAGTTGGCGATGATATTCATACCAGCAGCTTTGGTAGCTTTCATAACTTTTTGAGCTACTAGTGGCACTTGGGCAAAGAGTTGGCTGGCACTTGCTGCATCCATCTCCAAAAGATTGCGATAATGTTCTTTTGGTACGACTAACGTGTGTCCAGGCGTTACTTGAGAGATATCAAGAAAGGCAAGAACCTGCTCATTCTCGTATACTTTTGAAGCAGGAATCTCCCCTGCGATGATCTTACAAAAAATGCAATCTGACATAAAATCCACCTCTACTGTATTGAATTTTGATATAATATAGCTACATTATACCAGATTCGGAGAAAATATGTTAGAAATTAAAAACCTGACAGGAGGCTATGTTCACGTCCCTGTCTTGAAAGATGTGTCCTTTACAGTTGAAAGTGGGCAGTTGGTTGGTTTGATTGGTCTCAATGGTGCTGGGAAATCAACGACAATCAATGAGATTATCGGTCTTTTGACGCCTTACAGTGGAGAAATTAAGATTAATGGTTTGACCCTGCGAGAAGATGCGACCAACTACCGCAAGCAAATTGGTTACATTCCTGAGACTCCTAGTCTGTATGAGGAATTGACCCTCAGAGAGCATATCGAAACGGTGGCCATGGCTTATGGTATTGAGCAAAAAGTCGCTTTTGAGCGAGTAGAACCTTTGTTGAAAATGTTTCGTTTGGACCAAAAATTGGACTGGTTTCCAGTTCATTTCTCCAAAGGGATGAAGCAGAAGGTCATGATTATCTGTGCTTTTGTCGTGGATCCGAGCCTCTTTATCGTGGATGAGCCTTTTCTTGGGCTCGATCCGCTGGCTATTTCTGACTTGATTCAGCTTTTGGAAGTGGAAAAGCAAAAAGGCAAGTCTATCCTCATGAGTACCCACGTGCTAGATTCGGCGGAGAAGATGTGTGACGCCTTTGTTATTCTCCACAAGGGGGAGGTGAGGGCTCAGGGGAACCTCCAGCAACTGCGCGAAGCCTTTGACATGCCTGAAGCGAGTTTGAATGATATTTACTTGGCTCTGACCAAAGAGGAGGAGTTATGAAAGACTTGTTTTTAAAGCGAAAGCAGGCTTTTCGTAAGGAGTGTGTCGGTTATCTGCGTTATGTTCTCAATGACCACTTTGTCTTGTTCCTACTAGTTCTCATCGGTTTTCTATCTTACCAGTACAGTCAACTCTTGCAAGATTTTCCTGAAAATCACTGGCCCATCCTCTTGTTTTTGGGGATTGTATCTGCCTTGCTTTTGGCTTGGGGAGGGATTGCCACTTATATGGAGGCATCTGACAAGCTCTTTCTCTTAGTCAGTGAAGAAGAGGTTAAGTCCCATCTCAAAGAGCAGACGGTACGCTCACTGGTCTTTTGGCTCTTTGTCCAAACCCTTTTCTTGCTTTTATTTGCGCCCTTATTTTTAGCCATGGGCTATGGTTTGCCAGTCTTTCTTGCCTATGTGCTTTTATTAGGGGCTGGGAAATACCTAGTCTTTCGTCAAAAAGCCAGTAAATTTCTTACTGAGACTGGATTGGACTGGGACTATGTGATCGCCCAAGAAAGCAAGCGAAAGCAAGTCTTGCTTCGTTTCTTTGCTCTCTTTACGCAGGTCAAGGGCGTTTCAAATAGTGTCAGACGTCGCGCTTATTTGGATTTTATCCTAAAGACTGTTCAAAAGGTTCCAGGGAAGATTTGGCAAAACCTCTATCTTCGTTCTTATCTTCGAAATGGAGATCTCTTTGCTCTCAGTTTGCGCCTCTTGCTCCTATCCTTGCTAGCTCTAGTCTTTATCGAGCAAGCTTGGATAGCGACAGCAGTGGTGGTTCTATTTAACTACCTCTTGCTCTTCCAATTGCTAGCCCTCTATCACGCCTTTGACTACCAATACTTGACCCAGCTCTTTCCATTAGAAAAAGGGGAGAAAGAGAAGGGATTGAAACAGATTGTAGTCGGTGTGGGAATTGCAGTTCTTTTGTTAGAATTGCTGGTCGGAGCAGTGGTTTTTCAAGAAAAAATAGCCTTGTTGGCTCTTGTAGGGGCTAGTCTCTTCCTACAACTGTTTTATTTGCCTTACCAACTAAAAAGATTGGTTGACGAATAGACTAAAAACTAGTAGAATAGTAAGGAAACTTTATACGGAGGAAAGAAATGGACTTGGGTGATAATGAGCTAACGCTGACTCCTATCCCTGGGAAGAGCGGCAAAGCTTATATGGGAAGCTACCCTGATGGGAAGCGCGTCTTTGTAAAAATGAACACCTCTCCAATCCTACCTGGCTTAGCCAGAGAACAAATCGCTCCTCAATTACTATGGACTCGTCGTTTGCCAGATGGCAGTGATATGTGTGCCCAGGAATGGTTGACGGGCAAAATATTGACCCCTTACGACATGAATCGCAAGCAGATTATCAATATCTTGAACCGCCTTCACCGCTCGCGTCCCTTGATGAAGCAGTTGAGCCGTTTGGGATATACCATGGAAAAACCAGTTGATTTATTGCGTTCTTGGCAACAAGAAGTACCAGAAATCTTGAAGCAGAATCACTATTTGAACAGTGTGATTGCTGAACTAGGTAAGACGGTTCCAGGCTTTAGGGAAGAGCATGCAACGATTGTGCATGGAGACCTTCGCCATAGTAATTGGATCGAGACAGAGAGTGGACTTGTTTATCTAGTGGATTGGGATTCGGTTCGCCTGACGGATCGTATGTTTGATGTGGCACATTTGCTATGCCACTACATTCCAGATCATCAGTGGCGTCAATGGTTGAGAGACTACGGCTATAAGTACAATCAGACAGTGTTAGATAAATTGTACTGGTATGGTCAGTATTCTTACTTGAACCAGATTGCCAAATACTGTGAAAATCAAGATTTAGACAATGTAAACCGGGAGATTTATGCCTTGCGCGTCTTCCGTGATAAGTATGGAAAGAAGAGATGAGAGTTAGAAATCGTAAAGGGGCGACGGAGTTACTAGAGGCTAATCCCCAGTATGTTGTCCTCAATCCCTTGGAAGCTAAAGGGAAATGGCGAGACTTGTTTGGAAATGATCATCCTATTCATGTTGAGGTTGGAAGTGGGAAAGGAGCCTTCGTATCAGGAATGGCCAAGCAAAACCCTGACATCAACTATATCGGGATTGATATCCAAAAGTCGGTATTAAGTTATGCCTTGGATAAGGTATTAGAAGTTAGAGTTCCTAATATCAAGTTGTTGTGGGTAGACGGTTCAGATTTGACAGACTACTTTGAAGACGGTGAGATTGATCGCCTCTACCTAAACTTTTCAGATCCCTGGCCTAAAAAACGCCATGAAAAACGTCGTTTGACTTACAAGAGTTTCTTGGATACCTTTAAGCGTATTTTGCCTGAGAATGGGGAAATCCATTTCAAGACAGATAACCGTGGCTTGTTTGAGTACAGTCTAGTGAGCTTTTCTCAGTATGGGATGAAACTCAATGGTGTTTGGCTGGACTTGCATGCCAGTGATTTTGAAGGCAATGTCATGACGGAGTATGAGCAAAAATTCTCCAGCAAAGGTCAAGTGATCTACCGAGTTGAGGCAGAATTTTAAGGAATAGCTTGAAAACCAGCTGTTTGAGTGCTTATGCTTTACATAAATTGACAAACGTGCTATACTGATAGTAAGAATATGAGAAAGAGAGGCGGGGAAATATCTTCGCCTCTTGCTTATGAGGAGGTGGACGCAATCGCAACAATCGTAGAATTAGTCAGAGAAGTTGTAGAACCTGTCATCCAAGCGCCTTTCGAGCTCGTGGATATCGAGTATGGAAAGATTGGCAGTGACATGATTCTCAGTATTTTTGTAGATAAACCCGAAGGAATTACCTTGAACGACACGGCAGACCTGACAGAAATCATCAGTCCTGTTCTTGATACTATCAAGCCTGATCCCTTCCCAGAACAATATTTCCTAGAAATCACCAGTCCAGGCTTGGAACGTCCTTTGAAAACTAAGGATGCCGTCGCTGGAGCAGTTGGAAAATACATCCATGTCGGGCTCTACCAAGCCATCGACAAGCAGAAAGTCTTTGAGGGAACCTTGTTGGCCTTTGAAGACGATGAGTTGACTGTGGAGTATATGGACAAAACACGTAAGAAAACTGTCCAAATTCCATACAGTTTAGTATCAAAAGCACGTTTAGCAGTAAAATTATAGAAAAGAAAGGATAGCTTTTGAGGATTCAAAAGTGAAGAAAACATGAGTAAAGAAATGCTAGAGGCCTTCCGCATTTTGGAAGAAGACAAGGGAATCAAAAAAGAAGACATCATCGACGCAGTAGTAGAGTCGCTTCGTTCCGCTTATCGCAGACGCTATGGTCAATCTGACAGCGTAGCTATTGACTTCAACGAAAAAACAGGTGATTTTACTGTCTATACTGTCCGTGAAGTTGTAGATGAAGTATTTGATAGCCGTTTGGAAATCAGCTTGAAAGATGCCCTTGCCATTAATTCAGCCTATGAGCTTGGTGACAAGATTAAGTTTGAAGAAGCACCAGCTGAGTTTGGTCGTGTAGCAGCCCAATCTGCCAAACAAACCATCATGGAAAAAATGCGCAAGCAAACACGTGCCATCACTTACAATACTTATAAAGAACATGAGCAAGAAATCATGTCTGGTACAGTAGAACGCTTTGACAACCGCTTTATTTATGTCAATCTTGGCAGCATCGAAGCTCAATTGTCAAAACAAGACCAAATCCCTGGTGAAGTCTTTGCTTCCCACGACCGTATCGAAGTCTACGTTTACAAGGTTGAAGACAATCCTCGTGGCGTCAACGTCTTTGTTAGCCGTAGCCATCCAGAAATGATCAAACGCTTGATGGAGCAAGAAATTCCCGAAGTCTACGATGGAACTGTCGAAATCATGAGCGTAGCCCGCGAAGCTGGTGACCGTACTAAAGTTGCCGTTCGCAGCCATAATCCAAACGTGGATGCTATCGGGACAATCGTTGGGCGTGGTGGTGCTAATATCAAGAAAATCACCAGCAAATTCCACCCAGCTCGTTACGATGCCAAGAGTGATCGTATGATTCCTGTCGAAGAAAACATTGACGTTATTGAGTGGGTAGCAGATCCAGCTGAGTTTATCTACAATGCCATCGCACCGGCAGAGGTTGACCAAGTTATCTTTGATGAAAATGACAGCAAACGTGCCTTGGTCGTTGTACCTGATAACAAGCTTTCTCTTGCCATCGGTCGTCGTGGACAAAACGTTCGCTTGGCAGCTCACTTGACGGGTTACCGTATCGATATCAAGTCTGCAAGTGAGTTTGAAGCTATGGAAGAAGCAGGTCAAGTGGATTACGCAGTTGCGGACGAATTGACAGAAGAATAAAAGCTGCTAGAGGAGGGAAAGATGAAAACAAGAAAAATCCCTTTGCGCAAGTCTGTTGTATCCAACGAAGTGATTGACAAGCGTGATTTACTCCGTATTGTCAAGAACAAGGAAGGAGATGTCTTTATCGATCCGACAGGCAAGGCCAATGGCCGTGGCGCTTATATCAAGCTAGACAATGCAGAAGCCCTAGAGGCAAAAAAGAAGAAAGTCTTTAACCGTAGCTTTAACATGGAAGTGGAAGAAAGCTTTTATGACGAGTTGATCGCCTATGTGGATCACAAAGTAAAAAGAAGAGAGTTAGGACTTGAATAAGCAAAAGATAAGCAATCTCTTGGGACTTGCTCAGCGAGCAGGCCGGATTATATCGGGTGAGGAATTGGTGGTCAAGGCCATCCAAGACCAGAAAGCCAAGCTAGTCTTTCTAGCTCATGATGCTGCTCCTAATCTGACCAAGAAGATTCAAGATAAAAGTGACTATTATCAAGTAGAAGTTATAACCGTGTTTTCAACACTGGAATTAAGCATAGCAGTTGGAAAATCGAGAAAGGTTTTGGCTGTGACAGATGCTGGATTTACAAAGAAAATGAGGTCTCTTATGGAATAGAAGAGGAGGACATGATTTGTCTAAGAAAAGATTGTACGAAATCGCAAAAGAACTTGGAAAAGAAAGTAAAGAAGTTGTAGCGCGTGCAAAAGAGTTGGGCTTGGATGTGAAAAGCCACTCATCGAGCGTGGAAGCTGCTGCTGCTGAGCGAATCGCAGCGAGCTTTAAGCCTGAACCTGCTCCTAAGGCAGAAGCAAGTGTAGAAAAGAAGGTGGAAAAGCCTGCATCAGCTAAACCAGCTGTTGCTAAGGAAGAAAGTAAACCGGCTACACCCGCAGCTCCTAAGGAAGAAAAAGTGGTGGCTGCAAGACCGCAGAGTCGAAACTTCAAGGCGGAGCGTGAGGCACGTGCAAAAGAGCAGGCAGAGCGACGCAAACAAAGTAAGGGCAATAACCGTGACCAACAACAAAACGGTAACCGTCAGAAAAACGACGGCCGTAATGGTGGCAAACCTGGTCAAGGAAATCGCGACAATCGTCGTTTTAACGACCAAGGGAAGAAACCTCAAGGTCAAGGTAATCGTGGCAATGATCGCCGTCAGCAACAAGACTTCCAGCCAAAACCAGCTGGACCACGTGTTGACTTTAAAGCCCGTGCAGCAGCCCTAAAAGCGGAGCAAAATGCAGAGTACGCACGCTCAAGCGAGGAGCGCTTCAAACAATCGCAAGCTGCCAAAGAAGCCTTGGCTCAAGCTAATAAACGCAAGGAGCCTGAGGAAATCTTTGAGGAAGCTGCTAAGTTAGCTGAACAAACGCAGCCAGCCGTAGCAGTAGTTCCTGTAGCGAAAGAAGCGCCAGTGGATACACGTCGTAAAAAACAAGCTCGACCAGACAAAGAACGTGACGATTATGATCACGAAGAAGATGGTCCTAGAAAACAACAAAAGAATCGAAGTAGTCAGAATCAAGTGAGAAATCAAAGAAATAGTAACTGGAATAACAATAAGAAGAACAAAAAAGGCAATAACAAGAACAATCGTAATCAGACTCCAAAACCTGTTACAGAGCGTAAGTTCCACGAATTGCCAACAGAATTCGAATATACAGATGGTATGACTGTTGCAGAAATCGCAAAACGTATCAAACGTGAACCAGCTGAAATCGTTAAGAAGCTTTTCATGATGGGAATTATGGCCACACAAAACCAATCCTTGGACGGAGAAACCATTGAACTCCTCATGGTGGATTACGGTATCGAAGCCAAACAAAAGGTTGAAGTGGATAATGCCGACATCGAACGTTTCTTTGTCGAAGATGGCTACCTCAATGAAGATGAATTGGTTGAGCGTCCACCAGTTGTAACCATCATGGGACACGTTGACCATGGTAAGACAACACTTTTGGATACCCTTCGTAACTCTCGTGTTGCGACAGGTGAAGCGGGTGGTATCACTCAGCATATCGGTGCCTACCAAATCGTGGAAAATGGCAAGAAGATTACCTTCCTTGATACGCCAGGACACGCAGCCTTTACGTCTATGCGTGCGCGTGGTGCTTCTGTTACCGATATTACCATCTTGGTTGTAGCGGCCGACGACGGGGTTATGCCTCAAACTATCGAAGCCATCAACCACTCAAAAGCAGCGAACGTTCCAATTATCGTAGCCATCAACAAGATTGATAAACCAGGTGCCAACCCAGAACGCGTTATCGGTGAATTGGCTGAACACGGTGTTATGTCAACTGCCTGGGGTGGAGATTCTGAATTTGTTGAAATCTCAGCTAAATTCAACCAAAACATCGATGAACTATTGGAAACGGTCCTACTTGTGGCTGAAATCCAAGAACTCAAGGCCGACCCAACAGTGCGTGCGATCGGTACCGTTATCGAAGCACGCTTAGATAAAGGAAAAGGTGCGGTCGCAACCCTTCTTGTTCAACAAGGTACCTTGAATGTCCAAGATCCAATCGTTGTCGGAAATACCTTCGGTCGTGTCCGTGCCATGACCAATGACCTTGGTCGTCGTGTTAAGGTTGCTGGACCATCAACACCAGTATCTATCACAGGTTTGAACGAAGCACCAATGGCGGGTGACCACTTTGCCGTTTACGAAGATGAAAAATCTGCGCGTGCAGCAGGTGAAGAACGTGCGAAACGTGCTCTTATGAAGCAACGTCAAGTAACTCAACGTGTCAGCCTTGAAAACCTCTTTGATACGCTTAAAGCAGGCGAGCTCAAGTCTGTTAACGTCATCATCAAGGCCGACGTACAAGGTTCAGTTGAAGCCCTTTCTGCCTCGCTTCAAAAGATCGATGTAGAAGGTGTCAAAGTTACCATCGTTCACTCAGCGGTCGGTGCCATTAATGAATCTGATGTGACTCTTGCGGAAGCTTCAAATGCCTTTATCATCGGTTTCAACGTACGCCCTACACCACAAGCTCGTCAACAAGCAGAAGAAGATGATGTAGAAATCCGTCTCCACAGTATTATCTACAAGGTTATCGAAGAGATGGAAGAAGCCATGAAAGGAATGCTTGATCCAGAATTCGAAGAAAAAGTTATCGGTGAAGCAATCATCCGTGAAACCTTCAAGGTATCTAAAGTGGGAACCATCGGTGGATTCATGGTTACGAGTGGTAAAGTTACCCGTGACTCTAAAGTCCGTGTTATCCGTGACGGTGTCGTTATCTATGACGGTGAACTTGCAAGCTTGAAACACTACAAAGATGACGTCAAAGAAGTTACAAACGGTCGTGAAGGTGGTCTCATGATTGATGGCTACAATGATATCAAGATGGATGATGTGATTGAGGCATACGTCATGGAAGAAATCAAACGTTAAGATTTTTGCTCCTTTCTTAGGTGGTGAGGGACGCAAGCAAACCGATGGTTTCATTGCTTATTTTTGAGCCTAAGGTCTCAAAAATCCCCTGTGATGGGACTGATAAATCAGTTCCATCACTTTCACCACAGTGAAAGAAGCAGGTGATTTCAAATTGAACGTCGTTTCAATTTGAATTAAAAATCAAGAAATTTAAAAATAGCTAGGTCTGCTGGCCTAGCTTTTGGTTCAAAGTAGAGAAAGGAATATCATGGCAAATCATTTTCGTACGGATCGTGTGGGCATGGAAATCAAGCGTGAAGTCAATGAGATTTTGCAAAAGAAAGTCCGTGATCCACGTGTCCAAGGTGTGACCATTACAGATGTTCAGATGCTGGGGGATTTGTCTGTCGCCAAGGTTTACTACACCATTTTGAGTAACCTTGCTTCGGATAACCAAAAAGCTCAAATCGGGCTTGAAAAAGCAACTGGTACGATCAAACGTGAACTTGGTCGCAATTTGAAATTGTACAAAATCCCAGATTTAACCTTCGTCAAAGACGAATCCATTGAATATGGAAACAAGATTGACGAGATGTTACGCAATCTGGATAAGAATTAAGCAAGAGGGGACACCCTCTTTTTTGGTGGGGAAATGGCAATAAAAAATACTGGGGAATCTTTCTAGAGTAAAAAATTGTTAAAAAGCTTTATAAAACTCAGCTTGTATGATAGTATAGAAATTGGAAAGAGTAAGATGAAATGATTTTTAATCAATAACTAGCTAGTCTGGTATAGCAATCAGTTAGAAACTGCAGTTAGACGAGGGAAGGTAATATGGGGTTCATAAAAATTCTAGCCAAGACTTACGGGAATTACTTTTTCATGATGCAAAGCGTCAAAGTTCTGAAGAACATGAAGAAAGATGACAATGCTCTAGTAGGTTTCGGGAAAGTACTGCTTGCTGACAAGCTAATGGATGTAGCCCAGTGGCTCGCAAAACCAGAGGATAAAGAATAACTTGAAATGAAAGAAACTGGCAGGAACTCCACCGCTAGTTTTTTTAATCTCTTCCCATATGGTATAATATAAGCAGTAAAATCATTTTAGAACATACATGGAGGTCGTCATGGATAATATCATCGATGTGTCAATTCCCGTTGCAGAAGTGGTGGACAAGCATCCAGAAGTCTTGGGAATCCTAGTGGAGCTGGGTTTTAAACCACTTGCTAATCCCTTGATGCGCAACACAGTCGGTCGCAAAGTATCGCTGAAGCAGGGTTCTAAACTTGAAGGAACTCCTATGGACAAGATTGTCCGCACGCTAGAAGCGAACGGCTATGAAGTGATTGGATTAGACTAATGGCAGATGAACGGATTCATATCCTACGGGATATTTTGCTAGAATTGCACAATGGCGCCTCTCCCGAGTCGGTTCAGGAGCGTTTTGATGCAACCTTTACAGGTGTCTCAGCTATTGAGATTTCCCTCATGGAGCACGAGCTGATGAACTCAGACTCAGGTGTCACCTTTGAAGATGTCATGGAGCTCTGTGATGTCCATGCCAATCTTTTTAAAAATGCTGTTAAGGGCGTCGAAGTGGAGGAGACTGAACACCCTGGCCACCCAGTTCGCGTCTTCAAGGATGAAAATCTGGCTCTCCGTGCAGCTTTGATTCGCATTCGGAGACTGTTGGATACCTATGAGTCTATGGAAGATGAGGAAATGCTGGCAGAGATGCGCAAGGGCTTGGTCCGTCAAATGGGACTTTTGGGGCAATTTGACATCCACTATCAGCGCAAGGAAGAGCTCTTCTTTCCCATCATGGAGCGCTATGGACACGATTCACCTCCAAAGGTTATGTGGGGAGTGGATGACCAGATCAGGGAACTCTTTCAAACAGCTCTAACGACAGCTAAGTCACTGCCAGAAGTGTCGATTAGCAGTGTAAAAGAAGATCTTGAAGCTTTTGCGATAGAGTTTGAAAGTATGATTTTCAAGGAAGAGTCCATCCTTCTCATGATTCTCCTTGAGTCCTTTACTCAGGATGACTGGATTCAGATTGCAGAGGAGAGCGATGCCTACGGCTATGCCATTATCCGTCCGTCTGAGAAATGGGTTCCAGAACGTCAGAGTTTTGTTGAGGAAAAGAGTACAGAGGAGCCCGTGCAACTAGATACGGCTGAAGGCCAAGTGCAGCAAGTTATAGATACGCCAGAAGGCCAGTTTACCATTACCTTTACCCCTAAGGAAAAGGAAGCAGTGCTGGACCGCCATAGTCAACAGGCTTTTGGCAATGGCTATCTCTCGGTCGAGCAGGCCAACCTCATCCTCAATCACCTCCCTATGGAAATCACTTTTGTCAATAAAGACGATATTTTCCAGTATTACAATGACAATACGCCAGCTGATGAGATGATTTTCAAACGGACACCGTCCCAAGTCGGGCGCAATGTAGAACTCTGCCATCCGCCCAAGTACTTAGACAAGGTGAAGGCCGTTATGAAAGGTCTTCGTGAAGGGGTCAAGGACAAGTATGAAATGTGGTTCAAGTCAGAGTCGCGAGACAAGTTTGTCCACATCACCTATGCCGCAGTGCACAATGAAAACGGGGAATTCCAAGGCGTGCTAGAGTATGTTCAGGATATCCAACCCTACCGAGAGATTGATACGGACTATTTCCGTGGATTAGAATAAGGAGAATCAATGAGTTACGAACAGGAATTTATGAAGGAATTTGAAGCTTGGGTCAATACCCAGATCATGATCAACGACATGGCGCACAAGGAAAGTCAAAAAGTCTACGAAGAAGAGCAAGATGAACGCGCCAAAGATGCCATGATTCGCTACGAAAGTCGCTTGGATGCTTATCAGTTCTTGCTTGGTAAGTTTGAAAATTTCAAGGCGGGCAAGGGTTTCCATGACTTACCAGAGGGATTATTTGGTGAGCGAAATTATTAATCGTTACAAATCAAAAAGTGCGTATGAACGCACTTTTTCTGTTTATACGTGATGTGTGTGTTTGGTAATCCATTGTTCCATTTTGATATGCAATCAGAATGAATAGATGCCCAAAGTGATGATGGTGAGCAAGAACCACTTGATCCAGTTCCTGAAAAATCGAGAACCTGTTCCGTCAAAATAGAGGCGACGTCCATCGATGACAGTGCGCTTAACTTTCCAGTTTTGCATCATACAAACTGCCCAAGGCGTAGCGATTCCAATAGTAAAGCCTATGATAATCATGGCTAGGATAGCATATCTAACCTAGCTCAAAAGACCACCATCAAAGTAACTTTCATTATTCATATTGTTCTCCTTATCAGCTTTTTATGTGAATTAATCTTGCACATTATTGCATATTTTATCAAGAAGTTGAATCATTGTCGAATTAGATTGAAAGAAAAAACGGCTAGATTTTTAAGAACAATCTCGTTTCCTTTCTTGATTTTTTTCCAAAATCTTGATAGAATATCTTTATTAAATCCTTGTCAAAACAGGGATTTTTTATTGAAAGGATTTTATCATGTCAAAGAAACTCCAACGTAAAAAACAATTAAGAAACAGCCTTCGCCGTTCAGGTGCATTTTCAACTACAGTGACCAAGGTTGTCGAAGAAACAAAAAAAGTTGTGAAGCATGCAGAAAAATCTGCTAGTGAAGCGGGAAAAGTTGTCTCTAAAAAAGTGGAACAAGCAGTAGAAGCAACTAAAGAGCAAGCTCAAAAGGTTACAAGCTCTGTAGAAGAATTCGCAGCAAACCTAGGTGGACTTTCAGTCGACCGCGCCAAGACTTTCTATGATGAAGGCATCAAGTCAGCTTCTGATTTTAAAAACTGGACTGAAAAGGAACTCCTTGCCTTGAAAGGGATCGGCCCAGCTACCATCAAGAAATTAAAAGAGCACGGAATCAGCTTCAAGTAATCTTTCTTGAGCCTTGCATTTCCGAGAAAAACTTGCTACAATAGAGCCATCAGAGGTGTTTTGGATCCCACATTTTACAGAAAGTGGCGGTGCTGAGAAGTCCACAAATGTGTCATAACTGGTTGCTGATGGATGAAAAATTGAAATAAAAATGTCTTTTTGTTTTAAAGACGAGAGTTGCGGGCATCTGCCCGAAATTGGGTGGTACCGCGGATTAGCACATTCGTCCCTGTCATGTATATGGCAGGGGCGATTTTTTGTAGAAAGCGAGGTAGAAGGATGACAAGAGCAGAGTTGCCAGAACGTATAGAAACCGAACGGCTAGTCTTACGAGTCCGTACCGTGGCTGATGTTGTGGATATCTTTGACTATGCCAATAGGCCAGAAGTTTCCTACCCAGCAGGCTTTCCTCCCGTCAAGACCTTGGAAGATGAGATTTATTATCTGGAGCATATCCTTCCCGAGCGTAATGAAAAGAACAATCTCCCAGCGGGCTATGGAATTGTCGCTAAAGGAACCGATAAGGTCATCGGCTCTGTTGATTTCCCTCGTCGTCACGAGGATGATGTCTTGGAGATTGGCTATATCTTACATCCAGACTATTGGGGACGAGGTTATGTGCCCGAAGCGGCACGTACCTTGATTGATTTAGCTTTTAAAGAATTGAACCTACACAAGATTGAACTAACTTGTTTTGGTTACAATGTCCAAAGTCAACGAGTCGCTGAGAAGCTTGGCTTTACCCTCGAAGCTCGTATCCGAGACCGCAAGGATACCCAAGGCAATCGCTGTGATGATTTGAGGTATGGGCTACTGAGGAGCGAGTGGGAAACTAAAATTTGCTAGTTGAACTGTTCGAATATTTCGAACAGTTGGGGGAAAAGAAAAAGAGAGAGAAAATGAATTATCTATTTATGGACGAAAAAGGTCCACAAAATTCCTTTAAAATTACAAAGCCGTTTGATAAGCAAAATAAATTATCTTATGCTAATGATAATATGCATTCATATGTTGCTAATGTGATCCAAATTGATGAAGTAACCTATGAAACAATTGAACAGGAGTATAATCAAATTGTTGAAACTTATTTATCAAGCAGAAAACAACTTTGGCAATCATTGAAAAATAAGAATAAAGAACTTAAAGGTTTAGATTTGTTGAAATCAAACTTTGAGTATGGAATTGCTTCTATGAAAAATAATGAAGTTCAGTTTTATTTATCCATCTTTAAGATGCTAAATAAATTCGAAGTTGATAATTTATTGTTTATGATTAGCAAAATGTCGATTATTACCTCATCAAGATTAACTAACTTCTTTTATTTTTTAGAGGAAGAGACAGATTTTTCACCGTTTATTGCTAAATATGTTTTAACCAAATATGCTGAAATTGAGGCTTCAAAAAAAGTTATTGAAGCTTTATTGGATAAAACATTGCCAACAAGACCTTTGTTGAAACTAATAAAGCAGGATTTGAATAGGATAATTAATAATAATCAAGGAAATATGAGGATGGTTCGGCAATTAGATGTTTATCAACAACTCATTATTTCAATGGATAGGGTAATTAATGACCATAAAATTAAGTTATCCGAACCTTGCTTAGAACTATCTTTCGATTGGGATAAAGTAAAGTGGGCATTTGATTTGTGGATGACTGAGCAAAGATATCCTGATGAAAATATTGAATGGGTCCTTTTCCTAGATGAAGGAATACCTAGTGACATATTTAGTAGTTTAAAGATTAATAAAATTGAAGAGTCCTGTAATTCTAGAGACTATGTTGGATTACAAATAACAGATATGATTGTTGTTTTAATTGGAAAATTGGTTTCACAAATGACTTCAGATACTAGGTATGATTTTAATAAACCTGATAAGAGGGTATTATTAAATGAGGAATATTTTAATTTAAATGAACAACAATATAACTTAGTTACAGAGTTGAATAAATTTCTTTTAGATAAAAAAACAAATTATCATTTTGTTAATGATGCTTATTTTGACGAATCTTTGTCAATTCAGGTTTATATTGGTTACATTGCATCGTTTGATAATTTTGAGCAGTATAAGTCAGTCGATTTAAGCGACCATGTTGAGTGGTATTTCCGTAATTTTGCTAAGAAATCTGAAGAGAAATATTCTGAATTAATAGAAAATGAAGCAATGACAAGAATTTGTTTTGGCAGTTTGAAAACAGGAGTAGAAGAAGGTCTAGTCAGACCGTTATAAAAAGATAGGAGAACACACATGTCTAAAGAACTTTCACCTAAATACAATCCAGCCGAGGTTGAGGCTGGTCGTTACCAAAAATGGCTTGATGCGGATGTTTTCAAGCCTTCAGGCGATCAAAAGGCTAAGCCTTATTCAATCGTGATTCCACCACCAAACGTAACTGGGAAACTCCACCTTGGTCACGCTTGGGACACAACCTTGCAGGATATTATCATCCGTCAAAAACGTATGCAAGGATTTGATACGCTTTGGCTGCCAGGGATGGACCACGCGGGGATTGCGACTCAGGCTAAGGTTGAGGAGCGCTTGCGTGGTGAAGGCATTTCCCGCTATGACCTCGGTCGTGAAAAATTCCTAGATAAAGTCTGGGAATGGAAAGACGAATATGCCACTACCATCAAGGAACAATGGGGCAAGATGGGACTCTCTGTAGACTACTCTCGCGAACGGTTCACTCTTGACGAAGGCTTGTCAAAAGCCGTCCGCAAGGTTTTTGTCGAACTTTACAAGAAAGGCTGGATCTACCGTGGTGAGTTTATCATCAACTGGGACCCAGCAGCTCGCACAGCACTGTCTGATATCGAGGTTATCCATAAGGATGTCGAAGGTGCTTTCTACCACATGAACTACATGCTGGAAGATGGCTCACGCGCCCTTGAAGTTGCGACAACTCGTCCTGAGACTATGTTTGGGGACGTTGCCGTTGCGGTCAATCCAGAAGACCCACGCTACAAGGACTTAATTGGTAAAAACGTCATCCTTCCTATCGCTAATAAACTCATCCCAATCGTTGGGGACGAACACGCAGATCCTGAGTTTGGTACAGGTGTCGTGAAAATCACCCCTGCCCACGATCCAAACGACTTCTTGGTTGGTCAACGCCACAACTTGCCACAAGTCAACGTCATGAACGACGACGGAACCATGAATGACTTGGCCTTCGAATTTGCAGGCATGGACCGTTTCGAAGCTCGTAAGGCAGTCGTTGCCAAGTTGGAAGAAATCGGTGCCCTCGTTAAAATCGAAAAACGTGTCCACAGTGTTGGTCACTCAGAGCGTACAGGTGTTGTGGTTGAACCACGCTTGTCTACTCAATGGTTCGTCAAGATGGACCAATTGGCTAAGAATGCTATTGCCAACCAAGACACAGAGGACAAGGTAGAATTCTACCCACCTCGTTTCAACGATACCTTCCTCCAATGGATGGAAAATGTCCATGACTGGGTAATCTCTCGTCAGCTCTGGTGGGGTCACCAAATCCCTGCTTGGTACAATGCTGAAGGTGAAATTTATGTCGGCGAAGAAGCTCCAGAAGGTGATGGTTGGACTCAGGACGAAGACGTCTTGGATACTTGGTTCAGTTCTGCCCTTTGGCCATTCTCAACTATGGGCTGGCCTGATATTGACTCAGAAGACTTCAAACGTTACTTCCCAACTTCAACCTTGGTAACAGGTTACGACATCATCTTCTTCTGGGTGTCTCGTATGATCTTCCAATCATTGGAATTCACAGGTCGTCAGCCATTTAAAAACGTCCTTATCCACGGTCTCATCCGTGACGAGCAAGGACGTAAGATGTCGAAATCTCTCGGTAACGGGATTGATCCAATGGATGTCATCGAGAAATACGGTGCCGATGCCCTTCGTTGGTTCCTTTCAAACGGTTCTGCACCAGGTCAAGACGTGCGCTTCTCTTATGAGAAAATGGATGCTTCATGGAACTTCATTAACAAGATTTGGAACATCTCTCGCTACATCCTCATGAACAATGAAGGCTTGACCCTTGAGCAAGCAACTGCCAATGTGGAAAAAGTTGCCAACAAGGAAGCTGGAAATGTCACAGACCGCTGGATTCTTCACAATCTCAATGAAACGATCGGCAAAGTTACTGAAAACTTTGACAAGTTTGAGTTTGGTGTGGCTGGACACATCCTCTACAACTTCATCTGGGATGAGTTTGCGGACTGGTACGTTGAGTTGACCAAGGAAGTCCTTTATAGCGATAACGAAGAAGAGAAAGTCATCACACGTTCTGTTCTCCTATACACTTTGGACAAGATCCTTCGTCTCCTCCACCCAATCATGCCATTCGTGACAGAAGAAATCTTTGGACAAATCTCAGAAGGCTCTATCGTGACAGCAGAATACCCAACTGTCAACCCAGCCTTTGAAGATCTTGCTGCTCACACTGGTGTGGAAAGTCTCAAAGACTTGATCCGTGCCGTTCGTAATGCGCGTGCGGAAGTAAACGTTGCACCAAGCAAGCCAATCACCATCCTTGTCAAGACAAGCGATAGCGACTTGGAAGCCTTCTTTAACAGCAATGTCAACTACATCAAACGTTTCACAAATCCAGAACACTTGGAAATCGCATCAAACATCCCTGCACCTGAACTCGCTATGTCAAGCGTCATCACAGGAGCAGAAATCTACTTGCCACTGGCAGACCTCCTCAATGTCGAAGAAGAATTGGCTCGTCTCGACAAGGAACTGGCTAAATGGCAAAAAGAACTGGACATGGTAGGTAAGAAGCTCTCTAACGAACGCTTCGTGGCCAATGCTAAACCAGAAGTCGTTCAAAAAGAACGCGATAAACAAGCCGACTACCAAGCCAAGTACGACGCGACCGTAGCACGTATTGATGAGATGAAGAAGTTGGTGAAATAAATACAGAAACACGGCGGAATGCCGTGTTTTTGTGGTATAATAGGGCGAATGGAGGTTTATATGAGAAGCTTTAAAATACAAGGGTTACATGATTCTAAGACGGTAAGTATACATTTTAATAATGCTGTTAATATTTTTGTAGGAGAGAATGGTGTTGGTAAGACTACTGTTTTAAATATTTTATACTATTTACTAAGTGGTAACTATGTTGAACTTAAAAAAATTGATTTTACAAAAATCTCTATTGAATTTAATGACAATGAGATAATTGAATTCTCAAAAGAGGAAGTAATGGATTACATTGATTTCCCTAATGAGGATGAGATTTATTTGAAGTATTCATTATGGAAGTTTAATGATATTAATCGCAGAGGTGAATTAGATTTCCATAGGGTGCTTAAACAGAAACAATTATATGGTAACAATGTTGTGTATGAACGATGGATGAAAGATATAGATGAATCAATTATTCATGATGTGAAAAATGCGACCGATTTTAAAAAGTTAAATCATGAGAGTCTGTATAAGAAAAATAGGATTAATAATAGGATTCCCTATAATTATTTTTTGTATTCTCTAGCAACTATTTATGACGATTCTCATCTAACTCATTCACATAATGGTGAGTATGAGAATCCTTTTAAAACTTTTGTTAGTAGAATAGAGGCTTTTAAAAAAGATAAAAAAATATTGTACTTCCCAACTTATAGGCGAATTGAAGAAGAGATTTTTGCAAGCAATGATATTACCGACCTGCCATTCCGTGAAGAAATAAAAGAAAATTTGATAAATTTTGGAATGGAAGATGTAAAAAAACAGATTGATAATATTTTATATGGTATAAAAACAGTTACAAGCCAAAACTATGAACAAATGACAACAGGTTTGTTAAATGAATATACTACTGGCAATGCTTTTGAATTTTCAGAACTTAAAAAATCTGATTCCGAAACAGTTAGAATTGCATTGAGTCGTTTAGGGAGTAAAGTTGAAAAGAGAACAATTGATATTATTATAGATAAATTTGAAAAAGATGGTTTATCAGAGGATAAAGATAAGTATCTTATGAATCTATTAAACAAAATTTTGGAAAATTATTCAAAATTAAGTGATATAGATAATAGAATTAAACGATTTGTTGATGTCGTGAACAAATACTTCATTAACAAAGAGTTTGTTTACGATCAGTCCTCTTTAGACATAGCTATTTATTCCAGAGAGAAGAAAAAAATTGAATTAAATCAATTATCTTCTGGTGAAAAACAATTGGTATCTATTTTTTCAAAAATACTATTGGAAGATAAAGAAACCATTGTATTATTTGATGAACCAGAGTTATCATTGTCAATTGAATGGCAAAAAGAATTCCTAGTGGACATCTCCAACTCTAATTCCTTATTCTTTCTAGTTGCAGTTACACATTCTCCGTTCATATTTGAAAACCTATTTGATAATGTTTCTGATTTTGAAGTTTTTAGTGGAGATAAGAATTATGACGAAGAATAGTCGAGCAGAGGAGATGAGAGAAAAATCTAAAAATGCGGCATCTGCATGGCTTGATTTTTCTCAAAGAAAAAATAGGAATATGGATACCTATCATTTCTTTTTTGAAGGCTATGATAGATTCTATTACTTTAATAAATTTAAAGAGGTTCATTATAGTTTGTTGAAAAGCTACCCTTTGTGTAATCAGTATGAATGTGGTGGAAAAAGTGAAGTTTTAAAAATACATCAAAAAATTTGTAGAGAAGAATCGTTGATTCCTAAAAATCAATTATTATTTTTTATAGATAAAGATTACGATAATGTAGGTTCATTGCAACCTTGTTATGAAGGAGTCTATCAAACCGATTTTTATTCAATAGAGAATTTTTATACTTCCTCTGAAGTCATTAAGAGAATTATAGAGGAAGAAATTGGATACAATCGAGGAAGTACAGAGTTTGATGAATTAGTATCTAAATATAAAAAATTGCACCAGAGTTTTATTGATAAATTAACTGACTATAATTTATTCAGCATGTTGTGCATAAAATATGGTTTTCAGTTGAAATTTGAAGAATTCAATATTATTAATTGTATAATCATAAAAGATTTTTCTATAGAACTTATTAATGCGGGTATCGATGGGAAACCATTATATGATATAGATATTGATTATTTAATTACACGTTATGAATTTCAGTTAGTAAAAAAAATAAGTAAGTTAAAAAGTGAAGGTGATGATGTTAGTCATTTCATAGATCTATTAAATCTTTTTAAGTGTAAAAAAAGAGGTATTAAAAGATTTATCCAGTATTATAAACAAACTGAATCTTTTGATATTAATTACTTTTTTAGAGGAAAAGAAGATTTCAAATTTTTAGTTAATTTTCTTAGACAAACAGAATTTTCTTACGGATGTAAAACAAATTTATCTTTAAATTCTCCTGAAAAAACATTATTGTCTCATCTAGCAAAGCATGCAATTACTTCTCCTAGTTTGTTATCTTATTTTGAAGAAAAAATATCCAATTAATATTTTTTGATAATCTAGAATAAAGTCGTTAACAAATGTATATGTTTTACTAAAGACCTTAATTTAATAATTATTTAAAGTAATTCATAACGGACATTATTGCTCATAAAGCTAAACTTAGTATATTTTAACAAGATTTCATACTAAATGATAAATTTCTAGAAAGCAGGTTACTACATGACAAATTCTGTAAGTTCGAACCTACCTGAGAAGTACGATATTGAAGCTTAATTTTCATATATAACCGCATCGAATTCATCTGGATTGATACCGAAAAACCACCTCGCGATGCTATCGGCTGGATAGCAAAGAAATAAAAAGTCCTGTCACTTTCTCCCATTTAACCTTTGACTATTCCGCAAAATTATCGTACAATAAAGAGTACATGATAAAATGAGGTCAGAGTCTGTTCGCTCTGGCGATAGTAGTAAAAATGAGGAGAAACGCTTTGGAATTAGAAGTATTTGCTGGGCAAGAAAAAAGTGAACTATCTATGATTGAGGTAGCGCGTGCTATCTTAGAACTTCGTGGTCGCGATCATGAGATGCATTTTAGCGATCTTGTAAACGAAATTCAAAACTACCTTGGAACATCAAACAGCGATATCCGCGAAGCTTTGCCTTTGTTCTACACAGAGTTGAACTTTGACGGTAGCTTCATCTCACTTGGGGACAACAAATGGGGTCTTCGTTCATGGTATGGTGTAGACGAAATTGACGAAGAAATCATCGCTCTTGAAGAAAGTGACGACGATGAAGTAGCACCAAAAGCTAAGAAAAAACGTGTCAATGCCTTCATGGATGGTGATTCAGATGCCATTGACTACAATGCAGATGATCCAGAAGACGAAGACGCATACGAAGCAGACCCAGCTCTTTCATACGATGATGAAAATCCAGATGATGAGAAAAATGAAGTGGAAGCTTATGATGCGGAAATCAACGAAATCGCCCCTGATGACTTGGGTGAAGACGTGGATCTCAACGAAGAAGACGACGAGTTTTCTGACGATGACGCTGAAACGAGTGAAGAAGAGTAAAAGACTTCACAGAGGAGATCACCTGATCTCCTTTTTTCCTGTTTTACCAATTCGGGTTGACAAATGTTCTGCTTTAAGGTATCATATTGTTCGGGCACCTCTTTTAGAGGTCGGGGCTCCCTAGTTACTAGGGAGCTATTTTTGTTTTTCAGGAAGTTTTCTTGAAAAGTCGTTATTCATAAGGGTCTTGTTTTCTATGTCCCCTCGTAGTTAACAAGGCCTTGAGCATTTTAGAAAGAGGAATCTATGTCTACGAAATATATTTTTGTAACTGGTGGTGTGGTATCGTCTATTGGGAAAGGGATTGTCGCAGCAAGTCTGGGTCGTCTCTTGAAAAATCGTGGTTTAAAAGTAACCATTCAAAAGTTTGACCCTTATATCAACATCGATCCGGGAACCATGAGTCCTTACCAGCACGGGGAAGTCTTTGTGACTGATGATGGAGCTGAAACAGATTTGGACTTGGGTCACTATGAACGTTTCATCGATATCAACCTCAACAAATATTCCAACGTGACAACTGGTAAAATCTACAGTGAAGTTCTTCGTAAGGAACGCCGTGGCGAGTACCTTGGGGCAACTGTTCAAGTCATTCCTCATATCACAGATGCTTTGAAAGAAAAAATCAAGCGTGCTGCTCTAACGACCGACTCTGATGTCATTATCACAGAGGTTGGTGGAACCGTTGGAGATATCGAGTCCTTGCCATTTCTAGAGGCTCTTCGTCAGATGAAGGCAGATGTGGGTGCAGATAATGTCATGTACATCCATACAACCTTGCTTCCATATCTCAAGGCTGCTGGTGAGATGAAGACCAAGCCAACTCAGCATTCAGTAAAAGAATTGCGCGGTTTGGGAATCCAGCCAAATATGTTGGTCATTCGTACAGAAAAACCAGCTGGTCAAGGAATTAAAAATAAACTAGCTCAGTTCTGTGACGTGGCTCCAGAAGCTGTTATCGAGTCTTTGGATGTCGAACACCTTTACCAAATTCCATTGAACTTGCAGGCACAAGGTATGGACCAGATTGTCTGTGACCACTTGAAATTAGATGCACCAGCAGCGGATATGACAGAGTGGTCAGCTATGGTGGATAAGGTCATGAACCTCAAGAAACAGGTCAAAATTTCCCTCGTTGGTAAGTATGTGGAGTTGCAAGATGCCTACATCTCAGTGGTCGAAGCCTTGAAACACTCTGGATATGCTAACGACGCAGAAGTGAAGATCAATTGGATTAATGCCAATGATGTGACAGCAGAGAATGTAGCAGAAATCTTGTCTGATGCAGATGGAATCATCGTACCAGGTGGTTTTGGTCAACGTGGTACTGAAGGGAAAATCCAAGCCATTCGCTATGCGCGTGAAAATGATGTTCCAATGTTGGGTGTCTGCTTGGGAATGCAGTTGACTTGTATCGAGTTTGCTCGTCACGTTTTAGGGCTTGAAGGTGCTAATTCTGCAGAGCTTGCACCAGAAACAAAATACCCTATCATTGATATCATGCGTGATCAGATTGACGTTGAGGATATGGGTGGAACCCTTCGTTTGGGACTTTATCCATCTAAGTTGAAACGTGGCTCTAAGGCGGCTGCTGCATATCACAATCAAGAAGTGGTGCAACGCCGTCACCGTCACCGCTATGAGTTTAACAACGCCTTCCGTGAGCAGTTTGAGGCAGCAGGTTTTGTCTTTTCAGGAGTTTCTCCAGACAATCGTTTGGTAGAAATTGTGGAAATTCCTGAAAATAAATTCTTTGTGGCTTGTCAGTATCACCCTGAACTGTCAAGCCGTCCAAACCGCCCAGAAGAACTCTACACTGCCTTTGTCACTGCAGCTGTTGAGAACAGCAATTAGCAAAATCAGAACCTTTGAGAACAATCTCAGAGGTTTTTTGTTTGCATATTTAGGATAAGATTTGCAAACAAAAAACATAGTGATATAATTAACGTAACAACATCTGAGGAGGATTTACAATGAAAAAAATCACACTATTTGGTTTGTCTCTAGCAGGTCTAGCCCTACTAGCTCTCCCCCAAACTGGTCAAGCGTTTGAACTGAAAGAGGTTTGGCCTATTAAGGGTGGTATTATCTATGAAAATGGCAAGGTAGCTCGTTTTAACAATGGTCATGAAGTAGATATTCAGGTCTTGGATTTGCCAAAAACTGAAAAAATCGAATGGACGATCAGTCTAAACGGTCAGGATCAAACGACAAATTTCCTAGGTGAAGAAAAGGAAAAATCCATGGTCGGAGAGGAAGGACGTTACTTGAATTTCTACGTTCCTTATGGCTATAGTGGGGATATCAAGGTGGAGGCCAAGAGTGGAGATGAAGTCAAGACTTGGTCTACAAAAGTAATGGACGATATTTATCACGGAGGAAAGAGTAGTTATTATCGCCTTGAGGAGGAAAAAGACCAGTACACTTATTTAGATACCAAGTGGGATTATAAAACAAAGACTTATACAGCAACCCTGCCTGATACTTCTAAGGGTAAGAAGGTCGTAGCATGGAGAGGAAGTCAATATGATAGTGTGAAGCTTGAGAAACCCGGAGAAATAACTCGACCATACAGCGGAACTAGTTTGCTAAGTTTTTATCCAATTTTTGAAACTGCAGGCTGGTTCAAATCAGACTCAATCTGGTACTACCAAAAACAAGGCGAGCTAGTTAAAAATGACTGGTTAAAATACCAAGGATATTGGTATTTCATGGATGGGGCTGGTGGCATGATTCATGGTGGTTGGATCTGCAGTGAAGATATTTGGTACTATTTCAAAGATTCTGGCATTATGATGAGTAATGAGTGGAAATTTTACAATAATCGTTGGTACTATCTCAAATCTTCAGGAGCCATGGCGAGTAACGAATGGATTTATGACCAAGGCAACTGGTATTTTGTAAAATCGTCAGGAGCTATGGCAAGCCAAGAATGGGTGTATATCCAAGGTAAATGGTATTATTTTGAATCATCAGGTGTCATGAAAAAGAGCACCTGGTTTTTCTACCGAGGTGACTGGTATTACCTAACCGATTCAGGCGCTCTCTTGAGAGATGACTGGTTCTACTATGGTGATACTTGGTACTATCTTAAAGGCTCAGGAGTTATGGCAAGTAACGAATGGATTCAAGTCCAAGGCAAGTGGTACTACTTAGACTCATCTGGTAAAATGCTTCGCAATACCTACACACCTGATGGCTATTATGTGGGCAGTTCAGGCGCTTGGCAATAAGGATAAGATGTCCTCTTTCCTCATTGAGGGAAGGGGATTTTCCTTGCCATATACTGCTTCCCTATTTGTCCTAGAACCTTTTTTGTGTTACAATGAAAGGTATGAAAGCTAAGAAATTATGGATGACTGGCTTGACTGTGGCTGGTCTAAGTGCCCTTGCTTTGGGGGCTAAAAAAGCAGCAGATAATCACAAACTCATGAAGACGCAAGAGGAGTTGACCGCTACCGTGCGTGATCTTTTCTCAGATATGGGAGAGATTGCGACTCTCTATGTTCAAGTCTACGAAAGCAGTCTAGAGCGACTCGTCGGAGGAGTCATTTTCGAGAATGGCCGTCACTATACCTTTGTCTATGAAAATGAAGATCTGGTCTATGAGGAGGAAGTATTATGATTACTCCCGCTAGTATAGAAGAACTCGCAGGTTTTGTCGAGCAGGATGGCAAGAAGGTCTTTCTTTTCGTGGCGGACTGGTGTGGAGATTGTCGTTATATCTATCCTGCCTTGCCAGAGATTGAGGAGACCAATCCAGAATTCACCTTTATTCGAGTGGACCGTGACCAGTATATGGATCTGGCTAAACTTTGGGATGTTTACGGGATTCCTAGCCTTGTTGTGCTAGAAAAGGACAAGGAAATCGGCCGTTTTGTCAATCGTGACCGAAAAAGCAAGGAACAAATTATCGACTTTTTAACAGGACTGAAATAGGAGAAAAAGGAAACAATGATTTTTACATATAACAAAGAACATGTTGGTGATGTCCTTATGGTCATCGTGAAAAACAGCGGAGATGCCAAGCTAGATGTTGAACGAAAAGGGGAAGTAGCCCGTGTTTTCCTCAAAGAAAATGGGGAAACAGTGGCTTGGAATATTTTTGACCTTTCAAGTTTGTTTGAAATTGCAGAGCGCGGTCAAGTCTTTTTATCAGATGAGCAAGTAGCACGTTTGAACCAAGAGTTGCAGGCAGAAGGCTTTACAGAAGAAATTATCAACGATAAGGAACCAAAGTTTGTTGTCGGTGAGATTGTCGACATGGTAGCCCACCCAGATAGCGACCACCTCAATATCTGCCAAGTTGCAGTCGCAAGTGACAAGACAGTGCAAATTGTTGCAGGGGCACCTAATGCGCGAGTCGGTTTGAAAACTATTGTAGCCCTTCCGGGAGCTATGATGCCAAAAGGAAATCTCATTTTCCCAGGCGAACTTCGTGGTGAAAAGAGTTTTGGTATGATGTGCAGCCCTCGTGAATTGCATTTGCCAAATGCTCCGCAAAAACGTGGTGTTATTGAATTATCAGAAGACCAAGTTGTTGGAACTCCATTTGACCCAGCCAAACATTGGACTGCCTAGGAAGTTGTCAGTATTTGATAGACCAGATAGAAGGAAATAAGATGGCAAAAAATGTAGTGATTACAGGGGCGACCTCAGGAATCGGTGAAGCGATTGCGCGTGCTTATCTGGAGCAGGGGGAGAATGTCGTTCTAACAGGACGACGGACAGACAGACTAGAAGCTCTTAAGGAGGAGTTTGCAGAAGTCTTTCCAAATCAAACAGTTTGGATCTTTTCGCTGGATGTGACGGATATGACCATGGTAAAGACTGTTTGTTCCGATATTCTAGAAACGATAGGTCAGATTGATATCTTGGTCAATAACGCCGGGCTGGCTCTTGGCTTAGCTCCCTATCAAGACTATGAAGAGCTGGATATGCTGACCATGTTGGATACCAATGTCAAGGGGTTGATGGCAGTCACTCGTTCTTTCTTGCCAGCAATGGTAAAAGCCAATCAAGGGCATATCATCAACATGGGGTCAACCGCAGGAATCTACGCCTATGCGGGTGCAGCGGTTTATTCAGCCACCAAGGCTGCTGTCAAGACTTTTTCAGATGGGCTACGGATTGATACGATTGCAACGGACATTAAGGTGACAACCATTCAACCGGGGATCGTTGAAACAGATTTCTCAACCGTACGTTTTCATGGAGACAAAGAGCAAGCTGAGGCGGTCTATCAGGGAATCGAAGCCTTGCAAGCTCAGGATATTGCAGACACAGTGGTCTATGTGACCAGTCAACCTCGTCGTGTGCAGATTACAGATATGACCATTATGGCCAATCAACAGGCGACTGGATTTATGGTTCATAAAAAGTAAAAAAATTCCTTGAAAAGTTACAAATTTCTGTAACTTTTTTTGATTTCCTGCGAATAGATAAGTAGGAGGATGAAAAATGTATAATAAAGTTATCATGATTGGGCGTTTGACGTCTACACCAGAATTGCACAAAACCAACAATGACAAGTCAGTAGCGCGCGCAACGATCGCTGTGAACCGTCGTTACAAAGACCAGAATGGGGAACGCGAAGCTGATTTTGTCAATCTTGTTCTTTGGGGAAAATTGGCTGAAACCTTGGCAAGCTACGCAACTAAAGGTAGTCTTATCTCTGTGGATGGAGAACTTCGTACCCGTCGCTTTGAGAAAAATGGCCAGATGAACTATGTGACTGAAGTTCTTGTGACAGGATTCCAACTTTTGGAAAGTCGTGCCCAACGAGCTATGCGTGAAAATAATGCCGGACAGGATTTGGCAGATTTGGTTTTGGAAGAGGAGGAATTGCCATTTTAATACTCTTCGAAAATCTCTTCAAACAACGTCAGCTTCACCTTGCCGTAGGTATAGGTAACTGACTTCGTCAGTCCTATCTACAACCTAAAAACTGTATTTTTAGCAGCCTGCGTCTAGCTTCCTAGTTTGCACTTTGATTTTCATTGAGTATAAACATTAAAAAGTCTGAGTTGGTCTCAGGCTTTTTATCTTGAGAAAGTCAGACTTTTTTCTTGACTATTTCTGACCAAGTGATACAATAGAATTATGAATTAGCACTCATATACAAAGAGTGCTAATAATATGTATCTCATCATGGAGGAAAACAGATGTTGAAACCATTAGGAGACCGTGTGGTCTTGAAAATCGAAGAAAAAGAACAAACTGTTGGAGGCTTTGTCCTTGCAGGCTCAGCCCAAGAAAAAACAAAAACAGCCCAAGTTGTAGCTACTGGACAAGGTGTTCGTACCTTGAACGGTGACTTGGTAGCTCCAAGCGTTAAGCCTGGAGACCGTGTCTTAGTTGAAGCACATGCAGGTCTTGATGTAAAAGATGGCGATGAAAAGTACATCATCGTTGGCGAAGCCAACATCTTGGCAATCATTGAAGAATAGAAGGAGAAAGTAAGTATGTCAAAAGAAATTAAATTTTCATCTGATGCTCGTTCAGCTATGGTTCGTGGTGTCGATATCCTTGCAGACACTGTTAAAGTAACCTTGGGACCAAAAGGTCGTAACGTTGTGTTGGAAAAATCATTCGGTTCACCGCTCATCACCAACGACGGGGTGACCATTGCCAAAGAAATCGAGTTGGAAGACCATTTTGAAAATATGGGTGCCAAGTTGGTATCAGAAGTGGCTTCAAAGACCAACGATATCGCAGGTGACGGAACGACAACTGCAACTGTCTTGACCCAAGCTATCGTCCGTGAAGGAATCAAGAACGTCACAGCAGGTGCCAACCCAATCGGTATCCGTCGTGGGATTGAAACAGCAGTTGCTGCCGCTGTAGAAGCTTTGAAAAACAACGCCATCCCTGTTGCCAATAAAGAAGCCATCGCTCAGGTTGCTGCTGTATCTTCTCGTTCTGAAAAAGTCGGCGAATACATCTCTGAAGCCATGGAAAAAGTTGGTAAAGACGGCGTCATCACCATCGAAGAGTCACGTGGTATGGAAACAGAGCTCGAAGTCGTGGAAGGAATGCAGTTTGACCGCGGTTACCTTTCACAGTACATGGTGACAGATAGCGAAAAGATGGTGGCTGACCTTGAAAATCCATACATCTTGATTACAGATAAGAAGATTTCCAATATCCAAGAAATCTTGCCACTTCTAGAAAGCATTCTCCAAAGCAATCGTCCGCTCTTGATTATTGCGGATGATGTGGATGGCGAAGCTCTTCCGACTCTTGTATTGAACAAGATTCGTGGAACCTTCAACGTAGTAGCAGTTAAGGCACCTGGTTTTGGTGACCGTCGCAAAGCCATGCTTGAAGACATTGCCATATTGACAGGCGGAACAGTTATCACAGAAGACCTTGGTCTTGAGTTGAAAGATGCGACAATTGAAGCTCTTGGTCAAGCAGCGAGAGTAACTGTGGACAAAGATAGCACGGTTATCGTAGAAGGTGCTGGAAATCCTGAAGCGATTTCTCACCGTGTTGCGGTTATCAAGTCTCAAATAGAAACCACAACTTCAGAGTTTGACCGAGAAAAATTGCAAGAACGCTTGGCAAAATTGTCAGGTGGTGTTGCAGTCATCAAGGTCGGAGCTGCAACTGAAACTGAGTTGAAAGAAATGAAACTCCGCATTGAAGATGCCCTCAACGCTACTCGTGCAGCTGTTGAAGAAGGAATCGTTGCAGGTGGTGGAACTGCTCTTGCCAATGTCATTCCAGCCGTAGCTGATTTGGAATTGACAGGAGATGAAGCGACAGGGCGCAATATTGTTCTCCGTGCCTTGGAAGAACCTGTTCGCCAAATCGCCCACAATGCGGGATTCGAAGGTTCTATTGTTATTGACCGCTTGAAGAATGCTGAGGTTGGTACAGGCTTCAACGCAGCAACTGGCGAATGGGTCAACATGATTGAAGAAGGAATCATTGACCCAGTGAAAGTGAGCCGTTCAGCCCTTCAAAATGCAGCATCTGTAGCCAGCTTGATTTTGACTACGGAAGCAGTCGTAGCCAATAAACCGGAACCAGCAGCCCCAGCTCCAGCAATGGATCCAAGCATGATGGGCGGCATGATGTAAAAGCAACTTATAAAAAACACAAAAGGAGGGAACATGCATCCCTCCTTTTAAGGTTTTCTATTCTAAACAGATTTGAGCTCTCCTAACTTATATGATAAAATAAGACTAGAAGAAGGAGAAGAACATGATCGATGTAGAAGAAATTCTGAGCAAGATGAATCCCAATCAGAAGATTAATTATGACCGTGTTATGCAGAAAATGGTTCAGGTTTGGGAAAAAAATGAGGAACGTCCAACTATTCTCATGCACGTTTGCTGTGCCCCTTGCAGTACCTATACCCTCGAATATTTGACCAAGTATGCAGATGTGACCATCTATTTTGCCAATTCCAATATCCATCCCAAGGCAGAATACCACAAGCGAGCTTACGTCACCAAGAAATTTGTCAGTGATTTCAATGAGCGAACAGGAAATACGGTCCAATACCTAGAAGCTCCCTATGAACCCAATGAATACCGGAAGTTAGTCAGAGGACTGTAAGAAGAGCCAGAAGGTGGCGACCGTTGCAAGGTTTGTTTTGACTACCGTTTGGACAAAACAGCACAGGTAGCTATGGACTTGGGTTTTGACTACTTTGGTTCAGCCTTGACCATCAGTCCCCATAAGAATTCTCAAACCATCAACAGTATCGGAATTGATGTGCAAAAGATTTATACCACTCACTATCTCCCAAGTGATTTCAAGAAAAACCAAGGCTACAAGCGTTCGGTGGAGATGTGTGAGGAGTATGATATCTACCGTCAATGTTATTGTGGATGCGTCTATGCAGCTCAAGCCCAGAATATAGACCTTATTCAGGTTAAGAAGGATGCCACGGCTTTTTTGTTGGATAAGGATGTTGAAAAAGACTATTCCCATATCAAGTTTACCGTCACTAAATTAGATATATAGCAATTAACCCAGCTGTAAAGCTGGGTTTTTCAAATAAAAAAAACCAGGGCTCTCACCCCGGCTTGACAACTTTACCGATTCTTTAGTTCTATGTAGCGTTTGTACCAAATGTTGACATAAGCCTCTGAGAAAGGACCGCGTCCATTGTTGATCCAATCAACAAGGATTTTAACATGTTCTTTCAAAATATAGTCTAAATCATCAGAATACTTCATTTTGCGTTTATGGCGCTCATACTCTTCAACGTCCAAGAGACGCTTTTCACCATCAGTGAAGACCTTGACATCCAAATCATAGTCAATGTATTTCAGGGCTTCCTCATCTAGATAGTAGGGACTAGCCATATTGCAATAGTAGGAAATCCCATTATCGCGAATCATAGCAATGATATTAAACCAATATTTTTTGTGAAAGTAAACAATAGCCGGTTCTCGAGTCACCCAACGACGACCGTCACTTTCGGTAACTAGTGTGTGGTCGTTGACGCCGATAATGGCGTTCTCTGTTGTTTTTAGTACCATGGTGTCTCGCCAAGTACGGTGAAGACTCCCATCATGCTTATAACTTTGAATTGTAATAAAGTCGCCTTCTTTTGGAAGTTTCATAACTAACCAACTTTCTACAATTTATAAGTTTATCGTTTACTATTATATCATAAATTGGTCTAATTTTTTTGAATTTTACACGAAAATGTTAAAGATATTCTCTGAGAGCGCTGGCTATATCCGAAAAATCATAGCCTTTTCGGGCTAAAACTTGGGTTAAACGCTGTTTAAGTTCGTATCCTTCATACTTTCGAGCATACTTAGCATATTGTTTGTCTAGCTCTTTAAAAATGAGTTCTTGAGTCGTTTCTTGGCCGACTTGATTATCCAAGTCATCAAAAGTATTTTTAGCATCAGAATAGGAGAAGCCTTTGTTCGTCAAGCTTTGAATGATCTTATCCTGCAAGGCACGAGCGGGAAGCTTTCCCATGTATTTTTTAAGAAGTTTCTCCGCCACACGTTGAGCAACCTCTGAAAAATCAAAATCCTTTAAAACCTCTTCAATCGTTGATTTGGCAATCCCTTTTTGAGACAGTTTTTGAGCTAGCACATAAGGTCCCTTATCTCCAGAAAGTTGATTGGCATTGATAATAGAGTAGGCATACTGACAATCATTAATCCAGTTGTCTTCTTTAAGGTTAGCGATAACTTGACTAGTTATTTTTTCATCAATATCATACTTTTTCAGATACTCTCGCACTTCCTTTTCAGTACGGGCCTTGAAGGATAAATGGTAGAGAGCGAGATTCTTACCATAAGAAAACTGAGCAAAGTCCTGAATCTCGGTAAGTTCCTCTTTACTAATGACCCTATCTCGAGATAGCATAAAACGGACAATGGTATCATCCGTGATATAAGAGGTTTGCTGTCCATCTAGTTCCATCAAGTAGAGGCGCTTTTTCTTTTCAAGTTTTGTGATTTTCATGGTTTACCTTTTATCCAAATACTTCAAAGGCAGCAACGAGTCGAAGTTTGTTTGTGTCGACCTCTTCTCTGCCGTAATAGTCAAGAAACAGTTCAGCGTATTTAGGGTTATCTAGGTTATAGTTTAGAGACCAAACTGCCCAAAAGAGATCGATATGACGATCACTAAAATCAGCCAAGCCCAGATCAATAAAGCAAGAGAAACGGCTAGCATCTTTTAGAATAAAGTTTGGTAGACAGGCATCACCGTGAATAAAGGCATCAGTCTTTAAAAGGTGTCCTTGTTTTTGGATGAGTTGGAAGGCCTCTTCGCGACTATTAATCTGAAATTGGGGTAGGAGGGCCTTGGCATAGAACTCGCCTTTTTCATAGTTTTTCAAAGCTCTATCTTTATAGGTTTGTAAATGATTTTCTGATGGAAAATTGTGTGGGTGTAAGTTGTGAAGTTTTTTAAGGGCATGTGCCATGGTTCGGCAAATTGTTTCTGGCTGATCCAGAAAGGCAAGGGCATCTTTGCCAGACGCTTCTTTTGTTAAAAGGTAGTCTTTATCTGTAGATAAATAGTCGATAACTGGAGTTCCCAGTCCTTTGGTTTCAAACCACCTTGCAATGGCAGCTTCTCGCTCTAATCTTCTCTTTTGATCAATTTTCAAATAGTAACCTGAATCAAGATAGAGAACCGTTGCGCCTGAATGAGAAGAGCTGTCAGAAAGGGTTGCTCCCTCTATATAAGTTCGTAATTGCTCAGGAAAATCCAATGGGGAAAAATGAGATGTCTTTGTATTCATGGTTTTATTGTAACATATTCTTAACCATTAAGAAACTACGTGGTATAATAGACTTATGAATCTAAAAGTCAAACAAAAAATACCTTTAAAAATCAAGCGGATGGGCATCAATGGTGAGGGAATCGGTTTCTACCAGAAAACCCTCGTTTTTGTGCCAGGCGCCCTCAAAGGAGAAGATGTCTATTGTCAGATTACTTCTATTAAACGTAACTTTGTTGAAGCCAAATTACTAAAGGTTAATAAGAAGTCTAAATTTCGAGTCGTACCTGCATGTACGATTTATAATGAATGTGGCGGTTGCCAAATCATGCACCTCCACTACGATAAACAGTTAGAGTTCAAAACGGATCTGCTCCATCAAGCCCTGAAAAAATTTGCTCCTGCAGGATATGAAAACTATGAAATCCGTCCAACTATCGGAATGCAGGAACCAAAGTACTACCGTGCTAAGCTACAATTCCAGACTCGGAAATTTAAAAATCAGGTCAAGGCAGGTTTGTATGCGCAAAACTCTCATTATCTCGTAGAGTTGAAAGACTGTTTGGTGCAAGATAAGGAAACCCAAGTGATTGCGAATCGCCTAGCTGAACTTCTTACTTACCACCAAATCCCCATCACCGATGAGAGAAAAACGCTAGGCGTTCGCACCATCATGGTACGCAGAGCAAGAAAAAATGGACAAGTCCAGATTATCATCGTCACAAATCGCCAGCTTAATTTAAATCAACTAGTCAAAGATCTAGTCAATGATTTTCCAGAAGTTGTCACGGTTGCTGTCAATACAAATACAGCAAAAACAAGTGAAATCTATGGTGAAAAGACGGAAATTATCTGGGGCCAAGAGAGCATTCAAGAAGGAGTACTCGACTATGAGTTTTCTCTCTCCCCTCGAGCTTTCTATCAACTTAATCCGGAGCAGACAGAAATTCTCTATAGTGAAGCAATTAAGGCTCTGGATGTCAGCAAAGAAGACCATCTGATTGATGCTTATTGCGGTGTTGGGACGATTGGATTTGCCTTCGCAAAGAAGGTCAAGAGTCTCAGAGGGATGGATATTATTCCAGAAGCCATAGAAGATGCCAAGCGAAATGCTAAAAAAATGGGATTTGACAATACCCATTACGAAGCAGGAACAGCAGAAGAGATTATTCCCCGCTGGTATCAAGAGGGCTATAGGGCGGACGCCCTGATAGTTGACCCTCCTCGTACGGGGTTAGACGACAAGTTATTAGATACCATCCTAACCTATGTACCGGGAAAAATGGTTTATGTTTCTTGTAATGTTTCGACATTAGCGCGAGATTTGGTTAAACTAGTGAAAGTATATGATCTTCAGTATATCCAGTCAGTCGATATGTTTCCCCACACTGCACGGACAGAAGCGGTCGTGAAGTTGGTTAAGAAAACTAGGAAATAAGCTAACATTATAAAAGATAAATGTAGGCGGTAAAAAATTAAAGTATTTTAAAAAAGTCCTTGACAAAGGAGGAAAAGTAGGTATAATAGAAAGAGTTGAAAAGCTCAAGGTCCGTTGGTCAAGGGGTTAAGACACCG
>NZ_ALJN01000011.1:0-47309 GCF_000287715.1 Streptococcus oralis SK304 | reverse complement strand
TATCGTAAGCAGTTCCCACTTCAGAACGTGGTGTATCCGTCACTTTCGGTGCAATCGTCACACCATCTTTGTTCTTGTACTCAACTGTGACATCACCATATTTCTTAGCTGGTGTGTCTGGAACAAGATCATAGTAGTAAACGATATTGGTATTGCCTTCTACCACTTTACCAGTTTCCGCTCCTTGAGTTGCGGTTGGATCCAGCTTGTACTTCTTACCATCTACAGTAGTAATAGTATCCTTGCGTTGATCCGTAGTATCGTAAGCAGTTCCCACTTCAGAACGTGGTGTATCCGTCACTTTCGGTGCAATCGTCACACCATCTTTGTTCTTGTACTCAACTGTGACATCACCATATTTTTTTTCTACCGGCTTTTCAACTTTGTCATAAACATAGACAACGCGGGTTGTTCCTTCAACAACCTGACCACTTTCTTGACCTTGTGTAGCATTGGTATCAATACGATAAGTTGTGCCATCATCCGCCGTAATGGTAGTTGGTTTGTGATCAGTTGTGTCATAGTAAGTACCAACCCGTGAAGTTGGTGTATCTACGACACGCGGAGAAATGGTGTTACCTTGCTTATCTTGGTAATCAACGACAACATTACCATACTTCTCTACTGGTTTTTCAAGCTTATCATAAACATAGACAACGCGGGTTGTTCCTTCAACAACTCTACCACTTTCTTGACCTTGTGTAGCTGTAGGGTCAATACGGTAACTTGCTCCATCGGCTGTAGTGATTGTAGACGGTTTGTGATCAGTCGTGTCGTAAGCCGTTCCGACTGATGTGTCTGGTGTATCTACGACACGCGGAGAAATGGTGTTGCCTTGCTTATCTTGGTAATCAACAACAACATTACCTTTTACTTCGGTATAGTAGTTTGCTACGTTTGTTGTACCTAATTTCACTTCACCTGTTGTATTATTAGTTGATGACACATATTTATAGACTTTGCCATCCGCTGTTGTAATTCTGTCTTGGTGTGTTGTTGTGTACTCTTCACCAACAGGAGTTCCTGTAGGTTTAATTGTTTGAGTATTGGTTAGTTTAGTAGTTGTCCCTTGAATATAGTTATCAAGTACGACATTCCCTGCAAGATTATATTCAACTAGATTGTATTCAAGATCTGGTTTTACAAGTGTAAAGCGAGATGGTAATTTGCTAGTAATAGCTAGCCAATATCCACCTTCCCATTGAGATGCTCGTTGCATCACAAAAGAGAGGGTATCTCCGCTTTCTGCTACACCGGCAATCCCCATTTTATAGAAATTTGGATCATCATAATCATCTTTAATATTGCTAGTTGGAGTATTTGCCGCCAAACGTCCATCAGTTTGTTTGTCAACCAAAGATCCGGTAATTTTTACTGGTCGGAAATTATAATCGGTAATACTTTCCTCATGTTTGAGACCAGCTAACCTCCCTGAGGTTGGTTCCGTTTTCGTTAGACTCGTCATAGCTAAAATAGCTGGATTCGTCTTTGTAAATTGAATTGGATTGCCATCCTCACCATAAAAACGAATATTTACACGGAATCTAGATAACTCATTAATTTTATAAAAAGTATAAATACCTTTTGTTGGATCTTTCTCCGCAAAGCCAACAATACCAGTCCCACCACTTAAGTTTGTAACCTCATAAATTACCTTAGAAATTTTCTGTCCATTATAAGTCGAATTCTGAAGATTGGTATAAGTAGCAGTGATAGTCTGTCCGTTTTCAATCTTAGGGATGTAAAATCTACTTCCACCACCTGAGAGTCTTGTTGTAAGTGATGGCACTGGATTGGATCCAAATGTTCCACCACCCGCCACATATTCCTCGTAGGACTGTGATCTAGGCATATCCTTTTGCCCATACTCTGTAGCACCACTAATAGATATCTTCCCATTAGGCTCACTCTCAAACTTTAAACCTTGACTGACAACTTCACTCAAATGACCGTCATTACCTACGTTCTCCTGAGCTTTTTTCAAATCACGTTTGTAGGCATCTACCCCCGTCTTGATACGAGTCGCTTGTGTTTCCTCAAGAGTGTTGGCAAGATCCTTTTTAGCATCTGACTCTATTTGGTTATTTGCTGTTCCAATATTTTCTGTTGGCTTTTGTTTTACATCAATGTTATAACCTTTTGCTTCAGAAACAGCATCTTTCAACTTTTGATTTTCCACAGTAACTTTTGGTTCTGTGGCTTCGGCCGACGCAACTGGAGCGGCCTGTGCTGCTGCAGGTGCAGTGTAAGTTACAGGGGTTGTGTCACTAGCCGAAGAAGCAGCTGTAGCTGTAGCTGGAGTTGTATCACTAGCCGAAGAAGCCACTGTAGCTGGAGTTGTTTCAGATGCTGGAGCAGTATAAGTTGCTGGCGTTTCAGATGTTGGGGTAGCTGGGGCTATAGTCACAGTTGAAGCGCCCTGAGTTCCTTCTGCAACCCTACTATCTTTCGCTGCAGGCTGTGAAGCCGTTGGATCAGAAGATGATACTTCATCTGCCAACACTGTTTTGTTATTACTAAACATAGCAATGGCGCCAAGAGCAATGACTCCAATTGTGCCATATACTTTATTTTTACGAATAGAACCGTGACCTTTTGTCTCGCTATTGTGATTGAACATGCGCGTTCCTTCCTTCATTTTTATAATTAACGTATTATTCATTGTTCTCTCAAAGGATTGATTTATTTAACCCTAATAATGATAAAACGAACAGACCGATTATTGCAAAAAAGAGTCGTTGGCTCGATAATCTCTTTTTTGCAATAATACAAATTTTTCACCAATAAACTTAACCAGCCACTTGTGCTAGTAGAACGACTGATTTAGAACCATCAAATTTTAGACTGTAGCACAATCCTTATAGATTTCGATGACATCGAAATCTTGACACATAAAAACCGAAAGTCTTTCTCTCACCAGAAAGAACCGGCATTAGCTTCTATAGGTATGCTGGTTTTATCGACGCAACACCTGTTTGTACTAGGTCGCTGGCATTTTCTGAATGTTTGATAACGCAGAGATCGTCTCATTGTTCACTGTTTCCAAATTGCTTGAGTCCCCCACATTACGAGCCAATAGAGGACTATCTCCCACTGCAAACATCCAAACCCTTGTCATGGTTAGAAGAAAATCATTTTTCTCATCATAAAACATCCCCCCCTATTTTCAAGAATAGATATATACATTACTACAGTAACAGTATAAAATATCACTTACTTTAATAATAATAGTATTTTTATAATTTGTCAAATTAAACACGTACCCTATCTAAAGATTGTGTAAAAAATGTCATGAAAACACTTAAAAACATATACTTTTTAGCTCTCTAGTACATTAAAGTGGCGTGTTCTCTGATTCAACATATAAATAAACAAAAATAAAGTGATTTGACACAATTCATAAAGAACGTATAAACCACCTTTGTCCTTTTACTACAGTTTCTGCCTTCTATCATTTTTCCTAGTAAGGGTTCTTTTATATCTGATTTTCAACTTGTAGAATTAGGATATCTATGCCTTGGTTATATATCCTTCTGATTTTAATAATTGGGTAATTTACGCTCAAGTAAACAGAATTTATAATGTATTTTACAGTAAATAACAAACATACCTAAAAAGTTTATCGCAACCATATATAGGCTTCAGACAGTAGATTATTGAAGTTTAAAAGACTGTGAAAAGGCGTAGTAAAATTTTCAGAGAATACAATTCTCACTTCTTAAACATTTAAAACAGTAGTGATTATAACATAAAAAGAAAAACAAGCAATGTCAGCAAGAAGAAGTATCACATTTCTCTCATACATGGTCTCTTAGAGACTCCTCAAAGAATAAAATGATTAGACATAATTTGATTAGTTATTCAAAGCTGCTGCCATTGTAGCTGCAACTTCTGCTTCAAAGTCGTTTGCAGCTTTCTCGATACCTTCACCAACTTCAAAGCGAGCGAACTCAACTACTGAAGCATTTACTGATTCAAGGTAAGCTTCAACTGTCTTGCTGTCATCCATGATGTAGACTTGTGCAAGAAGTGTGTATGCTTGGTCAACTTTAGTGTTGTCAAGCATGAAGCGATCCATTTTACCTGGGATGATTTTGTCCCAGATTTTTTCGGGTTTGCCTTCTGCAACTAATTCAGCTTTGATATCTTCTTCAGCTTGAGCAATCACTTCATCAGTCAATTGAGCTTTTGATCCATATTTCAAGTGTGGAAGAGCTGGTTTACCAACCATTGCACGGCTATCATTATCTTGGTCAATCACGTGGTTCAATTGTGCCAACTCATCTTTAACGAACTGCTCATCCAATTCTTTGTAAGAAAGAACTGTTGGTTTCATCGCAGCGATATGCATTGAGATTTGTTTAGCAAGTGCCTCATCTCCACCTTCGATGACAGAGATAACACCGATACGTCCACCATTGTGTTGGTATGCTCCAAAGTGTTGTGCATCTGTTTTTTCAAGCAAAGCAAAACGACGGAATGAGATTTTTTCACCGATTGTAGCTGTTGCAGATACATAGGCTGCTTCAAGAGTTTCACCTGAAGGCATTGTCAAGGCAAGAGCTTCTTCGTTGTTAGCTGGTTTTCCTTCAGCAATTACTTTAGCTGTAGCATTTACCAACTCAACGAATTGAGCATTTTTTGCAACGAAGTCAGTTTCAGCATTTACTTCAACTACTGCTGCAACGTTACCGTTAACAAATACACCAGTCAAACCCTCAGCTGCAACACGGTCAGCTTTCTTAGCTGCCTTAGCCATACCTTTTTCGCGAAGCAATTCGATTGCTTTTTCGATATCACCTTCAACTTCAACCAATGCTTTCTTAGCGTCCATAACACCAGCACCAGATTTTTCACGCAACTCTTTAACAAGTTTAGCTGTAATTTCTGCCATTTTGATTCTCCTATATTTTTTAAAAATAGGAGAGCCGGGCTAAGCCCCGCCCTCCTAGGTAATGATTACTTATTTGAATTAAGCGTTGTCGCCTTCTACAACTTCAACGATTTCTTCGATTGAGTCAGCTTGAGCTTCTGAAGCTGCAAATTCAGCTTCAACTGCTGTCGCGTCTTCGCCTTGACGACCTTCGATGATAGCGTCAGCCAATTTAGCTGTAATCAATTTAACCGCGCGGATAGCGTCATCGTTAGCTGGGATGATTACATCGATATCATCTGGATCAGTGTTTGTGTCAACCATCGCTACAACTGGGATACCCAATTTTTTAGCTTCTTTAACAGCGATTTGTTCTTTATGTGGGTCAACTACGTACATTACATCTGGGATACGAGGCATATCTTCGATACCACCCAAGAATTTTTCAAGACGTGCACGTTGTTTGTTAAGAAGTGCAACTTCTTTCTTAGGAAGAACATCAAAGATTCCTTCTTCTTCCATACGTTTGATTTCTTTCAAACGAGCGATACGTTTTTGGATAGTTCCCCAGTTAGTAAGAGTTCCACCCAACCAACGGTGGTTGATGTAGTATTGACCTGAACGTTCTGCTTCCTCTTTAACAGCGTCAGCAGCTTGTTTTTTTGTACCAACAAACAATACAACTGCATCGTTAGCTGCCGCATCACGCATGAAGTCGTATGCTTGGTCAGCGTATTTTACAGTTTGTTGCAAGTCGATAACATGGATTCCGTTACGCTCAGTGAAGATGTACTTAGCCATCTTAGGGTTCCAGCGACGAGTTTGGTGACCAAAGTGTACACCAGCCTCAAGAAGTTGTTTCATTGAAATTACTGCCATGAGTATTTCTCCTTTTTGTTTTTTTCCTCTTCTCGATTTCAACTTGCAAAACGACCCGAGGGCAACAGTTTCACAATTCATCAAGAATGAGTATTATCGTTTACACGACAAGGTTCATTCTACCACATTTTAGCCATATTTTCAAGTGATTTTGATAGATTTCGGTCTTGCTTTCGATAAAAAATAATAAAAGAGACTCAAATCGAGCCTCTTTATTTCATTCATTAGTTTGGATAGATATAAGTAACATAACCTTCAGAAGTTGTAGTTGGATTGAACCATCCACGTTTGTTACCGATTGTACGATCTCCACCATAGTTTGATTCTGATACTTGAATGCTAGTTGTTGATGAAACTGCTGTAACAACCGCTACGTGTCCATATCCACCATCATTCCAACATGCAATCGCACCAACTTGTGGAGTTGATCCAGTACGGAATCCTGCAGCCGCTGCACTTGTAGCCCACTGCGCTCCGTTACCCCAGTAATCTCCAGCCCAAGGTGCTAATGTTTTAGCTCCCCAAGTACATTCACCAGTTGGATAACTTGAAGCATTTGTACTGTATGTTGGACGTTGTCTAGTAGGAGTCGGAGTAGGTGCTGGAGTAGGTGCTGGAGTGTAGCTTGAGTCCTCGTCGTCAGATGCTGATGCTGATGTAGATGTTGCTTGCACTTGAGCTGAGAAACTTGTGTTTCCAGAAGCAACAACTGATTGTTGTTGACTTGTTTGACGTGCTTTATAAGCTGCCTCTGCTTCAGCTGCTGCTTTCGCTTCTGCCTCTGCTGCTGCTTTTTGTTCCAACAAGGTAGCTTTCTCACCTTCTGCAGTAGCTTTCTCTGCAGCAAGGTTCAACTCAGCAACTTTTAACTCCGCCTGTTTTGTTGTCAATGTTTGTGCATCGTCAGCAAGCGTTTGTTGGTTCGCAATTACAGTATTGATTGCTTCATTATTTGCAACTTGTTTTTCCGAGATTGATTTTTTATCAGCTTTTTGTTGCTCTAACATTTTGTTGTTAGCTGATACAATCTCGCTCATAGCCGCAACACGGGAAATAGCTTCTGTAATTGATTTTGAATTTACAATTGTATTGATATAGCTAGTTGCAGCACCGTTTGTTTGTGCGCTACGTGCTTGTTTTTCCAAAGATTCATTACGAGCAACAATGTTCTTAGAAAGCTCTGTAATTTCTCCTTCAAGTTTTTTAGATTCCGCCTGTAGTGTTTCATTTTCAGCTTGCAAGTTTGTTTGCTGTGTTTGAATAGCTGTAACTTGCGTTTGGATTTCATCTACCTGTTTTTGAGCTTCTTTTTGTTGGGCTGTCAAGTCACTAATCTTACTATCTTGAGCAGCAATTTTTTCATCAGTTGTTTCAGCGTGAACAGTTGTTAACACCGACACTTGAGACACTAATACTGTACTTAATAAAAGTGACGCTAAGATTTTTTTCTTCATATTGTGTAGATACTCCTTCTATTTAAGACATTACTAGTATACCAAAAAAAGACATAATAAATATTACGCCTTTGTTACATTTTTATTTCTTTCTTATAGATAATATTTTTCAAAAATATACTGGAAAATCACCATCCACAAAAAGTTTAAAATCATTGATGGGACAAGACTGTAGACAATGAAAACTGGCATTGATTCTACTGTCAGTCCCATAGCAAGGGCCAGGAGATAACTACCCATATCAAATAGGAAGCTCATCACAACTATTGTTAACATTCTCGTCCAACGGTTCAACAAAGTCACACTATTAAACTTGTGAAGTGAGGCACCTATCAAGATAAATAAAAGTGTCGCAATTCCTATCAAGTGGAAAAAATAGATATCGTACACCAAACCTGCTATACAGCAATAAGCTAGATAGAAGTATTCTGATACCTCAATTGTCTCAAACAAGAGAAATAAAAACAGGAAATGACTGGCTAAGTGAAAATGTGGATAAAAGGATTCCACTAATTGACCAATATGTGCATCAATTAGCACAAGAAAAGGAAGTAAAAAGAAAATACCAACTTGTTTTAACAGTCTCATTGTTAATTCCCCACTAACTCTACCACATGAAGATCTTTAGTATCAGCACTTAACTTTACTGTTACCTCTCGTGTTAGATAATCACTGCTATGAGTTGTAGCAACAACCTCTCCAACAGGAATATCCTTAACATTAAAGTTTCCAAGCCCCCCTGTAGTCACCCTATCCCCAGCACTAATGTCGCTGTTACTGTTTAATTGACTAATTTTAAGAAGTTCGGTTTCTTTGTCATAACCAACGATAATTCCGTAAATTTCAGTAGAACCATGCAAGATTTTAACGGAAATTTTATCCGAATTTTCGGTATTTGTCAATAGGTTGACAGTCGTTGAATGATCCTCCACTTTTGAAACACTGCCAATCAAGCCCCCATTTGCAATGGCCAACATATTTTCAGAAGCACCCTTTGAACTTCCTGCATCTATCGTTAACTCTTGCTTCCAAAATACCGGTGAACGCGTAATTACATCTGCTGCTATGTTTTTTGTAGCCTGCAATTTTGACTTCATATCCAGCAACTGACGTAGTTGTTCATTTTCATTTTTTAAACTTTCTGATTGATTAGATTCTACCTCTAGTTGATAGAGCTGTTTTTTTAGACTTTCGTTTTCATTGTAAGTCCGCGTCAAATGTCCCAAATCTGATTTGAAAGTATCAAACCACTGAAAGGGGTTTTGGACAATTCTATCTACTAAGGAAATCCCATCTCCTAGTTTCGTCACAATAGCGCTTGAATAGGTTGTCACTAATAGTACAGAAACTGCCAGAACTGTGACAAAAACGATGATTAGATATTTTGATTTTTTAAAACGGTTCATATTCCTACCTTTATACTAAAAACCTGCTACTGTGAACTTCTTATCAATCCTACAAACCTGCTAAGATTTTAAGAAAAATAAGAAACATCCCAGTACCAAAATCACAAGAATTGCCAGTGTATCCTTTTGACTCCATCTCAACTGTCTATACTGACTTCTACCCTTTCCTCCCTGATAACCACGCGCTTCCATGGCTATTGCCAATGAATCTGCACGCTTTAAGCTCGTCGCAAAAAGAGGAATTAAAATTGGAATCATAGCCTTTACTTTTTGAACGATGCTTCCCTCGCCAAAATCAACTCCACGAGCTTTTTGAGCATTCATAATTCTCGTCGTGTCATCCATCAAAGTTGGAACAAAACGCAAACTCATTGATAACATCAGACCAATTTCATGAACGGGAACTTTCACGCGTTTCAGCGGTGCTAAAAGAGCTTCAACTGCAGCTGCTAAACTCAAGGGCATGGTCGTTAAGGTTAGCAAGGTTGAAAAGAAAATAATCAGCACAAAACGACAGAAAATGATTCCAGCTTGTTGCAAAGCATAATCCGTTATTCTTATAAAAGAAAACTCAAATAGGACATTTCCACTTGAAATGAAAAAGAGCTGAAATAAAGTCGTAAAAGCAATCAAGAAAAACATGGATTTTAATCCCTGAACAAAAAATGAGAGGGAAACGCCTGACAAAGCGATAAATATACCTGTCGCTACAAAAAGAATGAGATTAGCGAGAGGATTATTAGCCCAAAATACAATCAAAATCAACAGAATCATAGCGAGCAATTTACTACGGGGATCCAAGCGATGAATGATGGAATCTCCTGGTATATAACGCCCTAAAATCATACTATCCATTTAGCGACTCCTTAAACTCCTCTATCTTGATTGGCAGTTTCTTAAAAGCTACACCCCTATCTGCCAAACGTTTACAAAAGGCTGTGATTTTAGGCACACCTAACTGTACATTTTCCATAGAGGCTACATCTTGGAAGACATCACTTGGTTTGCCACTTTTGACCAAACGCCCCTTTTCCATAACATAGACCTGATCAGCATATGCAGCTACATCATCCATCAAATGCGTTACCAAGACGATTGTCATTCCAGAAAGGTGGAGTTCTTTAAACAAGGTCATCAATTCTTTTCTGCCTAGAGGATCTAGCCCTGCTGTTGGCTCATCCAAAACCAAGACAGTTGGCTCCATGGCCAGCATACCTGCTATAGCTACACGTCTCATTTGGCCACCCGAAAGTTCAAAAGGACTGCGCTCAAAGAGTGACTCATCGATCCCTACCAAGGCTAACTTTTCACGCGCAGTTCTCTTGGCTTCTTCCTCAGAAACTCCAAAATTTTGTGGTCCAAACGCAACATCTTTCAAAACAGTTTCTTCGAAAATCTGATTTTCAGCAAATTGAAAAACTAAACCGACTTGCTTTCGAATCTGTCGAATTTCTTTATTTGTTGATGTAGGGGTAATGACGGTATCGAAAACTCGAACAGAACCCTTGCTTGGAAGCAATAGGCCATTTAAAAGCTGTAAGATCGTTGATTTCCCACTACCTGTATGTCCTATCAAAGCAGTATAGGAGCCGTCCTCAATCGTCAAGGAAACATCAGCCAAGGCTGATGAAGATAGGGGAGTCCCCTCTTGATAGGTAAAGCTCACATTTTCTAGAGTAATTCCCATAACTTGTCCTCTAGCTCTCCTTCTGTCAAATAACCATCCGGCAACTGATAGCCTGTCTCTCTCAAAGATTCTCTCAATTGATTCGTAAAGGGATCATCTAAGCCTATCTGGTCAAGGTCATCCCGAGAAAAAAGTTCTCTTGGGCTACTGGTTGACTCCACTTGGCCTTTTTTCATGACCAAGACACGGTCACTCATCGCAACTTCTTCCAAGTCATGCGTAATAGAGACAACTGTCATCTGGTGGTCTTTTCGAATCTCTTGAACTGTCTGAATCAGTTCGCTGCGTCCCTCAGGATCCAACATACTTGTAGCCTCGTCCAAAATCAAAATAGCTGGCCTCAGGGCAACAACTCCTGCAATGGCCACCCGTTGTTTTTGGCCGCCAGATAAACGAGCTGGTTCTCTCTTCTTAAAGTCCAGCATACCTACCAACTCCAAAGATTCAGCCACTCTCTTCTTCATTTCTTCACGAGGAAGTCCCTGATTTTCTAGGCCAAAGGCAACATCATCTTCAACAGTTGCACCTACAAATTGATTATCTGGATTTTGAAAAACCATACCAATTTGACGGCGTAAGTCCCAAACATTCTCAGAGGACAGCAATTGCCCATCTATCCAGATTTCCCCAGACTCTGCTTCAAGCAATCCATCAATCAAACGGATAGTTGTCGATTTCCCACTCCCATTATGACCTACAATCGAAAGCCATTCTCCCCGTTTCACGTGAAACGAGACATTATTAACATCATAATGATCCTGATCTTCCTTGTAACGAAAAGACAGATTTTTTACTTCAATAATCGATTTCATTTCGAACCAAATGTCCCTTTGAATACATGAGCGCTACCCTTGAAATAATCATAGCCAGAGTAGATAGTGAAAAACAAAGCGATATAAAGCAACAGCTGACCAATTAAATTCCAATGTAAGAGCAAAAAGATAATGGCAAACATCTGACTAAAGGTCTTGATTTTTCCTGGCATCGCTGCTGCTAGAACTGTCCCTCCCGTCTCAACAAGCAACAAACGCAAGCCTGTCACCGCAAGTTCACGACAGATGATAATAGCAACAACCCAAGCTGGAGCCATACCCAACTCAATCAACATGATAAAAGCTGACATAACCAACAACTTATCCGCCATTGGATCTGCAAACTTTCCAAAGTTGCTAACCACATTCCATTTACGAGCAAGGTAGCCATCAAGATAATCCGTTATACTAGCAACTGCAAAGATGATCGCTGCCAGCAAATGACTGCCTTGTGAATGGCCCAAAGTCAAAATAAGAATAAAGAGAGGTATAAAGAGAATTCTACCAATAGTTAATACATTAGGAATTTGTTCTTTTTTCATTGATTTTTCCTTAATCTGTAGTAAATGTAAGTGTCACAGTTCCAGTCTGAGTTGTCAGCTTCGAAGTATCAATCGTTTGATTGTCCACAGTCAAAGTAACCCCCTTTACCACACCCAAAGTAATAGTTACAGAATCTTTCGTTGAAACTGTTGTTTTTGCATTCTTATTGTCTGCGGATAGTGTCACACCACCTTCCAACTCACTTCCCGAAACACTAACCCAGCTAGTTGCATCTGAAACCGTCAGTTGAACCGTAGCGGTTTCCTTACTCGTTTTATAGAGAGCTTCAATGCGGTTTCCTTCGCCTGACACTGTAATAGTTGATTCCGTAGTAGAAGATGAGCTAGACGTCTGACTACTAAAAGATGAACTAGTTGAGGTTGTGGAACTAGTTGAGCTAACAACACTATAATTTGCAGAAGAAAGACTTGGCTGAGTTTGGATGTAGTTCCAGACATAGTAAGTCACAAAAATTAAAATCGACAAAGCAAATAGAACGAAATAAAACAAGGGGAGATAAGACGTTTTTTTCTTATTTGATCGTCTGCGACCAGACAAGTCTTCTTCATCAACATCGACCTCTTCATAAGTAATCATACTACCCGAATCATAGGCATCCAAGACAATTCTCTCATCCAACTCTACTGCCCAGGCATATTTTCTTAAAAAAGAACGAGCATAGAAGGTACTAGGAAGTTGATCAAAATCATCTGCCTCCATAGCTTCTAGAAAGTTCAACTGAATTTCAGTTTTTTCCTGTAATTCTTCCAGACTCAATCCCTGGTTAATTCTAGCTAAACGTAGAACCTCGCCAATTGTTTTTTTTCTCATACGTACCATTCCTTCTTTCTAGTATTAGTCATCTTTTAAGCTGGAAAGATGGTAAAATCAACTAGATCACCATCATCAATCAAACGATGTCCAGCTTCTAGAACATCCTCCAAAGTAATTTCCTGTAAAATTTTTGGAAAATCAAAAATTGTTTCTCCGCGATCCATAGGATCGTATTGGGTTGCGATAAATTCCAAGGAGTTCATGCTACTGAAAAGCTCCCCAAACATCTCACTCTTAACAAGATCTAAATGTTCCTCTGTAATATCCGTATCACTACTAAACTGACGAATCGCTTTACGAAATTGATGCGACAGAGAAACAGGCTCTTTGGTATCCATTGTCAATATCACAAAATGAAAGCGACTGTTGACTTCAACCTCAAGTGACAATGACGCATCTAACTTCCCAGTCTCATATAACCTTTGAAAACGGTCAGAAGTCCAACCAAACATCATCGTAAATAGCAATTTCAATAAAATATTGTAACGATAAGACTCAGCTTCTGTTATTTGCCCGTTACCTCTAATCGCAACAGCAAGTTTGGGTGAAGAAACTTCCATCCGAAGACTATCTGTTTGCTTCACAGGCTGCAAGGGTAGTTTCTCTTTTGTAACTGTAAACTGTTCTAAAGTTTTCTTTTCCTTTTTCGAAAAGTATTCCTCAACAACTTCCACATCAATATTCCCAACTAAAAACAGTGACATGTTGACAGGCTTGTAAAAGTCTGTAAAGTTTTCTTTTAAATTTGAAACTTGAATCTCAGAAATTGATTTTTCACTTCCAACAATATCTGTTGCTAAAGGAGTATCAGGATAAAGGTTGGCCAATGTTGCAAAAAACAAGCGTGAGTCTGGATCGTCTTGGTACATTTCTCGTTCTTGCTGGATAATATCCTGTTCCCTCAAAACAGACTCTTCTGTCAAATGAACATCTCCGACTAACTCATCTAGCAAATCTAAATTCTCTAATAGATGGTCAATTGTTGAAAAAAGATAGCTGGTTTTAGTAAAGCTTGTAAAGGCATTGCTTTCCGCACCTAATCGAGTAAAAGCAGCCATTATGTCCTCAGAGTTTTCTCTTTCAAACAATTTATGTTCAAGAAAATGTGCAATTCCTGCTGGATGATGACGTAAACCTTTGTCTAAACTTGTATAAGTTGCATCTACGGAACCAAATTGAACCGTTACAACCCCATAAACCTCATTGAAATCTTGTTTAGGGAGTAAAGAAACTGTCAATCCATTTGACAATTGTGTTTTGTAGACTGTTTCCTTTACAGCAGGATAGTATTTTTCTTCAAAAGTAACCTTTGTCATTCTACTCCTTCCATAAAGTAAATTGCTTGTAACTTCAAACTGTTGGCAGCTTTACATACCGCTTCTTTATCAACACTCTCTAATTTTGCCACCAATCGATCCATATCAAAGCTTGATTTTCCAAATAGAGCATTCAAATAGGCTCTTTCAACCAGAGTCTGTTGATTATCTTGAGCAATCAATAAAGATCTTCGAATCATCTCCTTGGTTTGTTCAAGTTCAAAATCTGTAAAGTTGCCCTTTTTCAGATCTAGCAATTGATGATTCATCATTTTTCTAGCCTGATTTCGATTTTCTCTATCGATACCCGCATACATCCTTAACAGACCACTAAACAAATCCAATTGACTAGATACTGTATAGGCAATTCCAGTATTTTCACGAACGTTTGTAAAAAGTTTCGAATGTGCAAATTCACCCAACAAACCATTCATGACAAGCATGGATAAATGCTCATCATCGCCATATTTTACAGTAGAATGATAGCCTAATTCCAAAATAGATTGCCCAACATTCCTCTGAACCATTCCCTCTCGTAGGACATTCGAATAAGATTGATAATATTGGATAGGAACACAATTCTCTCTAGCTGTAAGGGATAATGACTTCAGTGATTCTGTAATTTCTACTTCATTAAAATCACCTAAGAAAAAGAAATCAATTCGATCATTTTTCAGAGCATCTTGAAAGCAAGTGTAGCTACTTTCTGGAGACTCATTTGAAATGCTATTTCGTAAATCACTGTATCTCAATTGAAGACGCTCATCACGGAAGAACAAGCTATCCAACTCCTTATGAGAAAAATAAAATGAATCATCCATGTCAGTAGCTAAACTAGCCAACAACTGTTTTCTTTCAATTTCAAATAAGGCTGGCTCAAAAGCACTATCTTGAACTAAGGGAGCAAATAAAGTCTGTTTCACCAATTCCAAAATTCGAGAAGTCAAGACATTCTTTTTACTTAAAAAATCATCCCTCACATAGGTAAACGTTAAGTCAAGAATATGTGCCTGTCCCCTACGATAAGCACTTGTGGAAATATCTGTTCCATATAAACTTGCCAAGTATCTGCGAAATACTTGAGATGTTGGGTAAACTTGATTTGCCGTCTCCAACATACTCGCGCTCAACATGCGTCCTGCTATTGTCTCAAGAGATAAGGGAGCAGTAAAACGAATAGTGATTTTATTTGTTTTAAACTTTTTGGATTGAACAAAATGTGCTGAAATTCCAGGCACTAATTCCATACCTTACCTCCTTACATATAGAGTTCTATTATACCACGAAAATCAAAATTTTTCTTGTTCTCTTTATAGCTTTAAAGAGTAAAATCGTTTTCATTTCAGCTAACTTTCCCTCAGCTATTTCAAGGAAAATATGGTATAATACCAAAGATTGAGGTGAATTATGGAATACAAATTATTTGAAGAATTTATTACGCTCCAAGCCCTCCTAAAAGAGCTTGGAATTATACAAAGCGGTGGTGCTATTAAATCTTTTTTAATGGAGCATCAAGTTTACTTTAATGGTGAATTAGAAAATAGACGTGGGAAAAAAATTCGTGTTGGAGATACGATTGACATTCCTGATTTAAAGATTGACATCACCTTGACACAACCAAGTTTAAAAGAGCAAGAAGAATACCAAGCAGATAAGATTGAAAAAGAGCGGATTGCCAAACTTGTCAAAGAGATGAATAAGGGTGTAAAGAAAGAAAAACAAAAAACTTCTTTATCGCCTAAAGCCAAACAAGTTCCGCGTTTTCCAGGAAGATAACCATGTGGCTCCAACATTTAACAATTAAAACTTTTCGAAACTACAAAGAGGCAAAAATTGATTTCAATCCAAAATTAAACGTCTTTCTAGGTCAAAATGCACAAGGAAAAACCAATATTCTAGAAGCAATCTATTTCTTGGCCTTGACACGTAGTCATCGGACTCGTACAGATAAAAATCTCATTCATTTTGATGACGAGCAACTCCATCTTTCTGGCTTGCTACAGAAAAAAACAGGTTCTATCCCTCTAGAAATTGATTTAACGCCAAAAGGGCGTGTGACTAAAGTCAATCACTTAAAGCAAGCTCGCCTATCAGACTACATCGGACATATGAATGTGGTCCTCTTTGCACCTGAAGATCTCCAGTTAATTAAAGGGGCGCCCTCTGTTCGTCGAAAATTTATAGACATTGAACTGGGACAAATTAAACCAATCTACTTGTCAGACTTGTCAAACTATAACCATATACTCAAGCAAAGAAATACTTACCTAAAATCCAGCCAGAAGATTGACGAAACATTTCTGTCAGTCTTAGATGATCAGTTAGTAGAATACGGTTGTCGCGTCATAAAGCATCGGATAAAATTCATTAAAGACCTAGAGAAATTTGGTCAAAAAAAACACTTAGAAATTTCAAACCAATTAGAAGAGTTGTCAATATCTTATCAATCATCTGTCAACTTCACCAATGAAGAAATCTTAATGGATTCTTTTAAAATGGCTTTAGAGAAAAGTAAAGCAAGAGATTTATTTAAAAAGAATACTGGTGTTGGCCCTCATCGAGATGACATTACTTTCTATATCAATGGTATAGATGCTAGTTTTGGAAGTCAAGGTCAACATCGCAGTCTTGTTCTCTCTATCAAACTAGCAGAGATCGAGCTAATGGAAAGTATTACCAACGAGTCTCCGATACTCTTGCTTGATGATGTTATGAGCGAACTTGATAACACCCGGCAACTAAAATTACTAGAAACCATTTCTCAATCTATCCAAACCTTTATCACAACAACAAGTTTGGATCACTTACAAAACTTGCCAGAAAACCTTAGTATTTTCAATATTCAAAACGGTCAGATATCTGTAAATTAAATTGACACTGTTGTAAATAAAAGAACCCCTAATTTTCAGGAGTTCTTTTTTGTTTACATAGAGTAGTTTGGTGCTTCATTAGTAATTTGCACATCATGAGGATGACTTTCTTTTAGACCAGCTCCAGACATTTCAATAAATTGAGCATTATCATGTAGTTCTTTAAGGTTAGCTGCACCACAGTAACCCATACCAGAGCGAATACCACCAATCATTTGGAAAACGATATCAGCTACAGCACCTTTATAAGCAACACGACCTTCAATTCCTTCTGGAACGAGTTTGTTTGCTTCATTAACAGAACCTTGGAAGTAACGATCGCTTGAACCTTTCTTCATTGCAGCGATTGATCCCATACCACGGTAAGTCTTAAACTTACGTCCTTGGAAGATTTCCGTTTCACCTGGCGCTTCGTCTGTTCCAGCAAACATTGATCCAAGCATAACAGCATTTCCACCTGCAGCAAGGGCCTTTACAATATCTCCAGAATACTTGATTCCACCATCAGCGATGATTGTTTTGCCATATTCATGCGCAACTGCTGCTGCATCATAGATTGCTGTAACTTGTGGTACACCAACACCTGCAATCACACGAGTGGTACAGATAGAACCTGGTCCAATTCCAACTTTGACAACATCTACACCTGCTTCGTAAAGAGCACGCGCTCCTTCTGCAGTTGCAATATTACCTGCAATCAAAGTACGATCTGGGAAATGAGCACGAATTTCAGCAATTTTACGCAGAACTCCAGCAGAGTGACCATGTGCAGTATCAATAACAATTGCGTCAGCACCTGCTTCAAAAAGGGCTTCAGCACGTTCAAATGTATCTGAAGTGACACCCACCGCACCAGCAACTAGAAGACGACCAAACTCATCTTTAGCAGCATTTGGAAACTCAATAACTTTTTCAATATCTTTGATAGTAATCAAGCCAGAAAGACGGCCTTCCTCGTCAACCAAAGGAAGTTTTTCAATACGGTGTTCTTGAAGAATATGTTCAGCTGTTGCAAGATCTGTACCAACAGGAGCAGTGACAAGATTTTCACTGGTCATATGGTTCGAGATTGGTTGATTGTAATCTGAAATAAAGCGAAGATCTCGGTTTGTTAGAATACCAACCAATTTACGATTTTCAAGTGTTTCTACAACTGGAACACCACTGATACGGTAACGTCCCATCAGTTCGTCTGCCTCAGCAATGGTATGTTCTGGAGTCAAGAAGAATGGATCAATAATAACACCATTTTCAGAACGTTTTACCTTGCGAACTTCATCTGCCTGTTGCGCAATAGACATATTTTTATGGATTACTCCAAGACCACCTGCACGAGCAATGGCAATGGCCATTTGACTCTCTGTGACTGTATCCATGGCGGCTGTTATAATTGGGATATTTAAAGTCAGATTATCTGCCAATTTTGTTGTTAAATCTGCATCATTAGGCAACACATGACTTTCTGCTGGAATGAGCAATACATCATCAAAGGTAAAACCTTTTTTCAAAAATTTAGTGTCCCAATTAGACATTGAAGTTTCCTCTTTTCTTTCTTTTTGAGCTTGACTCTTTTTGTATTGTATCTATCATACCATTCTATGGAAATTTGTCAATTATATTTATAGCAGAAAATATAAAAAACTATCCCTGTTATTCTATGGAAGAGATAGTTTTACGATTCATATTTTATCTATTATTTAAAATAATTTAGTCCCATTGCTCCCTTAACTTCAGATAGAGTTTGCCCTGCAACCTCACGAGCTTTTTCACTACCTTTTTGAAGCATATTGTGCACTTCACCCATATCCTTAGCAAATTCGATACGGCGCTCACGAATAGGACCAAGTTCGCGTTCTAATATTTCAAGTAGATAACGTTTCGTCTTCACATCACCAAGACCACCACGTTGATAATGCTCTTTCATATCCGCAATTTCTTGAGCATCTTCTGGACGACCAAACACATCTAGATAATGGAAAACCATGTTTCCTTCAATCTTACCTGGATCCTCCACTCGAATATGATCCGGATCAGTATACATACTCATGACTTTTTTACGTAAAGTATCCGCATCATCTGCTAGATAAATACCATTATTAAGGGATTTAGACATTTTAGCATTTCCATCTAGACCAGGCAAGCGTCCTGCTCTCTCATTTTCTGGATATATCCCTTCTGGCTCCACTAAGACATCACAGTTATATGCATTATTAAAGGAACGAACAATCTCACGAGTTTGTTCAATCATTGGTTTCTGATCTGTCCCTACAGGAACATAATTAGCCTTGAAGGCAGTAATATCTGCTGCTTGCGCAATTGGATAAACCAAAAATCCTGTCGGAATACTTTCTCCAAACCCTTTCTGAGCAATCTCTGTTTTCACCGTAGGATTGCGCTCCAAACGAGCTAGTGACACCAAATTCATATAGTACATAGATAGTTCAGCCAACTCTGGGATTTGGCTTTGAATAAAGATAGTTGATTTGCTTGGATCCAATCCAACTGCTAGATAATCCAAGGCAACATTCCCAATAGACTCTACAATTGTTTGAGGATCTTTGGCGTGATCTGTCAAGGCTTGTTGGTCCGCCAAAAAAACAAACATCTCATACTTGTCTTCTTCCTGCAGTAATACTCTATTTTTGAGACTTCCAACATAATGTCCAATATGCAATTTTCCTGTTGGACGATCTCCTGTTAAAATAATGGGTTTCGTCATTTTTTTCTCCTTCAAAATAGTCTCTTCAATTATAGCATTTTTTTGTTAAAATAACAGAAAATTATTTAAATCAAACAACCAACTCATTGTAAACAAACCTGTCAATTTAATTGACATAAAATTGACAAACAAAAATTTGAATATTTCTCTCTTTTCTAGTAGAATAAATGTATTACATATTATAGGAGAAAAACATTGCTTACAGTATCTGATGTTTCACTACGTTTTAGTGATCGCAAACTTTTTGATGATGTCAATATCAAATTTACAGAAGGAAATACATACGGATTAATTGGTGCTAATGGTGCTGGGAAGTCTACATTCTTAAAAATCTTGGCTGGTGATATTGAGCCAACAACTGGTCACATCTCTCTTGGTCCAGATGAACGTCTCTCTGTTCTTCGTCAAAATCACTTTGACTATGAAGATGAACGTGCAATTGATGTCGTTATCATGGGAAATGAAAAACTTTATAGCATCATGAAGGAAAAAGATGCTATCTACATGAAGGAAGATTTCTCTGATGAGGATGGTGTGCGTGCCGCCGAACTCGAAGGTGAATTTGCCGAACTTGGAGGTTGGGAGGCAGAGAGTGAAGCGTCTCAACTACTTCAAAATCTTAATATTCCAGAAGAATTGCACTATCAAAACATGAGCGAATTGGCCAATGGTGAAAAAGTGAAGGTTCTCCTTGCCAAAGCACTTTTTGGCAAACCAGATGTTCTTCTCTTGGACGAGCCAACCAACGGTTTGGATATCCAGTCTATTACTTGGCTAGAAGACTTCTTGATTGACTTTGATAACACTGTTATCGTGGTATCTCATGACCGCCACTTCTTAAACAAAGTATGTACCCACATGGCCGACCTTGACTTTGGAAAAATCAAACTCTATGTCGGAAACTACGACTTCTGGAAAGAATCTTCTGAGCTCGCTGCTAAATTGCTAGCAGACCGTAATGCCAAGGCAGAAGAGAAAATTAAGCAATTGCAAGAATTCGTTGCTCGCTTCTCTGCCAACGCTTCTAAGTCAAGACAGGCAACGTCTCGTAAAAAAATGCTTGACAAGATTGAATTAGAAGAGATTGTGCCATCTAGTCGTAAATATCCATTTATCAACTTTAAAGCAGAACGTGAGATTGGTAATGATCTCTTGACAGTAGAAAATCTAACTGTAAAGATTGATGGTGAAACTATCCTGGACAATATTAGTTTCATCTTGCGTCCAGGTGATAAGACAGCTCTTATTGGACAAAATGACATTCAAACGACTGCATTAATTCGTGCAATTATGGGTGACATCGACTACGAAGGAACGGTTAAGTGGGGAGTTACTACTAGCCGTTCTTACTTGCCAAAAGACAACTCAGCTGATTTTGCAGGAGGAGAGTCAATCCTTGACTGGTTGCGTCAATTTGCAAGTAAAGAAGAAGATGACAATACCTTCCTACGTGGTTTCCTTGGTCGTATGCTCTTCTCTGGAGACGAGGTTAACAAACCTGTAAACGTCTTGTCAGGGGGAGAAAAAGTACGTGTCATGCTTTCAAAACTCATGCTCTTGAAATCAAATGTCCTTGTACTTGATGATCCAACAAACCACTTGGACTTGGAATCTATCTCAAGCTTGAACGATGGATTGAAAAACTTTAAAGAATCAATCATCTTTGCTAGTCATGATCACGAGTTCATTCAAACTTTAGCAAACCATATTATTGTTTTGTCTAAGAATGGCGTCATTGATCGTATTGATGAAACCTATGATGAATTCCTAGAAAATGCAGAAGTACAAGCAAAAGTTAAAGAACTTTGGGAAGACTAAATAAGACTTCAAAACTCAGTTGGGGTAACCAACTGAGTTTTCTATCATTCTACGAGGTAACATGAAATCATTTTTTAAAACATATTGGACCTATTTTGTTTCTTTCATCATTCCTTTAGTAATTATGACTGGAGTATACCTAACTCAAGGTATCTACTGGAATAGCGATGTATCTCCACTATTAGGAGACGGTTTCCATCAATACGTTATTTTTGATGTAGCTTTACGAAATATTCTACATGGAAATGGCAGTTTATTTTACACCTTTACAAGTGGCCTCGGACTGAATTTCTATGCTCTATCTAGTTATTACTTAGGTAGTTTTCTTTCACCCCTGGTTTACTTTTTTAATCTGTCAAATATGCCAGATGCTGTCTATCTGACCACTCTCTTAAAATTTGGGTTGATTGGTCTGTCAACCTTCTTTAGTTTGAATAGATTATTTAAAGATATCCCAAAATTTTTAAAACTTACCTTATCTACTTCCTATGCTTTAATGAGCTTCACTGTCAGTCAGTTAGAGATAAAAACTTGGCTAGATGTTTTTATCTTGATTCCTTTAATTATAACTGGTTTACACCTACTTATAACACAAAAGAAGCGCCTACTATACTTTACAAGTCTGTCAATCTTGTTTATCCAAAATTATTATTTTGGATATATGACAGCATTGTTTCTTATTTTCTGGTATCTCTGCCAAATTTCTTGGGACTTTAAAACTAGAAAATCATCTTTTCTTGATTTTGTTGTTACCTCCTTTTTAGCAGGAATGGCTAGTTTGATTATGACTCTTCCTACATTGTTTGATTTACAAACTCATGGGGAGAAGTTAACTGCAATCACAAAAATAAAGACAGATAGTAGTTGGTATCTGGATATTTTCGCAAAACAATTCATTGGATCTTTTGATACAACTAAGTATGGATCTATACCAATGATTTTTGTTGGATTGCTTCCTTTTATTTTGACCATTCTATTTTTCACAATAAAATCCATTAAGTTTCACGTGAAACTTACCTATGCAATTTTCTTTACTTTTTTAATAACAAGCTTTTACATAGAAGCCCTCGATTTATTTTGGCAAGGGATGCATACCCCAAATATGTTTTTGCATCGCTATGCTTGGATTTTTTCCACTCTGTTAATTTATAGTGCAGCAGAAGTCTTAAATCGTCTGAAAGAACTGAAGCTATGGAATCTATTTGTCTCACTTTTTCTGGTACTAACAGGATTTTTGGCTACTGTCTATTTTAAATCACACTATTCTTTTTTAACTGATTTGAATATCCTACTCACTCTTGAATTTCTTCTAGTTTATGCTCTTTTACTTCTTGCAGTCATTAGAAAATTTATCTCTGTAAATCTATTTGCAATTCTTTTGTCTTTATTTATAATAGCTGAGATAAGCTTAAATGCTTCATCTCAAATGGAAGGAATAGCTAAAGAATGGGCCTTTGCTTCTCGTAGCGCCTATAATAGAGATATCACTGCTATGGAATCCATTCTAAACCAAATTGACAATCCATTTACACGTACTGAAAAACTGCAAATTCAGACTGGAAATGACAGTATGAAATTTAACTACAATGGAATCTCTCAATTCTCATCTGTACGAAATCGTTCAACTAGCACTAGTTTGGACAAACTTGGATTCAAATCCTCTGGAACCAACCTCAATCTCCGTTATGCAAATAATAGTCTTTTAGCAGACAGTTTATTTGGAATCCAGTACAATATTTCTGAAACTTCACTTGATAAGTATGGCTTTCAAGAGATCTATCAAAAGGATCATTTAACCTTATATAAAAATCAACTCTCTTTACCCATTGCCTTTGCCACTCAATCTATTTACACTGATGTAAACTTTAACAATCACACTCTAGATAATCAAGCTTTATTTATAAACCAGCTTGCTAATCTCAACTTAGATTATTTCTCCCAAATAACATATGATAAAACAGATAATTCTGAAGGTTTAACAAGTATCACAGGTTCTACGAATGAAGATGCCCGAATTGATTATCAAATTAAGGTTCCTCAAAATAGCCAAGTCTATCTCTCTTTTTCAAATCTTCATTTTACAAACGATAAGCAAAAGAAAGTTGACATCATTGTCAACGGTGAAAAAAAGTCTTTTACAACTGACAATACCTTTAACTTCTTTAATTTGGGTTATACTGAAGAACAAAAAACTTTCAATATCAGTGTTAGCTTCCCTGGAAATTCTCAGGTATCATTTGAATCTCCAGCCTTCTATCGTTTAGATACTCAGGCCCTAACTGAGGCAATCCAAAAAATTGAAGAACAACCTGTAGAAGTATCCACCTCTAAAAATAAAGTCTTTGCTACATATGAAGTAAAACAAGATACCTCTATTTTCTTCACTATTCCTTATGACAAAGGTTGGTCTGCATACCAAGATGGAAAAAAACTTGAAATTAAGCAGGCTCAAACTGGTTTTATGAAGGTTGATGTTCCAAAGGGAAAAGGTACCATTACACTTTCCTTTATCCCTAATGGTTTTGTTATTGGAGCAGCCTGCTCACTAACTGCCCTTCTTCTTTTTGGAATCTATAATCACAGACGAAATTTATCTAAGACAGAAAAAGATTGACCAATTCCTTGGCCAATCTTTTTAATCTTCTTCCATTTTCTTAGGTTGATAAGCTAGCATACCTAAAGCAGTAAAGAAAGCTAGTGTTATAATAAGGAAAATCACTTGGTGATGAATATTTCCTGTCATAGAGATTGTTTGTCGTAAACCTGATACAGAGTAACTCATTGGTAACCAAGGATTGACACCCTTAAAGAAATCATTTGTCAAAGCAAGTGGATAGGTCCCTGCACTTGATGCTAACTGTAATAAAAGTAAAATAAGAGAGAAGAAAGCTCCTATACGGCTATTCCAAGTTGTTAAAGCTGTAACCATAGACATGAAAGCTAAACTTGTGATTATAATTAGAATCAAGGTCCTCATCTCATGGTTCGCAGTCAATCCAATAAGATGGACACCTCCATAAACTAAAACACCTGCTAAGACAGCTATAATCCCATTTATTTCAGAGCGAGACTTCAACCAAGCCCAGCGGCTCTCTGGATGACGTCCAGAAGGCAACTTAGCAAAAATCATATTAGTAGATATAGCAGCAACAAAAAGAGCAACTGATATCATATAAGGAGCCATGGCAATCCCATTTACAGGAACTTGGTCATTATCTGTTTTTGAGAGAACTAGAGGATTAGATAATGTTTCTGCATTTTCAGATTCTGTTGATGCTGATTTGAGCTGATTATTAGCATTTCCTAATCCTTGTCCTAATGAACCAACTCCTGTCTGTAAATCTTCAAGACCAGAGGTTAAGCTTGTTCCACCATCTGCTAGTTTTCCAGCACCATCTGCAATCTTCATAGCGCCACTTCCTAGCTGAGATGCCGCAGAAAGTAACTGTGTTGATTTATCTGTTAATTGACCAGAGCCAAATTGTAATTTAGTGAGACCTGCTATTAGCTCTGGGCTCTTATTATTCAATTGAGCAGAACCAGATGACAAACTTTCTATACCTGATACTAATTCTGGAGCTTTTCCAGCTAACGCATCTACTCCAGCTGTCAAGGTTGATGTATTTTCTGTCAACTTACTGGATCCAGAAACTAATTGATCTAGACTAGTTGTTAAATTTTCATTCTTTTCACTTAGTTTATTAGCACCTATAGAAATAGTATCTAGTCCCTTAGTGTAGTTTACAACTCCTTTTTCAATTGACTGACTTCCAGGAACTAACTGATTGTCTACAGTAGTTTGTAATTTTGTAAATCCATTTGACAATGTTGTCAAGGAGCTAGATGCTACAGGTAAGAGTTGATTTGCTTTCGTCTGTACATCAGATAGATTGGTTACTTGTTGTTCTGAATTCTCTATACTTTCTTTCAATCCTCCTACTGTCGTTAAAATTGTTTTTGCTGACTCAATAGTAGAATTAGAATTTTTAGAAATAGCTTCTATCAGTTCTTTCTTTTGTTCCTCTGTGAGAGATTGATAAGTAGCTGTTGATTGAAGGTTAGCAATAGTTTTCTCTTGTTCTGTCTGACTTTTGGTCACAATATCCTGAGCAAGAGTTGTTAGATTTTGCAAAGCTTCTGACAATGTACCTTTCAGTTGAGTATTATCTGACATTGTAAGAGCTTGTAGTGTTTTATTTAGTTCTCCTAGACTAGTTGCCAATTGAGTTATTTGTTCATTCTGTTGAGATGAGGAATTCAGTTGATTTGAAATTTCTTTAATACCAGTATTTAATTGCTCCATTCCATCTCTTAGTGCATCTGATTGATTTGATAATTGACTTGTTCCATTAGAAAGTTTTTCTACACTACTTGTATAAGCATTTACACCAACTGAAAATTGATTGAGACCTGTATCCAATTGTGAAACCCCACCTGTATAGGACTTTATACCTGTATTCAGCTGATTTACACCTGCCACCAATTCAGGAGTTCTTGAGGCCAATTGACCAAGTCCAGTGTCAACCTGTGAAACTGCATTTGTATAACTTTGTAAACCACTATTAAAAGTTCCTAAACCAAGATGTAATTGCTCTATAGCAGATACATAGGCAGACAATCCCTTTGTAAATTGATTAGCTCCATTTGAAAAAGTTACACTTGAGTTAGCTAGAGTATTGAGATTTGTCGTCAATGTTTGACTTCCTTTTGCTAACTGATTAGTCCCATCAGCCAGTTGTTCACTTCCATCAGCTGCTTTATTTATCCCAAACTTCAAGTCACTCATTTTTTGAAATAGTGCCTTGGTGTATGTTTCAGTTACATTCGTAGAGACTGTTTGTTTTAATTGTGTCATTGCAGAATCACTCATCTTACTTGCAATAAAGCTACGGCCACTTGAAGTTTGATAATCAATTTGCATCTGTTCAGGGTGATTTGTTAGGATCGAAGTAGCTTTTTCAGATAGATCACTTGGTAAAGTCACTACCATATAATATTCGCCATCATCTAGCCCCTTTTTCCCCTCTTCTTCATTGACAAAATGAAAATCTAAAGTTTTATTTTCTTTTAAATTAGACACCATGTCTTTTCCTATGGCCATTGTATTTCCATTATAAGAAGCTTCCTTGTCATTATTAACAACTGCTACAGGTAACTCCGATACTTGACCATATGGATCCCACATTGACGATAAAAATATGATATTGTATAAAGCTGGAATGAGAGAAATTCCTATCATTACAATAATGAATGTCGGTTTTTTAAAAATTGCTTTCCATTCTTTAAACATATTTCCTCCTTTTTTAAACATATTGTCTAAATTTTTGATATAATAGATTATACATTAAAAAATCTAAATTACAAGATAAAAAATATTTTTTTAGACATATAGTCTAAATTGTTCATAAGGAGAAACTATGAAAGAAAGTAACAAACGATTAAAAACAAAGAGAAATATTGAAAATGCCATGGTTCAATTATTGATGGATCAGCCCTTCGATCAAATTACTACAATTAAATTAGCAGAAAAAGCTGGAATTAGTCGTTCTAGCTTCTATACCCATTACAAGGATAAGTATGATATGATTGAACATTATCAAAGTAAGTTATTTCATACATTTGAATATATCTTCCAAAAACATGCTCATCATAAAAAAGATGCTATTTTAGAAGTATTTGACTATTTAGAGTCTGAACCATTATTAGCTGCTCTTTTATCTGAAAATGGTACCAAAGAAATCCAAAATTTCTTAAGAAATAAGCTTCATATCATGCTGAGCACGGACCTTCAGAAGCGCTTTATGCAACTACAACTAAATTCAATTGAATTAGAATATAGTAGCATTTATCTAACAAATGCTCTATTTGGAGTTTGTCAAACTTGGATTGCTCATGGAAAAAAAGAAAGTCCGCAAGAAATGACAGACTTCCTTATGAAAATGCTAGGTGATGTCAACTAAAAGAAAAAGAACACCAGATGGTGTTCTTTTTATCTAACTCCGCCAGTAGGACTCGAACCTACGACATCATGATTAACAGTCATGCGCTACTACCAACTGAGCTATGGCGGATAAAATAGTCCGTACGGGATTCGAACCCGTGTTACCGCCGTGAAAAGGCGGTGTCTTAACCCCTTGACCAACGGACCATCTATCTGTAGCAGATATAACCATTATATCAATTTCTTACTTATTGTCAATCACTTTTTAGATTTTTTCTCTAGAATATCTTTTAGTTTGCGAACTTTCAAACGGGTAATCGGGCAACGATGATCTTCATAAAAGACAACTTCTAAGTTCTTTCGATCAATTTCTCTCACATTTCCCACATTGACAAGGAAAGATTTATGGGAGCAATAAAATCGCTGGGTATGTTTGTCCTTTTCCTGAATATCTGTCATAGTTCCATAGAATTCTTTTGCAAAATTCTTACCAATAATCCGAAGTTTATGAGAAACTCCTGTGGTTTCGATATACAAAATGTCATGGTAAGGAATTTTCAAATCATTTCCTTTATAGTTGTAATCAAAATAGTCTACAACATCTTCGTTTTCAAGCAGCATGCTCTTAGTGTAAAAAATACTCTGCTCGATGCGTTTTTTGAACAATTCATCATTGATATCTTTATCAACAAAATCTAGGGCTGATACCTGGTATTTGTACGTTAAGGTAGCAAATTCAGATCGACTAGTAATAAAGACAATAATAGCATAAGGATTGTGATGACGGATAAATTGAGCCACTTCAAAGCCTTTTTTCTCGATTCCATGAATATCAATATCTAGGAAATAAAGCTGGTTTACTTCATCATTTTCGATATATTCCTTAAACTCACGAACTTTTCCTGTTGTCTTATATGAAATAGGAATATTCGATTCTTCCGAGATTTCATTTAATATTCTCTCTAGTCTCACTTGATGTTCAATAACATCTTCTAAAATTAATACTTTCATTCAAATTCCCTCTTAAATCTAATAATTTGTCTAAATGTGTTGTCTTCCATCTCTGTTTCTAAAATAATGTTGTCATACTTATCTAAAATCTCTTTGACATTATTAAGTCCTAGACCTCTATTTCTTCCCTTAGTAGAGAAACCTAAGGCAAATAGGTCCTCTGAAGGCGTCATAGTGATTTTGCATGAATTCTGGATAACTATAACTGTTTCAAAATCCATTTTAATGACTGCAACTTCCATTTGTTTCAAATAACTATCTGCAGCACCTTCAACAGCATTATTTAATAAAATGCTCATGATACGAACAAGATCAAGTAAATCTATTGACAGTCTAGTAATGACATCTTTTACTTCCAATGTAAACTCTACATCATTATTTCGTGCATAGACAATCGATTGAGCAATTAAACTTCGTAAAGCTGAATCTTCTATGTTATTTAAATCAAAGTAAGTATATTTTTCTGACCTCAATTTCTGATTTGCTTTTACTAAGACTTCATTGTAAACCCTGTTAATTTCTTGTAAATCTCCACTGTCAATCGCCATTTGCATGCTGACAAGCATCCCTGCATAATCATGACGAAAACCTCGAATTTCATTATACAACTCCACAATTTCATCAGTATAAGTCTGTAAATGTTTTTGTTCAAATTTCTTTTGTTTTAGAGCAATCTCTTTTTCAATTTGAACCTTGTGAGAATTCATTGCAAAGAAAATCAATAACAAGCAGATAAAAACAATGGTTGATAAAATACTTCCGAAGCTATTTAAATGATGAGTTGTACTTACTATATCTGAAATAAACAATAAGATATGCAAACCAAAGAAAGCAACTATTACTTTTTTTAAAAAAGGGTACAGATAATCTTTATCAAAATATTTAATATCCAGATGAAAATAACGAATTATTATTAGAATAGAAAAATAAGTCATCAACAATACTACTAAAAGAAATGTACTTTTATAATGCAATACTACTTCATCTCCTGTTATAGAAGATAAGGTTACGGATATAAAAGTATGAGTACTGTGATATAATAAAGACAGTAGTAAACTGATAAAAATAGCTTTGTATTTTTCAGACTTCTTTAACTTTCTTAAATAAAGGTACACAACCAAAGGAAATAAAAATTTAGACAAAGCAAAACTATTAGAAAATACTAGTGTAATAATTTCTTCAAGTATAAAAACTGAGATACATGTGTAACAGAAAAAAACAATTTGTTCTTTTCTATTTATTTTACAAATCCATTCATAACTTTTGCTAATGATGAGAAAATAAAAAATAGCTATCCCTAATCCAAATAAATCCATTACTCTCTACCTTTATTTCATTACTTTCTTCTTGGAAAAATAAGATTACGAATTGTTTCTGAAATTCTCCAATCTCCACCTCGAATCTCCTGCAATTCTGCCTCTGTTATCTCTTTAAATTGTTCCAACTTTACTGTATTTTTCATAATGAAATCTCCTGTATTATTTTTTCTTGTAAGTTAACTTACACACCTATTATACAAAATGAAGACCATGTAAGAAAAAATTCTTCCCAACTGTACATTTTTGCACCTGAAACGCACTTTTTTAAGAAAAAAGCTGGGATTTATCCCAGCTTCGCATCTAACATTGATCCCAGCAGGATTCGAACCTGCGACCGTTCGCTTAGAAGGCGAATGCTCTATCCAGCTGAGCTATGAGACCTAACATGACCATTCTATCAAAAAACAGGAGGTAAGTCAATCTTCTATTTATGGTAAGGAGAACCCTGCTGAATTGTAAAAGCACGGTAAATTTGTTCAACTAAAACCAATCTCATTAATTGATGTGGTAATGTCAGACGTCCAAAACTGACAGAAAGATTGGCCCTATTTTTTACAACAGGAGCTAGACCCAAACTTCCTCCAATGATAAAAGTAAGCGTTGAATATCCTTTGATAGAAGCTTGCTCTAGTTGCTTACTAAATTCCTCTGAGGAGAGTGTTTTTCCTTCAATGGCTAGTACAACGACAAAGTCTCTTTCTCCAACCTTAGAAAGAATTCTTTCACCTTCTGTTTCCAAGATTTTTTGATTTTCTAATTCACTGGCTTTGTCAGGTGTCTTCTCATCAGTGAGCTCAATCATTTCTAATTTGGCAAAACGTGAAATTCGTTTGGTATATTCAGCGATTCCATCTTTTAAGTATCTCTCTTTTAATTTTCCTACTGTTACAATTTTTATTTTCATTCTTCTATTCTATCATATCCACACTTCATTTCACATCTTATACACACAAAAATCATCCAAAAACACTATAAAATTCACAGAATAAGGTGAGTTATCCACAACTTGTGTAAAACTTTTAAGCTTAGATTAAGTTAATAGGTTTATAATCTTGACAAACAATAGCAAACGGAGGCGTTTATGAAACACTTACAAAAATTTTACAAAAAAGGAGTTACTTTTCTTGTAATTATTCTAATAGGATTTTTGAGTGGTGCACTAGGAAGTTTTGTAACATTACAACTTTATCAAAAACAAGGAAATCAAGCTACAAATAATAATTCTGGCACTGTAACTCAAACATCATACAAGAATGAAAACTCAACTACTCAAGCAGTGAATAAAATTAAGGATGCTGTTGTATCAGTCATTACTTATTCTGCTAATAAACAAAGTAGTGTATTTGGAACGGAAGAATCAAATTCTGATACGGATAATCAACAGATTGCAAGTGAAGGATCAGGTGTCATCTATAAAAAGAACGAAAATGATGCTTATATTGTAACAAATACTCACGTTATTAACGGAGCTTCAAAAGTCGATATCCGTTTAGCTGATGGTACAAAAGTCCCTGGTGAAATTATTGGATCGGATACCTTCTCTGATATTGCTGTCGTAAAAATTTCTTCAGAAAAAGTTACAACAGTGGCAGAATTTGGTGATTCAAGCCAACTTAATGTTGGAGAAACAGCGATTGCTATTGGTAGTCCGTTAGGTTCAGAATATGCTAATACAGTTACACAGGGAATCATCTCAAGTCTTAATCGAAATGTTTCTCTAAAATCTGAAGATGGTCAAGCTATTTCAACAAAAGCCATTCAAACAGATACGGCCATTAACCCTGGTAACTCTGGTGGTCCGCTTGTAAATATTCAAGGACAAGTAATTGGTATTACATCAAGTAAGATTGCAAGTAATGGTGGAACATCTGTAGAAGGTCTTGGTTTTGCAATTCCTTCAAACGACGTACAAAATATCATTAAACAGCTTGAAAGTGATGGTAAAGTGACTCGTCCTGCTCTTGGAATCCAAATGGTCAATCTGTCTAACGTTGGAGCTAATGATCTTAGAAAACTAAATATTCCAAGTGGCCTCACTTCAGGTGTAGTTGTTCGATCTGTTCAAAGTAATATGCCTGCAAATGGACATCTTCAAAAATACGATGTCATTACTAAAGTTGACGACAAAGAGATTACTTCATCAACAGACTTACAACATGCTCTTTACAACCATGCTATTGGAGACACTATAAAAATAACCTACTACCGTAATGGTAAAGAGGAAACAACCTCTATAAAACTAGATAAGAATTCTGGTGATTTGGAACATTAATTGACATCAGTGTAAAGAAAACTTTACAGAAAGTAAAAGATATGTTAGTGTAGAATCATGGAAAAATTTGAAATGATTTCTATCTCTGAAATACAAAAAAATCCTTACCAACCTCGGAAAGAATTTGATGTAGAAAAATTAAAAGAATTAGCTCAGTCAATCAAAGAAAATGGGCTCATCCAACCAATCATCGTTCGTCAATCTCCTGTAATTGGTTATGAAATCCTTGCAGGAGAGAGACGATATCGAGCTTCTCTCTTGGCTGGTCTGACCTCTATTCCAGCCGTTGTGAAACACCTCTCAGATCAAGAAATGATGGTTCAATCAATCATTGAAAATTTGCAGAGAGAAAATTTAAATCCTGTTGAAGAAGCACGCGCCTACGAATCTTTAGTAGAAAAGGGATTTACTCACACTGAGATAGCAGATAAAATGGGGAAATCTCGTCCTTATATCACTAATTTTATTCGTTTGCTTTCATTACCAGAATATATCTTAGATGAAGTAGAAAATGGAAAAATTTCTCAAGCTCATGCACGTTCACTAGTTGGTTTGGACAAAGAGCAACAAGACTATTTCTTCCAACTAATCAAAAATGAAGACATCTCTGTGAGAAAGTTAGAAGCGCTTCTTACAGAGAAAAAACACAAGAAGCAAAAAAAAAGTGATTCTTTCATCAAAGACGAAGAAGATAAATTAAAAAAACTACTCGGTTTAAGTGTAGAAATTAAACTTTCAAAAAAAGATACTGGAAAGATTATTATCTCCTTTTCAAGTCAAGAAGAATACGATAGAATTATTAACAGCCTGAAATAAGGCTGTTCTTTTATTTTCTCAACCCACAAATTTATCCACCAATTTTTTTATCAAAAAGCCCACTAAATCAAGGATTTTTCTATTTATCCCCAACCTGTGGATAAATACTGTTAACATTGTGGATTCTTTTTCCCAATCTGTGGAAAAATCCTACTATCTATGGTAAAATAAGTCTAGCACTAAACTACTAAAATCATAGTAAAGGAGGAAAACTAGTTGAAAGAAAAGCAATTTTGGAATCGTATTTTAGAATTTGCTCAAGAAAGATTGACTCGATCTATGTATGATTTCTATGCTACACCTGCTGAACTCATCAAAGTAGAAGAAAGTACAGCTACTATATTTCTACCGAGATCAGAGATGGAAATGGTGTGGGAAAAGCAATTAAAAGATATTATCATTGCTGCTGGTTTTGAAATTTATGATTCTGAAATCAAACCTCACTATATTTTCACTAAACCTCAGAGTACAGAATCTCCTCAAGTAAATGATACGAATAGTGTCTCTACTTACAATTACACACCTGCACTACCAACGATTCCTTATTCTGAAACAGGATTAAAAGAAAAATATACCTTTGATAACTTTATTCAAGGTGATGGGAATGTTTGGGCGGTATCTGCTGCGTTAGCTGTATCAGAAGACTTAGCTCTGACCTATAATCCTCTTTTCATCTATGGAGGACCTGGTCTTGGAAAGACTCACTTGCTCAATGCGATTGGAAATGAGATTTTGAAAAATATTCCTGATGCGCGTGTCAAGTACATTCCTGCCGAAAGTTTTATCAATGACTTTCTTGAACACTTGCGACTTGGGGAAATGGAAAAGTTCAAAAAAACTTACCGTAGCCTTGATCTCTTATTGATCGATGATATCCAATCTCTTAGTGGCAAAAAAGTCGCGACCCAGGAAGAATTTTTCAATACCTTCAATGCTCTTCATGATAAGCAGAAACAGATTGTCCTAACCAGTGATCGAAGTCCTAAACACCTAGAAGGACTTGAAGAGAGACTTGTCACACGCTTTAGCTGGGGATTGACGCAAAATATCACTCCTCCTGACTTTGAGACACGTATCGCCATTCTTCAAAGTAAAACAGAGCACTTGGATTACCATTTCCAAAGTGATACTCTAGAATACTTGGCTGGCCAATTTGATTCAAATGTTCGAGAATTGGAAGGAGCAATCAACGATATCACTTTAATTGCCAGAGTGAAGAAGATTAAAGATATTACTATTGATATTGCTGCGGAAGCTATTAGAGCACGTAAGCAAGACGCCCGCCAGATACTTGTTATTCCAATTGAGAAAATCCAAACTGAAGTTGGTAATTTTTATGGAGTGAGTGTCAAAGAAATGAAGGGGACGAGGCGAGTTCAGAACATCGTTTTGGCACGTCAGGTTGCTATGTATCTAGCTAGAGAACTGACAGATAACAGTCTTCCAAAAATCGGAAAAGAATTTGGCGGAAAGGATCACACCACCGTTATTCATGCCCATGCTAAAATCAAATCATTGATTGACGAAGACGATAATTTACGTTTAGAAATAGAAGCAATTAAAAAGAAAATTAAGTAGCTTGTGGATAACTTTTCCTTTCTTATCTTTTTTATCCACATTTTTTAAACAAGCTTAGAAGCTTAAGTTTACTAAATAGCACTCAGTTTTCCACAGAATTCACACACTCTATTATTACTATTAACTTTCTAATACTAAAAATAAATAAAGGAGAATCCATGATTCATTTTTCAATCAATAAAAATTTATTTCTACAAGCCTTAAATACTACAAAACGAGCAATTAGCTCAAAAAATGCTATTCCAATTTTATCAACAATCAAAATTGACGTTACCAATGAAGGAATTACTTTAATTGGATCAAATGGGCAAATCTCCATTGAAAATTTCATTTCTCAAAAGAATGAAGATGCTGGTCTTTTGATTACTTCATTAGGTTCGATTCTTCTTGAAGCCTCTTTCTTTATCAATGTTGTATCCAGTCTTCCAGATGTAACGCTAGATTTCAAAGAGATTGAACAAAAACAAATTGTCTTAACCAGTGGCAAATCAGAAATTACCCTAAAAGGAAAAGATAGCGAACAGTACCCACGAATCCAAGAAATTTCAGCAAGCACTCCTTTGGTTCTTGAAACAAAACTGCTCAAGAAAATTATCAATGAAACAGCATTTGCTGCAAGTACGCAAGAAAGTCGTCCCATCTTAACAGGTGTTCATTTTGTATTGAGCCAACACAAGGAACTAAAAACAGTTGCGACAGACTCACACCGCCTTAGCCAGAAGAAATTGACTCTTGAAAAAAATGGAGATGATTTCGATGTGGTAATTCCTAGTCGTTCTCTCCGCGAATTTTCAGCGGTATTTACAGATGATATTGAAACTGTAGAGATTTTCTTTGCAAATAATCAAATCCTCTTTAGAAGCGAAAATATTAGCTTCTACACTCGTCTCCTAGAAGGAAACTATCCTGATACAGATCGTTTGATTCCAACAGACTTTAACACTACAATTACTTTTGATGTGGTTAATTTGCGTCAATCTATGGAGCGTGCACGTCTCTTATCAAGTGCGACTCAAAATGGTACTGTGAAGCTTGAAATTAAAGGTGGAGTTGTTAGCGCCCATGTTCACTCTCCAGAAGTTGGTAAAGTAAACGAAGAAATCGATACGGAGCAGGTGACTGGGGATGATTTGACTATTAGTTTCAACCCAACTTACTTGATTGATTCCCTCAAGGCTTTAAATAGTGAAAAAGTCACTATTAGCTTTATCTCAGCAGTTCGTCCATTTACTCTTGTGCCAGCAGATACTGACGAAGATTTTATGCAGCTTATCACACCAGTTCGTACAAACTAAGTGAAAGAGGTTGAGCCTGGCTCGCCTCTTTTATGATATAATCGAAAAAGAAAAGGAGAGTAGTATGTATCAAGTTGGAAATTTTGTTGAAATGAAAAAACCACATGCTTGCACCATCAAGTCAACAGGTAAAAAGGCCAATCGTTGGGAAATTACACGTGTAGGGGCAGATATCAAAATCAAATGTAGCAATTGTAACCACCTTGTCATGATGAGTCGCTATGATTTTGAACGAAAAATGAATAAGATTATTGACTAAGAACCCTTAGTTAGAGGGTTAGCAAGTTTTCCCTTTTTGTGTTATAATGTTAGGGATTGAAATGAGAACGGAGAATGAGAAACTATGGCTTTAACAGCAGGTATCGTTGGTTTGCCAAACGTTGGTAAATCAACCCTTTTTAATGCAATTACAAAAGCGGGAGCAGAGGCAGCAAACTACCCATTTGCGACTATTGATCCAAACGTTGGAATGGTAGAAGTTCCAGATGAACGCCTACAAAAACTAACGGAAATGATTACTCCTAAAAAGACAGTCCCAACAACCTTTGAATTTACAGATATTGCAGGGATTGTAAAAGGAGCATCAAAAGGAGAAGGTCTAGGAAATAAATTCTTGGCCAACATCCGTGAAGTAGATGCGATTGTTCACGTAGTTCGTGCTTTTGATGATGAAAATGTTATGCGTGAGCAAGGACGTGAAGACGCCTTTGTGGATCCACTTGCAGATATTGATACCATTAACCTGGAGTTGATTCTTGCTGACTTAGAATCAGTCAATAAACGCTACGCGCGTGTAGAAAAGATGGCACGTACGCAAAAAGATAAAGAATCAGTAGCAGAGTTTAACGTCCTTCAAAAGATTAAGCCTGTTCTTGAAGATGGAAAATCAGCTCGAACTATTGAATTTACAGATGAGGAACAAAAGGTTGTCAAAGGTCTCTTCCTTTTAACCACTAAACCAGTTCTTTATGTTGCCAATGTGGATGAGGATGTAGTTTCAGATCCAGATTCTATCGATTATGTGAAGCAAATTCGTGAATTTGCAGCGACAGAAAATGCAGAGGTAGTTGTTATTTCCGCGCGTGCTGAGGAAGAAATTTCTGAGTTAGACGATGAGGATAAGCAAGAGTTTCTTGAAGCACTTGGCTTGACAGAATCAGGTGTTGATAAATTGACTCGAGCTGCTTACCACTTGCTTGGACTTGGAACTTACTTTACAGCTGGTGAAAAAGAAGTCCGTGCTTGGACCTTTAAGCGTGGTATGAAAGCTCCTCAAGCAGCTGGTATTATTCACTCAGACTTTGAAAAAGGTTTTATTCGTGCAGTAACCATGTCATATGAGGATCTAGTGAAATACGGATCTGAAAAGGCTGTAAAAGAAGCTGGGCGCTTGCGTGAAGAAGGAAAAGAATATATCGTTCAAGATGGCGATATCATGGAATTCCGCTTTAATGTCTAATAATATTTAACAAATAATGTCAATTAGGTTGGAAAGCAATTCCAACCCTTTTGGCTTTTGAAAGGAAAAATAAATGACCAAATTACTTGTAGGATTGGGAAATCCAGGGGATAAATATTTTGAAACCAATCACAATGTTGGCTTTATGTTGATTGACCAATTGGCTAAAAAACAAAACATCACTTTTACACACGACAAGATATTTCAAGCTGACCTAGCCTCTTTTTTCCTAAATGGCGAAAAAATTTATCTTGTCAAGCCAACGACCTTTATGAATGAAAGCGGGAAAGCAGTTCATGCTCTATTGACTTACTATGGTTTGAATATTGAAGATTTACTCGTTATTTACGACGACCTTGACATGGAAGTCGGAAAAATTCGTTTAAGAGCAAAGGGCTCAGCAGGTGGTCATAATGGTATCAAGTCTATTATTCAACATATTGGTACTCAGGTCTTTAACCGTATTAAAATAGGAATTGGAAGGCCCAAAAAAGGCATGTCAGTTGTTCACCATGTTTTAAGTAAGTTTGATCAGGAAAACTATGTAGGTATTTTACAGTCAATTGACAAGGTTGACGATGCTGTAAATTACTATTTACAAGAAAAAAACTTTGAGAAAACGATGCAGAGGTATAATGGCTAAATGGTGACTTTATTAGATTTATTCTCAGAAAATGATCAGATAAAAAAATGGCATCAAAATCTGATAGATAAGAAAAGACAACTAATACTTGGTTTATCAACGTCTACCAAGGCTCTTGCAATTGCAAGCAGTCTAGAAAAAGAAAATAAGATTGTGTTACTGACTTCAACTTATGGAGAAGCAGAAAGAATTATCAGTGATCTTCTTTCTATCTTAGGAGAGGAACTTGTCTATCCTTTTTTGGTCGATGACTCTCCTATGGTAGAGTTTTTGATGTCTTCACAAGAAAAAATCATTTCGCGAGTTGAAGCCTTGCGTTTTTTAACTGATTCATCTAAGAAAGGGATTTTAGTTTGTAATATCGCAGCGAGTCGATTGATTCTACCTTCTCCGGCTAGATTTAAAGAAAGTATTATAAAAATTGCAGTCGGTGAAGAATATGATCAACATGACCTTCTTCACAAATTAAAGAAAATAGGCTATCGCAAAGTTACGCAAGTACAAACTCAAGGTGAGTTTAGTATTCGAGGAGATATTTTAGATATTTTTGAGATGTCTCAGTTAGAACCTTTTCGAATCGAGTTTTTTGGTGATGAAGTAGATGGAATTCGGACTTTCGAAGTAGAAACACAATTATCAAAAGAAAATCAAACAGAACTTACCATCTTTCCAGCAAGTGATATGCTCTTGAGGGAAAAGGACTATCTACGAGGTCGGTCTGCTTTAGAAAAGCAAATTTCCAAGACCTTATCACCAATTTTAAAATCATACTTGGAAGAGATTTTGTCAAGTTTTCATCAAAAACAAGTACATTCAGATAGTCGAAAGTTTTTATCTTTATGTTACGATAAAACATGGACTATATTTGATTATATTGAAAAAGATACACCAGTGTTTTTTGATGATTACCAAAAATTGATGAATCAGTATGAAGCCTTTGAAAGAGAGTTAGCGCAATACTTTACAGAAGATTTACAGAATGGTAAATCATTTTCTGATATGCAGTATTTTGCAGATACAGAGCAAAGCTATAAAAAACAAAGTCCAGTTACCTTTTTCTCCAATCTCCAAAAAGGATTAGGAAATCTCAAGTTTGATAACATTTATCAATTTAATCAATATCCTATGCAGGAATTTTTCAATCAATTTTCTTTTCTAAAAGAAGAAATTGAGAGATATAAAAAAATGAACTATACCATTATTCTGCAGTCTAGCAATTCAATGGGAAGTAAAACATTGGAGGATGTTTTAGAGGAATATCAGATTAAATTTGATTACAGAGATAAGTCAAGTATCTGTAAAGAATCTGTAAACTTGATTGAGGGTAATCTAAGACATGGTTTTCATTTTGTAGATGAAAAAATTCTCTTGATTACTGAACATGAGATTTTTCAAAAGAAATTAAAACGTCGTTTTCGAAGACAACATACATCAAATGCAGAGCGTTTAAAAGATTATAATGAACTTGAAAAAGGGGACTACGTTGTTCACTATATCCATGGAATTGGTCAATATCTAGGAATCGAAACAATTGAAATCCAAGGCATTCACCGTGATTATGTCAGTGTACAGTATCAAAATGGTGACCAAATCTCCATCCCAGTAGAGCAGATTCAGTTACTGTCAAAATACGTTTCAAGTGATGGGAAAGCTCCAAAACTTAATAAATTAAATGATGGTCATTTCAAAAAGGCCAAGCAAAAAGTTAAGAACCAGGTAGAGGATATAGCTGACGATTTAATCAAGCTTTATTCTGAGCGTAGTCAGTTGAAGGGGTTTGCTTTCTCAGCTGATGATGATGAGCAACATGCTTTTGATGATGCTTTCCCTTATATTGAAACGGATGATCAACTTCGCAGTATTGAGGAAATCAAGAGAGATATGCAGGATTCTCACCCCATGGATCGACTTTTAGTTGGGGATGTTGGTTTTGGGAAGACTGAAGTTGCAATGCGTGCAGCCTTTAAGGCAGTCAATGATCACAAACAGGTGGTCGTTCTAGTTCCGACAACAGTTTTAGCGCAACAACACTATACGAATTTTAAGGAACGATTTCAAAATTTTGCTGTTAATATTGATGTGTTGAGTCGCTTTAGAAGTAAAAAAGAGCAGGCAGAGACACTTGAAAAATTAAAGAATGGTCAAGTCGATATTTTGATTGGAACGCATCGTGTTTTGTCAAAAGATGTTGTGTTTTCAGATCTAGGCTTGATGATTATTGATGAAGAGCAACGATTTGGTGTTAAGCATAAGGAAACATTGAAAGAACTGAAGAAACAAGTGGATGTCTTAACATTGACAGCTACTCCAATACCACGTACTCTTCATATGTCTATGTTGGGAATCAGAGATTTGTCTGTTATTGAAACACCTCCGACCAATCGTTATCCAGTGCAAACCTATGTTTTGGAAAAGAATGATAGTGTGATTCGTGATGCTGTCTTGCGTGAAATGGAGCGTGGAGGTCAGGTTTACTATCTTTACAACAAAGTTGACACTATTGATCGGAAGGTTTCAGAATTACAGGAGTTGATTCCAGAAGCTTCGATTGGGTTTGTTCATGGACAAATGAGTGAAATTCAGTTAGAAAATACTCTATTGGACTTTATTGAAGGTCAGTATGATATTTTGGTGACAACTACTATTATTGAAACAGGTGTTGACATTCCAAACGCCAATACCTTATTTATTGAAAATGCAGATCATATGGGCTTGTCAACCTTGTATCAGTTAAGAGGAAGGGTTGGTCGTAGTAATCGTATTGCCTATGCCTATCTCATGTATCGTCCAGAAAAATCAATTAGTGAAGTCTCTGAGAAGAGATTAGAAGCGATTAAGGGATTTACAGAATTAGGCTCTGGATTTAAGATTGCGATGCGAGATCTTTCGATTCGTGGTGCAGGAAATCTCCTAGGAAAATCTCAATCAGGTTTCATTGATTCTGTTGGTTTTGAATTGTATTCACAGTTATTAGAGGAAGCTATTGCTAAACGTAATGGTAATGGGAATAAAAGAATCAAAGGAAATTCTGAGTTGATTTTACAAATCGACGCCTATCTTCCTGACACTTATATTTCTGACCAGCGACATAAGATTGAAATTTACAAGAAAATTCGACAAATTGACAACAGTGTCAACTATGAAGAACTACAAGAAGAGTTGATGGACCGCTTTGGAGAATACCCAGATGTAGTAGCATACCTTTTAGAGATTGGTTTGGTCAAATCTTACTTGGACAAGGTCTTTGTTCAACGTGTGGAAAGAAAAGAAAATAAGATTACAGTTCAATTTGAAAAAGTCACTCAACGACTATTCTTGGCTCAAGATTATTTTAAAGCCTTATCCGCAACGAACTTAAAAGCAGCCATAGCTGAGAATAAGGGATTAATGGAAGTTGTATTCGATGTCCGAAACAAGAAGGATTATGAAATTTTAGAAGGTTTGCTGATTTTTGGAGAAAGTTTATTAGAGATAAAAGAATCAAAGGAAGCAAATCCTATTTAACATTTTTCTTCTATAAAAAGGATAAAAATGGTAAAATAGTAATTTGAGGTAATAAAAATGAGATTAGACAAGTATTTAAAAGTATCACGAATTATTAAACGCCGCACAGTCGCAAAAGAAGTAGCAGATAAAGGTAGAATCAAGGTGAATGGAATCTTGGCCAAAAGTTCAACGGATTTGAAAGTTGATGACCAAGTTGAAATTCGCTTTGGAAATAAATTGTTGCTTGTTAAAGTACTAGAGATGAAAGATAGTACAAAAAAAGAAGATGCAGCAGGCATGTATGAAATTATCAGTGAAACACGGGTAGAAGAAAATGTCTAAAAATATTGTACAGATGAATAATTCTTTTATTCAAAATGAACACCAACGTCGTCGTTACTTGATGAAGGAGAGACAAAAGAGGAATCGCTTTATGGGTTGGGTTCTGATTTTGATGATTTTATTGTTTATTTTACCGACCTATAATCTGGCCCAAAGCTATAATCAGTTACTGCAACGTCGTCAGCAATTGACAGAGTTGAAAGAGCAGTATCAAACTCTCAGTGATGAAAAGGACAAGGAATCCGCTTTTGCTGCAAAGTTGAAAGATGAAGACTATGTAGCAAAATATGCACGCGCCAAGTACTATTACTCAAAGAAACGAGAAGCAATTTACACAATTCCTGATTTGCTTCCGAGGTAATGTCATGGAAAATTTATTGGAAGTTGTTGAACAATTTTTAAGTTTATCAGATGAAAAATTAGAGGAATTGGCAGCTAAAAACCATTTATTACGATTACAAGAAGAAAGGGAAGAGAAGAATGCGTAAGTTCTTAGTAGTTTTATTGCTACCTGCTTTTATCATAACCTCAAGAGTAGTTAGCACAGAAAAACAGCTTCCTTACTCTTCGCAAGAAATTTATTATCTAACCGAGTCTGATTATGGATTCTACTATAAAGAAACTCTGGAATCCCCAATGGTATATGGAGAAACAGCTGTCTATGCTAATGAGGATCTTGTCAAGGAGTCTGGTAAATTGACTCCTGAAACCACCTTTAAAATAGTAGAATGGCGTTTGAATAGACAAGGTGTTCCTGTTTTTAAATTAGATAATCACCAGTTTATCCTTGCAGATAAGCGCTTGGTCTATGATCAAAGTCAAGTTCAAACTCAAAATAGGCAAGTATGGTTGGAGCCAGGGTTTGTTATCTACAACAGCCCCTATGATGCGAAAGAAATTTCTTCCTCTTTATCTCCCTATCAACGCGTAACAGTGGATAGAACCCTTTTTGCTGAGGGACAAGAATTTCTTCATATTGATCAAGTTGGGTGGGTATCAAAAGATTTCGTCTCAGAAGAGGACAATCGTATCCAGAAGGTTCAAGAAATCTTATCAAACAACTATCAGAATGAAAATTATTCTATTTATGTTAAACAACTGAGCACGGGTAAAGAGGCTGGGGTGAATGAAGACAGCAAACTCTATGCAGCTAGCATCTTGAAACTAGCCTACCTTTATTATGCTCAAGATAAGATAAATCAAGGGGAATATACGTTAGAAAGTAGCTTCAAGTATATCCCAGAAGTAAATAGTTTCCCTGGGTCCTATAAACCAGAAGGTAGTGGTAGCTTACCTAAAAAAGAAGATAACAAAGAATACAGTCTTCAACAGTTGATTACCAAGGTAACAAAAGAGTCTGACAATGTTGCTCATAATATTTTAGGTTATTATGTGACCAATCAATCTGACGGGGCTTTCAAAGAAAAAATGTCCACCATTATGGGTGAAGATTGGGATGTGAATGACAAATTGACTTCTTCAAAAATGGCTGGAAAACTTATGGAAGCTATTTATAATCAGAATGGTTTTGTCCTAGAGTCTCTAGGTAAGACCGATTTTGACAACCAACGAATCGCAAAAGGTGTTTCGGTTAAGGTAGCTCATAAAATTGGAGATGCCGACGAGTTTAAACATGACACTGCCATTGTCTATACGGATTCTCCTTTCGTTCTTTCTATTTTCACCAAAAATTCTGATTATGACACTATTGCTAAGATAGCTAAGGATGTCTATGAGGTTCTAAAATGAGGGAACGGAATTTTTTAAATCACTTTCTCCAAAAAGAGTATTTCAAAAAACATTCTAAAGTCTTATTGGCTCTGTCTGGCGGACTGGATTCAATGTTTTTATTCCAGCTATTGTCTACTTACCAAAAAGAGTTGGAAATTGAGTTGATTTTAGCACATGTAAATCATAAGAAGAGAAGGGAGTCTGATTGGGAGGAAAATGAACTAAGGAAGTTAGCTGATGCAGCTGAACTTCCTATTTATATCACAAGTTTTTCAGGAGACTTTTCAGAAGCGCGTGCTCGAGAGTTTCGTTATGATTTTTTTAGGAAAATCATGAAAGAGGTTGGAGCGACTGCCTTGGTTACTGCCCACCATGCAGATGATCAAGTTGAAACGATTTTGATGCGCTTGATTCGAGGAAGTCGGTTACGTCATTTAACAGGAATAAAAGAAAGTCAAGTAGTTGATGGCATTGAAATCATCCGTCCCTTATTGCATTTTCATAAAAAGGATTTTCCACCAATTTTTCATTTCGAAGATCAAACAAATCAGGAAAGTACCTATTTTCGCAATCGCATTCGGAATAGGTATTTACCAGAACTTGAAAAAGAAAATCCTCGCCTTAAATCCGCCCTTTTAGATTTAGGAAGGGAGATTTCAGATTACCAAGTAGCCATAACGGAGCTTTCTGAACAGATTGATGTGGAAGATTTGAATGAGCTATTTTCATACTCTCAACAAACTCAAGGAATCTTGCTCCAGAATTATCTTAATCAATTTCCAGACTTAAATCTGACAAAGGCTCAGTTTGCCGAAGTTCGACAGATTTTAGCAACGAAAAGCCAGTATCGTCATTCTCTTAAAAATGGCTATGAATTGATAAAAGAGTATCAGAATTTTCGAGTTTGTAAAATCAGTCCTCAGGCCGATGAAAAGGAAGATGAACTTGTGTTACACTATCAAAATCAAGTTCGATATATGGGCTATTTATTTTCCTTTGGCATCCCTATTGAAGGGGATTTTGTTCAAAAAGTAACGGTTTCACGGGAAACATCTGTACATATTAGATGTCGAAAACCTGGCGATGTTATTATCCTAAATGGTCATCGAAAGAAACTGAGACGTTTATTTATAGATTTGAAACTCCCTATTGAAAAACGAAAAACAACCCCTATTATTGAGCAATTTGGAGAAATTGTCTCAATTTTAGGAATTGCGACCAGTGATTTGAGTAAAAACACGAAAAATGATATAATGAACACTGTAATTTATATAGAAAAAATAGATAGGTAAAAAGATGTTAGAACACGATATTGAAAAAATCCTCGTTTCACATGATGAAATTACAGAAGCAGCTAAAAAGCTAGGTGCACAACTAACAAAAGAATATGAGGGGAAAAATCCAATTCTTATTGGAATTCTAAAAGGATCGATTCCTTTTATGGCTGAATTGGTTAAACATATTGATACGCATATTGAGATGGACTTCATGATGGTATCTAGTTACCATGGTGGAACAGCAAGTAGTGGTGTCATCAATATCAAGCAAGATGTGACTCAAGATATCAAAGGAAGACATGTTTTATTTGTAGAGGATATCATCGATACAGGTCAAACTTTGAAAAATTTGCGAGATATGTTTATTGCAAGAGAAGCAGCTTCTGTTAAAATCGCGACTTTGTTGGACAAACCAGAGGGACGTGTTGTTGAAATTGAAGCGGATTATACCTGCTTTACTATTCCAAATGAGTTTGTAGTAGGTTATGGTCTGGATTATAAGGAAAATTATCGTAACCTTCCTTATGTCGGAGTATTGAAAGAAGAAGTTTATTCAAATTAGAAAGATCTATCTTTAATGAAAAAACAAAATAATGGTTTAGTTAGAAATCCATTTCTCTACTTGTTAATTATCTTCTTCCTAGTGACAGGATTCCAGTATTTTTACTCTGGAAATACTGCTGGACGAAGCGAAAAAATTAACTATACAGAATTGGTAAAAGAAATTACAGCAGACAATGTAAAAGAATTAACCTATCAGCCAAATGGTAGCATCATTGAAGTGTCTGGTGTTTATAAATATCCTAAGACTAGTAAAGAGGAAGCAGGAATTCAATTTTTTACTCCTACAGCTACAACAGTAGAAAGATTCTCAAGTACTATTCTTCCGTCTGATTCAACAGTTTCAGAATTGCAAAAACTTGCTTCTGAACATCAGGCTGAAGTTACAGTCAAACATGAGAGTTCAAGTGGTATGTGGATCAATATCCTTGTGTCTGTTGTTCCATTTGCTATTCTTTTCTTCTTCCTATTCTCTATGATGGGAAATATGGGAGGAAATAATAGTAGAAATCCAATGAGTTTTGGACGTAGCAAGGCTAAAGCTGCTAATAAAGAAGATATCAAGGTACGTTTCTCAGATGTTGCAGGTGCTGAGGAAGAAAAACAAGAATTAGTCGAAGTTGTTGAATTCCTAAAAGACCCAAAACGATTTACAAAACTTGGTGCGCGTATTCCTGCGGGTGTTCTTTTGGAAGGACCTCCGGGAACAGGTAAGACCTTACTTGCTAAGGCAGTTGCTGGAGAAGCAGGGGTTCCGTTCTTTAGTATCTCAGGATCTGACTTTGTAGAAATGTTTGTCGGAGTTGGTGCAAGTCGTGTTCGTTCTCTTTTTGAGGATGCAAAAAAAGCAGCGCCAGCTATCATCTTTATCGATGAAATTGATGCTGTTGGTCGCCAACGTGGTGTCGGCCTCGGTGGAGGAAATGATGAACGCGAGCAAACTTTGAACCAACTCCTGATTGAGATGGATGGTTTTGAGGGAAATGAAGGAATCATCGTTATCGCTGCAACTAACCGTTCAGATGTTCTAGATCCAGCTCTTCTCCGCCCAGGACGTTTCGATAGAAAAGTCTTGGTTGGTCGCCCTGATGTTAAAGGTCGTGAAGCAATCTTGAAAGTTCACGCTAAAAATAAACCTCTGGCGGACGATGTTGATTTGAAACTAGTTGCCCAACAAACCCCAGGCTTTGTGGGAGCTGACTTAGAAAATGTTCTAAACGAGGCAGCCTTGGTTGCAGCCCGTCGCAACAAATCAATTATTGATGCTTCAGATATTGATGAGGCAGAGGACAGAGTGATTGCTGGACCATCTAAGAAAGATAAAACAGTATCACAAAGAGAACGTGAATTGGTTGCTTATCACGAGGCCGGACATACCATTGTTGGTTTAGTCTTGTCAAATGCCCGTGTTGTTCATAAAGTTACCATTGTACCACGTGGACGTGCAGGTGGCTACATGATTGCACTTCCGAAAGAGGATCAAATGCTTCTATCTAAAGAAGACATGAAAGAGCAATTGGCAGGTTTGATGGGTGGTCGTGTAGCTGAAGAAATTATCTTTAATGTTCAAACTACAGGAGCCTCAAATGACTTTGAACAAGCTACTCAGATGGCGCGTGCAATGGTAACTGAATATGGTATGAGTGAAAAACTAGGACCAGTTCAATACGAAGGAAATCATGCTATGTTTGGTGTACAAAGTCCTCAAAAATCAATTTCAGAACAAACAGCCTATGAGATTGATGAAGAAGTACGTTTATTATTAAATGAGGCACGAAATAAAGCAGCTGAAATTATTCAATCAAATCGTGAAACCCACAAGTTGATTGCAGAAGCATTGTTGAAATACGAAACATTGGATAGTACACAGATTAAATCTCTTTACGAGACAGGAAAAATGCCTGAGACAGTAGAAGAGGAGTCTCATGCACTATCTTATGATGAAGTAAAATCAAAAATGAGTGAAGAAAAATAAATTTAGAGAGGTTCAACCTCTCTTTTTATTTTCTAATGTGATGGTTACCGAGCAGATGCATTGATAGTTGACCCTCCTCGTACAGGCTTAGATGATAAGCTGTTGGATACCATTCTGACCTATGTCCCAGAAAAAATGGTCTATGTATCCTGCAATGTTTCGACCTTGGCGCGAGATTTAGTTAAACTGGTAAAAGTCTATGATCTCCAGTATATCCAGTCGGTCGATATGTTTCCCCACACTGCACGGACAGAAGCAGTTGTTAAGTTAGTGAAGAAAATAAAAAATCAACTTCATTGAAAAAAAGTTCTTGACAAAGGAGGAAAAGTAGGTATAATAGAAAGAGTTGAAAAGCTCAAGGTCCGTTGGTCAAGGGGTTAAGACACCGCCTT
>NZ_ALJN01000010.1:0-4467 GCF_000287715.1 Streptococcus oralis SK304 | reverse complement strand
TTTTTGATTCAATATAAAAGTTAAGTGAACTTTGAAAATTTAATAAAAAACGTGTCAGACAACAACGAATCATTGACTAACACGATTAAATGTAGCAATTTAATTATACGTGAATTTTAGGAAAATGTCAAGTTTGTCAGAGCGTGGGTGTTTCGTCCTTTCGCCTCAGGAGATAAGAAAAGGGAACTGACGGCTGGGAACAGTCAATGATACTTCTTAGAAGGTAGCTAGAGTGAGATAGTGAGGTCTATGTGTTGTATGGTCGGTATGTGAGAGTAAAAACTTGCTAATGCTTTTGGGTAAGAAAGAGGGGATATTGAGTTATCCTTAAATTTGTGACCTTGGCGAAGGTAGTAGGCTGAGAAGCTGAAAGTATGCGAAGATAAGAGCATACATTTTTATATTGCTATATTCTATTAAAAAACGTAAAAAAGGCTTTGAAAATAAGCCTTTTTATTTTTTGCAAAAATTAACAATAACTAGATTTTTATAAAACGGGTTTTGTCCTGATAAAGATTGAAAGTATTGTTAGTTTTCATAAGTGAATATAAGAAGTATTCTTTTATGTAAACTAACAATATGAGTAGAGAATAGAAAAGAGGAAAAATGGATATTTGGATTTACTTAGTAAGAGTTGGAATGCTATTGTCTATGCTTATTTTGTTGATGTTCTTGATTTATTGGATGTTTAGTCATTTGATAATTTTGTTTGTATTTGTGTTGTTTGTGGTTTTCTTTTCGATTATCACAGGTGAGTAGGAAGTAGAAAGGAAAAGGATTTATGTTGAATGTGTCAATGGGACTTCGTTTGTATCGAGAAATGTATAATAAGTCGAAAGAGGACTTAGCGAAGTATTTAGAGATTCAACCGAAAGCGTATGCTCGATATGAAAGTGGAGAACGTGAACCTAGTCTTGAGAAACTGTATAAATTGGCTTATCTTTATAACTGTAAAGTTGATGATTTCTTTAATGTTGAAGAAAGTTTTAGTGTTGATAGAGACGAGGTTTTGTCAACTAAAGATTTAGACAATTTAGGCTGTCATCATCAGTTTTCTCATGGTTTGATTGTTATGATGACTGAGGGTAAACCTTATGATGAAATGATTCGTTTTATAGGGAATGATAGGACGAAGTATGCACGAAAATCTGAAGTAAAACAATTTCTACGTGAGTTAATTGAAAAGATTGGTTAGGGAGAGGTGAGTAAAATCAAAGATGTTCTTTTGAAAGGAGAAAGAGATGTAAAGACGTATTCTGAAGAATGGATACTGGGAGAATACAATAGAATTTATAGACGATTTTGTTGGAATTTGAAAATCTATGCTCATGTAAAAAATGGTGCGGATGTTTATGTCTCTTCAAAAAGATGTTGTGAAGATTTGTATAATCGTTTGTATGCTGTTGGTCAAGTTACTCGTAGTTATTGTAGTAAGATTGAATCGAAAATTGAAAAAACGTATCACCGTTTCCTAGAAGATGGAGTTATTATTGAAGATTAACTTTATGATGGAATAGATAACTTTATGATATAATAAATGGAGTTAAGATTTTTTTATTAAAAGGAGAAAATATGAAATTTAGGACTTCGACTTTAGCTTTAGTAACAACTGCAACTTTATTGGCTTTTAATGTGAATCAAATAGTACATGCTGATAGTGCTAGACAAGAGAAAATTGCTCAGTTGGATAGACAAAAGACTGAGATATTAAAAGCCAATGGTATTGATGGTTTTACTTCTAACGGAGAGTGGTATGCTATCACACAAATTCAAGATAAGATTGCTAGTTTGGAACAAATTGTTTCTTCCTTGAAAAATCCTTATTCTAACAAGAATACAATTAAGGTGAGTAGAGAATATGCTACTGCGTTAAAAACGTTTTTTAATAGTAATGTCAAAGAGAATGAAAAAGGGGAGTATGTTCCTGTAGTTACTGATGAAGAGGAAGAACAAGCAAAAAAAGTCTTGATTTCTGAAAGTCAAAAATTAAAGCAGAGTCAGTTAGATAATTTTATTTCAGATCCAGCAGATGAATTGGATAAGTATGAATTAAATAATCTTCCTAAAGAGATTTTGGTTGAATTAAATTATTATGCTTTGGATTTGATGAATCAAATTCGTAGACAGATGGGACTTCCAGAAGTAACACTTGCACAATCTTCTATTGATTTTGCTGATAAGGTTGCGTATAAAAATTTAGAAGCGAATCGTAGCATGTGGGATTGGCATTATGTAAAAGGAATCAATGAAGTTGCTAGAGAGTATGGTTTGCGAACTTCGAGTAAGAACGATGAAGAAGAGAAATATGGTGGTCAGTATTATGAGAACGCATTTAAAACCTCTTCCATTGATAAAGAAGTGACTGTAGGTCAACTGAAGAGAGAAATCTATGAGGCATTTGTTATTTTTCTGTATAATGGCGATGAATTTCTTCATGCACAATCTATTGCTGGAGTAAATTATGGGACTTCTAGGGATGAGTATTTTGGAATTTCCATGCGTTCTTTAAAAGATGGTGGTTGGTTTAGTTTTATATCAATCGATAAAAACGATATAGTGAAATCAACTAAAAAGAACTTTAATACGCAACGTCCAGTAGATACAACATTGACTAATCGTTCTTCGCTATTAGTTAAGAAGGAAAAAGAACTTAGAGATAAGAAGAATGAGCTTTCTAAATTGCAGACAGCTTTTAAAGAATATGAAAAGTTGACTAAAGAAGTAAATGATTTAAAATTGCTGGAGGAAAAAGAAAAGAAAGAAGCAGAAGATAGACGTTCTTCTTCTCAGAATCAAAACAAATCACAATCTAAACCAGTTAAAAATGGTTGGAAAAAAGAAAATGATTCTTGGTATTATTATAAGGATAATCAACGTCTTAAAAATACATGGCAGGGAGATTATTGGCTTGGTGCTGATGGTAAGATGGTCAAGAGTGCATGGGTTGATAATGGACGTTATTATGTAGATGATAATGGTAAGTATGTCGTGGGTAAGAAACCTTCTACTCAAAATCAAACGAAGCCATCACAATCTAAACCAGTTAAAAATGGTTGGCAGAAAGAAAGTGGTTCTTGGTATTATTATGATAATGATCAGCGTGTAAAAAACACATGGAAAGGGAGTTATTATTTAAAATCTGATGGTCGGATGGCTGAATCTGAATGGATTTATGATAATTCTTATAAGGCATGGTATTACTTAAAATCAAATGGAATTTATGTTCGTGATAGTTGGCAAGGAAGCTATTATCTGAAGTCTAATGGTAAGATGGCAGATAAAGAGTGGGTCTATGATAATTATTATCAGTCATGGTTTTATTTAAAAGAAGGTGGTGCTTATGTTAATCATCAATGGTTGAAGATTGATGGTGTATGGTATTATTTCAAGAGTGGTGGTTATATGGTAAGCAACGCTTGGCAGGGTAGCTATTATCTCAAATCTAGTGGAGCTATGGCTGTGAATGAGTGGATTTACGATAGTTATTGGGGTGGTTGGTATTATTTAAAATCTGATGGCTCTTATGCTCGTAATGAGATTGTTCAAGGCAAATATCGTGTTGACTATTCAGGAAAATGGATTTGATATAGATAAAAAGTCAGTTTAAAAAAAACTGGCTTTTTTATTTTGGAAAGGAAATTGAAATGGTTGAAATGATTTTTAAGAGATCTCGTTCTCCTTCATGATAAGGGAAGTGAGTTCAAAAATAATGAGAAAAAAATGTTTTTTAAAAAAGGAGAAAAGAAAGTATGTTTAAAACACAAGAAACAAAAGCGTTTGGTTCAATTCGTAAAGTTAAGAAGTATGGTGCTTGTGGAGTAATTTTGGGTATGGCTGTTCTTGCTATGGCTTTTTCATCAGGTAGTGTATCTGCTGACGAGTTGAGTGCAAATCAAAATGTGCCAAAAACTGTTCAGGAAGCACCTAAACAAGAAGCACCTAAGCAGGACGAAACTGCCAAGAAGAATACTACCGTCGATGTTGTAGTAGATCATTCAACTGTTGATAAGGCTGTTTCTGAAGCTAAGAAAGCAGGCTTAGAAGTGAAACAGGATTCTCCTGTGGATGTAGGTGTTGCTCAGGGGCAAGACGAACTTGCTAAGAAACAAGCTAGTGTAGAAAAGGATTATGCGAATCAAGCCAATACGGTTTCTACTGAAATTGCTGGTTACAAGAAAGATGTAGCAGATAATGAGCGTGAGAAAAAGAACGTTCAGGATAAAAACGAAGAGATTCGTCAGGCTCATGAGAAGGCTAAAAAAGACCTTCAAGAAAAGAATGACCAGATTGATAAGCGTAATGATGACGCTCAGAAGAAATATAATCAAGAATATGGAAAATATCTTGAAGAAGAAAAGAAATTCAAACAGGCAAAAACTGATTTGGAAAAATTGGGACTTGCTGGTTCTGCAACTGGTGTGAAAATGTACGGTGAGTACAATGAAGCTGGTCGTGGAAGTATGAATT
>NZ_ALJN01000009.1:0-96158 GCF_000287715.1 Streptococcus oralis SK304 | reverse complement strand
AGGAAAGGGACGAAGCCTTAGAGCGAGAAAAACAGAGACAGTTAGAGAAATGGCTTCAGGAGGATTTCGACTAGATTTACTTCTTGAAACAGCCCGTTTAGCTCGCTCGACTTACTATTATCAGTTGAAGCAACTAGATGGGCTTGACAAAGATAAAGAGCTTAAAACAGAAATTCAGGCCATTTATAATGACCATAAAGGAAATTATGGCTATCGTAGAGTTACTCTTGAACTAAGAAATCGCGGTTTTGTAGTGAATCATAAGAAAGTTCAACGTCTGATGAAGGTCCTTGGTCTAAGTGCTCGAATTCGTCGGAAACGAAAGTATTCTTCCTACCAAGGAGAGATTGGCAAGAAAGCAGAGAATCTCATTCAACGTCAGTTTGAAGCATCAAGGCCAATGGAAAAGTGCTATACGGATGTGACAGAGTTTGCCATTCCAAATAGCACTCAGAAACTCTACTTATCGCCTGTTTTAGATGGCTTTAACAGTGAAATTATTGCTTATAATCTTTCAACTTCACCAAACTTAGAACAAGTGAAAGCTATGCTGGAGCAGGCCTTTACAGAGAAATATTATGAGAATACGAGTCTCCATAGTGACCAAGGTTGGCAATACCAACACGATTCTTATCACAGGTTTTTAGAGAGTAAGGGAATCCAAACATCTATGTCACGTAAAGGTAACAGCCCAGACAACAGTATGATGGAATCTTTCTTTGGCATTTTGAAATCGGAAATGTTTTATGGTTATGAGAAGACGTTTCAGTCGCTTAAGCAATTGGAACAAGCTATTGTGGACTATATTGATTACTACAACAACAAACGAATTAAGGTCAAACTAAAAGGACTTAGTCCTGTGCAATACAGAACTAAATCCTTCACTTAAATTATTTGTCTAACTTTTTGGGGTCAGTACACAGAGCTGGTTTTTCATGTCTAATTGTCTGTTTCTACGAATCGTCCTAGGATGTGGACATTTTCGGATACAGAGACAAAGGCTGTCGGATCGACCTGTTTCATGATGTGTTTAAAATCATTAAACTCTGCTCGCGTGATAACCGTAATCAAGACTGCTTTTCTCTCATGATTATAGGTTCCTTCTGCATCGTGGATCATGGTTGCTCCGCGGTGCAATTTTTTATGGATTCTTGCGATTACCTTGTCAGGATTATTGGTCACAATCATGGCCTGCATGCGTTTTTGCTTTGTAAAGACCGCGTCTGTCACACGACTGGATACAAAGATGGTGATCATAGAGTAGAGGGCGTATTTCCAACCAAAGGTCAGACCTGCTATCAGCATGATGGTTCCATTTACCAAGAAAGAAATACTGCCGACATTCTTACCCGTTTTCTTTCGAATGGTCAGACTGACGATATCTGTACCTCCGCTAGAAATATTGTTACGGAGCGCAAAACCAATCCCCAAGCCCATGACAACGCCCCCAAAAAGGGCATTGATGATGGGATCCTCTGTCAAGGTCACAACTGGCACAAGCTGGATAAAGAGGGAGCTCATGGATACCGTGATAAAGGTAAAGATTGTAAACTTATGCCCAATCTGATACCAAGCTAAAATCATCAATGGAAAATTGATAGCATAAAAGGTTAGCGATATCGGAATGTAAAAACCGAACCAGTGATTGCTCAAGGCAGAGATAATCTGTGCCAGACCTGTCGCACCACTAGAGTAAACGTGCCCTGGTTGAAAAAAGAAATTGACCGCTACTGCTGACAAAAAGCCATAGACCAGAGAAGCCGAGACTTTCTCATCATATTTTTCCCGAGAGATACTTTGTAAAACTCGTAAAATTTTTATCTGATAAGCAAAGCGGCGTAGATAATAACGCCACCGCTTAATTTGTTTTGCTTGTTTCATCTTCTTCTACTTGTAAGCTGAGTTCCTCTAGTTGTTTGAGAGCGACTGTTGATGGAGCTTGTGTCATTGGGTCAGTTGCCTTGTTGTTCTTAGGAAAGGCAATGACTTCACGGATATTTTCTTCTCCTGCTAAGAGCATGACAAAACGGTCAAGCCCGATCGCCAAACCACCGTGTGGTGGGAAACCATAGTCCATGGCTTCTAAAAGGAAACCAAACTGGTCATTTGCTTCCTCAGCTGAGAAACCAAGAGCCTTGAACATGCGTTCTTGAAGGTCTTTTTGGTTAATACGAAGGCTTCCACCACCAAGTTCGTAACCGTTCAAGACGATATCGTAAGCAATGGCACGAACTTTAGCCAAATCACCTTCTAATTCGTGAGCTGTCTCTTCCTGTGGAAGGGTAAACGGATGGTGGGCACTCATGTAACGACCTTCTTCTTCAGACCATTCAAACATTGGCCAGTCAACTACCCAGAGGAAGTTAAATTTGTCGTTATCAATCAAGCCAAGCTCTTTGGCAATACGTCCACGAAGGGCGCCTAGTGTTGCATTGGTCACTTCAAGCGTATCCGCCACAAATAGAACCAAATCCTTATCTTCAAGACCAAGTGCTACAGTCAATTCTCCTTGGATACCAGTTAAGAACTTGGCAACCGGTCCATTTAATTCTCCATCAACTACCTTGACCCAAGCAAGACCTTTGGCACCGTACTGTTTGGCTACTTCGGTCATCTTGTCGATGTCTTTACGTGAGTAGTTGTCCGCAGCTCCTTTGACTACAATGGCTTTAACAGCAGGTGCTTCTGAGAAGACTTTAAAATCAACACCCTTGACAACTTCTGTCAAGTCCTGAAGCAACATGTCAAAACGCGTATCTGGCTTGTCAGAACCGTAAAGAGCCATCGCATCATCGTACTTCATACGAGGAAATGGAAGCGTTACTTCGATGCCTTTTGTTTCTTTCATCACGCGCGCAATCAAGCCTTCTGTGATATCTTGGATTTCTTGCTCACTAAGGAATGACGTTTCCAAGTCGACCTGGGTAAACTCAGGCTGACGGTCTCCACGCAAGTCCTCGTCACGGAAACATTTGACGATTTGGTAGTAACGGTCAAATCCAGCATTCATCAAGAGCTGTTTGGTAATCTGTGGACTTTGAGGAAGAGCATAGAAATGTCCTTTGTTGACACGAGATGGCACCAAATAGTCACGCGCCCCTTCTGGTGTTGACTTAGAAAGGAATGGCGTCTCCACATCAATAAACTCCAACTCATCCAAGTAGTTACGGATAGAATGAGTCACCTTGGCACGAAGCTTGAGATTTTCCAACATCTCTGGACGACGAAGGTCAAGGTAACGGTAACGCAAACGCGTATCGTCATTGGCCTCAATACCATCTTTAATCTCAAAAGGTGTTGTTTTGGCTGTATTCAACACTGTCAAAGCTGTCACGTTCAACTCAACCGCACCAGTCGGCAATTTATCATTGGCTTGCTCACGCGCAGCGACTTGTCCAGTCACCTCGATAACAAATTCGCTACGAAGACTTTCAGCTGTTGCCATAACCTCTGCAGAAACTTTTTCAGGGTTGATAACCAACTGCATGATCCCTTCACGGTCACGAAGGTCGATAAAGATCAAACCACCCAAGTCACGACGACGGCCAACCCATCCTTTCAAGGTAATTTCTTGTCCGATATGTTCCTCACGAACACGACCAGCATACATACTACGTTTCATTGTTTCTCTCCTCTTTTATTCTGTTACTATTTTACCATAAAAGCGCAAGCTCTTCATGAAAATCATCAGAAAAGTTTGATTGTCTTTAGAAATCAAAACGAACAGACAAAAAATCCGATGAAAACATTATCGGATTCTCTGATTATGATTCTTAACCTTTTTTACGCTTTTCAGCAATCTCAGCTGCCTTTTTAGGTAGAACAATCTCCGTCGCATAAGCCGAAGCAAAACGCAAGACACCTGCAATAGGCGCAAAGACAACTGCTAGATAGTTGTAAAAGAAATCGCCTTTAAAGGCATAGGCAAGTGCCCCGATGATAAAGAAGAGAACGACCGCCTGTATCACTGCTAATAAAATTACTCGTTTCATGTGACCTCCTGACTCTATTATAGCATGAGTATCATCAAAAAGCCGATTAAATTATTCAAAGCGTGTAAAGAAATGCTGTAAAGAAGACCTTTTCGGCTCACATAAGCCAGACCCAAACTCAATCCCAGACTAGCATAAACTAAAAACTGTTGCAAAGTCCCTGGAAAATGAATCAAGGCAAAGAGCACACTCGATACGAGGAGAAACAGAGCTGTCTGTTTGCTGTTATTTTGCTTAGGAAAGAGATAGCGCGCCAGCATCCCTCTAAAGATAAGTTCTTCCGTCAGAGGAGCAAAGACCACTACCATAAAGAAACCAAATACAGGCTGTGCGACTGTCAGTTGAGATACGATTTGTTGATTAGCCGACGGATCATCTGGCAAAAAGAACTGGGCTGTAATCGCCACTAGCAAAACCAGAGTTGGCAACCAAATATAACGATTAAAAACCGTCGTCTGGATGCTAACCTTTTCTGTCTGATACCATCTGTAAACTCCATAAACATAGGCTCCTGACAGGACGATATAAAGTGGCAAGACTCCAAAGATCGAAGCCCCTAGGTCAAGCGCTGATAAAGCCATACTCTGAACCATTCCATAGCCAAAGAAAAAGGATAGAACAGCTAGAAGAAACCAGCCAAGATTTTTAAATAATTTCATAAAAGGCTCCTATTTGAAATAATGTTTTATCATAGGTAATTGCATCACATTGATATAAATATGGATCGCTCCTACAAGCAAGAAGGCTAGTAACTGAATCTCTCCTGTCAATAAAGAAAAGATAGCAATCAAAAAATAGAGACCTGGTAAGACATACTGATTTAATTGGAATAAAATTCGAAAACTTTGTTCCAAATTAGCCTGACGCTCCCCTTCATCATAGGAGTTTACGTAGTCCAAGACATCCTTTGGTGTAGAGAAGAATTCCAAATCAAACTGACGAACGATCGCAATGGTCTTATAGAGATATTTTTGAGCACTGAAAATCATCACTAATGCCAAAAAAGAAAGAGATAAGGTTATATAGCTGATATTTAGTACAATTACTTCACTACCTGAGATGAAAAGAGCCAAAAAAATCGCTACGCCTGCACTATTAAAAGCAATAGTTCCAAACTCGAGATTACGATACATTTGTACATAATAGGTTTCATTCAGATCATCATCCATTTCCTCTTAATACAAGGAGTGAAATTTTCTGCTTTTCTTTAAGAAATCGAAAGTCAAAAACATACTAATGAAACCTAACAGTAAACAAATAGATGATATCCATGGAATCACGGTTTTGACATCTAAAATGCTTCCATAGTTTTCGGTATAGGCCTTAAACATCCCTGCAAACATGCCCAAGAAGCCTCCCAAGATAACAGCCATTAAAAATAACAATCCACGTTTCTTTTTCATATTCATACTCTTTCTAATCTAAACCAATCCAACTAACCACTGACCAAATGCTTTCCCTGATTCATAAATAGCTGTTAAGCCTTCTGTTCCAAGTGACACCAAAATCAAACAAACAGAAAGTAAGAGAATAGCTTGATTTCTAGCTTTTTTTGCTCCATCTCCCAAGGGTTCATTGCCAAGCCAACCTGCTAGATAGGCATAGAGAGTTACTGTTATAATCCCAATCTCTGTCGAAGAGAGAAATAACAAGACTGTCACCAAACGAACGATATTGGCTTGAATGTTAAAATAATTTGCTAAACCTGCACAAACACCCGCAAGTTCTTTGTGCTCAGTATCGACTTGAAAACCTGCTAAAAACTCTCTCATGATTTTTCTCCTTTTTCAACCTTTTTGAATTTTATTTTTCTCTCTACCCATCTAAAGACTAATAGTAAAACTATGTTAATCCAGAAGAGATATTTGCTTTCAACAATTGTAAACCAACCAAATAGGCTTCCGATCATAGCCAAAAAATTAACGATAAACACAACTATAGATAGATAATAAATCACTTTATACTTATTCATTCCTCATCCTCCTCTATACGAAATACCGACTCGACTGGCTCATGGAATATCTGAGCAATCTTCAGGGCAATGACGATGGATGGGGTGTACTCATCCCGTTCTAGTAGGCTAATGGTCTGTCTGGAAACACCTGCTAGCTTGGCCAGTTCGGTTTGATTGAGACCATCGCGAGCTCGAAGCTCTTTTAGACGATTTTTAAGCATTCCTTTCTCCTTTTCTCTTAACTTGCTTATATTGTAACACATCTTTTCCTTTTTGACAAGTATATTTGTCAAAAAAGTTTATGATTTTTGTCATTTTGCAAAAGAAAAAGGTCAGGAATAAGATCCTGACCAGTTTTAAATACTATTAAAAGCCTAATTTTTCAAAGATTTCTGAGAAATTTTGATTGATAGCATCAAGTGACACTTGAACTTCTTCTCGAGTTTGGTTGTTCTTAACTGTCACTTGTCCGCTTTCAACTTCGCTCTCTCCGAGAGTGATGAGGGTCTTAGCAGCAAAGACATCGGCTGACTTGAACTGAGCTTTGAGTTTACGGTTGAGGTAATCACGCTCTGCTTTAAAACCTTGTTGGCGAAGGGCTTGTACCAACTCCAAAGCCTTGACATTTGCCCCTTGACCCAAGACAGCAATATAAACATCAAGGGCATTTTCAATCGGCAGTGCCACACCTTGCTTTTCAAGGATGAGAAGCAGGCGCTCTACACCAAGTCCAAAACCAAATCCAGAAGTCTCAGGGCCACCAAAGTAGGCAACCAAGCCATCGTAGCGACCACCCGCACAGACTGTCAAGTCATTACCCTCAATCTCAGTGATAAACTCGAAAATGGTGTGGTTGTAGTAGTCCAGACCACGCACCATATTGGTATCGATGATATAGTCTACTCCGAGAGTTTTCAACATCTGACGCACGGCATCAAAGTGAGCCTGGCTTTCTTCATCAAGGAAGTCCAAGATAGACGGAGCATTCTCCACTGCCACCTTGTCTTCTTTTTCCTTAGAGTCCAAGACACGAAGAGGATTTTCCTCCAAACGACGTTGGCTGTCCTTAGACAAGGTCTCCTTGAGCGGTGTCAAATAGTCGATCAAGGCTTGACGATAGGCTGCACGGCTCTCAGGATTTCCCAGAGTGTTAAGGTGTAGTTTGACACCTTGGATGCCGATTTCTTTCAAGAAATGAGCTGCCATAGCGATGGTTTCCACATCGGTAGCTGGATTGCTTGAGCCAAAGCACTCGACACCAATCTGGTGAAACTGGCGCAAACGCCCTGCTTGCGGACGCTCATAGCGGAACATTGGGCCCATGTAATAGAACTTACTTGGCTTTTGCACTTCTGGGGCGAAAAGTTTATTTTCCACATAAGAACGGACAACGGGCGCAGTTCCTTCTGGACGGAGGGTAATATGGCGGTCACCCTTGTCATAAAAATCATACATTTCCTTGGTTACGATATCCGTTGTATCTCCGACAGAGCGACTGATAACCTCGTAATGCTCAAAAATAGGCGTGCGCACTTCTGCGTAGTTATAGCGCTTGAAAATTTCGCGGGCAAAGCCCTCAACGTACTGCCACTTGGCAGACTCAGCAGGTAAAATATCCTGAGTTCCTTTTGGTTTTTGTAATTTCATAGGGTATCCTCTTTTAACTTAATAGTCTTATTTTACCACAAATAGAGGGATTAAAACAGTGAGAGTAGAAAATCGCAAGAGAGTCTTTTCAGAAAATTCATCAAAAACTTGCCAAATTGTCAGAATTATGAGAAAATAGAGGATATTTATCAGGTGGAGGGACTGTTATGAGAGACGATATCAAAATCAATGACCGCGCTTTAGCCTTGCAAGACCAAATTATTGAAAAACTAGAGAAGGTTTTTGATACAGATGTGGAATTAGATGTTTACAATCTGGGCTTGATTTATGAAATCAATCTGGATGAAACAGGTCTCTGTAAGATTGTCATGACCTTCACCGATACTGCATGTGATTGCGCCGAAAGCCTGCCTATCGAAATCGTCGCAGGTCTAAAACAAATCGAGGGTATCGAAGATGTCAAGGTTGAAGTCACTTGGTCGCCTGCCTGGAAGATCACACGAATCAGTCGCTACGGCCGTATTGCCCTTGGACTGCCACCTCGTTAATACTCTTCAAAAATCAAATTCAAACCACGTCAGCTTTATCTCCAACCTCAAAGCTGTGCTTTGAGCAACCTGCGCCTAGCTTTCTAGTTTGCTCTTTGATTTTTATTGAGTATAAGTAGGCAAATCACTTTTGAAGATTAAAAAAAGCAAGCCGAGATTGGCTTGCTTTTTGAGTTTATTTTTTACCTGACTTGTCCATATTCCAGAAGTCTGTCACGGCCCCGCGTGAAGCAGATGATACGATATGGGCATATTTACCGAGGACACCACGGCTGTAAAGTGGTGGCAAGGTTGTTTCTGCCTTGCGTTTTTCAAGTTCTTCTTCGGATACGGCCATAGAAATTTCTTTGGTATCTTGGTCAACCGTAACGATATCACCTGTACGAAGGTAAGCAATCGGTCCACCATCCTGAGCTTCAGGGGCGATATGTCCAACAACCAGACCATAAGTACCACCTGAGAAACGGCCATCCGTCAAGAGGGCAACCTTGTCTCCTTGACCTTTACCAACGATCATGGATGAAAGTGACAGCATCTCAGGCATACCAGGACCACCCTTAGGTCCCACGAAACGAACAACGACAACATCGCCATCAACGATTTCGTCTGTCAGAACGGCCTGAATAGCGTCTTCTTCTGAGTCAAAGACCTTAGCTGGTCCAACGTGACGGCGCACTTTAACACCTGATACCTTGGCAACCGCTCCATCAGGGGCAAGGTTCCCGTTCAAGATGATAAGCGGACCATCTGCACGCTTTGGATTTTCCAGTGGCATAATGACTTTTTGACCTGGTGTGAGGTCTGCAAAGTCGGCCAAGTTTTCAGCAACGGTCTTACCAGTACATGTGATGCGGTCTCCATGAAGGAAACCATTTGCCAAGAGGTACTTCATAACCGCAGGTACACCACCGACTTCGTAGAGGTCTTGGAAGACATACTGACCAGAAGGTTTCAAGTCGGCCAAGTGAGGCACGCGTTCTTGGATCGTATTGAAGTCCTCAAGTGACAAGTCAACATTAGCCGCATGGGCAATGGCAAGCAAGTGAAGAGTGGCATTTGTAGAACCACCGAGAGCCATAGTTACAGTGATGGCATCTTCAAAGGCTTCACGAGTCAAGATATCTGATGGTTTGAGACCGAGCTCCAGCATCTTAACAACAGCACGTCCTGCTGCTTCGATATCTTCTTTCTTATCAGCAGATTCAGCTGGGTGAGAGGAAGACCCTGGCAAACTCATCCCTAGAACTTCGATAGCAGTCGCCATGGTATTAGCTGTATACATACCACCACAGCCACCAGGGCCAGGGCAAGCATTACATTCAAGACGTTTCACGTCCTCAGCTGTCATATCACCGTGGTTCCATTTTCCGATACCCTCAAAGACAGAAACCAAGTCAATGTCTTTGCCATCAAGGTTTCCAGGTGCAATGGTTCCACCATAGGCAAAAATAGCTGGGATATCCATGTTGGCAATGGCAATCATAGAACCAGGCATGTTCTTGTCACAGCCACCGATAGCGACAAAGGCATCCACGTTGTGACCACCCATAGCCGCTTCGATTGAGTCCGCGATGATATCACGAGATGTTAGGGAGAAACGCATACCCGGCGTTCCCATGGCAATCCCGTCCGCTACGGTAATAGTTCCAAACTGAACAGGCCAAGCACCTGCCGATTTGACACCTTCTTTGGCCAATTTCCCGAAATCATGCAGGTGGATATTACAAGGAGTATTTTCTGCCCAAGTCGAAATTACTCCCACAATCGGTGTTTCAAAGTCCTTATCTGTCATACCAGTCGCACGAAGCATGGCACGGTTTGGTGATTTCACCATGCTGTCATAAATGCTACTGCGGTGACGTTTATCTAATTCAGTCATCTTATCCCTCCCATTTCAGTTTTTACTATTATAGCACAATTTCCGCATGAAGAACAGAATAAAATTCTTGAATTTTCAGAAAATTTCGATTACTAGCTTCTAATTTTTTCATCTTTTTTTGTCAAGTAACTTTACTTTACAAAAAAAATGTGTTATCCTAGTATGGTTGATGAAAATCAGTTGATTGAATCGAATATAAATACCTAAAGGAGAAATCAAAATGGCAGTACCTGCACGTCGCACTTCAAAAGCGAAGAAAAACAAACGTCGTACACACTACAAAGTAACAGCTCCATCTGTAAACTTTGACGAAACTACTGGAGATTACTCACGTTCTCACCGCGTATCACTTAAAGGATACTACAAAGGACGTAAAATCGCTAAAGCTGCATCAGCTGAATAATAGAAGGGAGATACCATGCGCGTAAATATTACACTTGAACACAAAGAATCTGGTGAACGCTTGTACCTTACTTCTAAAAACAAACGTAACACTCCAGACCGTCTTCAATTGAAGAAATACTCACCAAAACTTCGCAAACACGTTGTGTTTACAGAAGTGAAGTAAGCATTCAATACGAATCAATACATAAGAAAAACGCTTATTTCAAGCGTTTTTTCTTTTTGTTAATTTCAGTACATTGCAATATAAATCATTCGAATCACTACCTTTTTCACTACCTTTTATGAAATAAGAAACTGATTCGGACAATTAAAAGCAAAAGGAGCCTCATCTCATGATGAAGCTTCTTTTTATTGTATTCTCATTCCTAAAAATACTAGAAATAGCATAGTCTTTTTTAGTATTTGTGGAATCTAAAACGCAGGCTGGTTTTAGCCTGCGTTTTTATTTCTGTGGTTTCATCATTGTATTGTCAATTTCATCATTTTCAAAAAAGTAAAAAATAAAAATTAGAACAACCATTAAAACGCTCGAAACTAAGAAAAATAACGTTGATAACCAAAATAAAATACTCAAAATCTTTACATCTAGACAATTTGATAAGAACAATCTATAAAAAGCACAGACAATGATATTTACAATTCCAACAGCAAATGGAACTATAATTGAAAGTATTAATTGTATCTTTGCTCTTTTTGTCTCAAATATTGTTTTCATAATTGCTGTAGATTTTGAAATTGAAGCAAGTATACCTAACATTGCTCCTAAAAAGCCTGTCATTATTGACGAAAAATTAAGTACATCTCCAACAAAATCATTTTTATTCTTCAAATTTTCAAAGTAATTGGAAATCGGAATACTTGCCAGAACAATTAATATTGCAAATATCACATAGAGAATCCAAAATCTATTCTGTCTTATAGCTTTCATTTATTCCTTAAAACCTTATTCTTTACTTCTGTATATCTAACTGACATTTCAGAAAATACTGAAGCTGGATTTAACGTTCTATTTTCATCATACTGAAAATGAATTACTTCCATCAATTTATTTGAAATTAAATCAACTGTTTCAGTTTTATCCTCAAGATTCCGTCCTTTAACATTTAATTTTTTGACTCCATCTCTATTAATAGACATAATTTCATTAACAATACTGTCTGGTAAATACTCTCCTGTACCACCTGTATCTTTTTTGGCAGTCAATGAAATTTCAACATCAAACAAGTTTGAATCTTTACTTGAAGATATAGCATTTTTTATAATTGATATTAAATCGAAATTATCGCTAGGTTCAGTTTTTTCTCTCATTTTGATGGCTACATGTTTATATCCTGTGAAACTCCTTGCAATATTTTCTGCATCTGCTTGTATTATAATCGGTAGTCTTATATCACAACCAGAATACTCCAATTTTTCCAGCAAAGAACTCAAAAAAGATTCAAACTTATTGGGGCTGATTGAATTTCTATTTACTTGAAGCATAAACACCGCATTTTCATAATCATATAATGCTGACATCTTTTCCCCTAGAAACTCATCATCAGCTAATCCCAATTCTTGAGATTCTCCAAATAGTTTTGTTTTGCTTGGAAAATTGAAATCTCTTAGCTCTTCTATAACTAGATGATAATAAGGTTCTGAATCGTTAGGCCGATTTAATCTCTCTAATTTGTACTTAACTCCAGCAATCTCAAAAGTATACCTCTCATTTGGGTTTTCTCTATAAAATCTAGAAACTTCATCAAAAATTTCAGATAAATCAATTGTTTGTCCGTTGTTTACAACTTGATGAAAGTAGAATCTTACTTGCTTAGATTTGACCATTTGTACCTCTTTTTATTTCACACGAAAATTTATTTTGCTACAACTTCTTTTGTTGCTTCAATTTGTTTATCAGCGTACAAGACGACATCTTTAATAGCTAATTTTTTAATCGCCTGCACCAAGGTTGCCATATAATCAAAATTAATTTCACCTTGTTCATTAACTGGTAATTTTATCAGTTTATCCTTAACTACGTTCCAACCACCTAATTTGTTTTTATAAGAGTAAATTGGTAGATCTGTAACCTTATTGATACTTGGAACCATAAAGAGATAGTCATTCGGTCTTAGTTGCTTATCCGAACCAATCCAATCAATGGCATAAGCGTCAGATAAGACGGTAAATTCTTGTGATTGAAAGTAAGCTCTATAAACATCACTGTTAGATGGGATAGAGATAACGTTTTGTAAAACTGTTGCCCCTTCTTTCGGAACATAGTAGTTCAACCCTTGATTCATAAAACTAGAGGTCAGGGCTGGCAAGCTGAAGTCCCCTTGTGGCTCTTTTGGCAATTCTTTTGCTTTATAAGGTAATTTCTTAGTTTTAACTCTATCAAATAAATCACCCATGCGAAACTCTTGCCATTGTTGATTTTCAAATACCTCTAAGGCGTCTTCTTCATCTTGGGTTAGTTGGTAATCTTTAAAACCACTTACTAATAGATACGCCTCGAGCGTCTCGATGCGTTCCGCCTCGAGCGCTTTTATATATTTTTCCATAAAATTAAATGCTATTTTTGATTTTATAGTAGGCAAGATCACTTCAATTTCATTTAATTTTTGTGCTGAAACAGTATTCGTGTATCCAAAATGATTCAAATGATTCTGAAGTATAGCGGTAAAAAACAGTCCTGAAAGTTGATTCAAATCAAACTCAGAAGGCTCTAATACCAGTACACCATCTGTAGTAACAAATTTTTCTGGTTGAAAATATACAATACCTGTTTGTCTTCCTACAATAATTGAATTTCCATTAAACTCTCTGTATTGCTTATCATTAAGTACTCTTGTTACAAAACCATTGCCAGAATCATTTTGTGCAATAAATGAGATTCCTTTAGAATCTTCAACAAGCAATCCTTGATTCTGGATATCTCCTCTCTTTATATCTCGAAAAAGCCTATTTAATCTAAAGGCTTGCCACTCGCCTCCTTGTTCATAGAACTGTTGTTCTACTTGTTGAAGACGAGGGCTTAAACTTTTTTTGATGAGTCTTCCTTTTTATTTTTCAATAATTGACTAACTTCCCATGATAGATAATTAGCTACTGTCTTTTTAAAATCTCTGATACTTGGAATTGAACTAATTTTTATATGCTGGTCAAAATTCCAGTCTTCACCATGCTTTTCACCAGAGAGAGCAATAGCATCTTCAATATACTCTTTTTCTGTAAAAATGTTTAACTCATCTTTACCAAATTTAACGAGATTAACCACCTCTTCATAACGTCCTATTGCATTATCGATATCTTGTAAGTTAGTGCTAGCTTTTGATTTCTTACGATTTGAACGCTTATAACCATCATTGCGTAAATCAATAAACTTCACTCGCTGTTTGACTTCATGCTTTTCTCCTACCTTAAAAACATAGATGGAAGTTTGTACGCTAGATTTACCAATAAAAATATCCATCGGCATTTTGATTGACGCTAAAAGCGTATTCTGTTCTAAAATCTTCTGATTTATTTCCTTGGCTTTTCCTGCACCTGCTGAGTCTTGGATAATAATAGAAGCATAACCACCTTTCATCATAGACAAAGCACGCTTGACAAAGTTCATCCCATTTCCTGTTTCAGAGTAAGGAGGATTCAAGAGGAAAACATCTGCTGGGAAATGCTCATTGTCTTTACCATAACCATATTTTCCATCAAATTTTCTCAAACTATCATCTTGTAGGATATTACTTGAACCATCCCCCATCAAAATCATATTCAGAACAGCTAACATGTATATTTCTGGAAGAATTTCAATTCCGAGAATTTGTTCCGCCTTAATTTTTTCTTCCTTTTCTCTGAGTTCATCAGGGCTTGCGATTTCCTTTTTAGCGTCATCTAACATCAGATTCATAGCAGCCACTAAAAGACCACCTGACCCAGTCGCAAAGTCCCAGACATAGGAATCCTTGTTTACTCGTGCTAATTTCGCCATAAGAAGCGCCACGTATCGAGGAGTTAAAACTACATCATTCTGGTCATCACCTGCAAAACTCAACCATCTAAACATGACATTAAAGAGCTTTCCTGTAAAGTCTGTATCCACTCCGATTTTGTAAAAATAACCTAAGTCATCAATCACTTCTGTAAAGATTTCTTTAAGAAGTGATACCCCGTTTCTTGGATCTGAAAAGCTAGGTTCAAGAATTGTAGGCTCTAAATGACGCAAGATTTGTTTTTGTTTGTCTCGTGGTAGATTCTTTTCTTTCAGAAATGCCTTGATTTTACGAATTAAAATATCTCCGTCTGTGTCATCTTCTTCTCTAGAAGATTTCAAGTCTGCTGGTTCTAAGGGTTTAACTTCACCTGCAACCCCTAAATTTGCCATGATACTGGCGGCCACTAAGTGGATACGTGCTAAGGAACTTATATTCTTTTGCTTATTAAAAAGGCTTTCGTTTATCTTTGTTAAAGCGTCTTCAATTCTATCTTCACGCTTTTGATGAATCAAACGTAATTCATCTTCTGACAGTTGTAGCTCTTTGACCTTTTCTGTAAACTCATCAAAATTTTCAGGTTTTAAGAAAGATAAATCTGAATACTCGCTAACTTTTTGACCAATACCATAGTTAGACTTAGAAACATAGTAAACTCCAAAACGAGTTTCAAGGTTGCCTGCCTCGTCTTCATCACCCGTAATCCCAATGGCAATGACATCTGTATAACTAGAATATTGAAGAATAGCGTTGGCATAGTGAACTGCTCCATTCACCGCATAGCCGTTGATATTAGTATAATTTGGTTCCCCTTTTTCTTTACCGCTTGTTCTCGTATTTGCGACATGGCCTTCTTTATCTAGCTTTTCCAGTTTATTACTTCCACATTTCAATTCAATCATAATAGGGTAATAGTCTAATTTGCTATCTGTCAATAATAGTTTAACATCAACCAGATTCGCTCCCTCACCACCTGTTTTTGAGGGAGCTTTTAACAAGGCTTTGTCAATCTCAGGATTGACACTTTCATTTTGTGTCACGAACTCCATGCCATAAGATGTTAGCCATTTTTCAACTTCACGTTGAATCTTTACTTCTTTACTCTGTTTCGTTGTCATTAGTTCTTTCCATTTTGATTTTTAATTATTTTCTACACCACATAATTATATCACATTTCACTCTCTTCCCTTAGTTTGTTCCAAGTTTCATTTCTACTTTTATGTGTGTCATATAAAAATTTTATGTAATCCTGTCCAGCTTTAATGATACCATGCTGAAATTTTAACTCTGTTTCAAGAATTTTGTCTTCTCTATAAGGAGTATAGACCGTATTATATAATAGTTCTTCCTTTATTTAAGAGCATTGTAGCGTATTAAACTGCGTTTTAAAAGTTTAACAGATAAAATCTAATCTTTGGGATGCGGTTCATTCATCAAAGGTGCTTTTTATTTTAATAATACTGCACTTCAATTCCATCCATAATATTTATTAAAGTATTATCGCCAATTTTTAAAAATCAGTTCATTTAATGATGATACCTGGTATTCTTTATCTCCAATAACCACAACAATATCTTGAGCAGAATTAATAAAAATCCCACAAGCTTTACCATTATAATCAAAAGAGGCATCCCAGCCGTTGTCGTATAACGCTTGTAAATCATCTAATATCGCCATATAAAAATCCTTTCCCATAGTGTTTTGACAGGTGAAAGCGCCTAGATTGTTCTAAGCGCTATGTTTTACTAACTGTTTTACCTGTTCATAGTATGGCTTTAGGAAATTTATAAATCCTTGCTTATCACTTGGATCATGTTCCTCTAAGAACATCATCAGCTCAAAGTCATTGAGAGCGTCAAACATTTCAGGGTTTTCATTGTCCCAAGCTTCGGCAAAATCTTCATCTTCTCCGAAAAGGGCGTTAAACTTGAAGGAGAAATCCCAAAAATTATCAATCTGACCATTGACAGCTTGCTTTAGCATGTCTAATACTTGTTGGCTGTATTTCATAATGGTTTAAATCCTCTCAGTTTTTTTTACGTTTCATCCTAGTTACTACAATATTTGTATAAGCCTCAGTGATGTAGAGGATACCGTTATAGTATCTTGCAAGTCTGCCGTTCTGCTCTGATACATAATTAGGTGGTAAAGAAAAGGCTGCCCTTACCGTTTCATTGCACTCCTCCTAATAAAAGCATTATAGCACACCTTGCTTGCTAAAGTACTACAGATACTCCATTAGACTAGCTTACTACTTTATTTTCCTTGTAAAATGTCGTATGCTATAGCGTGCAAAGGAACCGACTATCATCAAATAGTGGGCTTTAAGTATACTTGCGTCAATTAGTTTTTTCGATTATAATCTATTTAATGAATAGAGGTTTTCCATCTCCCCTTGAAACAGATTATTATGCGGTAGGAGGTGGGACACCTCTATTTTTATAATTGCTAACCTTGGATTATACTTGTACTAGAAATTTTTTTGAGTTATAATTAAGTTAAGGTAAAGGTGGTCTAACGTCCATGAAGCAGCTTGCTGTGGAGGCGGTGGGTCACCTTTATTTGATTTTAAAATCAATAAAATGTATAATTTAGTTAAGAAAGAAGTGTGGTTTTCCCGCCTAAAAGCTCTATTGCTTTGGGAGAGTCATGCTTCTTTTTACCTCTCAAAAATGAACGCCAAAAAAGCCGTCTCAATTTTTGAGGCAGCCATCAGCAATCTATAAATAATAAGGGTGTCCCATTTTGGGGCTACCCTCTTACTATACCTAAAATTAGTTATGGGTAACTAAAAGGGTAGTAAAATCAAAAAAAGCACTCTAGGAAAGCGCCCCAAAGTGCTTAATATCAAGGCTCTAAAACCTATCTGATTCAATAAAATATTACAACATTTTGTTGTAGAATTCAACGACAAGTGCTTCGTTGATTTCTGGGTTGATTTCGTCGCGTTCTGGCAAGCGAGTCAATGAACCTTCCAATTTTTCAGCGTCGAATGATACGAATGCTGGACGTCCAAGAGTAGCTTCTACTGCTTCAAGGATTGCTGGAACTTTCAATGATTTTTCACGAACTGAGATTACTTGACCTGGAGTTACACGGTATGATGGGATATCAACGCGTTTTCCGTCAACAAGGATGTGACCGTGGTTTACGAATTGACGAGCTTGACGACGAGTAGTCGCAAGACCAAGACGGTAAACAACGTTATCCAAACGACGTTCCAAAAGAAGCATGAAGTTGAAACCTAGGATTCCGCCTTTGATTTTTGTAGCTTGTACGAACAAGTTACGGAATTGTTTTTCACCTACACCGTAAGTGAAACGAAGTTTTTGTTTTTCAGCCAATTGCAAACCGTATTCTGACAATTTAGAACGGTTGTTTGGTCCGTGTTGTCCTGGTACGTAGTTACGACGTGCCAATTCTTTACCTGTACCTGTAAGTGAAAGGCCAAGGCGACGAGCTTGTTTCCAAGATGGTCCTGTATAACGTGACATGTGTATGTCCTCCTTATATAAATAATATTTCGGTGGAAATAGTCACTTAGAGAGCCCTGATTCGTGCAGATGCCCTTCGCCTAAACAGCCAAGGTTACTTATCATAAGACACCTGTTGACGAGCTTCATGCTTTCCTGCTGCTATTTCACACAAAGGCTATTGTACCATGAAAAGCTAGATTTGTAAAGGGATTTTACGGCTTTATTTCAAATTGAGGCTGAATGTAAACTTGCTTCCTAAGCCATATTGACTTTCTGCTGTGATTTCGCCACCAAGCTGATGGGCTAGTTCTCGTGCAATCGCAAGACCTAAGCCATGTCCACCTGTCTTCATATTGCGCGAAGTTTCTACACGATAAAGTCGTTTAAAGATCTTTTCCAAATTCTCAGGGAGGATCCCCTGGCCCTCGTCTTTCACACTGATTGTCAGCTCTTGTTCTGTTAATTGGGCAAGAACTTCGATTCTGGTTCCTGGTTCTGAATATTTAAAGGCATTGTTTAACAAATTGACCAGAATGCGAGAAAGTTTGTCAGAATGGCTCTTGATTTTCGCTGACTCAGGTGATACTTGAATGTAAACATCCCGCTCCTCTTGTTCAATCTGGAGTTGAAATTCACTCATTGACTCAATCAGCAACTGATCTAAAAAGACCTCTTCGACTTCTTCAGTAGCAGCATCTTGAGGTTGTGTATTGAGAGTCAAAACATCCAATTCCTCTACTAGCTTGTTTAGACGCTCAGTTTGCCGACCAATCGTGGCTAAGTAGTGGAGCCGCTCCTCTTCCTTAATCACTCCATCTAAAATTCCCTCCACAGTAACTTGAATGGAGGTAATGGGAGTTTTAATATCGTGAGAGAGCTGCGCAATCATCATTCTCTTTTCTTGCTCGCTCTCATCAAGTGATTGAAAGGTGGCTTGCAAATTGTGGGACATATCATTAAAAGCCTGGCCCAGCTCTTGAAATTCTAACGGGCCTTTGGTTTCGATTTCTGTGCTGAAATCCTTGCTTGCTATATCCTGAGCTTGTTTTTTCAAATGTTTCAGAGAAGAGAACACAGGCGACAAAAGAAAGATGCTCACTGCAGCGCCAATGAAACTAGCAATCAAGGTCATTCCAACTAGAAAGTAAACTTCACTTTTCTCAATCAACATTCGTTGGACTGCCCAAAAAACGACCAAAATCGTTAGTAGAGTCGACACTAGATACCCCACTAGAATATAGTTTTTTAATTTCATTTTCTACCTCTTGGTTTTTCCATCTTATAGCCCAAACCCCAGACAGTTTTGATAGCAGGAGCATTTGAATTTGTATACTTAGTCAACTCTTGCCTCAAAGCATGGATATGAACATTGAGTGTATTGGTATCATCCACATAGTCCTCTTGCCATACCTTCTCGTAAAGTTCCGTCTTTGAAAAGACTCTCTCAGGATTGCTGGCTAATACCCATAGAAGTTCAAAGGATTTTACTGTCAATTCCAAAGGTTGATCCCCAATGCGAACCTCATGAGTCACATGGTTGATTACCAAGTCACCAAACTCGATCTGTTCTGTCTCTCTTCCACGGCTAAGGCGACGCAAGATATTATTTACTCTTAAAACCAATTCGCGTGGGCTAAAGGGTTTGACTATAAAATCATCTGCCCCCAAACTTAATCCATAAATCTTATCCTGCTCGCTTGTCTTAGCAGTTGTAAAGAGGAAGGGTTGATCCGGAGCGATATACTGAACTTCACTGATAAAATCATAACCGTCCATATTGGGCATCATGATATCTGTGATGATGAGGTCGATAGATTTTTTTCTGAAAAGTTCTAATCCCTCCTTGCCATCATGGGCGACTAAAACATCGTATCCTGCCTGTAAAAGATAGCGATTTTGAATATCTAGAATATCTATCTCATCATCAACCAGCAAAATTGTCTTTTTCATCTGACACTCCTTCGATAAAAACAGTGTTATACTTGCTTTAGTATAACACTATTTTCTCTAATGTTTAAATGATTTGAATCTTAATCTTCTCGTTTGGTTGTCAAACCCAAAAGTCCAACAAGACCTGCCAAGGCTAGACCAAAGATACCAAGGCCAGCTGTAGCCGTTTTAGCTTCCCCAGTATTTGGTAACATCGCTTTATCATCTTTTTTCATCATATTAGCCATTGGGCTAGAAGCTGGTTGATCTACTTTCATATCTGACATATGGTGATTTGTACCCATCATACCCTCAGTCGTACCTGTAGAGCCTGTTTCAGAAGGCTTCGTATTCATCTGACCTTGTTGAGATGGTGTTGACGCCATTTCTTTTCCACGAAGCTGAATCGTTACTTGACGAGTTGCGATAAGATTGGTCAAATCAGGTTTACCATCTTTAGAACCATACACTTTGACAGTAGCTTGGTAAGTGTGAGTGCCATTGGCACGAAGTTGGTCTAGAAGGGCTTGTCCTTCTTTGCCTGTCGTGTTGCCATTCAAATCCACTTCGTAGAAATATTGGCCTTTAGCCAAGCCTTCAAGTGGCAATAGCGCTGGGTTCTTCGCTGTTCCATTGTCAGACCATGGGGCTTTGTCGGAAGCTTTTAACAAGAGGCGAGTCAACATACCATCTCCACCAAAAGCTTCGTATGGAATAACTTGGTTGACACCGGCCAAGAAAGGTCCAGGAACCTTAGCCTTATCAAGGTAGCTAGCTGGAACATCAATCATGTCTTTGATATTGTTAACAACAGACTTTTTAACCTGATTTGGTGTGGTCAAGCCATTCAAATTAACAGTCAAATCTTTAGTCGCTACCAGATTAGTTAAGTCAGGCTTGCCATCTTTCGCACCGTACACCTTGATGGTAGCTTTATAGCTTTGCGTACCATTTTGTTTCAAGAGGTCAAGCAACTCTTTATCAGATTTTCCTTGAGTACCTGCTAAATCCACTTCATAGAAGTAGAGGCCTTTTCCCAATTTCTCTACTGGCAATAGCGCAGGGTTTTTAGCCGAACCGTTATCTGACCATGGGGCTTTGTCTGATGCCTTCAAAATCAGGCGAGTCAACATACCATCTCCACCAAAAGCTTCGTATGGAATGACTTGGTTGACACCAGCTGTAAACGGACCTGGGAAATTGGCTTTGTCAAGGTAGCTAGCTGGAACGTCTACTGTGTCTTTGGTGTTGTCAGCCACACCTTTTTGCACTTCAGTTGGAGTGGTCAAGCCATTCAAATTAACAGTCAAATCTTTAGTCGCTACCAGATTAGTTAAGTCAGGCTTGCCATCTTTCGCACCGTACACCTTAATAGTAGCTTTATAGCTTTGTGTACCATTTTGTTTCAAGAGGTCAAGCAGCTCTTTATCTGATTTTCCTTGGGTGCCTGCCAAGTCTACTTCGTAGAAGTAAAGGCCTTTGCCCAATTTCTCTACTGGTGGGAGAGCTGGATTTTTAGCTGTTCCATTGTCTGACCATGGAGCCTTATCAGATGCTTTCAAGATAAGGCGAGTCAACATGCCGTCACCAGCGAAGAATTCATATGGAATAACTTGGTTGACACCGGCTGTAAATGGACCTGGGAAGTTGGCCTTGTCTAGATAAGTGGCTGGGACATCTACTGTATCTTTGGTATTGTCAGCCACACCTTTTTGCACTTCAGCTGGACTGGTCAAGCCATTCAAGTTGACATCCAAATCTTTAGTCGCTACCAGATTAGTTAAGTCAGGCTTGCCATCTTTCGCACCGTACACCTTGATGGTTGCCTTATAACTTTGAGTTCCATTTTGTTTCAAGAGGTCAAGCAACTCTTTATCTGATTTTCCTTGGGTGCCTGCCAAGTCTACTTCGTAGAAGTAAAGACCTTTGCCCAATTTCTCTACTGGTGGGAGAGCTGGATTTTTAGCTGAGCCGTTGTCTGACCATGGGGCTTTATCTGAGGCTTTTAACAAGAGGCGAGTCAACATACCATCTCCACCAAAAGCTTCGTATGGAATGACTTGGTTGACACCAGCTGTAAATGGACCTGGGAAATTAGCTCTATCCAAGTAAGAAGCTGGGACATCTACTGTATCTTTGGTGTTGTCGGCCACACCTTTTTGCACTTCAGCTGGGGTGGTCGCTGCTTGCGCTTCACTGGCTTCACGGTCTTGTCCAGAAACTGTAGACTCAGGACTTTCCACAGGTTTAACTGCATCTTCTGTTTGTTTCTTAGAGTCAGGTTGTGCTTGCACTTCTTCTTTTGGTGCTACTACCGGCTCTTTAGCAGTTGCGTCCGCTTTTTCTGAAGAGCTTGTCGTATCCACACTTGCTTTAGGTGTTGGAATAGACCGTTCTGAAGGAAGAGCTACATCGACTGCTTTTTTGAGAACCTCTGCTGGTAAGTCGCTCTTTTCACTCACCGAAGTTGCGTCTGGCACGACTTGGGCAGGAGTCGGATTGACGACATCAGCACGCGCAGAACTTGGTTGACCAACTAGGACAAAGAAGCCACTGGCTACAACAACTGAAGCAACACCGACACTGAGACGGCGAATAGACCAACGAGTATATCTCTGATTTGGATTGAATTTCATAGGATTCTCCTTAGAGCTTTTTATTTGATGGCTCTAGTATAATCTCCTAAAATTAAAAAGGATTAAGAAAAAGTTAAAATTTTTCTTAAATCCCTCTTATAAAATACTTATATTGATTCATTAATCATTGAGGAAGAAAACAACCCTTCCTCTCCTACTCACTAAGCTCTGTTAGAGTATCCAAATGTTGGTTATTAATCACCGCCATGATATAGGCGCCTGACCGTAAAAGGTCATCGGGACCGAATTGAACATCTAGAGGAGAATTTTCATAGTCACGAAATCCAAGTACATTGAGATTGTATCGCCCACGTAAATCTAGCTGGCTAAGGCTTTTCCCCCCCCAAGATTGGGGGATTCTCATCTCGACAATTGAAACATTCTTGTCCAACTGAAAGACATCTACGCTGTTATGAAAGAGAATTCTCTGCGCTAACGAACGTCCCATTTCAAATTCCGGTGAGATGACCGAGTCCGCACCAATTTTCTCCAGTACCTTTTTGGCCATGTGACTTTTTACCTTGGCAATGACGGTCGGCACCCCTAGACTTTTACAGTGCATGACTGCAAGAACACTGGATTCTAGATTTTCCCCCGTTGCGACAACCACGGTATCGCAGGTGTCAATTCCAGCTGATAGAAGGAGTTCTTCATCCGTGATATCTCCAACAACCCCACGCGCCAGCACGGGTTCAAATTGATTAATGCGCTCCTCGTGGTCATCAATAGCAATGATATTCATATGATGCTTGGCAAGAGCAGCCAAAACACTACTCCCAAAAATTCCCAAACCTAAAATTCCAATTGTCCGATCTGACATCGTTTTTCCTTTCTTATCCGATAGTGATATCTGCTTTCATATAGTGAATCAAATCTTTCTTGTCTGGCTTATATTCTGCTAAGCTGACCAGTAGTGTCAAGGGGCCAATACGGCCAATAAACATCAGCAACATAACGATACTAAGGGCTAACTTACCTAACTCTGGTGTTAAATTTGCCGTTACCCCAACAGTAGCAAGTGCTGAAATGGTCTCAAACATGAGATAGATAAAGCGCGGATTTCCTTCTGCTGTTATCCCTAGTAAAATCAAGCCCAGTAAGAAAGTCAGCAAGAAGATAATAAAGACACTGAAAGATTTTTGTACGGTTCGAGGTTCAATGGTCCTCCGAGCTACATTGGCATGAGGCAAGCCCAATAATTCACTGCGAGCAAAGACCAACAAGACAAAGAAGGTCGTAATCTTGAGTCCCCCTGCTGTCCCTCCAGGTGCCCCGCCCAGAAACATCTGCAAAATGTAGATCAGTAAGGTAACTGGTCGAGCCTGGGTGTAGTCAATAGAGGCAAAGCCTGCTGTCCTCATACTGACAGTCTGGAAGAAACTAACCAATAGTTTCTCTGGGACGCTGAGATTCCCAATCGTCCCTGGATTGTTCCACTCGATTAAGAGAGTCGATACTGTTCCAAAGAGCAAAATTCCCGCCGTTAAAAAGAGAACCAACTTGGTATGGAAACGCAGGCGGCGTTTTTTCTTTTTCCCAAACTGGATCGCTAGGTCAAACCAGACCATAAATCCTAGGCCACCCGTTATAATCAATCCTGCAATCACTAGATTGATCAAAGGGTCCGTCTGAAAGACCGCTAAACTCGTACTTCCAAAATTATCAAATCCAGCATTGCAGAAAGCTGAAATAGCCAAAAAGATAGAGGTTAGAATCCCTCGCCCCCATCCAAATTCAGGAATGAAGCGGAAACTCAGGAGAAAGGCACCGAGCCCTTCTACCAGAAAAGTCGTCAAAAAGATCGAGCGGATGAAGTCCCTTAAGGACTGGGTTTCCCCATAACTAAAACTTTCTTGAATAGTCTCACGGCTACGAAGACTGAGCTTTTGTTTCCCTTGGATATAAAAGATTCCAATAAAGGTCATAAGCCCCAATCCACCGATCTGGATCAACAGCATGCAAATCAACTGGCCCCAGATATTGTAAGTAGAGGCCACCGGCTGGGTGAAGAGCCCTGTCACACAGACCATGGACACAGTCGTAAAGAGATGGTCAAAGTAGGTCGCTTGTGACGTTGCTGCTTGAACCAAGGGTAGGCTTAAAAGGAGAGAACCCAAGAAGATTACTAGGGCAAAACTTAAAAAGATGCGACGAGCTGGTGATAATCGAACTAGCGTCGTCTTTATTTTTTCAAAAAATGATTTGAATACCATAGCTACATTGTACCATAAAAATAGTAAGAGCACTCACATGTGGTGCATAATAGCAAGACAGAGTTCGAGGGCCTTATCAAAAGCTTCTACGCCCCAGTCACGACTGTCGTAGTTATCTAGATCCGCCAGGGAATCTGCGGTAAAGAGCAGTTCTCCCCAGACAACCCTACGTAACTGAGCTACTGCCGCAAGAGCAGAGCACTCCATCTCCACAACAGCACAGCCTTCTTCCTTACGATAGGCAACCTTTTCAGCTGTCTCTCGGTAAAAACCATCTGTCGTCCAAGTCATAACCTCCTCGTAAGGAATGCCTCTTTGTTCCAAGACTTGCTCAATGGCAGAGATAGCCTCAATCTGCATCTCCATATAACGAGAAGGTGCTACATAGTGGTAGCTGGTCCCCTCATCTCGCAGAGCGCGAATAGGGATGAGAAAGGCATTTTCCTCTATATCGGCTAGGACGCCACAGGTTCCAGTGGATATGATTTGCTCCACACCATAGCCAATCAACCAATCCATAAACTGGGCCGCTGGGGCAGACCCCACGGGCGCCTGGGCCAGACAAATCTTCTCACCCTTGTAGTTGATGACGTACACTGGATAAGTTTTAGTGGCAGAAACGAACTCACCAACACAGTCCGCTCCTGCTTCCTGAGCGTAGCGGTCAATCTCTTCCTCCAAAAATGCATAGATGCATTTCTTTGGCAACTTTAAGTCTAAACCCTCGTGATTGGACATAAGGACCGCTTGGGGATTGTCGTCAAACTCTAAAATGGGAATCGCATGCTTCTGAATCATCGCCCACCTCCTCTAATTTTGTACTATTGTATCAAAAGCTGACGAAGTGTCAAGGAGTTGTCTTTAGCAAGCCAGAAAACTCCTCTTCCATACATTTAAGAAATCGTTGCTCTGCTGGAGTGGTCGGTTTCTGTTTTAGTAAAGTGATTGAGGACTATCACCAAAATAGCAAATTCAATAATAAAAAAGCACGAATCTGCATCAGACAATATATACCCTTTTATATTATCTTGTGCAAGAAGCCAAACCAATAGAATCTAGCCTCCATTTTGTCTAGGCCTACTCTATTTCCACAAAGCACCTAAAATCTGTTTTTCTAATAAGTCTAAGTCTTCTTCTTTTATTTCTCCATTGTCGCTAACGATATAAAGCTGAGCGAAGTAAGCCAACAATGGGCCAACACAAATACGAACCATTTGAGGAATCGTTAACTCTGGATTTACACGTGGATCTGCTATCAATTCCTTACGGAGTACTCGAAGTTTATCTTGAATAGCATTCCAGATAAAAATCTGTTCATTTTTTAGTTTTTTATTTGAAAAACTCTCCTGCAGAATGATTTTCATCAAAGCACGATTTTTTTTGAGATAGCTCATACGATCGTGGACGAGATAACGAACCCTCTCTTCTGTCGTTTCAAAAGCTAAGAGTTCCTCAAAAAAACTACCGAAAATTCCTGGGACTACAGGATGTAAAATAGCCGTCAGTAAATCATCCTTCGTCTTAAAATACTTAAACAAAGTTGCCTGGCTTAGTCCAGCACGCTCAGCTATGTGAAGAGTTGAGGTCCCATGGTAACTCCTAGTTGATATGAGATCCACTGCTGCCTGCATGATTTTTTTCTTTCCTTGAGGGTAATTCGCTTCTTCTAAGTAATCTTCAAACGATTCAAAAACAGTCTTATCCATCTAATCTTCACACCTTTTTAGCATTATTTATGTTGATTTCTAAACTTTACGATAACGACGCAATCCAACAATATTGAGAATTGTTAAAATGATCAAGAAAATCATTAAAACACCAAGATTTGGCAAAATATCACCAAGATTGTGTCCGTAAAGAATAATCTGGCTTATTGCATCACCAGAATAGGTTAATGGCAAAAATTTCCCCACAGTTGGAGCCCATTCTCCCATGGATGACAATGGAATAATCCCTGAGAAAAAGAGTTGAGGCATAATCACGAGAGGAATAAATTGCATCATTTGGAATTCTGATTTTGCTAGAGTAGACAAGAGAATTCCAAAAGCTAGTGCTACAAGAGCCAGTACCACATTAACTATTATAACATTTAAAATATTTCCTACAACTTCTACATCTAGTAGCCAAATTGCTGCTAAGACGACAACTGCCGTTTGAAAAATCGCAATAATACCGTAAGACAACATATAGCCATAGACAATTTCAGAACGTTTCACTGGGGTTGCTAACAAGCGATCCAAGGTTCCACTTGTGCGCTCTTTCAAAAGTGCCATACCAGAAATCAAAAAGACAAAGAAGAAAACTACAAAACCTATCAAAACCGGAATCATACTGGTAAAGAAGCTTGTATTTTCATCTCCATACTGATAAGACTCCTTGATTTCTGGTGTTTTTGCGTCCGAGTCCAATTGTGGAAGAGCTTGTTTAACACGAGATAGTAACTGATCGGTGCCTTCACTGGCGATACTCTTTCGTAACACTTGTCGTATCATAGATGTTTTGGAGGCGTCTGTGTTGGCGTAGTCGACCTGGTACTCATCGTTTTTATAAGAAATCACAGCATCGACTTTTTCATTTGCTAGTGCTTCTTTGGCTTGTTCTAAGTCTTGATAAGTCTCGACGTCCACATGACCGAGCTCATCCATTTTCGTTACCAAACCAGTTGGTAGATCCTGTGTTGCTAACTTGACATTCACGGTTGTACTAGCTGAAAACATGAGGTTCATCAGCCACATAATAAATACCGGCGCTACAAACATCATAGCCAAGGTTCGTTTGTCACGAAGCAATTCTTTGATAACTTTTTTAGCAATAGCAATGGTTCTCATCTTACTCTCCTTCTGCTTTCAAAAATACTTCTTCAATACTTGAAACTTGATAACTATCTTTTAAGTGTTGCGGTGTATCAAAAGCAATGATTTTTCCGCCTAATAATAAGCCGACCTTATCCGTCAACTCTGCTTCATCCATAACATGGGTAGTAACTAATATCCCAACCCCATTGTCTCTAAGCGCGAATAATTCTTTCCAGATTTTCTTTCGAAGAGAAGGGTCGATTCCAACTGTCGGTTCGTCCAAAATCAAGAGTTGAGGATTTCCTAAAAGCGCGATAGCCAGCGACAAACGCCGTTTCATTCCTCCAGAATAACCAGATACCGCCTTGTTTAAGTAGTCTGTCAGATCTACTACTTGAACTATATAAGCAATTTCCGCCTTCAGGTCTTTTTTAGAAAGCCCCTTTAGCTGACCAAAAAATTCCAGATTTTCTTGGCCTGACAAGGTCTCGTATAAAGCATCTGATTGGGCCATATAGCCAATATCTCCTAAAATATAGCGATTGGGCATAGTGTGATTTAACACTAAAGCTACGCCTCCATCAGCCTTTTCCATTCCTAACGTAGTCTTAATCATAGTTGATTTACCAGCACCAGACGGACCAATTAAGCCTATAATTTCTCCTGGCTGCAATTCAAAGCTGACATGATTCAGAACTATTTGATGGTCAAAAGATTTTACTAAATCTTGTAAATGTAGTAATGTTTTCATATGCTTCCTCCTAGGTGAGTGCTTACTCACTTACTGAATATAGACCTATTATAGTGAGTGTTTACTCACTTGTCAAGAAAAAAGTTGAAATTCTTTAAAAAATAAAGCACCAGATTCGTATCTGATGTTTATAATGCACATGTCTTATTTCTAAAAATGTTTTTGAACTTCCTCTCTATACTCCGAAATGGTCTTTTCTGTCCACTTTTTAAAGGCCTATTTTTCCTCTACTTTTCTCGGCTAATCCAACCATCGTCATTGCTATCGCAACTCTAATGACCTTGGTAATGGGAATTCATTTTACTCATTTTTATATGAAACAGACTAAGAAATTTTCAAGACCTAATTGAAACCAAATTAGCCCTCGGAAGTCAAAAAATCCTCGAACTCTACGCTGACCGTCTAGCAGAATCAGATCAAATGTGGCATGACATTTCTAAGAATTCGGTCAAGGGTCGTAACCTACAAGCCGCTTACGTAGATGTGGACGTCGATGGATTGACTTTGGGAGACTTCTTCGCCTTCAACCAAGGACTAAATAAAATGGGCGACGAAGCGCTCCCTTCTAAAGTTCACCCTGAACATTTTGTTTTTGCTGGGGTGCACGGTGGACAGGAAGTGATGAAGTTGATTGGAGAGTACGGACAACCAACTTATCAAAAAATCTTTATCAGTCTAGATGCTGAAAAACCAGTCATTCCTGATGCTGATACAAAAATTTCTATGGCAGGTGATACTGCTACTCTCATGCCCGATCCAAGCCTTGATATCAAGATGTATGGTATGCATCAGTTCAAGATGAAAAAAGGTGGACTCCGCATCAAATTAGGCGTCTTTTCCCCAGAAGCAACCTCAAGCTAGATGGAGTTCGGTCACCAGGAACACCTAGCAGTTGAATTTTTCAATTCCCTCACAATCGCCTATCAAAACAAAACATTTAGGGGAAAACTACTCAATACTCTCTTAAAATTCAAGAAATTTAAGTAAACACAAATGAGTGACTTAACAATTTATCCTTGAAAGCTACAACTATAAAACCACTCGTAACATATCAATCTATCACCCATATAAAAAGATAGCCATTCTAATTGAATGCTATCTTTTTTGTTTATCCTTGTCCGCCAGAGGCTGGACCGCCCCCTTGAGGAACTCCATTCGGTCCACCGCCTCCAGGCATAGAATTGACGATTTCCGTTTGTTTTTCACCGTTGAGATAGATATCTCCACCTGTGTAGATCGCTGTTCCATCAAAGTCAAAACCTGTTTGGCCAATCATTTTAATGGTTCCACCTGTAACCGTGATATCCCCGTTTGAGTCGATTGGGTCTGTATCCCCTTGACCAACTTCTACTGTCAGGTTACCACCGTTCATAGTGAAGAAAATTTCACTCTGTTGGGCATTTTTGTTGGCTGCATTGACTCCATCATCTGTCGCATAGACATTGATATCGCCGTCGTTTATGGTGATGGATTTTCCTTCTATCCCTTCTGTTGAATTCTTGACGGTATAGGTACCGCTATCAATCACTAGGTTACCAGAAGCGTGAATTCCATCATCTCCTGCTGTGACTGTTATGGTATTGTTAGCCAAATACATATTGCCGACAGTCATATCGTCATCATTGTCGACCTTGACCCCATCCTCTTTGGCATCAATGGTCATGGTCGTACCAGTGATATTGAGTTCATCATTGACATTAAAGGCATCGCCAACTGCTGTGATGTTATAGGTTCCACCCGTAATGTGAAGAGTGTCGTTAGCCTTGATACCATTGTTCTTCTTGCCATCTACATTGAGGGTTCCTTTCCCGTTGATGGTCAAATCCACCTTAGAAAAGAGAGCTGCATCTGCTTTTTCGTCGCTGTTAGAGCTTGAGTCAGAGAGACTGTTGGTGGTTCCCTCTGCTAGAGTCAGGTAGACGTGGCCAGCTGATGTCGCAGATATCGCTGCATTGGTATTGGTCATGGCCGCACCTTTTAGGACTAGATGAACATCTGCAGACTTATCTGCCTCGACCTTGATCTGCACTCCGTCAGACTGACCTGAAATTACATAGGTTCCAGATTTTGTGATGGTCACTGTTGATTCAGAAACTGTCACCCCATCTCCAGAGACGTTTGCTGATGAGCCAGATAACTCAATCTTAGAAGCTGTGCTTTCATCATAAGAAGTATCATTATCCTTATCTGTAAAATAAGAAGATTGGTTTGTTTTAGTTGAAGTTGTTGTGGCACTATTTGTCGTTTCATTGGTATTGGATGAAGTTATTGACTGGGAACATGCTGCCATCAACACCATTGCCGTTAAACTCGTTGCGAGTAGGGGCCATTTTTTTGATTTCATACCTTTTTCCTCTCCTTCGTATGATATAGCTAGACAGTCTACTGAAGATTCCTGAAACGAAACTAAAACTTTTCTAAAAGTTTCCTTAAATTCAGTTTGGATTAGATTTCGCCTAGTAATTTTTTAGAAAGGGCTGCTAAAACAATTTTTGAACTCTAGACTACCTTTAATAGATTTTTAAAAGCAACATCCCTCAGTGCGATGTTTCCTTGACCAAGAAAGCAAAAAAGAAGAAAAATTTATAAGATTAGAGTTCATAAAAAGAACAGCCCAGGCTGTTCTTTTTAGTTTTCTTTTACTGGTATTTCCTTAATAACACGCGCAGGATTCCCACCTAGGACAACATTGTCTCCAAAGGACTTGGTAATCACGGCCCCTGCTCCTGCAACGACATTATTTCCCAGTGTCACCCCGGGAAGGACAATGACGCCACCTCCAGCCCAGAAATTATCTCCGATGGTGATGGGCTTGCCGTATTCGACCCCTGAATTGCGTTCATACGGATCCAGTGGATGGAGTGGGGTTAAAAACTGACAGTTGGGACCAATCATGGCGTTGTTCCCGATACGAATCGGACAAACATCCAGCATGGTCAAGTTCCAATTAGAATAAAAATTTTCCCCTAGATGGATATTGACTCCATAATCGACCACCAGATGTGGATTGACATAGAGATTTTGCCCAGTTGAGCCAAACCAAGTCTTGATAATATCCGCTCCCTTCAAGGGATCTTCTTCTCGGTTAAAGGCAGCCTGTTTTTGGCGAGAAACCTGAGCCAAGGCCCGTAACTCGGAATCAAACGGATGATAGGGTTCTCCTGCTATCATTTTCTGGTATTCACTGATCATAGTATCACCTCATACTTACTTTGGAGCCCATCATATCAAAAAGCCTTTGAAAGGTCAAGAATAGCCTGCTTTCTAAACTCTCAAAACCAAGCCCTCTCCCAAGTCAAAACAACTTGCTTGACAAAAGCTTGACTTCATGGTTTAATATACCCCATAAGGGTATATTTGGAGGTGCCTATGTTTCACTTATTATTTACAAAAATTGACAGTATTTCTACCAGCGAGTTAGAAGCTAAACTCAGAGAACCGATTCAGCTACTGGATGTTCGGACGCCTACGGAATTCCATAGAGGTCATATCAAAAATGCCAAGAATGTCCCTCTATCCGAAATCGGATCTTATGCACCAACGACAAAAGAAACACTCTATGTCATTTGTCATTCTGGTGTGCGAAGCAAACTAGCTGCGAAGAAGCTAAAGAAAAAAGGCTACAATGTCATCAATGTCCGAGGCGGTATGAGCGCTTGGACAGGTAAGGTCATCTAAAAGCATAAAGGAGAAAGTCAATGAAAGTTATCATTGTTGGAGGAGTTGCAGGCGGTATGTCAGCAGCAACCCGCCTCAGACGTCTCATGGAAGACGCTGAAATCACTATTTTTGAGAAAGGTCCCTTTGTTTCCTTTGCAAACTGCGGACTTCCTTACTATGTTTCAGGAGAAATTTCAAACCGTGATAGTTTATTAGTCCAAACTCCTGAAAGTCTCAAAGCACGCTTTAATCTCGATGTGCGACCATTTCACGAGGTTATCCAGATTTCGCCAGAAGAACACACTGTGACCGTACGCCATGATGGACAGGAATTCACAGAAAGCTACGACAAGTTGATCCTCTCCCCAGGAGCTAAACCATTTGTTCCTACCATTGAAGGTTTGGCAGAAGCTAAGAATGCCTACACGCTCCGCAATGTTCCCGATCTTGATGAAATTATGGCGGCCTTGGACAATCATCCAAAAGAAGCTGTCGTCATCGGTGCAGGCTTTATCGGGCTTGAAATGGCTGAAAACCTGGCGAAACGTGGATTACAAGTTACCATCGTTGAGAAAGCACCCCATGTCTTGCCACCATTAGATCAGGAAATGGCGGCCTTTGTCCAAGCAGAATTGCTGGCAAACGGTGTTCGCGTTATCACTTCTCAGTCTGCGACTCGATTTGAAGACCAAGGAAAAGTCATCGTTCTCGAAAACGGTCAAAAGATCACTTCTGACCTCACCATCCTTTCTGTCGGTGTTGAACCTGAAAATGGACTGGCTAAAGCTGCGGGAATTGAACTGGGACTTCGTGGTGGTATCCTGGTCGATGAACATTACGAAACCAGTCAAAAAGATATTTTTGCAGTTGGGGATGCCATCGTCGTCAAGCAAGAGATTACAGGCCAAGACGCTCTCATCTCTCTCGCTTCTCCTGCCAATCGTCAAGGACGCCAAGTGGCGGATGTCATTGCAGGACTCGGTCGTACAAACAAGGGCAGTATCGGCACTGCTATCGTTCGTGCCTTTGATATGACAGCTGCTTCGACCGGTCTCAGCGAGCGTATCCTTAGCATGAATCAACTTCCTTACAAGGCACTTCATGTCAGCGGTAAAGACCACGCTGGTTATTATCCTGGCGCTACTGATATGACCTTGAAGCTCCTCTTTGACCCAAACACTGGAAAAATCTATGGTGCCCAAGGAGTTGGGAAGAAAGGTGTTGACAAGCGAATCGATATCCTAGCAACTGCTATCAAGGGAAATCTCACCGTCTTTGACTTACCAGAATTGGAGTTCACCTATGCGCCACCATTTGGCTCTGCCAAGGATCCCGTCAATATGCTGGGCTACGCAGCCTTGAACCTTATCGAAGGTCTCAGCGACAATATTCAATGGTACCAGCTCGAAGACGAAATAGCTAAGGGCAAGAAATTCCTAGATGTACGGACAAGTGGCGAATTCCAAAGTGGCCGACTCAAAGTCGACACCATCCACATTCCCCTAAACGAACTACGGGAACGCTTGGATGAACTAGACAAGAACCAAGCTTACATCGTTAGCTGCCACAGTGGTTTGCGCAGCTATATCGCAGAGCGTATCCTCAAACAAGCAGGATTTACCGTCCAAAACCTTGACGGCGCTTATTCACTATACAAAATGGCTAACCCAGAAGGAGTAGAATATGGTAACTAATATCAGCATGGCTGACTTTTATGAAAAATATCAAAATGAAAATCTAGATCTCATCGATGTCCGTGAAGCACATGAATTCCAAGCAGGACATGCACCAGGTGCCAAAAATCTTCCCTTAAGTACCTTGGAGCAAGGCTACAAAGAACTCAAACCTGACCATGAATACCATGTCATCTGCCAAGGTGGAGTACGTTCTGCATCTGCCTGTCAATTTCTTAGAGCTCGAGGCCTCACCGTTACCAATGTAGAAGGTGGTATGAATGCTTGGCCCGGTCAAGTAGAATAAGCAAAAAAACCGATTAAGATGAACTTAGTCGGTTTCTTTAATCTTTATAACTCGATGATATGAGCTTCGTAGCCAATAGCTTCTAGGAATTTGAGTATATCTTTCGTATCCAAAAAGAGGGTTTTCTCGTTGGTATTGGGGTGGAAACTCATCCGTTTTTCCGACATGATTTCTTTGTCGAAATAAACCTGAATATCTTTGTCAGCATTGTTCAGCAAGCCAAATGGAGATACTACACCTGCTGGTAACATCATTTTTTCAAACAGGCTCTCAGAGGAAGCCATACGGATTCTATTGGCTCCTAACAAGTCTTTCAAGAGGTCCATATCCAAACGTTTTTTGTCATCCATAATCACGAGATAATAGGCTGTTTTCTTTTTGTTGGTGAGAAACATGGTTTTGGTACGGACACCTTCGATTCCCTCGATAAAACTATCTGCCTGCTCCGTCGTTAAGGCTGGCTCGTGCTCCACGATTTCAAAGGGAATATCTAGCCCATTTAGCATCTCTACTACTTTTTCGTATGCTTCCATTTGCTAGCCTCCTTTAACTTGTCTTACTACCTTTAATTATACCACAAAATGGGTTTTCTTCCAATTTATATCCAAGCATCTCTAGGTTTCTTTCATTTTCATACAAGTTATCTTAGACGGAACCCCAACTGTTAGGATGGGCATGATTTCCAGCCAGCAAGCCCATCTTTTCCACCGCATAGCCACAAGGTATATCCGCGATTTGTCCGATGGGTATAGCAAAAATCATCTTGAACTCCCTCCTTGAAATACACTAGCCATTACATATTTTTTGCATGGCCGAAACGCTGATTGATTGTGTGACTCAGAGTGACTAATTTTTCCAAAATATCCCTCTTGCAGATAAATAGCACATAACTATCACTATTAATATCCATACAAGCAAGACAGAAATCGTGTCCAGCCCATCTTTCGTCCAAAATCTTACACCAAGTAAGGATGTCATCCTCGTCGAACCAATTCTCCTCCAAATCAAGAGTTTGTTTAGCTGCCAGAGGCGTTAATTGGTACAGAAATTCATCCTTATCTGTCTTCCAGTCTAACTCAATCACTGTATTCACAGCGAGCAGTTCATCAGCAATAGCAAGCCATTTTATCGTAGCTTCATCGACTTCTTCGCCTATGCCCCGCTCGTCATATCTCTCTGCATACTGCTTGAAATAGGCTTTCGGTGATTCAAAGCAGGAGGTCAAACGAGATCGTACCTCACTATCATCTGTTAGCAATTGGGTTATTTCCTGATAGATTGCGATATTTTGCTGCTCATCTGTCCGCATATCTAGTACAATTTCCCAGTCTTCTAGGTCCGGTGTGACTCTGTTCTCCAAATATGCCCGAAGCATGTCTTGAGTTTCTTTCTCGCTCAGACCATTTTTTTCGTAGATTACATTCTCGTTGATTCGTTCGGCGTCGGCAACACTGATCTCAAAACGAAAAGCGTCCGAATCTTCATCCTGACAAACCTGTACAAAATCCGATACAAGCTGACTCCCCTTTAGTTTAACTGGCTGCTGAGGTATTAAAGTGAGAAAATCCCTATCACCATCTTGTACAGCTGCTAGTTGCTGCCATACTTCCTCAAGTTCAAAGCCATTTTGTTCCTTCTCACCATCATCTAGCACCCAATCCGCAAAGATTCTTCCGGAAATACTCGCAAAATCTTCTCCCTCATCTCCATCTAGATAAGGCTGATCACTTGTAACAGGGGCCATCTCTTTGACAACCTTTTCAGTCTCTTTTTGAATCCAACCTTGTCTAAAGAAATGGGCAACAACGCTAGGAAAGATCAAGACAGGCAGACAAATAAGAGTACCTGCAAGTGCGAGACCCTTATATCGATTTTTTGTGGGGCTCCCTTCTGATAGCTGATTTAGAAAGTCCGCTACTTGATTGAACAGTTCGCCCCCAGTGATCCAGAATAGGAACAAACATTCCACACCAAGTAGGCCAAGCCAGATAAGCGCCATTCGTTTCGCTACCTGACTACAGATCTCCATTTTAGTTTGTATAGGAATAGCTTCTGCCTCAGGAACACTCTGAAACCATTTTTCTGCTCGTTCTTCTTTTGTCATCTTTCCCCTCCTGTGATCCACTTTCTTATCTTGTTCTATCACATAGAGAACTACTATTTTCGTTTGATTAGGTACTGAACAGCCTTTTCTAAGCGTTCTTTTTGAGCCTCAGGGTCGTCTAGGGGTTGGTTGATGCAGGCTGTGAGATTCTCGGTAATGATCATCTCAATCACGCGCTCCACACTCGAACGAACCGCTGTCAACTGGGTAATGATATCTGCACAATCACGATCTTCATCGATCATCTTTTGAATTCCACGCAACTGCCCCTCTGAACGTTTCAGGCGTGTAATATACTTTGAGTTTGTCATCTTCTTATCCTTGGTCGATTTTTCTTCATTATATCTCTAATGGACTCCTTTGTCAAAATTCTCGTTCCCTCTTTATCAATAGAATCTCACCCTGCTATCGCTTTCATGATATAATAGAATGACAAATACTATTAGAATCTATGCTCGTAGCAATACGAGTCATTCTTAGAATGGACCAGCCTATGAACTCTATCTATGGCCCTTGCGAAGTCTACTTACCCACTATCTTGCAGACCTTTATTCAAGATATGGAAGAAGCCGCAGCTAATTACAAAAAAGAAACCTCCCTCAAACTATATGAGCATTTGCATGCACGCATCAAAACAGAAAAAAGTATGCGTGAAAAATGCCAACGCAAAGGCCTTCCTCAGACGAGTCAATCCGCTCTCAAAGAAATCCGAGATGCTATCGGCGTTCGGATCATCACAGGCTTTACAGATGATATCTACCGCATCGTAGAGTATATTCGTCAGATACCCACCATCCAGATTTTTAAGGAGAAGGACTATATTCGTCAGGTCAAGCCCAATGGCTACCGCTCCTATCATCTGATCCTCGAAGCGACCACTCCCTATCCAGATTGCCTGGGAAATGCCCAAGGTACCTACTTTATCGAGATCCAGCTACGCACTATTGCCATGGATTCCTGGGCCAGCCTTGAGCACCAGATGAAGTACAAGAAAAACATCCAAAACCCTGAACGAATCACGCGCGAGCTCAAACGTTGTGCCGATGAGCTTGCTTCATGCGACTTGACCATGCAGACCATTCGTGATTTGATTCAGCGATCTGACCAAGACTAAGGAGAACCTATGAAAATCCTACTTGCCGAAGATGAAGCTCAACTAAATCGCGTCATCACTGTTGCTTTAGAACGCGAAGGCTATCGCGTTGATTCTGTTTTCAATGGACAAGATGCTGTCGAAAAAGCTACAACTAACCACTATCACCTCATGATTTTTGACATCATGATGCCAATCAAAACTGGAATCGAAGCCCTCAAAGAAATTCGCCAGGCAGGCAATACGACCCACGTCATCATGCTGACAGCCATGGCTGAAGTAGATGATCGTGTAACCGGACTCGATGCAGGTGCCGACGACTACTTGACCAAGCCCTTCTCACTCAAGGAACTATTGGCTAGACTCCGTTCTACTGCCCGCCGTCTGGAGGACTATACCCCAGATACGGTCCAATTAGGAAATACTCGCTTGGATATTGACGAACAAGAATTAGCTGCTACAAACAGCATTCGTTTAGGGAAAAAGGAGACTCAACTCTTGACCCTCCTCATTCAGCATGCTAATCAAACCCTCAGTTGTCAACAACTACTAGAGCAAATCTGGCCAGATGAGCTGGAAGAAAGTGATTACGAGCTCGTTTTTCTCTATATTTCCTACCTACGCCAAAAACTCCAAAGTGTTCAGTCCAACTTGCAAATCTTAGGATCTGCAGAAGGGCTTTTCCAACTGATAGGAGGCGACTAGATGTTTCGAAAACTACGCATCAAGTTTATTGTCACAGCCACTGCTGCTATCGCTCTGATTCTTGCATTCTTTCTAGTCTTGATGAATAGCATCGTCTATACTCAGACAGAGGATAATATCCAAACCGTCCTCTCCATCTTGTCTAAAAATGAAGGCGAACTCCCAATCACAGATGAAATCAAGGAAAGTTTCACCAAAAAGAACATTCAGGAAGGAATTATCTACAATTTCCAGTACTTCTCTGTCAGAGAAAAGGGGAATGACTACACTATTTCTCTGGGCAATGTCCAATCACTGACCGAAGCAGACGTCAGAGGTTTTCTCCAGAGAATTCTTAAAAAACCGGAAACCTATGGCACTATTAGCCGCAACGGGCGCTACTTCACCTACCAGATTAGTCAGACAGCTTCGGGCAAGCTCCTAGTCTTCTTTGAAGCTACCAACTACATTCGCGAACGGGACACCCTCTTTCAAGTCTCTATCTGGTTATCACTGGCTAGCCTATTTCTCCTTGCTCTGCTCTTTACCTTGATTTCTGGGATTGTTATCCGTCCCTTCGTCAAAAACTATGAGAAACAACGAATGTTTATCACTAATGCAGGTCATGAACTCAAAACACCGCTGGCTATCATCTCAGCCAATACCGAACTGCAGGAACTCATGGAAGGAGAGACCGAGTGGAGTATCAGCACCAAAGAACAGACCGAGCGTCTCAACCACTTGATTGGAAGACTGATCCGACTTGCTCGACTCGAGGAGCAAGAGGATATCAAACTAGCTCCTCAAAATATCTCGCTTATTGCTGAGAAAGTTGCGACAGATTTTGCTCCCCTCTTTAAAAAGGAAGATAAAAAATTTGAAAGCCTGATTGAAGCAGACCTTGTAGAAAAAGTAGCCCAAGAGGAATTTTATGAGCTTCTTAGCATTCTTCTTGACAATGCCCGCAAATACTGTGATCCAGCAGGCACCATCCGTCTGACTCTCAAACACAAAGCCTATCTCCTACGCAAGCGCACCTGTATCACCGTATCTAACGACTACAAAGACGGGCGGCCTGCCAATATCAAACGCTTCTTTGACCGCTTTTATCGCGCTGAAACATCACACAATAACCAAACCACCTCTGGGTATGGCATTGGCCTCTCTATGGCTCAACACCTTGTCAGCCTGTTTAGAGGAAAAATCTTTGTCAGCTATAAAAAGCAGGTGATTACCTTTACCATCTGGTTGTAAACGTGGAGAGTCTGGTCAGAGTTCATTCAATTACAACATAAGGAGAAGCCAATGGAATTTTTAGTAGTTGAGGAGGGTATTCCTCAAAGCATCGGTTGCGAAGAGGCAACGATAGCATATTATGGAAGTGAGATAGAATTTCATTATGAAACCGTGCCGCCACATGGAGATGATATTTTTTCTGCAAAATTGCCTTTATTAGATATTCAACTTCCATTTTGGATGTATGGAAGAAATCTCATATTTTTAGATGCCTATTATTTGCTTGCAGAAACAGTAAAGAAAGGGACTTGGAATCCTATAACAAGTATGCTTATCAATATCCATACAGGAAAATATGCCAGCTTAGATCACTGGTACAACAACATTTCGGTCAAGGAAAAAGAAATCGAGTTAAAAAATGACTACGATGGAAGATCTATGATTTTAAAAGATGTTAATGGGCTTAAGTGGGTTTAGAAATGTAAAATGCAAATATTGGTTTTATATTAAAGGAGAAGAACAATGGCCAAAAAAAGAGTGACCTTACCTAAAAATTTTGATGAACTGATTACAGCAAGAGATATTGAAGCTCTTAAAGCAGTATATGATAAATGTGAGCTTACTGCTCATGACGGCAGATACAGCTTAAATACGGCACTTCATTTTGGAGGTGTTCCTGATGAGCTTGTTATCTGGCTGGTGGAACAGGGTTTAGATGTAAATACTCCTGATTATTATGGGCGTACACCATTATATAAACATGCCACTTTGGGGAGAGATACTGTAAAACTGCTGTATGAATTAGGCGGAGATATACAAAAACCTGATACATATGGGAGTACGCCTCTGCATACGGCAGCAGGGTTTTTCCGACCTAAGATAGTCAGTTTTTTGATTGAAAAAGGTGCAGATGTTAATCCCAAAACTGATATGGGACGAACTCCTTTAGCTGAAGCCCTTGCTACTTGTAGGCAGATTAATATTGCACAGGTAGCAGAAATTGCAGAAATGCTCATAAAGGCGGGCGCTGAGGTAACTCCTGATATGGCAGAAAGAGTCGAACTAATCGGAAAGGATTTTGAATTTCACAGAGAAAACTTTAATAAAGATTACTTGACTGAAACAGAAGCAGGGCTTGAGAGACTCTATGCACTGTTTGATGTAAAGCCTGCTCCGAAACGCAAGATACATGACGGAGTTTCTCCTATTATTGTAAAAAAAGGTTCTTGGAAGGAGCAGTATAACGAGCTTTGGGATTTACTCATTCCTTCAAGCGGGCCAGCGAAAACTGTACAAGGCGAAGTGATCCGTATAACAGGGCGCGTACAGGATGAGCTCTATAGAAATGGCGGTGTCAACTGGGATAAACACTACCGGAACATGCTTAAAGCCCTACCAAATCATTTCGCTTCAGGTACACCGCTTTCCGAAGAAGAACTGGAAGAAACTAAGGAACTGATTTCCAGCATCCGTGCAAAAGGCTGTGATGAAGATACTATAACTGAACGTTTGTGTGAACTTTCGGTTCTCTGGGTAGGTTTAAATCCTGATCCGCTTCCTTTAGGGGAAATAGATTATAACAGATGAATACATAATCTGTAGGAGACTTAAAATGGTCAAATTAAAAGATATAGGAAATTTTAAATCTGTTCCACAAATTGTAAATGATATCATAAATGGAAATACATCGGCATTAGATGAGTATTTTCAAAGGGATGGAGTATTGTGACAGCTGTTTCCTGATGGTGGATTTTGATCCTGATAAAGAAGGAAAAGAAGGTCAGATTCTTTGCTATATCCATGATCCTGATGAAGTTGTGTATGTAGCAGAAAGTCTTAAAGACCTAATCTTTTCGATCATTAGGGAAATAAAAGCATAAAATGCATCCTTTGTGTAGGAAAATGTATAATGAGTACGCAAATCTTTAACTCTGAGAACACCGATCTAAGATAGAAGATTTAGAAAGAAACCGTTTATGGGAAAAACACAAACTTCACAAAAATGGTTACAGAAATACCAAGAAATAAAACATCTGCTCACTTCGTCTATCAATTATGCAGACTATTTTGATAGGAAAGAAATACAGGACATGGAAGTTTTTGTTTTGGATATGGGGGAAGTGACTTTTCCTAGTGGAGAAATTCTGGTCCGAGATCCTTTGGTCTGGCTCCGTAGAGAGGAAAAGCCTTACTTACAATCTGTTCCCAAAGGAACATATAGACTAAAAACCTTAGTAGCCAAGTTAGAAGAAGATCACTACAGGTATATAGCAACGAGAATCCAATTTACAGATCAAGTGCCAGTCATCTACTATGAAGCACTGACTGGTGATGAAGATATAGACACTGTTGAAAAAGACTCTTATTTTGGATTTGCAGTTGACGCAGGTCTGGCAACGATAGTGGACGTTGACGCCAAGAATGCCTACTGCGATTTTGAAGAGAGTTGGTATAAAGAAAATCCTGGCAAAAATATCTACGACGATTTCTTTGCAGCAATTTTTGCCCAAAACGCCATAGAAAATCCCCTTTATCAGCGAGAAGGCGGAGATTGGATTAACTTTAAAATTCCTAACACTGACCTAAGCATTCCGATGATTCAATCAGGTTTTGGAGATGGTGTCTATCCTGTGTACTTTGGCTATGATAAGGATAATCAGCTTTGTGATTTAGTTGTCGAATATATTTACGTAGAATAGAGAGGAATAGCAATGTCACTAAAAAAAGTCTATGATTATTTTCATCATTATGATTCTAAAACCTACCAAGTTGTAGCCTGCATGGGAAATGAACCCTCCAAACAGGATATAGAAGATTTTGAAAAACTGTATCAAATCAGTCTTCCAGACGACTTTAGAGAGTTTACCATGTCCCCCCTAGGCGGACTCTATATGGAAGTCAGGGAGGAACTGTGGCCAAGAGCCAAAGAATTTGATGTGGCCCCATTTTGGACATTTTGCCGTGGTATTAAGGTTTACGGCATTGCAAATGAGATACCTGATTTTCTAGACATTCGTGTCAAAACAAAGGAACTACACGACCAAGGTTTTGTGGATTATATTCCATTTTTATCACTAATCGGCGATGGAGATCAGATCTTTTGCTTTGACAAGAACAACAAAATCGTCATACTGGATTGGTATGCGACAGGTGAAGCCGTAGAAACTGATAGCGACTTTTCAGATCTTTTGCTCAAGCAAATCCAAGAACTGGAGGAGCGTAAAAACAGAATGTTAGAGAGAATCGAGAAGCAGAAAAAAGAAAAATAAGCCATGGGTTAGTAAAGTTATCTCTAATGTCATCACAATAGCACGAAACTCAAAAGTATCTGAGACAAAAAGATTTTGATTTTAGGAATTCTTTATTATAAATTTTTAAAATCGATAGATTAGAAAAAAAGCGAACAAGACAGAATTCTGAGTGTCAGATAACTCGTTTTGTTCGCTTTTTATATTTAAGGTTAGACTTTTGTCCTAGACTCTTCTTTTTATTTGACAACAATCTCGTAACGAGTTTTACTTGTGAAGGTTTGCCCTGCTTTGAGAATGACTTGGTCTTTGAGGTCACTGTGAATGGCATCTGGTAAAGCTTGCGCTTCAAGGGCAATCCCATTGTGCTGTACCATTGGCTGACCAGCTATGAGCACACTCTCATCCACAAAGTTTGCTGTGTAGACCACAAAGCAAGGGGCTTCTGTCTTGAAAAGTAGGAAGCGACCTGAGTTTTGGTCATAAAGGAAACCAGCATTGTCATGACCTGTAGGAAGAGCAAATGGGTGATCCAAACCAGATACCAGCTGGATTTGCTCATCATCTTCTGCAAAGATATCCTTCAACAAAGCTCCATTGTAGATGTGTTTAACCACATCACGAGTAGCGTCTGGAGTCTTAGCCGGAACACCGTCCGGAGCGATTGGGTAAATGCCCTCTGTGTTTAGCTGGAAGATATGGCGGTCAACTGTCTGCGTGAAATCACCAGACAAGTTGAAGTAGCTGTGATTAGTTGGATTGACAAGCGTATCCTGATCTGTCGTCACCTTATAGCTGATTTCGTAGGCACCAGTTTCTTCCAAGTGATAGCTGATCCAGATCTTGAGATTGCCAGGGAATCCTCCCGTCCCGTCTGTCCGCTCTGTGTAGAGAGTCAAGCCATGGTCGCTCACCTCAACCAATTCAAACAAGCTCGCATCCCAACCTGTTGAACCACTGTGGTTGCAGTTGCTTGCATTGTTGACTTCAAGGTCATAGGTCTTGCCATTGAGCTCAAAGGTCGCACCTGCAATACGGCCCGCTACAGGACCTACACTTGCTCCATGCTTGGGACTATTGCCTACATAGCTATCAAAGTCATCAAAGCCCAAAATTACATTGGCAAAATTTCCAGCCTTGTCAGGTGTGACATAGCGCAAGATGGTCGCACCATAAGTCATGATTTCTAGTTGGTAGCCACTGTCAGTCTCAAAGCGATAGGCCAAGACATCCTTGCCCTCATGATTTCCAAATACACGCTCTGTGTATGCTTTCATTCTTCTCTCCTTTGATCCATTTCTCTTAAGTAAACAAACCATAGAGAGCCTATTCACTATCTATGGTTGTAGTTTCTATTTTCAGAATCCTTTGTCAGAAAACCTTACGTATCTTCTTAACAAAAAGGGACTCTTCTATTCTTGTTTTATGCTTCTACACGTTCAGTCCATGAAGTCGCTGTTGTTTGAAGAACCTTGTTGAGTTCGTCAATGTTCTCAAATCCAGTTGTACGCAACCACTCACGAGCTGCTGCTTCACCGTCTTTGATGTAGGCTTCAACTGATCCTGCCCAGGTTGCACGTCCGCAAAGAACGCCGTTGAAGTTTGCGCCTGATTCGTGGGCAAAGACAAGTGTTTCTTGGAAGAGTTTGGCTGACACTCCCGCACTCAAGTAGATGTATGGCAAGTTAGTTGCTTCATCTTGTGCTTTGAAGAAAGCTGCTGCTTCTTCGCGTGTATGCACGATTTCACCATCGCCAAAGCCTTCAACGTATTTGACGTTGACTGGAACTTCCACTTTCAAGACATCAATGTTAAAGCGTGAGTCTGAGAAGACCTTCATGGCACCGATAACCTTGTGTGGTTTCACTTTGGCATATTCTGCAGAACCTGCGTCGGCGATTTTTTCATCGTAAGCCAAGATTTCAAGGAAGAATGGAATGTCTTCTGCCACACACTCTGAACCGATGCGTTCGATGTAGGCTTGTTTTTCTTGGTTGAGTTCGTCAGAACTGTCTACATCGTAGTAAAGCAAGAATTTGACTGCATCTGCACCTTGTTCTTTAATGCGTTTTGCAGACCAAACATCCAAGCAGTCAGGCAAGCGTTTGGTGCTTGTTGTGTCGTAGCCAGTTTTCTCATAAGCAAGGAGAAGACCAGCATTTGGAGCAAGCGCTTTTGTAGCTGGAAGTCCATACTCAGGGTCGAGAAGCATAGAGGATGCGTATTTAGTCAATTCATCTGCTACCAAAACCTTGAGTTCTTCCATTTGAGCCACTGTTGGCTCTTCTGTTTGGTATTGAGCCATGAGGCGTTTCAAAGCGCCACGTTGGTCAAAGGCAAGAGCTGAGATAATGCCGTTCTCGTCAGAGAGTTTTTGCAAGCAGGCTACTTTATTCGGACTTAATTGTAATTTACTCATAGATACTTCCTTATTTTTGATAGTCATGAATGATAACACCTTGTACCACACGGTTTACTGTACCTGTAGGAGACGGTGTATCTGGTTTATTTTTCACTTTAAGCGAAGTCAAAAGGGCAAAGAGTTGGGCATAAATGATGTAAGGGAAGACACGGTAAATATCGTTCAAGACACCACCACAGCCAAGAGCTACTTCTTTGACATTTTCAAGACCAAAGGCTTGATCACTCAAGAGCACAACACGACGAGCAATACGGTCACCAGCCACTTCACGAACCAAGTCCAAATCGTACTTGCGAGTATAATCTGTCGTTGTACCAAAGACCAAAACAACTGTATTTTCGTTGATAAGAGATTTTGGACCGTGACGGAAGCCAACTGGGCTTTCATACATGGTCGCCACTTGACCAGCTGTTAATTCCAAAATCTTGAGCTGAGCTTCATGAGCAAGTCCAAAGAAAGGACCAGCGCCCAGGTAGATAACGCGGTTAAAGTCAAGGTCTACAAGCTCTTTAACATCTGCTGCATTGTCTAGAACTTTGTGGGCAAGGCTAGACACAACTTCAAAACGTTCAGCTTTCACAGCAAATTCTGTAGGATCAAAGACCAAGAGAGCTGTCAACATCATAGACGTAAAGCTAGAAGTCATGGCAAATCCAGCATCATTAGAGGCAGCTGGTTGCAAGAGCAAAAGATTGCGCTCATCGCCATGAGCTTGAAGCGCCAATTTACCATCTGCAGCACATGTAATGGTCACTTGATAGAGGTCGTCAACCAAGGCTTTAGCCAAATCAACAGTCGCCACACTTTCAGGTGAATTCCCACTACGAGCAAAGGAAACAAGGACCGTCGCCACATCTTTTTTCAAATAAGTTTCTGGATTGGCAACGATATCTGTTGTCGCAATGGCATTGAAATTCCATTTGCGTTCGTCATAGACTTCCTTAAAGTATGGCACCAAGGTGTCCCCCACATAAGCAGAAGTACCAGCACCCGTCAAGATGACCTTGATATAGTCATGTCTATCAGCGATACCTTGCAGAAAGGCTGCAATTTCTTCTCGTTTTGCTTGATAGGCTTCAAAAGCTTCTTTCCATACATCAGGCTGTTGGTAGATCTCACGAGTTGTGATTTCTGCACCCAGTTCAAGTAATTCTTCTTTTGTGTAATTTAGCATAGAGTTCCTCTAATCTATTATTGTTTCATTCCTATTGAAAATATGGGAATGGGAGTGACTCCCATTCCCATGTATATTCTATACAAGCTGTTCTAACGGTTTTCAGGTTATCACATCTTATTGAATTGAGTTCCAACTAAAATCTTGGGGAAAAAGACCGATTATCTTCGGAGCATCGCTCCATCCTCCTATCGCCTATTTCCCCTGTGATTTTCACGTTGTCATATCTTATTCATCTTCGTCATCATCGAAGCCTGCTAGCAGATCATTGACTTTTACAATGCTTTCTGTAGCACGGCTCTTATAATCCGCATCTGCACCTGTAAGGCTCGCATTGATAAATTCAATCACCATTGGAAGATTCATCCCTGCGTAGAGTTCAATGTCGCGACCTTCCATGATCAAACGGCTCACCACGTTACATGGTGTTCCACCGAGAAGGTCCGCAAAGACTAGGAAATCATCCAATCCTTCGATAGCAGCTTCAAATTTTGCAGTAAATTCTTCTGGGCCATCTTCTGGAAGAAGGGCCACTGCATGAATGTTGTCTTGTGGACCCATAATCATTTCCGTGCTACCTTTCAGTTCTTCACAGAAACGACCATGACTCACCAAAATTAACGATTTCACCATAAATTATGCGCCCATTCCAAGCAAGAATTTACCGATGAATGAAAGACCTACTGCAAGAACGATAATGATACCGATCGCTTTAGTAGAGTTCATACCTTTCTTACCAAGCAACCAGAAGATAAAGGCAGTAAAGATTGCTGGAAGCAAGCGTGGGAAGATTGAGTTCAAGATGTCTTGGAAGTCAATCATCTTTTCACCGATTGGCAATTTGTAAGAAATGTCAAAGTTGATCATTGTTGCTACAAGAGCACCCATCATGAAGACACCAAGTACAGATGCAGCGTCAATCAAAGCTGTCAAAGTACTTTGCATGTTGTTGATAAGGTTAACCCCTTCTTTATAGGCAAATTCCAATTGTTTCCAACGGAAGATGTCATAAGCAACTGCAACTGCGATCCAAAGGAAGATACCCCATGGTTGGCCGGCGATAGCCATAGTTGCTGCGATAGATCCCATGATAGCAGGTACAAGTGAACCAAAGATTGTATCTCCAAGAGGAGCAAATGGTCCCATCAAACCTGTCTTGATACCGTTAACGGCATCTTTTGAACCCACACCATCTTTTTCTTCCATGGCAAGGTCAAAACCAGCGATAATTGTGTGGAAGAATGGTGAAGTATTGAAGAATTGAGTATGAACTTTCATCATTTCTTTCAATTCAGGAGTTCCATCCCCATACATTTTACGCAATTGAGGCAAGATCATGTAAAGGTAACCAGAAGCTTGCATACGTTCGTAGTTCCAACCTAATTGGAAAGTAAACAAGCTACGTTTGTTGATTTGATTAAAATCTTCTTTTGTAAGTTTGTAATTAGAATTCGTCATCTTCGATTTCCCCACTTTCTGATGGTGTAGAAGGTGCTGCTACAGCTACTTTTTGGCTGTTCTTAAAGTGAACAACTGCAAGGAAGATACCTACGATAGAAACACCGATCATAGACAAACCTTTGAAGTTATTAGCAAAGCCAATCTTTTCAGCAACATCAGCAGGAAGAGTACCAAGGATACCCGCAACAGCTCCACCAAGACCTGTTACATATGAGTAAAGAACAGTCAACATAGCTGTCAAACCGAATCCCATTGCAAGGTAGTGAAGGTTACGTTTAACTGGAAGGTAACGAAGCAAGATAGCGAATCCAAGACCTGGAAGCATACGACCTGCAAGTGTCAAACCATCTGCAATCCATTGATATTCTTTAACAAGGTCTACTACTGATTGTACGAAAGCACCACCAAAAGCAAGAGCGAAGAATACTGGAAGGGCACGAGAAAGAGCCCAAGGCACTGCACCAAGTAGGTAGTTGCGTTCGATACCTTTGTAGTCAAAGCGTTCGATCGCAGCATCAATACGGTGTGCAAAGAAAGTAGTTGTCATACGTCCAAGAACGTCGAAGTATGTCAAAAGTGCTGCTACTGGTACAGCGATTGTTGTGATCGCAAGATCTGTATCAATACCTTGAGAGATAGAGAATGCTGTTGCAAGAACCGCACCAGAAGTTGCGTCGATACGAGAAGCACCACCGAAGGTACCAACCCCGAGAACGAACAACTGCAAGCTACCACCGATAAACAAACCAGTTGTCACATCTCCCATGATCAAACCAGTAATAAAACCAGCGAATACAGGGGAACCTGCAGATGAAACGATTGTCAACTCATCACAGATTTGATAAGCTGAGTACAAAGTGAGAAGTAAAATTTGCCACCATTGTATCATAACAATGACCTCCTAAAAATTTTTTCCTATTTTAACAAGCTCAAAAAGTCTGAAACTGGATCATTTGGAACCATTTGAGCAGTGAGTTTCACACCTTTTTCTGCTAGTTTGTGGAAATCTTCCACATCCTTGTCTACCACGTTGATAGAACGTGTGATAGAGCGAGTTTCTGGTGTTTGAGACATATTGCCGACGTTGAGTGTTTCAAGCGGAACACCTGCTTCGACCAAACCAAGGAAACGGTCTGGTTTACGTGCAACGATAAAGAGACGTTGGCTATCGTATTTACCAGCAAGGATATTTGCTGCTGCTTTCTCAACTGGCAAGATACTGAGTTTCACACCTGGTGGTGTCGCAAGTTTCAAACCACTCTTTTCAATATCGTTGTTAACAACTTCGTCGTCTACAACCATAATGCGTGAAACATTTAGTTTTCCAGCCCAAAGATTGGCTACTTGACCGTGGATCAAACGTCCATCGATACGGCATCCTACAATTGTCATAAGTTTTCCCCCTTTATGTGTTTTAGTGTAGGTTTACGAGTTAAATGGATCTCTTCTTTATATTCGCCCTCAGTTTCAAAGATGATGATGCGGTTAGCACCTTCCTTGAGATAGCTATGAGGGATATAAAGTGAGAGGGTCGGGCCGACATTCCAGAAACGCCCTAGGTGACGCCCGTTGACAAAGGCAACTCCCTTACCAAACTCAGACAAGTCTAAGTAGGTATCCTTCGGCTCTTCAACAGTAAAGTCGAAAGCGTAAAAGGCTGGTTGTCCTTCTGTCCATCCTTTTGAAAAATCAATCTTCTCAGGATTATCCAGTGGCAGTGGATATTGTTTCCAATTCAGTAAGAAATGTAGATCTTTGCAGACACCTGTACGAATTCCTTTATGTTGCGTATCTGCTAAGAACTTGTGTCCATAGTTAACACGCCCCATATTTTCGATCAGGATATCAATCTCTGAACAGCCTTCTCGGTTTCCCTGACAGTAGATGTCTTCACCAATCTCTGTCTGGTATTGAGTAGCAATCCATTGACCATCTACAAAGAGTTGAGCTCGGTCACGTCCATCGATGATACGGAGGCGTTCCTCTTCTGCATCCCAACTTGCCTCAGTGCGGTAGAGAAGGTAGCCATAGCTTTGACCAAGTTCTTCCATCGCTTTCGGATAGAGACTTTCAGTAGGACTAGAGAGACTATCCAGGGTTTCAAACAGGGAAACTTTTTCGGCCAATGGAACGGCCTCTATCTCCATGCTTTCCTTATAGAGTGGTTCCAACTGTGGATACTCTGGGAAGTGTGTTGCCATCATCTTCTTGACTGCTAGGTATTTAGCAGTTGGATTTCCTTCTTCATCGAGAAGGGCGTCATAGTCGTAAGATGTGACTTGTGGCAAATCCAGAGTTCCTCGAGCCGAGCAACCATTCATGAAACCAAAGTTTGTTCCACCATGGAACATGTAAAGGTTGATAGAGCCTTGCTCCAATACCTCTCGAACAGCTTCTGCCAATTCTTTAGGATCCCGTGTGATAATGGGTTCTTTCCAACGGTTGAACCAACCATCCCAGAATTCCATACACATGAGAGGCCATTTCTTGCCATGCTCATCAAAGAATTCTTGCATTTGTGAAAAGTTGTAAGGAGCCTTAGAACCGAAGTTCCCTGTCACAAAGAGGTCATCTTCGATCAAGGTTCCGGCTTTCAGAGTAGCCCTCCATGGACCATCTGAAGTAAAGAGTGGGCAATCAATCCCTCGTTCTTCCATCAATTTTCGAATTGCTCGTAGATAAGACTTATCTTCTCCATAGGAGCCATATTCATTTTCGACTTGCATCATGAGAATATTCCCGCCATTATCCAACAAACGAGGCACAAGCCTTGGCAATAATTGGTCATAATAGCGAGCAATCGCCTCGATGTAGGCCGGGTCGGACGAGCGGATTCGCATGTCCTTTGTCAAGAGCCAAGCCGGCAAGCCACCAAATTCCCATTCCGCACAGATAAATGGAGACGGGCGTACAATGGCATAGAGACCCAAATCTTGTGCTATTTGAAGAAACCTCTCCAAATTTCTGGCACCTTCAAAATCAAATTCCCCTTCAACGGGTTCATGTAAATTCCAAGCCACATAGGTCTCGACCGTATTAAAGCCAAGCGCCTTTAAGTTATAGAGAGAATGATACCAATCCTCTGCTGGAATCCTAAAATAATGAATGGCGCCAGACAAAATCTTGAACGGCTTCCCATCTAAATAGAAATCGTCCTCAATTTTAAATCTTGTCATGTTACCACCTCTGACGAATTAAGTTTGCGCTTTCATTTATTATAATATTAAATATAATCAAATCTTTTGCATTTGTCAATAGGTTTTAGAAAATTCTTTAAAATTTTTCTATTTTTTTACTTACCATTTACCAAAATTATCTAAAAATAGCATGAAAGCGATATTTTAATGTATGATAATTCACAAGGTTATAAAATGGAATTTTTTACATGTAACATAACATTTTTAGTCTATTATTTTAATTTTTTTTTTACCTAAATACTACTATTTTGTCTGTATTTATGGTAGAATCAAAATTGGAGAAAGAGAATCGAGGTGAAATTATGGCTATTCCAAAATACCAATATATTAAAGATGAATTAAAAAACAAAATCATCTCTGGTCAATTTGCAAGTGGAGATAAATTTTATACAGAAGCAGAATTGATCGCGATGTATGATGTTAGTTCAATCACTGTTGTGCGTGCTTTGAATGACCTTGCAAAAGACGGCTATATTGTCCGCCAACAAGGGAAAGGGACTTTTGTTTCTCGTGCCCGCAAGCACAAACTCGTTGAATTTTCAGATGTCGAAATCTTTGAAACAAAAGATGATAAAGTTACTGTCCTTTCTATCGAGCGCGGAAACAAGCTTGAATACCTAGAGAAGCTTGGATTACGTGGAGATCAGTTCTACTACAAAATTGAACGTACCCGTCAAACAAATGGCGTAACTTACATCTACCACACATCCTATATTCCTGAACAATACATCAATGCCAACTATCCAAATCTTGACTATTATAGTTCTATCTATAAACGCTTCAAATTGGATTACCGCATTCACATGAACGATGAACATTTTGAGGAAATCAATGAAATCGCATTTCCAACACCAGAGCATGTTGCTTCTGTACTTGGAATCGATACGCAATTTCCAACTGTCTTCCAAACGAAGACTACTAAACTTGAGGCTACTGGCCAAGTCCTCGCCTATAGTGAAACTTATAAGCGAGCAGACTACTACAAAATTAAATTCCTCTCATGTAATCGAGGTCATTAAGAGAAAGCTTGAGCCTAGCTCAGGCTTTTTCTATATTCATTATAGCACGAGAAAGAGGTTGTGAGAACGCTATGAAGGGTTCTTATTTAATTAGTAGCGTTTTTACTAAAAACAAGTTAAATATTCGCTTTCTCTTTCTTATTTCTGGAAATAATTTTCTTCTAAATCTTATGATTTCCTCTATTTATTATAGTTCTTATATAAACCCACTTGACATTTTACTCCTTAGATAATAAAATAAATTTGGTTTTGTGTAAACGCTATCATATATGATAATAACAAGGAGGTTTTGTCATGAAACTAGAAAAGAAACAGCGCTTCTCCATCCGTAAATACGCGGTTGGGGCAGCTTCTGTACTTATAGGATTTGCTTTTAGCGCACAAGTCGTATCTGCTGACGGGATTACTCCAGCTTCAACAGCTGAAGAAACTGTTCAAACTATTCAGGAGAATCCTCAGGCAGTCAAGGAAGCTGTAGACTCCAAGGCTCCAGAAAAACTGGAAGAAAAGGCTGACAAACCTGTAAAAGAGGAGGTCAAAGAAGACCAGGAGGCTCCTCGAACAGTTGCTCCAAAAACAGAAGAGTCAAGCGCACCAGTTGTGACAGAAAATGCTAGTCCAACTCCTACTACCGAGAAAGAAAGCCCCGCCCCAGCTGAAACTCCTGCTGAAAGCACTTCTTCAGAAAAGAAAAATGAAGCCGTCACACCTGCAGTATCCACTCCTAACACTGAACGAGCACCTCAGGTAAATGAAAAACTGGCTAAAAGAAAAATGATCTCAATTGATGCTGGACGCAAGTACTTTTCTCCAGATCAACTCAAAGAAATCATCGACAAAGCCAAACACTACGGTTATACTGATCTTCATCTACTAGTTGGAAATGATGGCATGCGTTTCATGCTAGACGATATGACGATCAAAGCCAATGGTAAAACCTATGCAAGCGACGATGTCAAACGTGCACTCGAAAATGGAACTGATGCCTACTACAAGGATCCAAACGGCAACCATTTGACAGAGAGTCAGATGACGGACTTGATTAACTACGCTAAAAACAAAGGCATTGGTCTCATCCCAACTGTAAACAGCCCCGGTCACATGGATGCGATTTTGCATGCAATGAAAGAACTAGGCATCCAAAAACCGAACTTCAACTACTTTGGTAAGGAATCTGCTCGTACCGTTGACCTGGATAACAAAGAAGCTGTTGAGTTTACCAAAGCCCTGATCGACAAGTATGCTGCATACTTTGCTGGAAAAACTGATATTTTCAATATCGGACTAGACGAGTACGCCAATGATGCTACAGATGCCAAAGGCTGGAGCGTTCTTCAGGCCTATAAATGGTATCCAGAAGATGGATTCCCTGACAAGGGTTATGATAAATTCATCGCCTACGCAAACGACCTTGCTCGAATCGTTAAATCTCACGGTCTCAAACCAATGGCCTTCAACGATGGAATCTACTACAATAGCGATACAAGCTTTGGTACTTTTGACAAAGATATCATCGTTTCTATGTGGACTGGTGGATGGGGCGGATACGACGTCGCTTCTTCTAAACTTCTAGTTGAAAAAGGTCACCAAATTCTTAATACCAACGATGCTTGGTACTATGTTCTCGGACGAAATGCCGACGGCCAAGGCTGGTACAACCTGGACCAAGGACTCAATGGTATCAAGAACACTCCAATCACTTCTGTACCAAAATCTGATGGGGCTACTATCCCATTCATCGGGGGTATGGTAGCTGCTTGGGCGGACACCCCATCTGCACGCTATTCACCATCACGCCTCTTCAAACTCATGCGTAGCTTCGCAAATGCCAATGCTGAATACTTCGCAGCTGACTATGAGTCTGCTGAGCAAGCCCTGAAAGAAGTCCCAACAGACCTTAACCGCTACACTGCAGAAAGTGTCGCAGCTGTAAAAGAAGCTGAAAAAGCCATTCGCTCACTTGATAGCAACCTCAGCCGTGCCCAACAAGACACCATCGACCAAGCAATCGCGAAACTCCAAGAAGCTGTCAGCAACCTAACCTTCACACCAGAAGCTCAAAAAGAAGAAGACGCGAAACGCGAAGTTGAAAAACTTGCCAAGAACAAGGTGATCTCAATCGATGCTGGACGCAAGTACTTCTCAGCTGAGCAACTCAAACGTATCATTGATAAAGCTAGCGAACTTGGATATTCTGATGTGCATCTCCTCCTAGGAAATGATGGACTTCGCTTCCTCCTTGATGACATGACCATCACAGCTAACGGAAAAACTTATGCAAGTGACGATGTCAAGAAGGCCATCATCGAAGGAACAAAAGCTTACTACGATGATCCAAACGGAACCACTCTTAGTCAGGCTGAAATCACTGAATTGATCGAGTACGCAAAATCAAAAGGTATCGGACTCATCCCAGCAATCAACAGCCCTGGTCACATGGATGCCATGCTCGTCGCTATGGAAAAACTTGGAATCAAGAATCCTCAAGCCAACTTCGACAAGGTCTCCAAAACAACCATGGACCTTGAAAACGAAGAAGCGATGAACTTTGTCAAAGCCCTTATCGGCAAGTACATGGATTTCTTTGCAGGCAAGACTAAGATCTTCAACTACGGTACAGACGAATATGCCAATGATGCGACCAACGCGCAAGGCTGGTACTACCTCAAATGGTATGGACTCTATGGCAAGTTTGCTGAGTACTCTAACACCCTTGCTGCCATGGCCAAAGAAAGAGGCCTTCAACCAATGGCCTTCAACGATGGTTTCTACTATGAAGACAAGGATGATGTTGAGTTTGACAAGGATGTCATCATCTCTTACTGGTCTAAAGGATGGTGGGGCTACAACCTTGCATCTCCTCAGTACCTTGCAAGTAAAGGCTATAAATTCCTTAATACCAACGGAGACTGGTACTACATTCTCGGTCAAAAACCAGAAGATGGCGGTGGCTTCCTCAAAAAAGCTCTCGAAAATACCGAGAAAACTCCATTTAATCAACTAGCATCAACTAAATACCCTGAAGTTGACCTTCCTACTATTGGTAGTATGCTTGCTATCTGGGCAGATAGACCAAGTGCTGAGTACAAGGAAGAAGAAATCTTTGAACTCATGACTGCCTTCGCAGATCACAACAAAGACTACTTCCGCGCTAACTACAATGCACTCCGTGAGGAGCTTGCTCAAATCCCTACTAACTTGGAAGGATACAGCAAAGAAAGTCTCGATGCCCTAAATGCAGCTAAAGAGGCTCTCAACTACAACCTCAATCGCAGCAAGCAAGCTGAGTTAGACGCTCTCGTAGCCAAGCTCAAAGCAGCCCGCCTAAGCCTCAAACCAGCGGAAACTCACTCAGGAAGCCTTGATGAAAACGAACTAGCTGCCAATGTTGAAACTAAACCGGAACTCATCACAAGAGCAGAAAAGATTCCATTTGAAGTTATCAAGAAGGAAAATCCAAATCTCCCAGCCGATCAGGAAAAGATCATCACACCAGGTGTAGAGGGCGAACGCACTCATTACATATCTGTCCTTACTGAAAATGGGAAACAAACAGAAACGGTTCTAGATAGCCAAGTAACCAAAGAACCTGTGACACAAGTGGTTGAAATCGGCGCCCCTATTACTCACAAAGGGGATGAACACGGTCTTGCCCCAGTCACAGAGGCAAAACCTAGACTGGACATCCAAGAGGAAGAGATTCCTTTCACTACCGTAACACGTGAAAATCCACTCTTGCTCAAAGGGAAGACTCAAGTCCTTACCAAAGGTGTTAACGGTCGTCGCAGTCATTACTACTCTGTAAGCACTACTGCTGACGGTAAAGAAGTGAAAACTCTTGTCGATAGCCTTGTAACGCAAGAAGCAGTGACACAAGTTATTGAAGTCGGAACCCTTGTTACCCATGTAGGGGATGAACACGGTCTTGCTCCAGTCACAGAAGCAAAACCAAGACTGGACATCCAAGAGGAAGAGATTCCGTTCACTACCGTGACACGTGAAAATCCTCAATTACCAAAAGGACAAAGTCAAGTAGTCGTTGCTGGAGTAAATGGTCGCCGTACCGTCTTCTACTCTGTCAGCACTACTGCTGATGGCAAGGAAGAAAGAACCCTTGTCAATAGTGCGGTATCGCAGGAAGCAATCGATCAGGTTGTCGAAGTCGGAACTGCCGTTAAGAAAGCTGAGCGAGCTGAAGCAACTACTAGCAAAGCAGATGAAAAACAACTCCCTGCAACAGGAAGTCAAGACTCTGCAGGCTTGGTCGCAGTAGGACTCATGGCCACACTAGCAGCCTACGGACTCACTAAGAGAAAAGAAGATTAAACCCCTTCGATAAGCATACAAAAAAGCGAGATTGAATCTCGCTTTTTATTGTTAGGATTAATCACCGAGTCCGATACGTTCAAAGATATCATCCACACGTTTAGTGTAGTATGCAGGGTTGAAGATTTCGTCGATTTCTTCTTGAGTGAGGCGTGAAGTTACTTCTGGATCTGCTTCAAGAAGTGGTTTAAAGTCTACTTGGTTGTCCCAAGAGTAGGCCGTTTTTGGTTGTACCAAGTCATAGGCTTTCTCACGCGTCATTCCCTTCTCAATCAAGGTCAACATGGCACGTTGGCTAAAGATAAGACCAAACGTAGAGTTCATGTTGCGGATCATATTTTCTGGGAAGACCGTCAAGTTCTTGACGATATTTCCGAAACGGTTGAGCATGTAGTCAATCAAGATAGTTGTATCTGGTGTGATGATGCGCTCAGCTGATGAGTGGGAAATATCACGTTCGTGCCAGAGAGCGACGTTCTCATAGGCTGTCACCATGTGACCACGGATAACACGCGCCAAACCTGTCATGTTCTCAGAACCGATAGGGTTGCGTTTGTGAGGCATTGCTGAAGAACCTTTTTGACCTTTGGCAAAGAACTCTTCCACTTCGCGCTGCTCAGATTTTTGAAGACCACGAATCTCAGTCGCCATACGCTCGATGGAAGTCGCGATGCTAGCAAGAACTGCAAAGTACTCAGCATGAAGGTCACGAGGAAGGACCTGTGTAGAGATTTCCTGAGCACGGATGCCCAGTTTGTCACAGACATATTGCTCAACAAATGGTGGGATGTTAGCAAAGTTCCCAACTGCACCAGAGATTTTACCAGCTTCAACACCAGCAGCCGCATGCTCGAAACGCTCGATGTTACGTTTCATTTCGCTGTACCAAGTTGCCAATTTCAGACCAAAGGTTGTAGGCTCCGCATGCACACCGTGAGTACGCCCCATCATGATGGTGAACTTGTGCTCCTTAGCCTTATCAGCGATGATGTTGGTGAAGTTTTCAAGGTCACGACGGATGATGTCGTTGGCTTGCCTATAAAGGTAACCATAGGCCGTATCCACCACGTCAGTAGAAGTCAACCCATAGTGGACCCACTTGCGCTCTTCACCAAGAGTCTCAGAAACCGCACGTGTGAAAGCCACCACATCGTGACGCGTCTCCTGCTCAATCTCCAAAATACGGTCGATGTCAAAATCCGCCTTCTCGCGAATCAAAGCCACATCTTCCTTAGGGATTTCTCCCAACTCAGCCCATGCCTCATCAGCCAAGATTTCCACCTCAAGCCAAGCACGGTATTTATTTTCTTCACTCCAAATGTTCGCCATCTCAGGGCGAGAGTAACGGTTGATCATGTTGATTCTCCTTTAATAAAAACAATTGTAAAGTTCGATAAACTTTTTATGCAACGAAGTAGGTACAGTAAAATTTAATAAATAGCTTTCAAAAAGCTCTGTTCTATTTATAAGTTCCATTAAAAGTTTTAAATTTTTATACTGTCTAGAATTCTTATCCATTTCTGTTACAGTCGATTTTAGATTATATATTGATTTGCATGCCATATAATCAAATAACTTAGCAAAAATCCCAGCAATAACATCACTTATCTGCAACATAATATTTTTTTCAGAACTCTCAAAATTATATCTATCTTTAATTGTAGATTTTGACATACCAGTTTGGCACCAATGTTCTTCGATTACCGTCTCTTTATCAAACAAGTGAATTGATTTATCATATACAAAAATTTTATGACTGTATAGCTCAGAAAAGTTTTCAATTAAAATATCGTCTTGATTATGTGCCAATAATACTAATTTGTCTGTACTACTTTTCATACAATCCATTTTCTTTTTTATGCACCCTAACCATTCCTTATTCAATTCTCGTTTTGAAACACCTATCGAAACTGTTTCAAAATACTCTTTAATATTTTCCAAAAATTGAATAGCGTCTGCTTCTTTAATATTTGGATAATGAAAGTCATAAAACATTTCTGAAAATCTATTATATTCCAAAAACATTTTTGAATACACAAATTCCTTTAATTCACCAACATATACTTTATTCAATTTCATTGGGGTTATTGTATCGTGAATAATTTCATCGACAATATCGACAATTCCATAATAAAACACATTTAAAATACTTACATGAATATACAAATTTTTATCTTTAATAAATTTAAATAAATTTGTAAATTTATCTGTATCTATCATTTCAAAAAAAGTATGACTATTTTTTTTGATGAAATGCTTAAATTTAAATTCCTTAAAGTTAGCATTGTTGGCAAAGCCTAATAAATCATATAATTCTTCTTTTGAAATATCTTTTTCCTCTGTTGAAAAAACACCAGCGAGTGAAAAATTGACATTATCATTATTAAAACCTGTGCTCTTTAGTATATACTTCCTAATATTATTGGATTCATCATAATAAAAAAATAATTCTTCATCCGACTTTCTAAGATCACTAATATATTTAGCACTTTCTTTTATTTTTGAACTTATTATTTCCCAACTATCTCCTTTGATCATACCTTTAACCTTCTTCTCGTTTTAACTAACATCGCTATCTAAGCTTATTATACCATGACAAAATTATTATTTATACCAATTATAAATTTGCAACTGTAAAGTTCAAAACTCCTTCACGCTAGCCATAACTCCAAACAAGGTCGCATGACCCCTGCGGTTATGCTTATAGTGGTCAGGGAATAAAAAATCTAAATTTCAGATTATTAACTTATCAAATTCCTGAAGTAAAATGTTCTAAACTATACCAAAACTTTTTCCAAAATCCATATATGGCCTTATCATCTTCATCAATGTAAAGACTACTTTTTAAAATAGTGTTTACAAACCGCATATCATAAGTAAAAGCCTGAACAGTAAGATAATAGGCCAATAAAAATAAAACCACTATCAACATCAACTGCAGCAAAATACTAATCAGACTACTTTGTGAACTAGTACCCTCGCTAATTAATATCTTCGAAAGCTCCTCTTTGGTAATGAGAGTTATGAGAAAATTAATATAGGTTGTACCAACAAATATTGAAATGGTTGCTAAAATACCACAACTCCAGTTTGCAAAATTATTTATTTTATTTAATGACGATTCAATATCAGAAATTAACATTTCTGTATGCTCACTATCTAGAAAATTTCCTTTTTTAAAAGCCATCGTCAAATTTTTAATATTAATTTTCTCAAAAAGAACATTTAATCTATAGAGTACTCCCATAATTATTAGTAGAATTAGGAGCTTTCCTGAGACATCTGTTTTCTGTTGAGTATTTCCTATTGTAACAAAAATAGCTAGAAATCCATATAACAATAGGTATTTCAATACTTTACTCATAAGAGAATCAACTAAACTTATTTGAGATCTCAATAATCTTTTGATTTCAAAATACTTTAATGGCATACTATTCTTTAAAAATTAATCCCTTTCCAGCAGTAGTTGACTGACTTCTCTTGCTGACTTTATCAGCTACGACAAGCCTATTCAACCTTGCAGAGGTAAGACGACGGACCTTATAACTGGGGTCCTGTCTTACTCCTCAAACTCCTCTTTCCCAATCCATACAGATGGATAGTGACCTAGTTTATTCAAATCAGTATTTAGTGGCAAAATATAAATAGCTAAATAGTTCTCGGAGTATTGAGCAACTAATTCATTATATTTAACTTGCACCTTATTATGGTCAGCACTAGCAATTAAAACTTCTACAACTACTCTATTTTTATCTTTTTTGTCCTGTGGCTAGATTTGAAGGCATATAGAACTCATGTTTGATATTGACAAATTATAATAAATAGTCTTATAAATTTTCGACGAAGCAATCTATAAATTAACTGTTCAATTTAAAAGTTGAAGTGTATCTTCTAAAGATTTTATTAATAGTTCAGCTCTCTGTAAATTTCTTTTATTACTTTCTAAAGCTTTACTTTGTTCACTAGATAATTCTCCTGAACGAGCCTGTTTTTTATTTAATCTTTCAATAGCAAGTCTTCTTTTTCTATTTTGTTCTTGTAATTTAGCTATCTTTTTATTTATTATTGTCCTATCATCAACCTTAACAACATAATCATTATATATATCTGAATCTGATAATTCAACTGTTTCTTTGACTATATCAATAGGTTCAGTTTTGAAATATTCAGCTTCTTCTTTAGTTAATTCATTAGCTAATTCCATAAATCTGAATCCGTTTATTATATATAATTGTTTGTTGGTAGCTTCCTCAGGACAGGTAGCTCTTTTTTTATTTGAGTTTATAATATCGTAGCCATATCTCAATGTTGTTAGCTCATTTAATAAATAAATATGGGGACCAATTTTTTCGTGGCCATACCTATAGTAAATATCATTTTTAGTATTAGAATCCCCATCGTTAGTTACCCAAATAACCTTGTCTCCGTAATTCATACCATCTTTTGAAACTTTATGAAGTATTTCTTCCCACTCTATATAATCTCCATATTGAGTCTCATACTCTAAACCGGAGTATTGTCGCTTATCAGGTATACCCTTTGAAACTTTACTTTTTTCATCATTATAACCCGGAGGTATTGAAGCTATGTATCGAGCCTTCCCTTCTTCCTGAACTTTATCAATCCATTCCTGTGTTAAAATGTCTGCAATCGATTCCCCCAGCAGGTTTACCAATTCTCTCGTACGTATGTCTAAATCATCAGAATACTCTTCATGTATAACTGGATATACTTCATCCTTGATAAAGGTATCAAGCTTTGGAAAGTAATTTTCAATTTCGTCTGTTAGTTTTTGAGAAATTTCTTTCTTTTTGTTTTTATGTCTTAAAAAATTCAAGTCAAGAATTTTATCTTTCAATTTTTCAATTGATTCTGAAATACGTTCTTCGTATTTTTCCAAATCTTGTTTAGTTCTTATTTTTGTTTCTTTCTTATTAAAGTTAAACTCAAGTCCAACAATATAAGGAATAAAAATAGAATTTTTTGACTTTTCGATTGCTTCCATATATTTTTTTGATACTGCACTCGGTAAGCGTAAAACATCCAATAATATATTTGAGTCTAACACTATTAAATTATTTGTTTTTAAGTCAGAAGAAGTTAACTCTTTCAAGTAAAATTCCGGAAATAAATTTTCCATTTTTGCCATATATAACTCCTATAATATTACTCCATCTAGTTCAACCACACTATCCGGCGCATCACTAAACACAGTCACATGTCCTAATCTACGGTTGTGCTTGTCTTCTATGGTCACTTATTTACCGCCCACTCTGCTGCTTTCTCTGCATGAATCACCGTTGTGTCATAGAGTGGCAGGTCAGTGTCGGATTGCTTGACGAGGAGACCAATCTCGGTACACCCCAAAATAACAGCTTCAGCGCCTGCCTTTTTCAAATCATCTATAATGGCAAGATAAGTCTGCTTTGAGCTTTCTTTGATGTTCCCTAGGCAAAGTTCGTCATAAATGATTCGATTGACCTCTGTAATGCCAGCTTGATCTGGAATCAGCACTTCTAACCCAGACTCTATTAATTTCTCCTTGTAAAAATCTTGAGTCATGGTGTACTTGGTCCCTAAGAGGCCGACTTTTTGAATACCGTCAGCCAACAAGGACTGCGCAGTTGCCTGCGCAATATGCAAGATTGGAATCGTAATCAGCTCCTGTACCTGCGAAGCAACCTTGTGCATAGTGTTGGTACAAATAACGATGAAATCCGCACCAGCTTGCTCCAAGCGCTGAGCAATATCTGCCAAAAGTTGACCGCTTTTCTCCCAGTCTCCAACCGCCTGATAATGCTCAATCTCTACAAAATCAACACTATAAAGCAGAATCTTAGCTGAATGCAGACCACCCAGCTCTTTTTTGATGGTTTCATTGATGATTTGGTAGTAAGACGTGGTACTTTCCCAACTCATACCACCAATCAGACCGATAGTTTTCATAGACTAATCAAACTCCTCCTTGCTTATCACAACCGACGGGTAGTGTGGAAAGCTACTTAGATTTTTATCCAATGGTAAATCATAGACAGCCAGATAATTGTTTGGATATTGAATCTTTAATTCCTAATATTTGGCTTTTACTTTCTCATGGTTGGCAATGACAAAGAGCACTTCCACAACAGCTCCAGTCTTGCCTTCTTCCACAAAAGCATTCACGATGATTTGAATCATAAACTGGTCTCCATTTAGCTTTAAAGATTATCATTTTCTGAGTCTTCATGTATAGAAAATTCAAATGAAATTCTCTCAGGATGTTTAGGCAGGCCGTAACTACTCAGATAATCCTTAACTTCCTTCACGGAACAAGAATATTCTAAGACTAGCTGATTGCCAGCTCTCTCTAAAATATGAATCCCCTCTCTATCCGCAATCTCTGGAACAATCAAATCGTCCGTATAAGTCAGTGTTACGGTCGTTATTTCATCATCTAGCAATTCATCAAATTCTTCTGTCATTTCAAAAATCAATCCCCTCACCAAACTCAGCCACACTATCCGGCACATCACTAAACAAAGTCACATGTCCCATTTTGCGGTTGTGCTTCGCTTCTATTTTACCATACAGGTGGAGGTGGGCGCTTGGATTTTCTGTGACATATTTTTCAGCAGCCTCGACGTGTTGGCCCAGAACATTGAGCATCACAGCAGGCGCATACAATTTGATAGCTGGCAATGGTGCCCCCAGAACACCGAGAATATGGGTGTCAAACTGCGAGAAGTCGCAGGCTTCTATAGAGTAGTGCCCTGAGTTGTGTGGACGTGGGGCGATTTCATTGACGATGATGTCATCAGCTGTCGCAAACATTTCCACACAAAGGGTTCCAGACAAATTGAGCTGTTCTGCGATTCTTACTGCCATAGCTTTGGCTTTTTCAGCCAGACTAGCCGAAATGCGTGCTGGCACAATGGTCTTAGACAGGATATTGTTGCGGTGGATATTTTCCTGAACTGGGAAAACCGTCACATCCTTGCCATTTCCTGATACGATGACAGAAATCTCAAGGTCAAAATTGACAAATTCTTCCAAGACACAGTCAGCTGAATCTGCTAGTTCATAGGCTTCTTCCAAGTCTGCTTCTGAGCGAATGACCTTTTGCCCATGCCCATCGTAGCCACCAGTCGCCGTCTTGAGGACATAGTTTTTGGCCAGGTCAATCTCCGCCAAGTCTTGGCTAGAATTCACAACCTTGTATGGAGCCACCGTTACTTGGGCCTTCTTGGAAAGGAAGTCCTTTTCAAAGATACGATTTTGAGAAATGCGGAGCAGGTCAGTTCCTTGAGGGAGCTGACCATCTTTGATAACGGCATCCAGCCCGTCTGCATCAACATTTTCAAACTCATAGGTGAGGACATCGCAACGCTCAGCTAGCTGACGGAGGGCATCCACATCGTTATAAGGAGCCACGATGATTTCCGCCACACGAGAGGCCGGGCAATCCGCCGCAGGATCCAGCGCGATAACCTTGTGCCCCATGTAGATAGCCGAAATGGCCATCATCTGTCCCAGCTGACCACCACCGATAATTCCGATTGTTTTAGATGAGCTCATTTGTAGACTCCTCTGCGATTTTTCCTTGCTCTTCTGCGAAATCTGCTAATGCTGTCGCAATAGCCTGGTCCTCTACTGAAAGGAGACGGAGGGCAAAGAGGGCCGCATTTGTCGCTCCTGCTTCACCGATAGCCATCGTCGCAACAGGCACACCACCTGGCATCTGTACGATAGAGTAGAGTGAGTCCACGCCACTAAGAGCACGCGATTTGACAGGTACACCGATGACAGGAAGGGTTGTTTTGGCTGCGACCATTCCTGGCAAATGGGCTGCGCCACCTGCACCTGCGATAATGACCTTGATACCGCGACTACGAGCTTCCTCCGCATGTCTGAACATGAGGTCTGGAGTACGGTGGGCAGAGACAACTTTCTTTTCGTAAGCTATACCGAAGCGGTCCAGGACTTCTGCTGTTTTTTGCATAGTAGCCCAGTCGGATTTTGAGCCCATGATAATGGAAATTACTGGTTTCATTTCTTCTCCTTTTTCTTCCTTTTTTGATAATGGTCTTAGGTGGTGGGGACGGAAGCAAACCTTCGGTTTCATTCCTAAACTTTGAGCCTAAGTCTCAAATTTTCCCCGACCAGAACAGTTTCTGTTCTGGTCTTTTCACCACAGCGACCATTATCGTATTTGGCGACTTCGTCGCGTTATTTTTATATCTTTACTTAATAGCCTTGCTTCCGATATCAGTTCGGCAGAAGAGGCCTTCTGTTTTTTGTTGGGAGAGTTCTTGGTAGATGGTTTCTTGGGCTTCTTTGACGGTATCTGCTGTGGTGACAAGCATATAGACACGTCCGCCATTTGAAAGAAGGTCTTGCTCATTTTCAGCGAATTTAGCACCTGCATAGTAGGTGATGATATCGCCTTCTGTCTTGGCTGGCAACTTGACACCTTTTTCATAGTCTAGCGGGTAGCCCTTGGAAGCGACAACCACGCCTAGCGTCACACCCTTATCCGTCCACGTGATCTTCGGCTCCTTGCCATCGAGAATATCCGTAATATTTTGTGCAAAGTCAGACGTCAATCGTGGCAAGATAATCTGAGTTTCGGGATCTCCAAATCGAGCGTTAAACTCTATAACCTTCGGACCGTCAGCAGTCAAGATAAGCCCTGCGTAAAGGACACCAAGATACGGACGACCTTCTTTGATCATCCCTTCAAGGACTGGCTTGACAATGGTGTCAACCGCTGTGTCAACCACGCTCTGTGGCAAGTGAGGAACTGGCGCATAGGCACCCATCCCACCAGTGTTAGGACCCTTGTCGCCATCATAAGCACGTTTGTGGTCCTGTGCTGTTGGCATGATGTAGAACTTGTCCCCATTGACAAATGCAAAGAGAGAGAACTCTTCCCCATCAAGGAATTCCTCGATGACCACACGCGCACCTGAATCGCCAAATTTGTTGTCCAAAAGCATCTCATGAGCAGCTTCGACGGCTTGCTCAACCGTCTCCGCAACGACAACGCCCTTTCCAAGGGCCAAACCGTCTGCCTTGACTACGATTGGAGCGCCTTGCTCCTTGATATAAGCCTTAGCTTCCTCAAAGTCTGAAAATGTGCCATAGGCTGCTGTCGGAACGTCGTATTTGACCATGATTTCCTTAGCAAAATCCTTGGACCACTCCAGCTCCGCTGCAGCCCTAGTCGGACCAAAAGCCTTGAGCCCAGCTTTGTTAAAATCATCCACGATACCAGCAGCAAGGGCATCATCCGGCCCAATGAAGGTCCAAGCAATATCATTAGCTTTTGCAAAGTCAACCAGCTTAGAATGTTCGGAAATAGAGATATTCACTAATTCCAGCCCATCCAAAGTCATCCCATCATTTCCAGGAGCCACAAAGACTTTTTCAACGTCTTTTGATTCAAGCAACTTCTTAGCAATCGCATGTTCACGACCACCCGAACCGACAACTAATAGCTTCATCTCTTAACCTCTTTTGCGAATTATTTACTAATATTATATCACAAACGTTCGTTTTATTCTAATTATATCTACAAGTAGAAAAATACAACATAGAGTAAACTTACTGAAGCTAGTCCATTTTTTAAATCTTTAAACACTTAATGAGGCTGGGACAAAAAAATTTTAGCTTTAGGAGTCCTATACGATAAATTCTTAGACTTGGTAAATGAAATAAAAAAGCGAATAAGAAAAAATTCTGATTGTCAGAAAACTATCTTTGTTCGCTTTTTATATTTAAAGCTAGACTTTTGTCCCAAGCTCATTAAGTGCGGAGTATCTCTAAAGTATGTAGCCAAGTTTTATATCTACCAGACATAGGAAATCTGATTTATTCGTTTCATTTTTATATCAATTACATCAAAACACTCTGGTGTGAATATAGCTAAATTGAAACCTTCTGGATTCATAACACTACGGAATTCAATTCCTTGAAAGGCATATTGTTCAGGATATTCTTCTGAGACTATAGATCTGACAAAATCAGCTATATATTGAGTTGGGAGATAATCTAAAACATCATCAGACTTTCTCATTACTCTCCCCATCTCATAATCAATTTGTTTTAGATGCTTTTTATTAATTGCCAACTCAGCAATATCATCAATAATCCCATCTAGAAAGGGACTAATTTCATTGATTTTTTTAAAATCAATAACTGTTATAGGAGACTTTAATTCAAAAGTCCCAATGCAGACATGGTCATATAAACCTGTTCTAGTTTCATGTATTGCTGTTTTTTCTGTATCACCCAAATATAACGTCACAATCCCTCTTGCATTCGCTCTTCCATCAGCAGATTTACCTTTAGGAGGTGCACCTATTTCTTTCGGCTCAAATTGTTTTCTATCTTTTGAAATTCTACATCTAAAGAATTGCTCTCCTCTTGAATAAGTCTTTTGGATAGCTTCACAATACTTTGCTAAAATACCTTTATTAATCTGGTTAGAATGAAAACGATTATTATATTTAATATCTTCAACAAAACATTCCCAACCCTTACTGAATAACGAATGCTCCTGTAAATAGATAGGATCATACATTTTATCTACCCCAACAGGTGAGTTTAACAAGTTTGGAATTTCTTCAAACAGTTCTTTACAAATTTCTGAAAGCATTTGATAAACCTTATACTCATCATTAGTAGTAAATATGTTCCAATTTGTTGCTACTTCAGTTTTTAATAGCATCTCTTGCCCAGATTGGAAATTTTCTATTTTTTCTATTGGAGAAAAAATAGAAATAAATGAACTAAAATAATCAATTAAATATTTATCTTTCTGTGTATCATAAACAAAGTCATTCGCATTACTACATAAATCACAGCTAGACTGTCTTCCAGCTATGATTACTTGAGATTTAAGAATTTCATCTGCAAAGCATTTTTGACAAAACTTCATTAACTATCTGTCTCCATTTATTTGATCAAGATATTTACCAACCAATTCAATATGATGCATCATGGTTAATTTTTTAATGGTGCCAAGTCCTGGATATGTTTTGGTATCGGATAATCGTTGAAACTCTTTGATCGCCATTGTCTGTGATATTTTACCTTCTTCAATAGCATTGATTAACTTTTCGAGAGCCTCCTCAAACTTACCCGCTTGGTTTCTCTGCTTTTCATTTGTATTAGATACAAAATGATGAATTCTTAAATCTTGTTTTTCGTTAAAATAAACGATATGAATAGCTATAGCAGTGGGGGCAAATCCTGAATCACTGTAGCTCTCGCCAACAATAGAGTAATCCGAAAATCCCTTATACCCATCCTTTAAAAAATATTTATGATCTTCTGAGAAAAATTCATCTGTTTTTTTAGCATAATCTACATTTCTTGGCGCTTTCTTAAATCTGTCACTAATTTTGACTTTGCTCCCGCTAACCTCTCTGTTTAACTTACTGTCTTCCCCAATAATATTGTAGGCTGTTAGTTCTGTATTATAATTATCTTCGTATCCATTTAAATCATCAGGATCTTTACATATTGTGATTTGCCTACTCATGTCATCATTCTGCTTGAAATTATCAGCTTTTTGATAATCTGTGCTTATCAGTGAGGCAAAGTACAAATGCTCACTCTGCTCAATCACTTTGTCTAAGTGGCTTGCTCGATTTTTTTCGTTTTTGCTGTATTCCTCATTAAAGAACCCTACTGCTGGATTCATGATGAGGGCACACGGTTGCTTCTTCGTTGCAAATGCTTCCAAAGTACTGACCAGAGTTGGGGATAATCTCACTGGTTCAATAATTGGAATAACATTGTTGCTTAACTTATTATTTTCTAATAACTCTCTGAGCGCTATTAATTCATATTGCCGACCTCTTAGGTATGGAAAATACATACTTTGCTCCTCCTATTTTTGTAAAAATTGTGCAAGTGCATCATAATCCTTTGGTTTAAAGTTCATGAAATACACCAAAAACTTGAGTTCATATGGGACCGCCGCAAACAATTCTTTATTGATTGGATTTCTTTTTTTCAGTTCAATTAAAAAATCTGAATAAAATTGCTCTAGTCGAATATCTTCAGTTAGTTGCCTACAAACATCGTAATAATCGAATTGAGAGACCTGAGGTAAAAAACCAAAACGCTTCTCAATAATACTTTCATATTCGCGTTTCCGAAGAATACTGAAAATGACATCTCTATCTAAATCATCATTGTATTCCTTAGGTTCCATCACTGTTTTAATTTTTACGTTTTTTTGTAGAATATATAGACCAATAGGTTTATTAATCTCATCAATTTTTCTTTTCGCCATTTCTATGTTCTTTTCGTATGTCAAAATGGCAACATGGTTAAAAGCTTTATAATATTCATTGATTTGATTTTCAAGTCTGTCAAAATTGTCTAATTCTGTTTTTATTTCATACACAACCGCCTTTCCGTTGATTAAAATAAAATCTGGTTTTGCTCGACCGACAGGTATCTCTGTTAAAGCTGTTGTAGTATTGACACTATGTATTCCTAATAAACGTTTATTTAAAAGAGTATTCTTATAGAAGTATTCGTTCCGATACGACCGAGATAGTTTATTATAAACATTTTGAATAGTGGACAAATTATTTTCTAATTTATAATGTTGCGAAACACGCTCAAAAACTGGATCTTTTTTATTTTGTACGAGATTTTTGATAGTATTTCTGGAAAAAAATCTATTTATTAAATAATTTTTTTTAATTTCCAAATCAATCCCCTCCTTGATTGCGCTCTGCTAACATCATTATATCAAAAATATTTACTTCTAACATAGTTTATCATAACTTTATTTATTACCTTGCAGATAAAACTATGATGTTTTCTAATTTACAAATAAATTCGCTTCTCATAATTTGTTATTAATCTATTATTTCATTTCAAAAAAAAGGAAAGAAACTGTTTTCTTTCCTTTACTTTCTCAATGTCTAAAATGTCTCACGCCTGTAAAGACCATGGTCAAGCCATATTTGTCAGCTGCTTCGATAGATTCTTGGTCACGGACAGATCCTCCTGGCTGGATGATGGCTTTAATGCCTGCTTTGGCGATTTCTTCCACGTTATCCGCAAATGGGAAGAAGGCATCCGAAGCAAGGACAGCACCGTCAAGACGGTCTTTAGCTTGGTCAATCGCAATACGAACGGAAGCCACACGGTTGGTTTGACCTGGGCCAACACCGAGTGTCATGTGGTTGTTGGTGATAATGATACCGTTTGATTTGACATACTTGATAGCCTTCCAAGCGAACTCAAGAGCAGTCGCCTCTGTCTCAGTTGGCTTGCGTTTGGTCACCACTTGCCAGTCAGCTGGGCTTTCTTTGACCACGTCTTGGTTTTGCACCAGAAGTCCACCTACTACGCCTGTGTACTCAGCCTCTACTTCACTAGCTTCTTGAGCATCAAATGGCAAGGCAAGGATACGCAAGTTTTTCTTTTTGTTGGTCAAAATAGCTAGCGCTTCATCCGTATAGCTTGGTGCAATGATGATTTCAAGGAAAACGCCGTGCATCTTCTCAGCTGTCGCAGCATCCACCTCACGGTTGAGAACGACAATCCCACCGAAGATAGACACTGGATCAGACTCATAAGCGTAGTCCCAAGCAGTCTCGATGTCATCAGCCTGACCGATTCCGCATGGGTTCATGTGTTTGAGAGCCACAACGGTTGGACGGTCTTTGAAGTCACGGATAATACGAATGGCAGCATCCGCATCACGGATATTGTTGAAGGACAATTCCTTACCGTTAAGCTGTTTGGCTGAAGCAATGGAGTAATCTGTCGGCAAGGCTTTTTGGTAAAAGTCTGCATCCTGTTGAGGATTTTCCCCATAGCGCATTGGTTGCTTGAGGTCGTAGGTCAAGGTCAGTTTTTCAGGCTTACTTTCGCCGACCTGAGCTGTAAAATACTCTGCAATCAAGGCATCATAAGCCGCTGTGTGACGGAAAACCTTGGCCGCCAAGCGTTGACGGGTTTCATAAGTCGTTTCGCCGTTGGCCGACAATTCGTTAAGCACCACAACATAGTCTGCAGGATCTACCACAACAGTTACACTAGCGTGGTTCTTCGCTGCTGAGCGAAGCATAGATGGACCACCAATATCGATGTTTTCAACGGCATCATCATACGTCACATCTGGTTTGAGAATCGTTTCCTTGAAAGGATAGAGATTGACCACCACAAGGTCGATGAGCTCAATTTGATTGTCCTTGGCTGCTTCCAAGTGGCTATCCAAATCACGACGAGCCAAGAGCCCACCATGGATATTTGGATGAAGAGTCTTGACGCGACCGTCCATCATTTCTGGGAAACCAGTCACATCATCGATCGCAATGGTCTCCACCCCAGCATTGCCAAGGACAACCTTTGTCCCACCTGTCGAGATAATCTCCCAACCGAGTTTTTTAAGTTCTTGGGCAAATTCAACAATGCCCGCTTTGTCTGAGACGCTGATTAAGGCGCGTTTAGTCATGTTTTTCCCTTTCATTTACTTGTCCAATAATTCTCTAATAACCTCTGGATACAACTTGTACTCTGCCTCATGAATACGAGCTTCAAAGCTTTCGATGGTATCATCAGATAGCCGTGGCACACGCACTTGTTTGATAACCTTGCCTGTATCCACACCAGAGTCCACCCAGTGAATAGTCACGCCGCTCTCAGCAACACCAGCATTCCAAGCGTCCTCAATCCCATGAGCTCCCGGAAATTCTGGCAGGTAGGCTGGATGAATGTTAATGATCCGACCCTCGTAAGCAGCGAGCAAAGTTGGCCCAACGATTTTCATATAGCCTGCTAGGCAAACCAAGTCAATCTGGTGCTCTTCCAAGAGTTCGACAAGGGCTGCTTCATAGTCTGCCTTGCTCTCAAACTCCTTGAGTTCAAAAGCATAGGACAGAACGCCGAGCTTGTCTGCACGCTCAAGCACATAGGCATCACGATGGTCTGAAAAGACAAACTCCACTGGAAATTCTTCGGCAATCACCTGAAAATTTGAGCCATTACCAGAGGCAAAAACCGCTATTTTTTTCATTTGATGATGACACTTTCGTTTTCTTTCGTGACGATGCGACCAATTTCATAGACTGGTTCATCCAGCAATTCTTTGACACGATCTACATTTTCAGGGCTAACTGCCAACATGAGTCCTACGCCCATATTGAAGATTTCAAACATTTCTTCGTGCTTGATTTCACCGTATTTTTCAAGGGCTTTGAAAATCGGAAGCACTGGAACCTTGCTTTCCTCAATCTCTGCAGCCAAGTCAGCTGCAAACATGCGAGGGACATTTTCGATAAAGCCACCACCTGTAATGTGGGCAATGCCGTTTACCAAGCCTTCCTTGATGAGGGGTAAGACAGCCTTAACATAGATACGAGTCGGCTCAAGAAGAACTTCCTTGAGTTTCTTGCCTTCCAATTCTGGCAGGATTTCCTCACCTGTGTAGTCCGCAAAAACACGACGGACGAGTGAGTAACCATTTGAGTGGATCCCACTTGAGGCAAGTCCGAGAAGAACATCACCTTCTGCCACCTTTGACCCATCGATGATTTGAGATTTTTCAGCCACACCGACCGCAAAACCAGCCAAATCATAGTCATCTTCACCATACATACCCGGCATTTCAGCTGTTTCCCCACCGATGAGGGCAGCGCCTGCCTGCACACAACCTTCCGCCACACCAGCGACCACTTGTTCTAGCTTGGCTGGTTCATTCTTGCCTGTCGCCACATAGTCGAGGAAATAGAGGGGCTCCGCACCTGCAGCGATGATGTCATTGACACACATGGCCACACAGTCCTGTCCAATAGTGTCGTGCTTGTCATACTTAATGGCCAGCATGAGCTTGGTCCCGACACCGTCAGTCCCTGAGATCAAGACGGGCTCTTTGACCCCAGTCTTTGAAAGATCAAACATGCCACCAAAGCCACCAAGAGCTCCCATGACACCTGCACGCTCCGTACGAGCCACGTGCTTTTTGATCCGCTCAACAACTTCATACCCCGCTTCAACGTCTACACCCGATTGAGCGTATGCATTCTTATTTGTCATCTTTGTCTCCTCTTCCTTTCCTTTAATGAAAAATCGTTATCCGCCTATTTGTAAAAACTGGTCTTTTCTTCCAAACTTCTACGATATTCTTCCTCATAGTCGTAGAGAGGAGTTGGGTAGTCGCCGTCAAAGTAAGCGACACAGAGACCGCCATTGGGCGCATCTGTTTCGATGCCGATAGAATTAATCAAGCCATCAATCGAAAGATAGGTCAGGCTATCCGCACCAATGATTTGGCAGGTTTCTTCGACCGTATGATTGGCAGCAATCAACTCCTGACGCGTCTGGATATCAATCCCGTAAAAACATGGATAAGCTAGCGCTGGACTTCCAATAGCAACGTGAACCTCAGACGCACCTGCTTCTTTCAAGAGCTGAACGATACGGCGAGAGGTTGTCCCGCGGACAATGGAATCATCCACCATCACCACACGTTTGCCTTTGACAACACCCGAAACAGCAGACAGTTTCATCCGCACCCCTTGCTCACGCAATTCTTGAGTCGGTTGGATAAAGGTGCGTTGGGTATATTGGTTTTTGATCAGCCCCATTTCATTTGGCAGACCGGATTCTTCCGCAAAGCCCATAGCTGCACTGAGTGAAGAATTGGGCACACCGACTACGATATCCGCCTCATGCTTGAATTCACGGGCTAATTGAGCCCCCATACGTTTGCGAGCTGTATGGACATTGACCCCATGGATGTTAGAGTCAGGGCGAGCAAAATAGATATACTCCATAGAACAAATCGCCAACTGGGTATCATTCGTATAGCTATCGTACTGAATCCCATTGTCATCTACGATTACAATCTCCCCTGGTTTTACATCACGAATCCACTCGGCACCGATGACCTCAAAGGCACAGGTTTCTGATGAAACCACCACCGCTCCGTTTGCCATTTTCCCGATTGAAAGCGGACGGAAGCCATTAGGATCAAGCGCAGCAATCAACTTATTCTCAAATAGCAAGATATAAGCAAATCCACCTTTGACAAGGCTGAGCGCCTCCTTGATTTTGCCCATCAAGTTCGGATTGTGACTCCGACGAATGAGGTGAGCCAAGATTTCCGAGTCCGAAGTTGAACTGAAAATAGCTCCTCTTTGTTCCAATTCTTTCTTGAGCGATTCGGCATTGGTCAAGTTTCCGTTGTGAGCAAGTCCAAACTGCATATCATGAAAGCGAAATAGGAAGGGCTGGATGTTATCAACAGAAGCTTCGCCAGCAGTCGCATAACGCACATGCCCAATCGCGCTCATTCCTGTCAATTTATCCAAATTAGCTGGATTTCTGAACACTTCTGATAAAAGCCCCATGTCACGATGACGCTTCAAGTTCCCCTGATCATTGGAGAGGATTCCTGCCCCTTCCTGACCACGGTGCTGAAGACTGTGGAGACCAAAATAGGTCAATTTAGCAGCATCTGGATGTCCCCAGATACCGAAAACACCACATTCTTCATTAAGAGATTTTACTTCGTATGTCATTTTTTATACCTTTTATTTCCCTGTGAAATAACGCACAGCTGACGCAAACAGGTGCTGGTCTTTATTTCCTGGGATGTTTTGGAAGAGACCGTCTTCATAACGTTCTGAGTGTCCCATTTTACCGATGATTTGACCATTCTTGCTGGTAATTCCTTCGATGGCATTTACAGAACCATTCGGATTGTACTTGGAATCCATACTTGGTTTGCCGTCAAAATCAACGTATTGGCTGAAAATTTGGCCATTGTCACGGAGCTCTGCAAATTCCTCAGCTGTCACAACAAACTTCCCTTCACCGTGCGAAACAGGAATAGCGTGGATATCGCCCACTTGCACTCCAGCCAACCATGGTGAGTTGGTATTGGCAATCCGAGTTTCCACCATCTTGGCCACGTGCTGGTTGGCATCATTGTAGAAGAGGGTTGGACTAGTGCTGCTTGCATCCTCGAAGTTACCGTATGGAAGAAGACCTGATTTGACAAGAGCTTGGAATCCATTACAGATACCGATAATCAAACCACCACGAGAGATAAAGCTATCAATAGCTGCACGTACTTTTTCATTAAGCAGGATGTTGACGATAAACTTAGCGGATCCATCTGGCTCGTCTGCAGCTGAGAATCCACCTGCAAAAAAGAGGATGTTAGCCTTACCAATATTGTCAACCATGGTTTCAACTGACTTGACAATAGCTTCTTCATTCAAGGTCACGAATGGCACCAAGTTAACCTCTGCACCTTCTTTCTCAAAGGCCTTGGCTGAGTCATATTCTGAGTTGGTTCCTGGGAATACTGGGATATAAACCACTGGTTTCTCAACTGTTTCTTTGGCTTTAATCACAGCATCTGATGCCACAGCAGGTACTTCGTCCAGTTCTTTCGCTTGGGCAAATTCAGTTGGATAGACTTCTTCCAGTTTTCCTTGGAAAGCACTGTCAAGCTTGTGTCCATCTAGCTTCACACCGTTGACAAGGAGTGTAAAGTCGGCACTTGTTTGTCCAATCTTCTCCACTCCAATGATTTCTTCAGGAGATGTGAATACAAATCCACCTAATTGAGCTGTTAATGCAGTCTCAAGTTCAGGCAAGGTCACCTCTGCACCGATATGGTTCCCAAAGGTAGCAAGAGCCAAACTTTCAAGAACACCACCGTATTTAACAGCTGAAGCTGCCGTTACTTTGTGTTCAGCTTGGATGGCTTCAAACTGAGCAAAGTTTTGCTTAATTAAATCAAAATCAATCTCTGCAGAGAGGGCTTGACCTGGAATGTAGTAGATGTTTTCACCAGCAGCTTTAAATTCTGGAGAAAGGACCTTACAGCTATCTGCCGTCGTCACCCCAAAGGCAACCAAGGTTGGCGGTACGGTCAATTCTTCAAAGGTACCAGACATGGAGTCCTTACCACCGATAGATGGCAAGCCAAGCTGGATTTGTGCTTCGATAGATCCTAGAAGAGCCGCTACTGGCTGACCAAAACGCTCCGCTTGTTTATCCATGCGTTCGAAATACTCTTGGTAAGAGAAGCGAGCCTTAGACCAGTTTGCACCAGCAGCCACCAAACGAGCGGTTGCTTCGATAACCGCATAGGCAGCACCGTGGTATGGAGACCATTCTGCCACATAAGGGTTGAAACCTTGCGCCATGACAGACGCAGTGTGAGTCACACCGTGTTGAACTGGCAATTTCTGCACAGATGCCTCAGTTGGTGTGAGTTGGTAGCGACCACCAAGTGGGTGATTGACTGTAGAACGACCGACCGAACAGTCAAAGATGGTTTGCAATCCTTTTTGACTCGCATGGTTGAGATCAGATAGAACCGCAAGGGTATCAGCTTCAAGTGTGTCAGCAGATGTTTGACGTTCTTCTGGAAGTTCGACATCCTTGTCCACTACCTTTGCATCAACGACTACGCGCACACCGTTTGTATCAAGGAAACGACGTTCCAAGTCGACGATGGTTTCACCATTCCAGTGCATGACAAGATTTGGTTTTTCAGTTACTGCCGCCACCACAACAGCGTCAATATTTTCTTTATTACATTCTGCAACGAAGGCATCTACATCCTCAGGACGCACCACAACTGCCATCCGTTCTTGTGATTCAGAGATAGCAATTTCTGTACCGTTCAAACCTTGGTATTTAAGAGGAACCTTGTTGAGGTCGATTTCAAGACCATCTGCCAATTCACCGATAGCCACACAGACACCACCTGCTCCAAAGTCGTTGGATTTCTTGATGAGACGAGTGACATCGCCATTACGGAAAAGACGTTGAATCTTGCGTTCTTCGATGGCATTCCCTTTTTGAACCTCAGCACCAGCAGTCTCCACAGACTCAACTGTTTGAACCTTAGAAGACCCTGTCGCACCACCGACACCATCACGTCCAGTCTTACCACCGAGCAAGATAATCACATCACCGGCTTCCGGTTTTTCACGGACAACGTTGCCCTTGGGAGCCGCACCGACAACGGCACCAAGCTCCATGCGTTTAGCTACAAAGCCTGGGTGGAAATACTCACGAACGTAGGTCGTTGCAAGACCAATCTGGTTACCATACGAAGAATAACCGTGAGCCGCTGTTTTAGAAATGACCTGTTGTGGCAATTTACCAGCACGAGTTTCTGAAATCGGCGCTGTAATATCACCAGCACCTGAGATACGCATGGCTTGGTAAACGTAGGAACGGCCTGACAATGGGTCACGAATGGCGCCACCGATACAAGTAGCCGCGCCACCAAATGGTTCAATTTCCGTTGGGTGGTTGTGGGTTTCGTTTTTGAACATAAGGAGCCAAGGTTCCTTGACACCATCAACGTCCACTTCGATTTCAACCGAGCAAGCATTGATTTCGTCAGACACTTCCATATCGTCCAAACGACCATTAGCACGCTCATAACGACCGAAAATAGTCGCCATATCCATCAAGGTTTGTGGCTTTTCAGACCGACCTAGTTCCTCACGCATGGCAATATACTTGTCATAAGTCGCTTGCAATTGCTTTTGGAATTTAGAAGCTGAGAAATCAATGTGTTTCAACTCCGTCTCAAAAGTCGTGTGACGGCAGTGGTCAGACCAGTAAGTATCCAAAACTTTGAGCTCCGTCTCAGTCGGCACGCGCCCGATTGACTTGAAATAGTCTTGGATAAAGAGCAAATCATCTACTTCCATGGCCATCCCTTGCTCTGCCTTGTAGCGGGCAAAGTCTTCCGCTGTATAGCTTTCAAAGAAAGTCAATTTTGGAATGGTCTTGTCTGACTCTGAAAATTCCTGCTTGGCAATCCCTGTCGTGATGTCCTTGAAACGAGAATCAACTGGGTTGAGCAAGTAGTTCTTGACCGCTTCCAACTCAGTCGCATCAATATCCTTATTGACCAAGTAAAGCTGGGCTGTGTTGACTGTTACATCACTTGAACTTCCCAGTAAAAGCAAGGCTTCCTGTGAAGAAGCTGCACGCTGGTCAAATTGACCAGGCAGGCTTTCAATGGCAAATAAAGCATAGTTGGCAAGATCCGCTTGCACGGCCGCTTCGTCCAAGACATGATCCGTCACCTGCTCAGAGAAGATGTGCTTCTCTGCAGGTGCAAACAAGTCCTCTGCCAAATCAAAGACATCATAAACCTGCACAATGCGAATACTTTTCAAAGTTGACAATCCCAAGTTGTGCTGGAGCTCCCTTACCAAACTCTCTGACTTGACCTGAAAATCAGCCTTTTTTTCAACAAAAATACGTTTATCCATCAATTCTTATTCCTTTATTTCAGCTCTTGCAAACAGATTATTTCAAATCCTGCAATTTCTCCCAGACAATCTCGTAAGCATCAGTTAGTTCTCCCAATCCCCTGCGGAAAACATCCTTGTCCATGTGGTTGCCATCTACATCCCACAAACGACAGTTATCTGGTGAAAATTCGTCTGCCAAGATAATCTTGCCATCCTTATCAAAACCGAACTCTAGCTTAAAATCAATCAACTTGAGGCCAATCTCAGCAAACCAATCCTTCAAGAGCTCATTGATACGACGGGTTTCTTCCTTCAAGTAGGCAATCTGCTGGTCATCCGCAATTTTAAGGAATTTCACATGCTCGTCATTGATAAAGGGATCATCCAAATCATCATTTTTATAGTAAAATTCGACAATCGGAGTCTCAAATGCGATACCTTCTTCTACGCCAAAACGTTTTGAAAAGGAACCAGCTGTGTAGTTGCGGAGCACAACTTCCAAAGGAATAATCTCAACCTTTTTATTGAGCTGTTCCGTGTCCGAAATTTTCTCCACAAAGTGAGTCGCTACACCAGCCGCATTTAATTTCTCAAAAATAAAAGATGAAATCTGATTATTTAACACTCCCTTGCCCGCAATCTGCTCCTTCTTGACACCGTTGAAGGCAGTTGCCTGGTCCTTGTAAGTTGAAATAATGAGATTTTCATCCTCAGTTGTATAGATATCCTTGGCTTTTCCCGAATAGATCAGTTGTTTTGACATTTTAAAGTTCGCCTTTCGTTTTACTTGAGCACATTCTAACATAAAAGCATGAAAAATTCAAGGTTTTTACGAATAAATAACGTTTTTCCTATTTTAAGCGTAAAGAAAAACTGCAAGATAAGCTCCTCTTACAGTTTTAAAATCATTTATCCTCTGAAAAACACGAATATTAGCCTTTATTCAAAAATTGATCCCAAAAATAACGGAGATAACTTTTCTTTCCTGTGATCATCTGCAGGCGGCCTTCTAAGCCATAGCGAAGTTTTGCAGCCTGCTCAGGGGGCAGATGGGTTTCCGCCTCAATTTTAAAGAAATTTCCTTTTTCAGTCTTTGTAGCTGTCGCATCAATACTTGTAATAGTGGAATCCAGGAAAATTTGATTCTTCGCATCATTAGTCGTAGTATAACGGACAGAGTCTCCAATCTTAACTCTAGCAACATCTTTTGAACTGAGATAGGCTGTGAGTTTGGTTTTTCCTTCTTTTTCCAAAGATGGATAGAGTTGGGCTAGCAGGGTTCCTTCTGCAGCCATCGTAGATTCACTGGTCTCAGGATTAAGGTGAAGCACCCCATCCTCGCTTGCTGTAATCTTCCCCTTCTCTAGGAGACCTCCTTGGACTTTCTTACCCGACTCTGCTTCTAAAATTTTCTGATCCAAAAGAGTTAATTCCTGACCGACTTTGACTAGGTGCTGGGACTTGAGCGATTCCAGTTGACTATCCAGTCCCGTTGCATAGGCTTGCTGGGTTCCCGAACCTGCATACTGAACACGATAAGTAGCAAGACTAGATTCTAACTGAGAAAGCTGTGCTTCAACCTGTGCAACAGCCTGAGCCTTAGCTTGCGGATTTTCCTCCCTCTGAGACTTGTAGGACTGGTAGAGAGAGTAGGCTAGATTCTGACTGGTCAAGGAAGCACCTGTTTCAATAGCCGACTTAGCTGTCTGGTAATCGCGAATTTTAGCCTCTGTTTGACTGATGAGGTTCCCGATTTCAGCTTGGGTTTGACTAGCCGCTGCATTCTGGGACGCGATGGTCTCATTTTGCTGTGAAACATTGCTCCTCAGACTACTAGCTTGGCTGAGATAGTCTCGAAACATCTCCTGATATCCAAACTTATCCGCCTCTGGAAATTGATCACTCCCCTCTTTCAAACTGGATTGCAAATAACCCAACTGCTTTTTTTGATCCTTTAACATCTCCAATTGACTGGCATATGCTTCGACCTGGACAGCCTCCGCCCCTTGCTGGTACTCAACGAGTAGTTCGCCTTGCTTGACCAACTTGTTTTCTTCCAGATAGTTGGCCACAATCCGTTGATTGCTAGTTGACTGGATGTTGGCAATGATCCGACTAGGTTCGACAGTCGCTCTGGTAGACAAACTAATCTCCTTCTCTGCAAAAACTGCAAGTCCAAGTAAAAACACGAGCAGAAGTGACATAGGTAAAATCACTCGACTGGAAAAATTATGGTAACGACGATGGTAAAACTCCGCACTTTCTAAAAATTCTGGTTGCATCTTCTCCTCTTTCTAGCTATTGACCAAATGGGCGTAAAATCCACCTCGAGCCAGTAAGTCCTCATGATTTCCCTCTTCGACAATCTTGCCCTGATCCAAGACAACAACTTTCTCTGTCCGCTCAGCAATGGTCAAGCGGTGGGCAATGAAAATCAAGGTCTTGTCTAAAGCCATAAGATTATCCACAATCCGCTTCTCTGTCAAGATATCCAGACTGCTGGTCGCTTCGTCCAATATCAAAACAGGTGCATCCGTTAAAAGAGCTCGCGCCAGAGCGATTCGCTGCCGTTGGCCACCAGAAATACCTGCGCCATCCGAAGTCAATTCTGTCTGGTAATTCAGTGGCATCCGCTCGATATCCTCCCGAATCTCTGCCAATTCAACTGCTCGCAGAATATCCTCCTGTGTCGTCCCCTCCTTGGCTCCAAGGAGAAGATTCTCCAAAATCGTTCCGTTAAAGACATAGGGCTGTTGAGGCAAATAGTTGATATGCTGGCGCAAGGCTTTTTTATCAATCTGATTAAGATTGACACCACCCAGACTAATCTCTCCCTGACTAGGGTCGTAAAAGTTAACCATCATCTTGGCCAAGGTGGTCTTGCCTGACCCTGAAATCCCCACGAAAGCCACTTTAGAACCTTGCGGGATCGTCAAATTGATATCCGACAAAACATCTCGACCGTAGCCATACTTGTAGTGAACCTGCTTGAAAGCCATATCCCCTTTCATCATGCTCAAATCTTCTACTGTTTTCTTCTCCTCAAACTCCGAAGCTACCAGATAAACCTCATTTAAGCGATTATTGGCAACCTGCGCTGTTTGAAGTTTGGTTTGCAGGTTGATGATATTTTCCAAAGGATTGGTAAAGTAAACAAGCAAAGTATTATAGGTAATCAATTGCCCCAAACTCATCTTGCCATCCATGACCAGAACAGCTCCCATCCAAAGAACGGCAACATTGAGAAGAAGCTGGGCAACTTTTTTCAGAGCCTTTTGCTGGCTTTCTGCCCGACTGTAGGTAAAGGATTTTTTCAGATAAGCCACAAATTCCTTATCAATCTTTTGATAGCGTGAACTTTCACTAGTCAAAGACTTAATGGTCTCAATACCGTTGATGTCCTCGATGATAGAAGAAGACAGAACCGCATTGGCTTCCATAGTGTCCCGATTCATCTTTTCAAAAGGCTTCATAAAGGCAAATATAATCACTGTATAAATGGGAAGTGCAAGCAGACTGATGAAAAAGAGTGTTATATTTTGTGAAAACAAGACAAGCGAGATAATCAAAATCGTTGACACATCCAAAAAGATAGAAAGAATGGTCGAAGCTAGCGCATCAATGATACTATTAGCATCTGTAAAACGAGAAACGATTTCCCCTGTCCTGCGTGTCGCGAAAAAGGACATTGGCAGGTGAAAAACATGCTTGATATAAGACAAAATCACGTCAATTGACAACCGTTGCCCCAGAACAAGTAAAAGATATTCCTGCGCATAGGACAAGATTTGCTGGAGGATATAGACGATGACCAGCCCAATAGAAATAATCCCCAGCGTCGAACGCATCTGATCTGGCACATAGGTATCAATGATCGACTGCAGATAATAAGAACCCACAATGTTAATCAAGGTTACCAAGAGTGTCGCTAGAACGATATTGGTAATTAAGCCACGCTGTTTGAGTAAGATTGGCAAGAAGGATAGGAGCCCTTGTTTTTTCTCCCTGTGAGGTTTGTAGTCTGGAGACGGTGCCATAAAGAGACTGACCCCTGTCCATTCTTGCGCAAATCGCTCACGGCAAATCTTCGTCAGCTTAACACTAGGATCTGGATCAGCGATGTGGATCGTCTTCTTGTCCTGACCAATCACCACATAATAGTGGAGCAATTTCCCTTCCTTGAGCACATGGGCTACAAAAGGAAAAGTCAAATCAGGCAGATCAAAGAGCGTCATATCCGCTTTGATAGCGCGCGTCTCGAAGCCAATTTCTTCTGCCACCTTGACAAGACCCAAAGCAGTTGTCCCATCCATAGTCGTCTTGGCTAACTCTCGCAGGTGAGCCAAGGAGTAATAACTACCATAGTAGCCAAAGACCATGGCCAAGGAAGCCACACCGCAATCCATCTGATCCACCTGAGGACGATAGTGCCTTTTCCCAAATTTCATATCCATCTCCTTTTTTCTAATAATCTCTTAAAAACTTTGTAAGATTATTTTAACCAAACAAGGAAGAAATAAGGGAATTATTTCTGAAAAAACTATTTTTACGCCTAAAACGCACTTTAAAAAGCATAAACTATCGTTTAAATGTAAAAAGGCAGAACGAAAGTTCTGCCTGCTTAAAGCAACCGTTAAAAAATGAATGCCCAGAAATAAATTATTCTGAAATGATATTTTCTTTACTTTTATAAAGTAAGATAAAGGTCATCAAAAATAATGAAATCGTAGGTATATCAAAACATTCAAACCATGTAGGTAAATTTATTTTGTTTACATCAGCCACAATTCTAATCATTAGATAAGCCATTGAACTAAACAATACAATAAACTCTGGCCAAGCTTTTTGTAGTAATTGAACGACTTTCATCTCAAACTCCGATCTGATGGTTCATCAATTCCCTATCTTACTTTCTTTTGTTTTGTACTTGTATACTAGATAAAACAGACCAAGTAGAATTGGATAGGTTTCTGGATAAAACAGGGTATTAATCGGATTTTTCATAATCAAATACGTTGCGATATAAATAATGATCGATACGACAAAATACCCCTCAGCAAATCCTAATAAGAATTTTTTCATGATAGACTCCTATTTACCTGAAAAGAAAGGCGGGAAAACTCCACCATTTACATGCATAAAATCCTTTTCATTCAGATTGATCTTTTATAGTTTTGATTATTTTTCGTCAAATCCTTACAAAAAATACCAAAATAGCCCGAAGCAAGTAAACCAACTACAGTCCATTGCCAATCAAAGGATACTAATGAACCTGTACGAATCACATGAAGTACAAGATTGAGAGCTATAGCCAAGAAAGGAACTATAGTAGCTAATTTGGGTAAGAGTGTATTGAGATTAAGGTTCCGATTGTTCATAGTCTAACGCCCTCTGTATCCATTATAGACTCCCAATCCAAGTGTACCTCCTGCTACAGTAGCCGCTGCTCCATAAGCTGCTACTGCTTTCCAGCCTACAAGCACTGCCGTACCTATCGTTAATGTAATAACACCGCCTTGAACCTCTTCAAGTTCTTGAAAAGATAATTCTTGAAATTGTTTCATTGTTAAGCCTCCTTTCTAATCATATTAAGGTCGCAATGCTTTTCCAATAGCATATCCTGCTCCATAAAGAGCTCCTCCAATTGTAACCACAGCACCTGCTACTTTTCCTGCTAAAATAATTCCAGCTGCTGTAATAATCAATCCCCCATTCACATCCGTCAACTCTTCTTCTGTAAGAGCTGCAAAGTTCTGTTCCATTTTGTCAAAGTTTGTCATCTTTCTTCTCCTTATTTTTTTCTATATATCTAATCTTTAACCTCTAAGCCACTTAAATAGCCAGATTGGGTAAATTACTGAAATCATTTTCTTATCTCCTTCCCTTTTTCCTTACCTATCTATTCGAAAAACAATTCGAAAATGAGCAACTCATTCATTTTTATTTTAAAAACCACTTAATGAACCACGGATAAAGACCAGTCACATACATAAACATTCCTCCTTTTATCTTTCTCATCTCTTTATTCGCAATTTCTACTAAAAGTTTTTCTTTTTTCTGCAAACAAAAAAGCAACATGCAAATCATGTTGCTTTTTGCTATTCTTTACTTTTGACAACTGCTACCACATCTCCTACACTTTGCAGTTGGTCAATTTCCTCATCACTGATTTCAATTTCGAATTCATCTTCTAGTGTCAAGACGAACTCCATCAAATCCACTGAGTCCGCATCTAGGTCATCTTTCAAACTCAAGGCCTCTGTTACGACAAAGTCCTCTCCCTGTCGCTCTTGGATAATGGTTACAATACGGTCAAAAATTTCTTTTTCTGTCATCTTTTTTATTCTCCTGAAAATTCACGCGCAGTCTGGGCAACTACGTCTGTTTCTAGCATGGTACGAATCTGACGAATCGTACTGTACACAGCATTGGCATCACTTGAGCCATGAGTTTTTACAACTGGCGCCTTGACGCCAAACAAGACTGCTCCTCCAACATCTGAATAGTTGAGCTGTGTCTTCAACCCCTTAAGACTATCTTTGAGAAGTAGAGCACCTAGCTTCGCTCGAAGGCCACCACCCGTAATAGCATTTTTAAGTAAGCCCATGATTCCCAAAGCTGTACCTTCGATGGATTTGAGAACAGCGTTTCCCGTGAAACCATCTGCCACAACAACATCCGCAACGCCATTCATCAAATCACGCGCTTCCACGTTTCCAACAAAATTCAAGCTTTCATCCGCTGCTAGCAAGGCGTAGGTTTCCTTACGAAGAGGATCACCCTTGCTACTTTCTGTTCCATTATTGAGCAAACCAACACGTGGTTTCGAAATCCCACGAACATTTTTCGCGTAAAAGGAACCCAAAACAGCGTATTGGTGCAGATGATGAGCTGTATTTTCTGCATTGGCTCCAAGATCTAGCATGTCAAAGCCCTTGCCATCAATGGTCGGTAAGGTCGACATGAGTCCAGGACGGTCGATATTCTTGATACGACCTACAATGAAGAATCCTGCAGCCAACAAGGCACCTGTATTCCCAGCCGAGAGAACAGCGTCTGCCTCTCCTTCTTTGACTGCCTTAGCCGCTAATACCATACTGGCATTTTTCTTCTTACGAATAGCTTTTGTCGGCTCATCATCAAAATCAATCTTCTCATCCGTATGGATAATGCTGACGCGTTCTGTCGCTGTTAGATATTGCTTGATTTTGCTTTCGTCTCCATAGAGTTGAATCTCAATATCTGAAAAGTCAGCAAGGGCTTGATTGACACCCTCAACGATGGCTTGAGGTGCGTAATCGCCCCCCATAGCATCTACTGCAATTTTTTTCATTTATCTTCCTCTTTTAGTAATTGTCCCCAGTCTGCTAGGGAATCAATAAATTTCTTTGATTTTAGGTGAATTCCAACATACTCTTCGTAGATTTGGTCTATAAACTTGCGCAAGTCTTGCTTGATTTCAGGCTTGAGCGAAATAGTCTCCAAGGTCTCAAAATCAATAGCTTGAAATTGATTGAGCAGATAAGGAATATTGGGATTCAGATGACAACGTCTCTCATCTTCATGATAATGCTCTGGGCAGAGGCAGGCTCCATATTTGAAAGAAAAGTCAAAAGCCTGACCAACCCGATGGCAAAAGACACACTCATTAAAATTGAGACTAATTCCAAATCGAGTCAAGATTTGGATTTCAAAAATATTGGTCAAAACCTGATAATCCAATCCTGCTTCCATCAACTCCAAAGTCTTTTGCAAAAAAGCAAACAAGGGAGCATCCTGCTGATTATCCTGCAAACTAGCATCTGCAAGGGCAGCCACATAGGTCGCATAAGCCATAACAAAGAGATCACTATTAATCTTGGGAAAGGTCATCACCTCATGGTAGTCTTCGATATAGCTGAGTCCATCATCATTGATTCGCAAGAGAAACCGAGCCAACACCAAGGGCTGAATAACAGGGGCCAGTTTGGACTGACCAGCGTGTTTGACGAAAAACATGCGCTTGCCCGCTTGCTCGGTAAAAATCTTGACTAACTTGTCATCCTCACGAAAGTTACGATTGTAGAGCACCAAGCCTTGACTCGTGATAGACTGAATCATGCTTCTCTCATGTACTCCTCAAGTCGTTTCATAGCCTCTCTGATCGTTTCCATGCTGGCTGCATAAGACAGACGCACATAGCCTTCTCCATACTGACCAAAAGCAGCACCCGGAATAAAGGCGACAGCCTTCTTCTGGGCGAAATCCTTCAGAAAAGCAAAGGAGTCTTGATTGTAACCTGCTGGAATATTAGCAAAGATATAGAAGGCACCGTCTGGTTTGATAATCTCAAAACCAAGATTAGTCATCTTCTCAATAATATAATCCCGACGCTGGATGTATTCCTTCTTCATAGGCTCTGCGTCGTTTTTACCAGCGGTCAAAGCCTCCACCGCAGCATGTTGAGCCATAGTGTTTGCGGCAGTAACCAAATATTGGTGACTCTTGATTAACTGAGCTGTGAAAGCTGCAGGAGCAAAGATGAGGCCTAAACGCCAACCAGTCATAGCATGCGATTTAGACAAGCCATTAATAATAATAGCCTGGTCTCTCAGCATCGTTCCCAGAGATACATGGGCTTGCCCTGTATAGGTCAATTCCGAGTAAACCTCATCACAGACAACAAAAATCTCATACTTGCCTAAAACGTCTGCCAAAGCTTCCAACTGCTCCCGACTATAGGTAATTCCTGTCGGATTAGCTGGATAGTTGAGAATGACAGCCTTGAGCTTGTCGCCTTGCTCCAAAATAGCCTTTTCCAACATTTCAGGGGTCAAGACAAAACCATTTTCAGTCGTATCAATCTCGACAACCTCTGCCCCAACTAGATTGACAATTGGCTCATAACCTGGATAGGCAGGAGCTGGCAAGAGCACCTTATCTCCCTCTTCCAAAATAGCTGTCAAAGTAGCAGATAAAGCCTCTGTCGCTCCAATTGTAACCAAGATTTCATTTTCAGGATTGTAATCTAGCTGGTATTTTTCTTTTACAAAATCACTGGCTGCCTGACGTAATGTTAACAGACCACTCATCCCTGTATAGTAGGATTGGTTCTGGTCGATGGCCCGCTTAGCCGCTTCCTTAACATGATCTGGCGTTGTAAAATCAGGTTCCCCCAAGGTCAAACGCAGGACCCCAGGAATCTCCGAAATAGCCTGGTCAAACTGGCGAATCAACGAAACTTGAATCTTATCTAATTGTTTATTAAAGCGCTTAGTTAAGTCCATAGATACCTCCTACTCTCAAACCGTATCTCTATTATACTACAAAAGCCCCCCGACCGCAAAAATACATTATAGAATAGCTTTCCACTTTCTATTTTACTTTTCCCGTTTACAGGTCTATAATGGTAACAGATTATGATTGGAGGTTTTTATGTCATTTCTATCAAAAAATGGAGCAGGCATCTTGGCCTGCCTTCTCATTTCTATCATTTCTTGGTTTCTAGGAGGACTTTTCCCCGTCGTGGGTGCACCCGTTTTTGCAATCTTTATAGGAATGCTCCTACACCCCTGGCTCTCGCCCTACAAACAACTAGATGCAGGTTTGACCTTTAGTTCCAAAAAATTACTCCAGTATGCCGTCATCTTGCTTGGTTTTGGTCTCAATATCTCGCAAGTCTTTGCAGTCGGACAAACCTCACTCCCTGTCATCCTTTCCACCATTTCGATTTCCTTAATCGTCGCCTACCTCTTCCAGCGTTTCTTTGCACTAGATACAAAACTGGCTACCTTGATTGGTGTGGGTTCTTCTATCTGTGGTGGCTCTGCCATTGCTGCTACAGCACCCGTTATCCATGCCAAAGAAAAGGAGGTTGCCCAAGCCATTTCCGTTATCTTTTTCTTCAATATCTTGGCTGCGCTTATCTTTCCAACTCTAGGAACCTGGCTTCACCTATCTAATGACGGCTTTGCCCTCTTTGCAGGAACTGCGGTCAATGATACTTCTTCTGTAACGGCCACAGCTAGTGCCTGGGACAGTCTTTATCAGACCAATACCCTTGAATCTGCAACCATTGTGAAACTCACGCGCACCTTAGCAATCATTCCCATCACTCTCTTTCTCTCCTACTGGCAAAGTCGCCAACAAAAAAATAAACAAGGCGTACAACTGAAAAAAGTTTTCCCACTTTTTATCCTTTATTTTATCCTGGCCTCTCTCTTAACGACTCTCCTTACCTCTCTCGGTGTGTCTAGTAGCTTCTTTACCCCTCTCAAACAACTCTCCAAATTCCTCATTATCATGGCTATGAGTGCCATCGGTCTCAAAACAAATCTAGTAGCCATGGTCAGATCCAGCGGTAAATCCATTCTTCTTGGAGCCCTTTGCTGGATTGCCATCATCCTCACCAGTCTTGGCATGCAAGCATTGATTGGTACTTTATAAAATAAAAAGGTAGCCCATGGCTACCTTTTTATTGTTCAAGAATTAAACGTGTATGTTCTCTTTTGATGCAACGATTCATCACGATGTCATCGCATCCTCCAGCACGCAAGATTTCTTCCGCTTCTAGACTTTCAAGTCCCAGTTGTGCCCAAAAAATCTTGGCATCAGCCTTGAGAAAATCACGCGCCACATCTGGTAAAAACTCGCTACGTCGGTATACATTGACGATATCTACAGGAAAAGGAATCTCAGCTAGACTCGCATAAGCCTTCTCTCCCAAGATTTCCCCACCTGCAGCCTTGGGATTAACTGGAATGATTTTATAGCCCCGAGCCTGCATTTCCTTAGTCACTCGATTGCTAGTTGTTTCTTCACGATCGGATAAACCCACTACCGCTAACGTTTTACTGGTTGCCAGATACTGACGGATCACACCATCACTTGGATTGATAAATTCTTGACTCATAGAATTCCTCCTTTTTCATCAGTATAGCACATTTTGAATAGGCTTGCAGGTTTTGACTACAAAAAATCTCCTAGCAAGAAAAGAAACTTGTTAGGAGAACTATCTATTTCAAGTGAAGGATTAAATCTTTTTCTCAATACTGAATAAAGGAGAAAGAGGGCGTTTTTCGTGGATACGAATGATAGCATCCCCTAGGAGGTGGGCGATGGAGATTTGCTCGATTTTGTCAATCAAACGCTCTTCTGGTAGGTAGATAGTATCCAAAACAACCAATTTCTTAATAGCTGATTTTTGGATATTGTCCATAGCTGGCCCTGAAAGTACTGGGTGCGTACAGCTTGCGTAAACTTCAACAGCACCTGCTTCAGCAAGAGCGTCCGCCGCATGGCAAATGGTTCCAGCTGTATCGATCATATCGTCAATCAAGATACAAGTCTTACCTTCTACCTTACCGATAATATTCATCACTTCACTGGTATTCATCTTGTCTACACTACGGCGTTTGTCAATAATCGCAATCGGGGTTTTCAAAAACTCTGCCAATTTACGAGCACGAGTCACTCCACCATGGTCTGGGCTGACAACCACGTAGTCAGAACCAACCATACCACGACGTTCAAAATAGTCCGCAATCAATGGAGCACCCATCAAGTGATCTACTGGAATATCAAAGAATCCCTGAATCTGTGCAGCATGCAAATCAATCGTCAACAAACGATCTACCCCAGCAACTTCTAGCATGTTTGCAACGAGCTTTGCAGTGATTGGCTCACGCGCGCGCGCTTTTCTATCCTGACGTGCATAGCCATAGTAGGGCATAACAACATTGACAGATTCTGCACTAGCACGCTTCAATGCATCCACCATAATTAAAATTTCAAGTAAATTATCATTTACAGGTGAACTAGTTGATTGTAGGATAAAGACGTGTTTTCCACGGATTGATTCTTCGATGTTGACCTGAATCTCCCCATCTGAAAATTGGCGAACAGTCGATTTCCCCAACTCTATCCCAATTTCTTGCGCCACACGCTCTGCCAATTCTCTATTAGAAGAAAGGGCAAACAGCTTTAAATCAGAAAAAGACATGATTTCCTCCGGTATTTATGTATCACTTGTTTTTTACACAACATTTTCCATCTACCATTGTAGCGCTTTTTCCTTTATTTTTCAATCAAAAATAAAACAAGAGTAAACATTTATACCCTTGTTTTATACTATTTTATATTAGCTATATTAAAACTAAAAATTCTACATTTTAACAATCGATTTTATGCTAGGATGAGATTTTTTCGAGACAAAGTTAGTATACTTCTCTCATACTTCCTGTATCCACATCATAGACAGCACCTGAAATAACCACATCATCAGGAATCAGTGGAGACTCTCTAAGCAATTGCATATCCTCTCTCACGCTCTCTTCAACATCCTGAAATGGTAAAAAATCTTGATCGGACACATCAACTCCGAGCTCGTGTTTCAAATGTTCATGAAAACTTTCATTTTCAAAGGTTTGAGCTCCACAGTCTGTATGGTGAAGCACCACGATTTCTCTTGTCCCCATTTGTTGCTGGGAAATCACCAGTGAACGAATCATGTCCTCAGTTACTCGACCACCCGCATTCCGCAAGATATGAGCATCCCCAAGGGCCAAACCTAGAGCTTGCGCAACGTGCAGACGTGAGTCCATACAGGTCACGATCGCTACTCTGGTTTTGGGTTTAAGTGGCAGATTTAACTGCCCATGTAGGGCAACATAAGCCTGATTGGCTTGCATAAACTGTTCAAAATACGACACGATTCCCTCCTCAAAAATTTGATAATCAAATATTTCTCCTATCTTATCATTTTTTAGAGGATTTGTCACGGATTATGCAAAGACCTTTTTCAAAACTTCCTGAATAGTCGTCACACCAATGACCTCAATTTCCTTGGGTGGAGTGATTCCTGTCAAGGAATTCTTGGGTACATAAATCTTGGTAAAGCCCAATTTTGCCGCTTCATTGATACGTTGTTCGATACGATTCACGCGTCGAATCTCTCCCGTCAAGCCCAATTCTCCCACAAAACATTCCTGAGGATTGGTAGGCTTATCCTTGTAACTAGAGGCAATAGCCACTGCAACGGCTAAGTCAATGGCAGGCTCATCTAATTTGACACCACCAGCAGATTTGAGATAGGCATCCTGATTTTGCAGGAGAAGCCCTGCTCGTTTTTCCAAAACAGCCATAATCAGACTTGCACGATTGAAATCAAGTCCTGTCGTCGTGCGTTTAGCATTTCCAAACATGGTTGGTGTTACCAAAGCCTGAACCTCCGCCAAAATCGGACGGGTCCCTTCCATGGTCACAACGATTGACGAGCCAGTAGCCCCATCCAAACGCTCCTCTAGGAAAACTTGACTCGGATTGAGCACCTCAACCAATCCGCCCGACTGCATCTCAAAAATCCCAATCTCGTTAGTGGAGCCAAAACGGTTTTTGACTGCTCTCAAGATACGGAAGGTATGGTGGCGTTCCCCTTCAAAGTAAAGCACCGTATCTACCATATGCTCCAACATACGCGGACCAGCCAGGGTACCTTCCTTGGTCACATGCCCTACGATAAAGATGGCAATGTTATTAGTCTTTGCCAGCTGCATGAGCTCAGCTGTCACCTCTCGCACCTGAGACACAGATCCTTGTACCCCTGAAATCTCAGGAGACATGATAGTCTGGATGGAGTCGATAATGAGAAAGTCTGGTTGAATGCGCTCCACCTCAGCTCGAACACTCTGCATATTGGTCTCTGCATAGAGATAAAACTCGCTATCAATATCTCCCAAGCGCTCTGCTCGTAACTTAATCTGCTGGGCAGACTCCTCCCCACTGACATAGAGAACAGTCCCTACTTGAGACAGCTGGGTTGAAACTTGTAGGAGAAGGGTTGATTTCCCGATTCCTGGATCCCCACCGATGAGTACGAGACTTCCTGGTACCACTCCGCCTCCAAGTACACGATTGAATTCCTCCATCTCCGTCTTGGTTCGATTGACATTGATTGAAGTCACCTCAGCCAGTTTCATGGGCTTGGTTTTCTCGCCTGTCAGGGACACACGTGCATTCTTGACCTCGGCAACCTCAACCTCTTCTACAAAAGAAGACCAAGATCCACAGTTTGGACAGCGTCCTAGGTATTTTGGGGAGTTATAAGCACAATTTTGACACACAAATGTCGCTTTTTTCTTTGCGATGATAAACCTCTTTCTAAATTTCTATCTCACATTCAATCACTTGGCAAAAATTAATCTTCTCGTCTGGTACAAATTGGCGCATGAGCATTCGATGAGCGACAACTAGCACTGTCTGGTAGTCTCGGTACTTTATCATAGTTTCCAAAAAACGCACCTTCATCTCTTCAGCTGTCTCATACTGAATAGGACTATTAGGAAGCAACTCCCCCTTGTTTTCTAAAAACAGAGTACGTGCTTTTTCAAAATTCTCTATACCACTTTCGTAAACCTGCCATTCGTGTAACAAAGGCTCCACCCTCAAAGGAAGGCCGGTAGCACAAGATACATAAAAAGCCGTTTCTAAAGCTCTCGTTACTGCTGAAGTCACTAGTAGATTAGCCGATTGTAGCAAAGGATTTTGCCAAAGTTCCTGAGCTTGTCGCCTTCCTTTCTCAGACAAAGGAGCCAAATCTAATCCAAAGCCAGTGTAGGAACACTCCTCTAACTCACGGTAGTCTGGCTCCCCATGACGTACAAAGATTATCTTCATCTTAATACCCTGTCGATCCAAATCCACCAGTTCGCACGCCATCTGCCTCATCTCCGTCTGCAATTAAGAAAGGAGCAAAGACAGCCTGAACCACACGCTCTCCAACTTCGAGAACCACTTCCTGATCAGTAATATTTTTCATCTGAGCAAAGATATGGCCTTCATTCCCAGGATTTCCATAATAATCCCCATCAATGACCCCAACTGAGTTAATCAAAACCAAACCCTTCTTGCGAGGGTTTGATGAACGGTCATAGAGATAGAGCACTTCTGTCGGCTGCATATAGGCCTTAACACCTGTCGGAACCAAGACAATCTCTCCTGGCGCAATAACCGTACGCACAGCAACCTTTAAGTCGTAACCAGCTGCATGAGCCGTCTCACGCTTAGGTAGCAAACTTTCATCTGTAAAACTCGAAACCAATTCAAAACCACGAATTTTCATATTTTTCTCTTTTCTATTATCATTTATTCTAGGCTATTTTATCTTATTTATTCGAAAAAAGCACGAAAAAAGAGCACACAATTCACACTCGCTTAGGGCTGCTGGATTCCTCCCCTGACCCGCTTCACGCAGAACTGTTGCTCCATTATTTATTATACCACATTCCCCTCGGTTTTTAAAGAGAAATTATTTTTTCCGTCTATTTCTAAAAAAGTCCTGCATAATAGCTGCACAGTCATCTTCCAAAATTCCCGTTTCTACCTCTACACGATGATTGAGACGCTCATCTGTCAAAATATCGTACAAACTTCCAGCTGCACCAAATTTCTGGTTTTTAGCCCCGTAAACTACGTTTGGAATACGGGCAAGCCCAATCGCCCCACTACACATGACACAAGGCTCAATGGTCACAAAAAGGGTACAATCCAGCAGACGCCAACTTTCTTCACTCACGTTCGCATTCTCTATGGCCATGATTTCTGCATGCATAACCGCCCGTTGCAACTCCTCGCGCGCATTATGCCCCCTCCCAATGATTTCTCCATCCTTGACAATCACACAACCAATTGGAATTTCATCGTGTTCTAAAGCAATCTCAGCCTCTCTCAAAGCCTCTCTCATAAAGGCTTCTTTTTCTTCAACTGTATAATTCATCGTTCTTCTCTTTTCCTACTTGTCGATTTTATTATTATATCATGATTCTCAACACAAAAAAAGCCACCCAATGGGGTGACTTAATAGGGAGATTATTATGAAAAAGAAAAGTTTAGGATATTTGTTACAACAAGTTAGGAGGTCTTCTTGTAACTGCCTATAGTATACCCAACCTGTCTTAAACTAATCTTAAAAATCTCCTATGACCAAACACTTTCTAAAATATTAGTTTGTTCACGATCAGGACCTACTGAGAAAGTAGAAATACGAACCCCAACCAACTCGCTTACACGACGAACATAGTTACGTGCATTCTCAGGAAGGTCTTCTAAATTACGGACTCCAGTGATATCTTCTGACCAACCTGGCAATTCTTCGTAGATAGGTTTGCAACGTTTCAACTGCTCAAGACTAGCAGGATAGTAATCAATACGTTGACCATCAAGATCATAGGCCACACATATTTTCACAGTATCCAAACCACTCAAAACATCGATAGAGTTCAATGAAAGATTTGTAATCCCAGATACACGGCGGCTATGACGCATCACAACTGAGTCAAACCAACCTACTCGACGTGGACGGCCAGTTGTTGTACCGTATTCATGACCTACTTCACGGATACGATCTCCCACTTCATCAAACAACTCAGTTGGGAAAGGTCCGTCACCTACACGACTCGTATAGGCTTTACATACACCTACAACCTTGTCAATCTTACTTGGACCAACACCTGACCCAATTGTCACACCACCAGCGACAGGGTTTGAAGAAGTAACAAATGGATAAGTCCCTTGGTCAATATCCAACATAACACCTTGTGCACCTTCAAAAAGCACACGTTTGCCATTATCAAGCGCATCGTTCAAGATAACAGAAGTATCTGTCACATATTGTTTAATTTGTTGCCCATATTCATAATATTCTTCAAAAATATCATCGAATGAAATAGGTTCACTATCATATAATTTTTCAAACAAACGATTCTTTTCCGCAAGATTGCGTTCCAAACGCTCACGAAAAATCTCTTTATCCAAAAGATCCGCAATACGAATTCCAACACGAGCAGCTTTGTCCATATATGCTGGACCGATTCCCTTTATTGTAGTACCAATCTTATTGTCACCCTTAGCCTCTTCTTGCAAGCGATCCAACTCGATGTGGTAAGGCAAAATAACATGCGCACGATCAGAGATACGTAGATTATCTGTTGTAACACCTTCTTCATGCAGATAAGACAATTCTTTCACAAGAGATTTAGGGTTTACAACCATACCGTTTCCAATAACTGAAATTTTTTCAGGGAAGAAAATTCCAGATGGAATCAAGTGCAACTTAAACTTTTTACCATCAATAACAATGGTGTGACCTGCATTATCACCACCTTGGTAACGAGCAATCACTTCCGCATTGGCTGAAAGAAAATCTGTAATTTTTCCTTTACCTTCATCGCCCCATTGGGTACCTACAACAACAACTGAAGTCATAATAAAATTCGTCTGAGCTACTAGGAGCTCGTCCTTTCTCATATACATGGCAGGAATTTCACCCGCAATTATATCTTACAATTTATTATAAGAAAAAAACACTATTTTATCAAGAAGAAACAGTAGAAAAGATTTGGAATTTCTGTAAATAACAAAATTCAAAACCTTAAAAATTAAACAAAATCCTAAAAAATATAAAATCAATACAGATTATTGTTCGTGATATATGATTTATGAGTTTCTTATTGGATAAGAGTTGTACCACCTTGCAGTAATTTATCTAGATATAGGCGATAAGCTGTTCTAAAGTGATATAGAGAAAAGTCCCTATCACTTTTAATTTTAAATCGGATTAAATAATATAGTAAAAACCGAAGATGAAGTGATTCCCACTCAGCACAACTCTGGCCTAAAGAGGCATATTCTTGTTCAACTAGTTTCAAAAAAACAAATGCTCGATCATAAAATTTCTGAAGCATATAAAAATTCCCTTTCTTATTAGTAACACTAGTCTAACAAAAAAAGGAACTAAAAAAGCTTCAAATCCTATAAAAGAAGAATTTAAAGCTAAACGAACTAAAAATAAAATAAAAAGGTAATTATAGACTTAAAAAATAAAATTTGAAATTTCAACAGTCCACTATATTTATAAATGATAAATTGCAAGAATAAGCGCAACATTTACTCTAACTCATCCACTAGAGCTTCATAAGCTGTTCTGTAAGTTAAACATTTTCGTGGTCGGTATTGATATCATATAAGGCCTTGTTCAAAGCCTCATCAGATATAGTAGCTAAATCTGTTTTCTTTGGGAAATATTCTCTTAGTAAGCCATTTGCGTTTTCATTGCTTCCTCTCTGCCAGGATGAATAGGCGTCCGCAAAGAAAAAGGAAATTCCTAAATTCTCTACCAGAGGATAGCAGGCGAACTCTTTTCCTCTGCCTGAAGTGAAGGTTTTAAGAGTCTCTTTTGGAAATAGCTTACAAAGTTGTTCGATGGCTGAAAACATGGCTTTGGCTGTTCTATCTGGTATCTTGAAAGCTAAGTAAAAACGCGTTTTTCGCTCCAGAAAAGTCGCTAAACACCTCTTGCTTTTGCCTCTGGAAGACACCACAGTATTAAGTTCCCAATGACCAAAAGTTTCACGATTCCGAACTTCTTTAGGACGTTTAGCAATCGACGTGCCAATCCTAAATCTTCCACGTGTTTCTTTGGGGTGTCGAGTCTTTCCTTTACGACGAAGAACGCTTAAATCCAGATCAATCAAACCAGCATAGAGCCAGTTATAGATGGTTTTAAAAGCTACCATTGGCTTTTGTTCAAGCTGATAGCGCCCACAAATCTGTTCAGGCGACCAAGAGGATTTTAAACCGTTCTCAATTTCCTTTTTCAACTTTGGTGTTAAACAAGACTTCTGACCTTTTTGCTTAGCATTGTGGTCGTACTGTTCCTGTGCTAAGACGGCGGAGTAAGCATTTTGGCATCGTCTTAACTCTCTTGAAATGGGAGACTTATGGACGCCAAGTTTACTTGCAATTTGGCAAGGTTTTAAACCTAATTCCAAGTAGGTTTCTATCTTTATTCGGTCCGTTATGGTAAGATGGGAGTAGTTCATAGTTTTTTCTCGGCTTCTGTTTGTATGGTTACTTACAGTTTACACCAATGAAACGCTATGAGTTTTTTTGTTGTACTATATTTTACAATTTATCTATAGAAAAAAACGCTCAATTGAACGTTTCGATTTATACTCTTATACTCCGCCAGTAGGACTCGAACCTACGACATCATGATTAACAGTCATGCGCTACTACCAACTGAGCTATGGCGGATAAAAGCTAAGCGACTTCCATATCTCACAGGGGGCAACCCCCAACTACTTCCGGCGTTCTAGGGCTTAACTGCTG
>NZ_ALJN01000008.1:0-42887 GCF_000287715.1 Streptococcus oralis SK304 | reverse complement strand
GTAAGCGTTCATTCTCCTCTTGGAGTCGCTCTAGTTCTGTCATTTCTTCCCAAGTTTTCTTCCGTTTACGTCCCATTTTAGGTACTCTCCCTCTTGTTTTCTCAACAATAGTATACCACCCGTTTTTCCTGTATTGCGCCAGCCAATTTGAAAGCATTCCTTGGTTTGGGAGGGTATAATCAAGACTAACACTTCTTTGCGAACGTCCTTCCAACAGAACTTTCTCAACCATTTCTTGTTTTAATTCAGGGGAATAGTAACGATTTTTTCCTTTTTTGACGAACTCTATTCCGTAACGATCAATCCATTTAATCATGTACCTAAGATTAGAATTGTTTATCCCAAATTTATTTGAAAGCTTCTCTAAGCTATATCCTTGTTTTCTAAGTTCATAGATCTGAACTTTATTTTCATAACTCAATTTCATAATAAAAACACCCCAAAAGTTAGATTTTTTCTGTCTAACTTTTGGGGTGCAGTTCACTGGAGGCTGGTCTTTATTTTTCGATAATTTTGTGTCCAATCAACTGACGGTAACAAATCTGTTTATTGTTTTTAGCATCGTTGATGATCTGGAGAATGGTTTCAAAGGAAACGCGCCCAAGTTCCAGGCTATTGATATCGACATAGGCTACAAGGTCAAGTCGAGGATTGACAGAGTCGAAGCTCAAGACAGGAACAGTTAACTGATGCTTACTGATGTAGTCACAAACTCCTTCTGCTAGCAGACTATCGGTTGTGATGATAGCATCAATCTGCGGATCGTGATTGAACAGGAGTTCACTGAACTGATAACCTTTTTCTTCTAAAAATTCGGTCGCAAAGTAGGTTAAGTTGGTATCAATCGGAAGTTGGTGTTGTTTGAGTGCAGACTCATAGCCAGTTAGACGATCTTGCGTTACGAAGAGTCGCTTTGTACCCCCGATGAAGGCAATTCGTTTGCATCCTTTTTTGATGAAATACTCTGTCGCATCAAAGCCAGCTTGTACATTATCATTATCAACAAGAGGGATAAAGGGTGAAGTAGATTTTCCGAGAATGAGGAAAGGGAACTGCTCATCGGCTACTAGCTTGACCAGAGGATCTTCTTCTTCAGCGTAGAGGAAAATCAAACCGTCAACACGCTTACCATAGACCATCTGGGAAATAGCTTTGAGCCGCTCTTTTGCATCTTTCCCCGTTGCAATTTGGATAGCATAGTGGTTCTCAGATGCCACTTGGGCGATCCCTCGTAGAACAGATGGGAAGAAAGGATTTTGGTAAAAGGCATCCGAGTCGTCAGGGAGCACCAGGCCGATAACCTGAGTATAGCTACTTACCAAGCTACGAGCATTGAGATTGGGATGGTAGTTGAGCTCCTTCATCGCCTTGCGAACTCGTTTTTTGGTTTCATCACTAATCGTTGATTTATTTTGAATGACGCGGGTAACAGTGGAAGGTGAGACACCTGCTGCTTTAGCCACATCTTTAATCGTCACGGGCATAAAAATCTCCTATTTATGATAATCTGGATCACGGAAATGTGTCTTGTAAAAAATAGTGACCAGATAAAGAACAAAAAGAATGTTTTGTACAGTGATAAGCGTTGTCATATTTTGGCCAAAAAGCCCCAAAATAAGCGTAATCAGAGTGGGTAATCCTAAACAGTTCAAGATAAAGTGGTAGCACTCTTTAAAAGTCCTAAATGAAAAGAGGCGTGATTTTTTGGTGATATAAAGGAGGAGACTAGCTCCAAGAGAGACAATAAAGAAATTCAATCCAAAGAGGAAGCTTGCACCAAGAACGAGAAAGAGACTGATATAGACCCGATTTTGTTGGTACCAATCTTTAGAAATGGCCTGGGTTAGATCTTCCTTACTCTGGAAACTCTCCGTTTGAATCGCGTGGTAGCGAATGCGAGTCAGTTCCTTACTTTCCTTACTGATGACGAGTTCTTCCGTATCAAAATGAAGTTGCAAGCCCTTTGGCAATTCTTTGTTTTGGCTCGGGCCAATCAAAAGAGAAGGCTGCTGATTCTTAGTGCCTGAGTAGTTCAGTTTTCCATCAACGATTTGTGCATTCTCTGACAAGTCCATGATGGCTTCATCTGTCAGTGGAGTGTAGACATTATCGATAAAGGTATCCAGTGGATACGTTTCCTGTGAGCTGTTTTGAATGGCAATCGGAACCATAGACAAACTGATGAGGAAAATGCTCGTAAAGAGAAGCTGAAACCAGTTGAGGCCGAAACGTTTTGATAGGGGCTTACGAAATCCCCAGATACTAGAGAAATACGAGAATGGATATGGAAGCATAGGCATCTTTCTAAAAGTGTTTTCTATATGAGTATTATTATATAGAGAAATGTGCTTTATTTCAAGTCTAGGAGATAAATTGCTTGTTGCAAGAATATTACTTACAGTAACAATTTCTAATACTCAATGAAAATCAAAGAGCAAACTAGGAAGCTAGTCGCAGGTTGCTCAAAGCACAGCTTTGAGGTTGGAGATAAAGCTGACGTGGTTTGAAGAGATTTTCGAAGAGTATAAAATGAAAAAGGGTGGCGGGGATAGATTATCCCTTGTCGCCACCACTTGTAAGTCCTGAAACAAAGTTCTTTTGTAGGAAGAAGAAGAGAATACAGATTGGAAGGGCGATGAGGATGGCACCTGCTGAGAAGTAGGCGATCTTCATGTTTTTCACATTGCTAACGAAGGTTTGGAGACCAACGGCAACAGTAAAGTATTCTTTCTCACGAAGTAAGAAACTAGAGAGGATGTAATCCCCGAAAGGTCCCATGAAGGCCCAGAGGGCTTGTACAGCTACCATTGGGCGAACGAGTGGAAGGACAATTTGCCAGAAGCGACGGAAGTGTCCTGCACCATCTAGTTTTGCAGATTCGTCAAGAGACATTGGCACGGTATCAAAGTAACCTTTCATGAGCCAAGCATTCATCGGAATACCTCCACCGACGTAGAGGAAGATGAGGAACCAGCTATGGTTAAGGGCGTTCAACATAAGTGCCATAACGAAGAAGGCAGTCAAGGCGGCCATGGTTGGTACCATTTGGATGATTAAGAAGAAGACCAAACTTTGCTTACGAGCCAAGAAGTTGTAACGGCTGTAAGCATAACCAGCAAGGACGATGATACTTGTTTGAACAACCATGGTAATCAAGGCGATGATCAAGGTATTGAGGTACCAAGTACCGTACAAGGTTTCAGTAAAGAGTCCTTTAAAGTTATCAAAATTGAAGTCGATGTTAGTATCGAGTTTAAAGGCTGCGACGTTACCTGCTTTAAAGGCTGACATGATGGTAATCAAAAGTGGATAGATAATGACAATTGATAGGCCTATCAAGTAGAGGTAAGTGAGGGTTTGAGTCAGTCTACGTTTGAGTTTGATTGAGTTATTCATCTTAGACGTCCTCCATATCAAATGCGTGTAGTTTCTTGAATGCGATCATAGAGATAGAGATGACAATGATTGAGATAATCAAGGTAACAGCTGCCGCCATAGAGTATTGAGGAGATGTACCTGTTGTCAAACGGTAAATCCATGAAATCAAGATATCAGTTGAACCGGCTCCACCTCCGACAGTACCAGGACCTCCACCATTAAAGAGATACATGATAGAGAAGTTGTTAAAGTTGAAGGTGTATTGGCTAATCAATGTTGGGGCTGCAACAGCTAAAATCATAGGGAAAGTGATGTTACGGAATTTTTGCCAAGCATTGGCACCATCGATATAAGCCGCTTCGTAGAGGTCGTTAGGAATAGACTGCAAGATACCCAAGGTCAAAACGTAGATGTATGGGAATCCTAGCCAACCTTGCATCATAATCAAGGCAATCTTAGTCCAAGTTGGATCTGTTTTCCAAGGGATAAGCGCTCCATCTAGGAAAGGAAGAACCTTAGACAAGAGAGGCAAGACTTGGGTGTTGATGGCACCAACACTATCATTAAACATATTTGAGAACGTCAAGATAGTGATGAAGGCTGGAACTGCCCAAGGAAGAAGGAAAATAACACCAAAGATACGTTTTCCTTTGATAAATGGTTGGTTGGCAATGATTGCTGTAAAGATACCAATAACAATCTGCAAAGTAGAAGCAGCTAAAGCCCAGATAATGGTCCAAGAAAGAACGGAACCAAAGGCTGAACGGAAGGTACTCAAGCTCCAGATGTTTGTGAAGTTCGTCAAACCAACCCAGTCCAACAATTTATTTGGTGGTAAATGTTGGAAGTCATAGTTGGTAAAGGCAATCATCAAGGTTACGATAACTGGAAAGATAATCGCAAATGTCATCGCTACATACGATGGGATGATCAAAAGGTATGGGAATCCATTCTCATAAATACCTTTAATCATATCCTTAAAGGTACGAGCTACAGGAATCCCGTTGTTGATACGTTTAGCAGTTGTATGTGCGTCCTTGATATTAAAGATATAAAAGAGCAAGTAAACGACAACAAAGATAGAATGGAAAGCACCACGAATCAGCATGAAAAGTGAATTGTCACGACCAGGTTTGTCACCAAGAGTGACCAAATTGCTCAATTCAGGGGTTGCAAGTGTTAGAAAATACAGAACAAATAAGACAGTAACACCAAGGAAAATAAATCCTTTCGCTTTTTGTTTGTTATAAATTTGTCCTAAACCAGGAATGATTGACAGCAAGGCTGCTTTGCGAGGCTGTTGTTTTTCCATGATTACTCCTTTCATAGGATGCGAGATAAAACTCGGATTCAATCGTAAGATACGTACGTATAATAATAGGCGTATCTATAAATTCAAAGGGGGATTTTGCTTCCACCCCCCTTGAACAAATCAATTATTCACCAAATTTTTGTTTGATTGTGTCCTTAATCAATGTTACAGCATCGTTAGCAGCTGTTTTCGCATCTTTCGTACCACTTACAGCTTCAAAGAGCATTGTTTTAGCTGGGTCCCAAACAGCTGACATTTGAGAGATGTTTGGCATTGGTTGAGCGTTCTTGAACTGTTCAATCACGGCTGTTGTCAACTCATCTTTTTTGCCTTCAGCATAAGTACGAGCTTCAGTATTAGCTGGGATTTCGTTTGTTACATCGTAGAACGCTTTTTGTTGTTCAGTTGAAACTAGGAAATCTACAAATTTTTGAGCGCCTTCAAGGTTCTTAGTGCTTGCTGGGATAACCCAAGCTTTACCACCGCCAAATGTTTCGTAGTTTTTACCGTTTGGAAGAGTTGGGATAGTCGCAACACCGTAGTTTACTTTAGCATCTTTGAATGCTTGAGCTTTCCAAGGACCATCGATGATAGCAGCTGTTTTACCTTCTTGGAATTGAGTTTGGATTAAGTTTGGAGCCCCTTCAGTATCTTGCATACCTTTAGGCCATTTTTCGTACCAAGATTTAGCATATTCGATACCTTTGATTGCCCCGTCGTTTGCAAGTCCGATATCTTTAGGATCTTTACCGTTTTGACCAAATACATAACCGCCATTACCAGCAAGAAGTCCGTATGCGTAGTAGAAGTTTGTCCAGTCAGCTAGGAAGGCAGTAGTTTTGCCATCTTCACCAGCGAAAGCGTATTTGCTGTCTTTAGCAAGGTTTTCCAAATCAGCAAATGTTTTAGGAGCTTCCTTAAGCAAATCTTTGTTATAGTACAAAACGAGTGATTCGATGACAGCTGGAGCACCATAGACTTTACCACCAACAGTTACAAGTGATTTTGTTTTATCGTCTGTCTTCGCACCATCACTAAGAGTTACTTCTGAAAGTTGTCCGTCAGTACCAAGGCTACCTACACGGTCGTATGGAGCCATCATAACATCAGGAGCTTTACCAGATTGGTTGTCTAGAGAAAGGTTATCAAGACCACCCATTTGATCTCCTGTTTTGATAGTAACTTTTACGCCAGATTCTTTTTCATAAGCTTTTGCAGCTGATTCAGCAAAGGCTTTATATTGGTCTTCAACGTAGAAAGTGATTTCTTTCGCTTCTGAAGAGCTAGTATCAGCTGCTTTGTCAGCAGTTTTGCTTCCGCAAGCCACCAAGAGCAAGCTAGCGAGAGTAGCAGTTCCGAGCACAGCAGCGCTCTTCATGAATTTAGATGACATAGTGTATTCCTCCTAAAGAATAACAGTATAATTTATTTAGAAAACGCAAACGTTTTCTTTTATGAGCTTAGTATAGCACAAATAGAAAACGGTTGCAAGCGTTTTTAAAAAGTTTTTTAAAAAAATTTTAAGGTTTCAAACATTTGTCAATGCCTTTATATAGGAAAAAACATTAAATCTTTGTTTCTCTTGAATTGAAAATGTATTAGGAAAACGATTGCGTAAATTCGGCTCAGTTTTTCAGAAAATAGAGCAGATATTGGGAATGAATTATCTTAAATCAGAAAATCTTTAAAATTTTTTCGCTTATTTCATAAAATATCAGTGGGAATAAGTTTTAGTTAGATAAAAATAATTCAAAAAAATTTTTAAAAACGCTTGCATTTGTTTTTGAAATGCGTTATACTTAAATTAACGCAAACGTTTGCGCCTTAATTGCGCAACGTTTTATAACAAACACATGAGGTGCTATTATGAAAAAACGTCAAAGTGGTGTGTTGATGCACATCTCTTCTCTGCCAGGAGCATACGGGATTGGATCATTTGGGCAGACTGCCTATGATTTCGTCGATTTCTTGGTTCGTACGAAGCAACGTTACTGGCAAATCCTCCCTCTTGGGACAACAAGCTATGGAGATTCTCCATACCAATCATTCTCAGCCTTTGCTGGGAATACGCATTTTATCGACCTTGATATCTTGGTAGAGCAGGGCTTGCTCGAAGCCAGTGACCTTAAAGGTGTTGACTTTGGTAGCGATGCATCTGAAGTTGACTATGCGAAAATTTATTACGCACGTCGTCCACTTTTAGAAAAAGCAGTGAAACGCTTCTTGGAAGTGGGTGATGTCAAAGATTTTGAGAAGTTTGCTCAAGACAACCAATCATGGCTCGAACTCTTCGCAGAATATATGGCTATCAAAGAGCATTTTGACAATCTTGCTTGGACAGAATGGCCAGATGCAGATGCTCGTGCTCGTAAAGCTTCAGCACTTGAAAGCTACCGTGAGAAATTGGCAGACAAGTTGGTTTACCACCGTGTGACTCAATACTTCTTCTTCCAACAATGGTTGAAATTGAAAGCCTACGCTAACGACAACCACATCGAAATCGTTGGAGACATGCCAATCTATGTTGCGGAAGATTCAAGCGACATGTGGGCAAATCCACATCTCTTCAAGACAGATGCCACTGGTAAAGCAACCTGCATCGCAGGATGTCCACCAGATGAGTTTTCTGCCACTGGTCAGCTTTGGGGGAACCCAATCTATGACTGGGAAGCAATGGACAAAGACGGTTACAAATGGTGGATTGAACGCTTGCGCGAAAGCTTCAAAATCTACGATATCGTTCGTATCGACCACTTCCGCGGTTTCGAATCTTACTGGGAGATTCCTGCTGGTTTCGATACAGCAGCACCTGGTAAATGGGTGAAAGGTCCAGGCTACAAACTCTTCGCAGCCGTTAAGGAAGAGCTTGGTGAGCTAAACATCATCGCAGAAGACCTTGGTTTCATGACAGATGAAGTCATCGAGTTGCGTGAACGCACTGGATTCCCAGGAATGAAGATTCTTCAATTTGCCTTCAATCCAGAAGACGAAAGTATCGATAGCCCACACTTGGCACCAGCTAACTCAGTTATGTACACAGGAACACATGATAACAATACGGTCCTTGGTTGGTACCGTAATGAGATCGACGATCCAACTCGCGAGTACATGGCGCGCTACACGAACCGTAAAGAGTACGAAACAGTGCCACACGCAATGCTTCGCACAGTATTTTCATCTGTTAGCTTCATGGCAATTGCAACTATGCAAGATTTGCTAGAACTAGATGAGGCGGCTCGCATGAACTTCCCATCTACTCTTGGCGGAAATTGGTCATGGCGTATGACAGCAGACCAACTCACACCAGCTGTTGAAGAAACTTTGCTTGACTTGACTACAATTTATCGCCGAATTAATGAAAATTTGGTAGAATTAAAGAAATAAGACAATATCAGGAGACACAAAAATGTTACCATTAAAAGAATTTGTACAAAAACGTTGCAATAAAACCATTGCAGAATGTAGCAATGAAGAGCTTTACCTTGCTCTTCTCAACTACAGCAAGCTTGCTAGCAGTCAAAAACCAGTCAACACTGGTAAGAAAAAAGTTTACTACATCTCAGCTGAGTTCTTGATCGGTAAACTCTTGTCAAACAACTTGATTAACCTTGGTCTTTATGACGATGTGAAGAAAGAACTTGCTGCTGCAGGTAAAGAGTTGATCGAAATTGAAGAAGTAGAATTGGAACCATCACTTGGTAACGGTGGTTTGGGACGTTTGGCAGCCTGCTTTATCGACTCAATCGCTACACTTGGTTTGAATGGTGACGGTGTTGGATTGAACTATCACTTTGGTCTTTTCCAACAAGTTCTTAAAAACAACCAACAAGAAACGATTCCTAATGCTTGGTTGACAGAGCAAAACTGGTTGGTACGCTCAAGCCGTAGTTACCAAGTGCCATTTGCACACTTCACATTGACATCTACCCTTTACGATATCGATGTACCTGGTTACAAGACAGCTACTAAAAACCGCTTGCGTTTGTTTGACTTGGATTCAGTTGATTCTTCTATCATCGAAGATGGCATCAACTTTGACAAGACAGATATCGCTCGCAACTTGACTCTCTTCCTTTACCCAGACGATAGCGACAAGAAAGGTGAATTGCTCCGTATCTTCCAACAATACTTCATGGTTTCAAACGGTGCGCAATTGATCATTGACGAAGCGATCGAAAAAGGAAGCAACTTGCATGACCTTGCGGACTACGCAGTTGTACAAATCAACGATACTCACCCATCAATGGTGATCCCTGAATTGATTCGTCTTTTGACTGCACGTGGTATCGAACTTGACGAAGCAATCTCTATCGTTCGTAGCATGACTGCCTACACGAACCACACAATCCTTGCTGAAGCCCTTGAAAAATGGCCTCTTGAATTCTTGCAAGAAGTGGTTCCTCACTTGGTACCAATCATCAAAGAATTGGACCGTCGTGTGAAAGCAGAATACAAAGACCCAGCTGTTCAAATCATTGATGAAAACGACCGTGTACACATGGCTCACATGGATATTCACTACGGATACAGTGTTAACGGGGTAGCAGCACTCCACACTGAGATCTTGAAGAACTCAGAGTTGAAAGCTTTCTACGACATCTACCCAGAAAAATTCAACAACAAAACAAACGGTATCACATTCCGTCGTTGGCTCATGCATGCCAACCCAAGACTATCTCACTACTTGGATGAGATTATTGGAGAGGGATGGCACCATGAAGCAGATGAGCTTGAAAAACTCTTGTCTTACGAAGACAAAGCAGCTGTCAAAGAAAAATTGGAAAGTATCAAGGCTCACAACAAACGTAAATTGGCTCGTCACTTGAAAGATCACCAAGGTGTGGAAATCAATACAAACTCTATCTTTGATATCCAAATCAAACGTCTTCACGAGTACAAACGCCAACAAATGAACGCTTTGTATGTCATCCACAAATACCTTGATATCAAGGCTGGTAACATCCCTGCTCGTCCAATCACAGTCTTCTTTGGTGGTAAAGCAGCTCCTGCCTACACAATCGCCCAAGACATCATTCACTTGATCCTTTGCTTGTCAGAAGTGATTGCAAATGATCCAGAAGTAGCTCCACACTTGCAAGTGGTTATGGTTGAAAACTACAACGTTACTGCAGCAAGCTTCCTTATCCCAGCATGTGATATCTCAGAACAAATCTCACTTGCTTCTAAAGAAGCTTCAGGTACTGGTAACATGAAATTCATGTTGAACGGTGCTTTGACTCTTGGTACTATGGACGGTGCTAACGTGGAAATCGCTGAGTTGGTTGGTGACGAAAACATCTATATCTTTGGTGAAGATTCAGAAACTGTTATCGACCTTTACGCAAAAGCAGCTTACAAATCAAGCGAATTCTATGCTCGTGAAGCTATCAAACCTTTGGTTGACTTCATCGTGAGTGACGCTGTTCTTGCAGTAGGCAAGAAAGAACGCTTGGAACGTCTTTACAACGAATTGATTAACAAAGACTGGTTCATGACTCTCCTTGACTTGGAAGACTACATCAAAGTCAAAGAGCAAATGCTTGCTGACTACGAAGATCGTGACGCATGGTTGGATAAAGTCATCGTTAACATTTCTAAAGCAGGATTCTTCTCATCTGACCGTACAATCGCTCAGTACAACGAAGATATCTGGCACTTGAACTAAGATACAAATTTATACTAATACATTTTGTAAAAAAGCGAGTTTCGATTGAAATTCGCTTTTTTTGAATAATGTTGATTTGAATCAATCTGGTCTAAAAAGAGAGAAATCATAGACGTATTGAAGGTTTAACACTCTCTTTCAACCTCATGCTTCTTCTTAGTTGATTACCTCACATTTCTTGTATCCGCTTACACGAAGTGTTATAATATGATTGCAGGAAAGAAGGTGTTCTTATGTGGAAAAAATATTTTTCAAAATATAAATGGACTGATTTATTTTGGATACTATTTGTGATTTGGTCATGCCTTTATATGGGTAATAGTAGTTCCTTTCCACTGACTCATCAAGAAATCTCTTTTCATGGATGTTGTTATGGGGCATCACTTGCCTCATTTCACTTGCTATTTATTGATAAATTTGTTATTTCGAATCGAAAATAAATGGAGAGGTTAAAATTTTTTCCACTTTTCGGATAGACAGTTGAAAAATCGCGATTTATACCCACACCTCAAGAGGAGGTGTGGGTTTTGTCTTATTGAAAGATTTATTTACACTGCTTTCCCAACTAAAATCTCTGCTTCGATGGTAATCTCAGTCAACTGACTCCAGTCAATCTTGGTTTGGTCAACGTGAAAGAGGAGAGGCGTCATGGCAAGCAGGGCTTGGCGTTGCTCAGCCGAGATAGGTTTTGTTAAGGAAGCAATCTGACTAGATTGGATGCTGAAATGTTCCTGGAAATGTTCCTTGATATCTTGGTTGGAATAATCCTTCTTTGTCAGCTGGTCCTGCACCATTTGACGGATTTCCTTGAGGTGATTTTCAGTCGGGATGACCTTGATCAAAATACCATCTTTGGATAAAACGCGACGGAATTCCCCATAGTTGGCAGGCGAAAAGATATCAAGCAGGATATCTATGCTGGCGTCTTTTATAGGGAGACGAGCCAGGTCACCGACAAACCAGTTGACCGCCCAGTTGGGTTCGCTCTTGGCAGCGATTTGAACGGAATCTTTTGAAATATCAAAGGCGTAGAAGGTCTTGTCAGAGTGTGTTTGTTGGAGTTTACGAGAGTAGAATCCTTCGCCACAACCGATATCCAAGATAGTTTTGGCAGTTTCTAGGCTTGCAAGCAGGTCTGAGATGGTTTCTAAGATAGTCTGATAAAAGCCAGCTTCTAGGATTTCTTGGCGGTTTTGAAAGTTTTCCTTGTCGTAGTTGGCAGATTGCTTGATTTGAGGAGTCAGATTGACATAGCCGAATTTTGCCAAGTCAAAAGAATGGCGATTGCTACACTTGAGACTAGTTTCGACCAAGGTCAGATTTTCTTGGCAGATGGGGCAGGCAAAAGCGCTAGCAGTAGCGAAGCGCTGGAGTTTTGGTTTGAGGTTTGTATTCATAGTTTAAGTCTAGCAAAAGAGGCAAGCGAAAGCAAGTATAGGAGTATGTAGATATGAGATTCAATAGAAATAAATCCAATTCTTTAATCCATAGAATGGAATTGCTTTTATATCTAAATTGCTATATAATAATGATAAGGAGGAAACGACTATGTTAAAAGAAGTATTAACCATCGCAAAAGCTGCGAAAAAATCATCACTCTTTTTGGGTGGTGTAGCATTTGGCACTCTTGGTTTGAAAATCTTGGCAAGTAAAGAAGCTAAAAAAGGCTATTCTAAAGCTTTGGCTAAGGCTTACAAATTGAAAGACGAATTGGATGCATCTGTTTCTATTGTGAAACAACATGGAGACGATGTCTTGCAAGATGCCAAATATTTGTACGAGCAAGAGAAAAAAGAAGAGCAATTAGATAGCCTTATAGGAGAATAATATGTCTTTTAAAGTGCTACATAGAGGATACCAACATATCCGACTATCATCTTCTTTTTCACTCACCTTGGATATTCAAGACTATCTTCGTTCCTTGGCGAGAGATGAAAAGGGGATTGAGTCTATCCAGTTTTACATGGATCAACAGCACTTTACTCTACGCATAAAAGAAGGCTTTTCTGTATTAGATAATGCAGAAGCCTTTTTAAAAAGAATTGATAAAGGGAAAGTTTCTGAGTTGATGACTCTTCCCATTCGTAGAGAAGAGAGTGCTTATTCTATTGTTTCAGGTGCAGCGATTAAGCGTGTACTTTTTCGTAGTTTTGTGCCGTATCCTATTCGCTATATATGGACTTGTTATCAGGCTTTGGGTTATATTAGAGAAGCCTATCAAACACTAGCGCGTAAGGAACTAACGATGGAAGTCTTGGACTGTTCGGCGATTTTATTGTCCTTGTTTATGAACCAATCCAAGACAGCTAGCAATATCATGTTTATGCTTGATTTGGGGAATCATTTAGATCAGTGGTCTTTGAAAAAAACTGCAACAGATTTAGAACAAAGCCTTCTTGCAAAAGAGAGCGACGTATTCTTAGTACAGGGCGATACGGTTGTTAGTATCAAGAGTTCCGATGTTCAAATAGGAGATGTCTTGGTCCTATCTCAAGGAAATGAAATTCTGTTTGATGGACAAGTAGTTTCAGGTTTAGGTATGGTCAACGAAAGTTCCTTGACGGGAGAGAGTTTTCCAGTTGAAAAAAGAGAGTCTGATTTGGTTTGTGCAAATACAGTATTAGAAACTGGAGAGTTACGCATTCGTGTAACCGATAATCAGATGAACAGCCGGATTTTACAACTGATTGAGTTAATGAAGAAATCTGAAGAAAACAAGAAAACGAAACAACGCTATTTCATCAAGATGGCGGATAAGGTCGTCAAATATAATTTCTTGGGGGCTGGGCTAACTTACCTATTAACAGGTTCTTTTTCTAAGGCTATTTCTTTCCTATTAGTCGATTTCTCCTGCGCTTTGAAAATCTCTACTCCTGTAGCTTATTTGACAGCTATCAAGGAGGGGTTGAACCGTGAAATGGTGATTAAGGATGGGGATGTTCTGGAGAAATATCTGGAAGTTGATACTTTCTTGTTTGATAAGACGGGAACAATCACAACTAGTTATCCTATAGTTGAAAAGGTGTTACCTTTTGGGGACTATAGTGAGGAAGATATTCTCAGAATCAGTGCCTGTCTTGAGGAACACATTTATCATCCTATTGCTAATGCCATCGTCAAGCAAGCTGAGATAGAGGGAATTGAACATGAGGAAATGCATGGGAAACTCCAATATATTGCAAGCAAGGGGATCAAATCTCATATAGATGGCCAACCAGTTCTTATTGGGAATTATGTCTTGATGCAGGATGAGCAGATTCATATCAGTTCAGAACAAAATGCTTTAATTGAAGAGTACAAGAGTCACTACAATCTCTTATTCTTGGCTTATCAGAATGAATTGATTGGAATGTTCTGCATTCATACTCCTTTGAGAAAAGAAGCAAAAGCAGCCTTGGAGAAACTTAAGGCACAAGGGAAAAAATTGATTCTGGCAACAGGGGACACCTTGGTTAGGACAGAGGAATTAGTCAAAGATTTGCCCTTTGATCAGGTCTATACAGACTTGAAACCTGATGGGAAATTTGAGTTAGTAGAGGAACTGCAGAAAGCAGGTCACACGATTTTGATGGTTGGAGATGGATTGAATGACTCAGCGGCTCTAACCCTATCAGATATCGGTGTGGTGATGAATGAGAGTGCAGATATTTCTAAGCAGATGAGCGATATCTTATTGTTAGATAATCGTTTGGATTTCTTCCAAGAGTTGGATTGGCTATCATCATCTTTGCAAACACTCATCAAGAAGAATATTCAAGATACCGTTGTCGTAAATAGTAGTTTGATTGGCTTTGGCTTGTTTAATTGGCTCAGTCCTTCAAACCTCTCTATCCTACATAATCTAACAACCTTACGCATAGTCCTGCGTAGCCTGTCTATTAAGGGATAGATGGGGACTATTCACAGCAAAAAGGAGTTACCTTTCTCGAGGGTAACTCCTTTGTTTATAGGTAAATGTTTAACAATTTAGTAAGTCAACACAAAGTATTTCTTCTTCCCGCGGCGGATAACAGTGAGTTCGTTTTCTAACTTATCTGCGTCGCTCAAGACATAGTCAAGGTCTTGGATACGGTCGCCGTTGACGTAGATAGCTCCGTTTTGAACGTCTTCACGGGCTTGGCGTTTTGAATTGACCACACCAGATGAGACGAGAAGTTCCACGATATTGTGGTTTTCGTCTGCCTGTACTTGGTAGTTTGGCACTCCACGAAGTCCTTGTTTGAGTTCTTTGACAGAAAGGTTTTTGATGTTTCCAGCAAAGAGTTGCTCAGTTATGTTAAGAGCTTCTTTGTAAGCTTCTTCTCCGTGAACAAGAGTCACGACTTCACGAGCCAGGACTTTTTGAGCCAAGCGTTCGTGTGGAGCAGCTTCAAATTGTTTGCGGATGTCTTCAATCTCATCAAGTGATAAGAAGGTAAAGATTTTCAAGAAGCGAACAGCGTCAGCATCCATCACGTTCATCCAGAATTGGTACATTTCGTATGGAGAAGTCTTTTCAGGGTTGAGCCAGACTGCGTTTCCTTCTGATTTACCAAATTTCTTACCAGTTGCGTCTGTGATGAGTGGAACAGTGATAACGTGACCAGTCTTGTCAGCCTTACGACGAAGCAATTCGGTACCAGCTGTCATATTGCCCCACTGGTCAGAACCACCGATTTGTAGCGTTACGTTGTGCTCTTGGTTAAGGACGTAGAAGTCATACCCTTGCATGATTTGGTAGGCAAACTCAGTGTAAGAAATCCCTGTTTCAATCCGTTTCTTCACAGACTCCTTGCTCATCATGTAGTTGACAGTGAAGTATTTTCCGACATCACGGAGGAAGTCAATGAAGCTGATGCTGCCAAACCAGTCGTAGTTGTTGACCATGACAGCTTTATTTTCCCCATTTTCAAAGTCAAGAAAACGAGAAAGTTGTCCTTGGATAGACTTGACCCAGCCCTCTACTGTGTCTTTTGTTTGGAGACTACGCTCAGCATCTTTGAAGGACGGATCTCCGATGAGACCTGTTGCACCGCCAACGAGCGCATAAGGTTTGTGACCTGCTAGTTGCAAACGACGACTTGTCAAGATTGCGACAAGGTGGCCTAGGTGAAGGCTGTCAGCAGTTGGATCGTAGCCACTATAATAAGAAACTTGACCTTCTTCTAGGGCTTTGCGCAAAGCTTCTTCATCAGTCGTTTGAAAAATCAAACCACGCTCTTTTAGCTCATCAAAAATGTGCATGTGTCTTTTCTCCTTTATAAAATATTGTTTCTACCTATTGTATCACAAACTTGATTAATAGCCTAGTAGAATAGGGAAGAAAGTGGCTATTTTATTGAAAGTTTTCCTTTTATGGTATAATAGAGAAAGCGAGGACATTCATGAAAGAAAGAATTAATGAATTAAAAACAAAAATGCTGCATTTTTTCCAGCAGCTAATGCAACGAATTGCAAAATGGAAGAAAAGACTAGCAGAAAAACTGGCTAATAAGAAAACCGGTAAAAAGGGGACCTCTTCTGATAAAGTTGGAAGGGCAGGATCTAATTTTGCTAAGGTTTTGAGTGGGTTTAAAATAGTTTTTAATACTCTCTTTATCCTAGGTTTTATCGGTGGACTGTTTGGTGCTGGGGTGGCTATGGGTTATGGAGTCGCTCTATTTGACAAGGCCCAGGTACCTCAAGCAGAAGAGTTGGTCAAGCAAGTGAAGGATATTGCCTCTATCTCAGAAATCACTTATTCTGACGGCAGTACCATTGCCTCGATCGAGGGCGATTTGTTGCGCACTTCAGTCGCTTCAGATGCTATCTCAGACAATCTTAAGAAGGCTATCATTGCGACAGAGGACGAGAATTTCAACGAGCACAAGGGAGTCGTGCCTAAGGCCGTTATTCGTGCGACCCTGGGAACTTTTGTCGGTCTGGGGTCATCCAGTGGTGGTTCGACCTTGACTCAGCAGGTTATCAAGCAGCAAGTGGTGGGGGATGCTCCCACTCTAGCTCGTAAGGCCAAAGAAATCATTGATGCTCTAGCTTTAGAGCGGGCTATGGGTAAGGATGAGATTTTAACAACCTACCTTAATATTGCTCCTTTTGGTCGCAATCATAAAGGCCAAAATATTGCAGGTGCCCAACAGGCTGCAGAAGGAATCTTTGGGGTTAAAGCTTCGGATTTAACGGTCCCTCAAGCAGCCTTTATTGCAGGATTGCCACAGAGCCCAATCAGTTACTCCCCTTATGAATCTGACGGTAGTATGAAGAGTGAGGAGGATTTGGCTCTGGGGATCAAACGGGCTAGAGATGTTCTCTATAATATGTACCGGACAGGGGCTCTAAGTCAGGAAGATTACGACAAGTACAAGGATTATGATTTTAAGAAAGACTTCTTACCATCTGGTAGTGTCAGTGGTACTTCGCGTGACTATCTCTACTTCGCAACCTTGGCAGAAGCTACTGATCGGATGTATGACTATCTGATTCAGAGAGATAATGTTTCTGTACAAGAGCAAAAGAATGAATCCATCCAGAAAGCTTATCGTGATTTAGCGACTAAGGAAATTGAAAATGGTGGATATAAGATTACGACGACTATTAATAAAAATGTTCATGCTGCGATGCAAAATGCGGTGGCAACCTACGGCTATCTGCTAGATGATTCGACAGGCCAGCCTGAGGTGGGGAATGTCCTCATGGACAACCAAACGGGAGCTATTCTTGGGTTTGTCGGTGGTCGCAATTATCAAAAAAATCAGAATAACCACGCTATCGACACAAAACGTTCTCCTGCTTCGACTACTAAGCCGATATTGGCTTACAGTATTGCCATTGACCAAGGTCTGATGGGAAGTGCAAGTATCTTATCAAACTATCCAACCAACTTTTCAAACGGCAATCCTATCATGTATGTCAATAGTCCTGGTACGGGCATGATGACGTTAGGGGAGGCCCTTAACTACTCATGGAATATCCCAGCCTACTGGACTTATCGTACACTTCGAGAGAAGGGTGTTGATGTTAAAGGCTATATGGAAAAAATGGGTTACGAAATCCCAGAATATGGTATTGAGAGTTTACCGATGGGCGGAGGAATTGACGTTACAGTTGCTCAGCATACTAACGGATATCAGACTTTGGCCAACAACGGAGTTTACCATAAGAAACATATGATTGCGAAGATCGAGTCAACAGATGGTCGAGTGGTTTATGAACATAAAGATAAACCTGTCCAAGTTTACTCAAAAGCGACAGCGACCATCATGCAAAATTTGCTTCGCGATGTTATTTCATCTCGGATTACCTCAAGTTTCCAGACAGACTTGGCTACCATCAATCCAAGCCTCGCTAGCGCCGACTGGATTGGAAAAACTGGTACAACCAATGAAGATGAAAACATGTGGCTTATGCTTTCTACGCCTCGCTTGACCTTGGGTGGCTGGCTAGGTCACGATGACAACCGCCCACTAGCTAAAGGAGCAGGCCACTACCGCAATGCCAACTATATGGCTCACTTGGTTAATGCCATTCAACAAGCAAAACCTGGCATTTGGGGGAATGAGCGCTTTAATCTCGACTCAAGTGTGACCAAGTCACAAGTTCTCAAGTCGACAGGGGAGAAACCGGGCAAGGTTTCAATTAATGGCAAAGAAGTTAACGTTTCCGGTTCTACCGTAACAAGTTACTGGGCTACTAAAGAAGGTGCCCCAGTGACCACCTATCGCTTTGCTATTGGAGGAAGCGATGCAGATTATCTGAACGCATGGAAGAATATTCTAGGAAGCATTCCTGCAGTAACTCCTCCAAGCTCAAGTAGCAGTTCGGGAACAACAAGTTCGAGTGGAAATACTCAGAGTGGCTCTTCAGGACGTTCACGTCTGTTTAATCGCTAAGATAGAGTAGCAGCAAGGTTAGTAATTTCCCCTTGTTGCTACTTTTTTCTTTGTTAGTTTCGTGTTACAATAGGATTATGAATCATTATCAGAAAAAGATTGTTAAGGGAACAGTATACTCGCTACTCTCAGGCTTAATCTGGGGGATCTGTGGGATTTTAGGAGAGTATTTTTTCACTCATTATCCAGTGTCTTCTGGATGGATTACTTCTATGCGTTTACTAGTGGCGGGGAGTTTGGTTTTAGGCTTATCAGCCTTTCAGTTGCGTAGCCGCTTGTTGGATATCTGGCGTGATAAGAAAAATTATCTACCTTTTTTAGCATATGCTATTCTAGGTATTTTTTCTGTGCAGTTTTTCTTTTATCTCTGCGTTGAGTATTCCAATGCGACGACGGCGACCATTTTGCAATTTATCAGCCCTATTTTTATCCTGTTTTACAATCGAATCATTTACCAGAAGAAGGCTTCGATTACAGCTGTTTTCTATGTTTTGATTGCCATGCTAGGTGTTTTTTTGATGGCTACAAAAGGGGATTTGTCCCAGTTGTCCATGACACCTTTGGCTCTAGTAACAGGTTTGCTCAGTGCAGTAGGGGTCATGTTTAATGTTATCCTGCCTCAGCGTTTTGCACGGCGTTACGGATTTGTTCCGACTGTTGGTTGGGGGATGATCCTGGCAGGACTCTTTAGTAATTTCCTTTACCCCATTTATCGGATAAGTTTTCAAGTGGATCTAGTAAGTGTGCTGATTTGTCTGATGATTGCCGTGTTTGGCACCGCTTTTGCCTTCTTCCTATCTATGAAGGCTGTGTCACTCGTTTCCCCGCTGGTTGTATCGGTGGTAAGTGCTAGCGAACCGCTTTCTTCAGCAATATTAAGTGTTCTTTTTCTAGGATTGGTCATGGATGGTTTTTTGGCCTTAGCTATGGTGTTGATTATCGTTCCGATGATTTTCTTATCTGTGGAAGAAGCAAAACAAGCCAAGTAAAGATGTTTATTTGATAGTTGAGGCTTCAAATTTGAAGCCTTTTTTGGTAGAATAGGTATCATTATAACGAACCAGGAGGCGCCTATGACTGTTACAAAAATGAACGCTCAAGAAATTATCCAATTTATCGCCAATGCTGAAAAGAAAACCAGTGTCAAAGTAACCTTTGAGGGAGAACTCGCAACTGCTGTACCAAGCTCTGTTGTCAAACTAGGGAATGTCCTATTCGGGGACTGGAAGGACGTCGCTCCGCTTCTCGAAGGTTTGGTAGAGAATCAAGATTATGTTGTTGAGCAAGATGCTCGTAATTCAGCAGTTCCTTTGCTAGATAAACGTGCTATCAACGCTCGTATCGAGCCAGGTGCGATTATCCGTGACCAAGTTGAAATTGGTGACAATGCTGTTATCATGATGGGAGCAGTTATCAATATCGGTGCTGAAATCGGTGCTGGAACCATGATTGACATGGGTGCCATCCTTGGAGGCCGTGCTATCGTTGGAAAAAATAGCCACGTTGGTGCAGGGGCAGTTTTGGCGGGTGTGATTGAGCCAGCTAGTGCTGAACCAGTCCGTGTCGGAGACAATGTTCTTATCGGTGCCAATGCAGTGGTTATTGAAGGAGTCCAAATCGGCAGTGGTTCAGTTGTTGCAGCAGGAGCTATTGTTACCCAAGATGTTCCAGAAAACGTTGTAGTAGCAGGTGTTCCAGCTCGTATCATCAAAGAGATTGATGCCCAAACCCAACAAAAAACAGCGCTAGAGGATGCGCTTCGTACCTTGTAATTGCAAAAGTAAAAAAGAGGCGGAACCCTTTTTCCAGCCTCTTTCTTCTATCAAAAGGAGGATCGATAGATGTTAGATTTAATTCAGACTAGACGAGATTTACACCAGATTCCAGAGATTGGCTTGGAGGAGTTCGAGACTCAGGCTTATTTGCTGGATGTGATTGAGAAATTGATTGAGGGCAAGGACTTTGTTCAAGTTCGTACTTGGCGAACAGGAATTTTGGTATATTTGCAGGGAAGTCAGCCGGAGCGGACCATTGGTTGGCGGACAGATATTGATGGCCTGCCTATCGTCGAACAAACAGGCCTGCCTTTTGCTTCTCAACACCAAGGTCGCATGCATGCTTGTGGCCATGATTTTCATATGACCATTGCCTTGGGCTGTCTTGAGCGCTCCCTTGAGGAGCAACCCAAGAATAATCTGCTCTTCCTATTTCAGCCTGCTGAGGAGAATGAAGCCGGTGGTATGCTCATGTATGAGGATGGTGCTTTTGGGGACTGGCTACCAGACCAGTTCTATGGCCTTCATGTTCGTCCAGATTTGAAGGTCGGACAGATCGCGACCAATACTCATACACTCTTTGCAGGGACTTGTGAGGTGAAGATTCGTTTCAAAGGAAAAGGAGGACACGCAGCTTTTCCGCATGAGGCCAATGACGCCTTGGTGGCTGCTAGTTACTTTGTAACCCAGGTGCAGTCAGTTGTCAGTCGCAATGTCAATCCAATTGAGGGAGCGGTGGTGACCTTTGGCCTTTTCCAAGCTGGAACAACCAACAATGTCATTACAGACACAGCCTTTTTACACGGAACCATTCGCGCCTTGACTCAGGACATGAGTCTTTTGGTACAAAAAAGAGTTAAGACAGTCGCAGAAGGAGTTGCAGCAGCCTTTGATATGGAAGTCGAAGTGGAACTCAAGCAAGGAGGCTACCTACCTGTTGAGAACAATCCAGCCTTGGCGCGTGAACTGATGGACTTTTTTGAAGAGAAAGACGGAATCGAGTTGATTGATATCGAGCCTGCTATGACGGGTGAGGACTTTGGTTATCTCCTTTCGAAGGTAGATGGCGTTATGTTCTGGCTAGGTATCGATAGTCCCTACGCCCTTCATCACCCTCAGATGAGCCCTAAGGAAGAAGCCTTAGCCATTGGGGTAGATGCGGTCTCTAGTTTCCTGAAGAAGAAGGCAGCAGAGTAGAGGAATTGTCTATGAAAGCAGAACTACGCAAGAAAATTTTGCAAGAAATGAAGACTCTATCTCAGGAGCAAAAACAGGCTATGGATCGAGTTTTAACTGAGCGTTTCTTACAACACCCTTTTTACCAAGAAGCCAAGACCATCGCAACCTATCTCTCCTTCCCTCATGAATTTCAAACGCAAGAATTGATCGATCAGGCGCTGAAGGACGGCAAAAAAGTTCTGATACCCAAAACCTATCCCAAGGGGCGCATGGAGTTTGTGGTCTACGATCCGCAGCAGTTGCTAAAAACTTCCTTTGGTTTACTGGAACCGCAAGGAGACTTGGAAGTGGTGGATCCGTCTCAAATTGATTTAATTCATGTTCCGGGCTTGGCTTTTACAAAAGAGGGCTATCGGATTGGATATGGTGGAGGCTACTACGACCGCTATCTGGAACATTTTGCTGGGCAGAGCCTGAGTACAATCTATCCTTGTCAAATTCAGGAGTTTAACTTGGAAGACCATGATATTCCCGTCAAGGAGGTGCTAACCTATGAAGGAAATCTTTGATAAACGCTACCCTGTGACTAGTTTTTTTCTCCTAGTGACTGGCTTTGTATTTCTACTGATGCTGATTACTACGGGTATCAACTTTGATCAAGCCAAAACTCTGTTTCAGTTTGGAGCTATGTATGGACCGATCATTCGCCTGTTCCCAGAGCAGATTTGGCGCCTATTTTCGGCTATATTTGTGCATATTGGATGGGAGCATTTCATTGTCAATATGATTTCACTCTACTTTCTTGGACAACAGGTGGAGGAGATTTTCGGCTCTAAGCAATTTTTCCTTCTTTATCTCTTATCAGGAATGATGGGCAATCTCTTTGTTTTTGCTTTCACACCGAAAGTTGTAGCAGCAGGGGCCTCCACTTCTCTCTATGGATTATTTGCTGCGATTATCGTTTTGCGCTATGCGATTCGCAGCCCCTATATCCAGCAGTTGGGGCAATCCTATCTGACACTTTTCGTGATAAACATCATTGGAAGTGTTCTGATTCCAGGAATCAGTCTAGCTGGCCATATCGGTGGTGCAGTAGGAGGTGCCTTTCTAGCAGTCATCTTTCCAGTCAAATGGGAAAAAAGAATGTATAGCACTAGCCAGCGAATCGGAGCAACTGTACTTTTTATCGCACTAGCCGTTTTCCTATGCTATAAGGGAATGAGCCATATGTAGGGGGATAGTTAAAAAGCTACTCAAAGAATGAGTAGCTTTTTGTGTAGATTGGAACCATTCGAAACAACACAGCTCTAAAACGGATAAATTTGAGTTATGAAGAGACGATGAGTTTTGGAACCATTCGAAACAACACAGCTCTAAAACAGTATTGCAGAAATATCCTCAGTTCGGTCGGTTTTGGAACCATTCGAAACAACACAGCTCTAAAACCTGCGCCTTGTGAGTTTCCGTATCTGGTTGGTTTTGGAACCATTCGAAACAACACAGCTCTAAAACATTGCTTCGTTGATAGTTTTCTTTGTAAGAGTTTTGGAACCATTCGAAACAACACAGCTCTAAAACGCCAATCCTCAAGCAACCGTTGATAATATTGTTTTGGAACCATTCGAAACAACACAGCTCTAAAACTAACGGATCCGGCATGCGAATACCTAATTGGTTTTGGAACCATTCGAAACAACACAGCTCTAAAACTAAATAGTACACAGCTTGCTAATCCTTTGAGTTTTGGAACCATTCGAAACAACACAGCTCTAAAACAACTTGAAGCGTTTAAGTCGCAGGCTACGAGTTTTGGAACCATTCGAAACAACACAGCTCTAAAACATCAGCATCTTTTTTAGACTCGAAATTTAAGTTTTGGAACCATTCGAAACAACACAGCTCTAAAACTACTTTAAATGTGAAAGTTAATGATATTACGTTTTGGAACCATTCGAAACAACACAGCTCTAAAACCGTAGAAAAGAAGCTGTCAAGAATGAAATTGTTTTGGAACCATTCGAAACAACACAGCTCTAAAACAAGAAAATGTGTGCAATTATTGAGAACCCTGTTTTGGAACCATTCGAAACAACACAGCTCTAAAACTAAATAATTATTATGAATGGCTTGACTAAAGTTTTGGAACCATTCGAAACAACACAGCTCTAAAACAGTGGACTCGATGTTATATGACTTTTAAATGTTTTGGAACCATTCGAAACAACACAGCTCTAAAACCTACTCTTCATAGCCCTATTATATCGCTTTGTTTTGGAACCATTCGAAACAACACAGCTCTAAAACTCTTTATGCTCGCGTACACGAAATCCGAGAGTTTTGGAACCATTCGAAACAACACAGCTCTAAAACCCAATCGTTTTGATCCTTGTATTCTTTATAGTTTTGGAACCATTCGAAACAACACAGCTCTAAAACCATGATTTTGGGGAGGTACTGGAGGATAAAGTTTTGGAACCATTCGAAACAACACAGCTCTAAAACTGGTTATGAACAAGATAGCCACGTTGGTAAGTTTTGGAACCATTCGAAACAACACAGCTCTAAAACTGTTGTAATCATAGGTATACTGAGCTTCACGTTTTGGAACCATTCGAAACAACACAGCTCTAAAACAAGTTCGTAACTGGCAGGCATTACAAGATAGTTTTGGAACCATTCGAAACAACACAGCTCTAAAACACTTCCTTGTCGATGTATGTAAGTACGCCCGTTTTGGAACCATTCGAAACAACACAGCTCTAAAACACGACTTTTTCTTTCTCTTTTGGAATAGCAGTTTTGGAACCATTCGAAACAACACAGCTCTAAAACACCCGTTATAGAAAAACTCGGTCAAGGCTTGTTTTGGAACCATTCGAAACAACACAGCTCTAAAACGATATGTGCAGGAATTGTGATTCCTGTCGGGTTTTGGAACCATTCGAAACAACACAGCTCTAAAACGGTGAAAGCTTTACTAGGGCTATTATTCATGTTTTGGAACCATTCGAAACAACACAGCTCTAAAACGTGGCATTGACTAGCACTAAGGAAACTATGGTTTTGGAACCATTCGAAACAACACAGCTCTAAAACATGACCATCAGTGTGTTTCAACCAGCGTTCGTTTTGGAACCATTCGAAACAACACAGCTCTAAAACAGTCCAATCAAATATTCTTTAGCATTTACTGTTTTGGAACCATTCGAAACAACACAGCTCTAAAACAGGACTAACATGGTACGAAAGTAAAGGTTTGTTTTGGAACCATTCGAAACAACACAGCTCTAAAACCTAGACTTGCTTCATCTATCTTCACTCCCAGTTTTGGAACCATTCGAAACAACACAGCTCTAAAACCTCGTAGAAAAATTTTTCTCACGAAATTTCGTAATCGCGCCATTCGTCCCAGCCAGACTTCAGCTCGTTAGGTTCCAATTGTTACTCTTATTATACCATATTTTCAGGGTTCAAGAAATAGTCTTGATCCATCACATACTGCGGAAAATCATAGACTTTTCGAGGTTCGACAAATAAAACCCTTAGTTGATTGAGTTGGATATACTCTATCAGATTTACCAACTCATCCTTTGATAGATAGGCGGATGCATTGATGAAAACAAGGAGTTTCTTTTTGGAAAGATATTTAAAAACTTGGACAATTTCTAGCATCTTTTCAAAAGGTGTATCACTCAGAGTTTCAACTTTGACCCCTAGCGCATCGATTAACTCCAGAATGGTGATTTCGTCGTATTCTAGGTCCAATTCGTTTTCTAAACACTCAAATGCCAGCAATTCTGTTATCGTAGCTACCAGCTTTTCAATCATGGATTTTACTTCTGGTTTGTCATTGAGTTGATTTTCAAGATCAGCATGTATCAGCTTGAGCATGGCAGGTGAGTTGAGATTATATCCTAAGACATCCGTTATCAGTAGCAACTCTGATTCTTTCAGAGCTTTCAAACGTGTGTCAAATAACTTCAACTCCCCTTCATCAGTGTACTGGTAGAATTGCTTGACGATAGTTGAAAAGGTAAACTGGTCTTCCAACACTAAAAAGGTTGCATTTTCAATAGCTAATGGTTCGTCTAATAGCGGGAAATTAATCTTCATCTCTAGGCTCCTCTCCTAGAAAAACTAAACGGGCATCGGAGTTTGCTACGCTGGTATTTCGCTCGCCATTTAAGTAAATCATGCGAGAAAACTGCTTTTCTGTAACGGTTAAGAGGGTAATATTGCCTTTTTTAGGATTATGAGTTTTAAGGCGTTCAATCATGGCGTTATTAGCAGAGTTGTTGAGCAAGAGCTTGCTATAGATGGAGAATTGGTGCATGATAAATCCCTCGTCTATGAGGAACTTCCGAAATTTTCGATAGGCCTTACGTTCCTCTACGGTATCAACTGGCATATCAAACATTAAAATCATACGCATATATCGATAACTCATATCCTAAACTCAGGAACTCCTTTCTCGGGTTGATTGAGAGCTTGGATGACTTTCTTAGTATAGTCGCTGACGATATTGGACAGGTACATATCTTTACCATTGTAGTGGAAGGTATCTGAGAAAATAGTAAAAAGCTCTCGTTTGATTTTGATAAAAGAACTGTTTCGATTTTCATAGACAATTCTATCAATAATCGGACGGAAAGGCTCCATAATATCGCTAGCGAGGTTGAATTGATTAAACTGATTAGCATGTTTCAATCCAAACTGAGTCATACAGCCAGACAACACAATCTCACGCGCAAACATACTCAAAATCAAGGTGTAGCCGTAGTCCAAGGCAGCATTGATATCACTATCTTGCTCACGGCTGAAATCATTTCCAAACAAGGTGTTGAAATAAATACGAGCTGCGTGTCCCTCACGGTTGCTAGGATCAAACAAATCCAACCCATGATAGAGATCAATGACGGACTGAGATTTTTCTAGAAAACCACAACTCCCCAGATAAAAAGCTTGATTGAGAATTTTTTGTGCAATAATGGTGGTCCAAACTTGTGCTTTAGCTTCCTCGCTCCAAGTAATTTGGCGAGAGAGTTGTAAACTGGAATCGTGCCGACCGTAGTAAGGCATTAAATATGCTGTCGGCAAGCGTTTATCATCACAAAAGATGACCAAAATATTTTCATCCACCAAGCGTTTAATCAACATAGTAGAGAGAACAATATCTGTCGTCTCCAAAAGTAGGATGTCCACCTCGGACAGGTGAATCAACTCTGTCCGAGAGGCATCTTTAAAAATCAAGTGGTTGTTCTTGTAAGAGAGCTTAGAGTGTGTATTGACAACAACGGTTCTCCATCCCATTAGTCTTCTCCTAGTTTGCTCAAGTCAATCCGAGTCTCGTAGAGACCAGTGATGGATTGGTGGATGAGGGTGGCGTTGAGGATTTCGGATACAGTTGTGTATCGTTTTCGATCAACATCTTTGCCAAAAAATTTAAAGGCAGCAGGAGCACCCAAAGCAGTAAAGGTCAACAAATTGATAAACGAATTTGCTAGGATTTCTATATCTGCCTGCTCATTGTCTGCATATAAGTTCTTGATTTTCTCTAGATTTGCATCTGCGAGGACATATTTTTGGGAGAACTCAGATACAAGATTTAATAAACCCTTAAATTCATTTCGGTGTTTCTGAATATATTCCAAATGTTCTGGCTCGTCTAGTCTATGAATGTTTTTAGCATGGTAGAGCAAGGTTGTTAAATGTACTGGAAGCACGATTTCATTGCCTTTTTGAAGTTCTTTCGCACTTGCTAACATCCGTCTGCGACCATTTTTCAGTTCAAATAAACTATACTTAGGTAGGCAGAGGATATTTTCTTTACGGACATTATGATAGCCTTTATTTTCAAGGAAAGCTATAGGACTCTTCTCAAAAGTGGCTTTTTCCATAATCGTGATACCAACTAGAGTTTTGACAGTCTTCAGTCTTTTTGCTTTTCCTTTTTCGATATCGGCAATGAGCAAGATTGAGTAGGCGATAACCGGACTATCAAATCCCCCATATTTAGTAGTGTCCCAAAGAATATCCTTTGTTTTTCGAGGGATTAGCTTATCAGAATTTCCCTTAGGAAGAATGGACTCTTTAGAGAAGCCACCTGTTTGCACCTCTCGCTTCTTCACAATATTCACCTGCGGAAGTGAAAGAACTTTTTTGATTGTAGCGAAATCTTTTTCCTTATTCCAAGCGATTTCTCCGGTATCTTTGGAGTATTCGATATTCTCTCTTTTTACGATAGTTCCGTCTGCGTAATGCACCTCTTCTTTAAAGAAGTTCAACAAGTTTGAGTAGAAGAAATACTTTTCAGTTGCTTTTTCGATTTCTTTAGGGTCTTTGGATCTTGAGATGTATCTCTTAAGATCGTACTTTTGATAGTCACCATAGACGAATTCAGGCTCTAGCTTAGGATATTTCTTAAGGATAGCCTTAGCAACCACTGCATTTAAATAGGCATCATGTGCATGGTGGTAGTCGTTGATTTCCCGTATCTTGTATAACCTAAATTCTTTACGGAAGTTGGAAACCAGGTTGGATTTCAAAGTGATGATTTTGACGGTACGGTTCTTCTTATCCTTCTCATTCACTTCTGTATTATAGCGAGCATCTAAGATCTGAGCAACGTGTTTTGTGATTTGACGTGTTTCAACTAGTTGGCGTTTAATAAAACCAACTTTATCTCGCTCATCTAGTCCGCCGCGTTCAGCTTTGGTTAAATTATTAAATTTACGGTAAGAAATCAATTTGGAATCCAACAATTGTTGCCAAAAAGTTTTCATCTTTTCAACTACTTCAAGACTTGGGACATTATCAGATTTGCCACGATTATCCTTTAAACTCGTCAAGACACGGTTATCAAGAGAATCATCCTTGATAAAGGCTTGTGGGACGATGTGGTCAATGTCATAGCTGCTCAGTTGGTTGATGTCAAGAGGTTTCCCAGTATACATATCCCTCCCATTTTGGAGATAGTAGAGGAAGAGACGATCATTTTGAAGTTGAATATTATCTGTTGGATGTTCTTTTAGAATTTTGGCGTTAAGACCAGATGCTAAGATTTTCAACGAATCTTCAATTCGCTTATATCTTTGTTGGGAATTCTTTTTCCCTCTGGCAGTTGTCTGATTTTCTCGTGCCATCTCAATCACAATGGACTCAGGTTCGTGTCCCATAACCTTGACAAGTTCATCAACAAGCTTGATACTTTGTAAAATTCCCTTTTTAATGGCAGGGCTTCCTGGAAGTTCTTGAACAACTTGTTTCACATCATCTGTCTTACCAACCACTTGTGCTTTTTTGATAATTTCTTTGAAAGAAAGCTCGTCATCATTGATTAACTGCATAAAGTTACGATTGTTGTAGCCATCATCCATTAGATAATCAAGAATCGTTTTGCCAGTTTGTTTATCGCGGATACCGTTAATTAGCTTAGAAGAGAGTTTTCCCCAACCAGTATAATGTCGACGAGTTAGTGCTTTAATAACTTTCTCATCAAAGAGAGAGTCATATTGAGCAAGGCGTTGCTTAATCATCTCACGATCTTCAAAGATAGTTAGCGTATGGACGATATTTTCAAGAATCTCTTCATTATTAGGGTCATCCATAAACTCTTTATCCTTGATAATCTTGAGTAAATCATGATAAGTAGAAAGACTAGCGTTAAATTGTTTTTCAATTCCTTTTAGTTCGATTCCATCGTAGCCATCAACAGTATGTAGATACTGGATGATGTCTTTTTCGGTTACTTTTCTTTTATCCTCGGCCTTAAAAAGAGTATAAAAAATATCTTTCTTTTGCCTGCTATCAAGGAATTGATAGTCTCTCAATCCTTCTGCAATAAATTTTACTTTTGTTAATTCATTGTAGACAGCAAATGTTTCATACAACAGACTATGCTTAGGCAAAACTTTTTCCTCTGGGAGATACAAGTCATAGTTAGTCATTTTATTGATGAAGGATTCCGCAGAGCTTGCTTTATCAACAATTTCTTCGAAATTCCAAGGTCGGATTGCTTGGTCAGAATTTCGAGTCAGCCAAGCAAAATCACGATTGCCACGAGCTAATGGGCCGACGTAGTAAGGGATACGGAAGGTTAAGATTTTTTCAATCTTTTCTTTGTTTTCCTTCAGGAATGGATAATGTTCTCCTTGCCGACGGAGAATGGCATTCATTTCTTGAAGATGAATTTGATGAGGAATAGAACCATTATCAAAGGTACGTTGTTTTCTCAAAAAATCTTCACGTTCAATTTTCTCAAGGAAATAATCTGCTCCTTCGAATTTAGAGAGAAGATTTTTGATATATTTGTAAAAGGATTCTTGTGTGGTCTTGCCATCGATATATCCAGCATACCCATCTTTAGATTGGTCAGAAAAGACTTCATCATATTTTTCTGGAAGATTGGTTTTGATGAATTGTTTTAAAGTGGCTAAGTCTTTTTGGTGATTTTCATAGCGCTCAATCATAGATGCTGACAGTGGAGCCTTGGTTGAAGGATCTGTGACAGTCAAAATGCCTGATAGAAGAATCGCATCATAGAGTTTTTTAGCGGCCACGAAAAGGTCTGCAAAGTCATCTCCAATTTGTCCGAGTAAGTTTTCCAAATCCTCATCATAGGTATCTCTAGAGAATTGTAGTGGAGCTTTTTCTTCTAAGTCAAAATGTTTTTTAAAATCAGCCTGATTTCCTACAATTAACTTGAGAAATTCTGAAAAGAGACCAGTGGATTTTTCATCAGGAAAGAGTTTTAGAACGCGTTCTCTCTTTGCAGATTTGCTAATTTTATCAGTAAAAATTGCTTCTACTTGTACGTTTTGTCCACTAAGCGAATTTCCTTCAAAGGTGTTGTTGTAAATGCTTATAAATTCATTAAAGATTTTTTGGATATCATTGTTTTTAATATCAAATGTATCTTCGTATAAAAAATGCCCGCGATATTTAATCATATGAGCTAATGCTAGATAAATCAATCGCAAGTCAGTTTTTTCTTTTGAATCTGCTAATTGCTTTCTCAAATGATAAATAGTTGGGAATTGCTTATGATATTCTTTTTCTTCTATCAAGGTAGCAAAAATAGGGTATTTACTCCCTTTTTTATCCTCAGGAATTAAAAAGGAGTCATCCAATCGATGAAAGAAACTACTATCTACCTTGCTCATTTCCTCAGCAAAGATTTCTTGAAGATAGCGAAGACGATTTTTCCGGCGGGTATAGCGACGACGTGCAGTTCGTTTAAGGCGTCTAGCCTCAGCAGTAGTTCCCTCATCAAACAATAGAGCCCCGATGAGATTTTTCTTGATAAATCGTTTATCGGTATTACCCAGAACTTTCATCTTTTTCGATGGAACTTTATAATCGTCAGTAATGACGGCCCATCCGACGCTGTTAGTTCCGATATCGAGTCCGATAGAGTAATTTTTGTTTTCCATGTATAAAAACCTCCGTTGTATTTGTATTAAGATATAATTTTAAAATTAAGAAATGAGAGCTTTGATTAAGTCAATGCATCCATTTATAAACTTTACTAACTCAGTTAGAATAGCTAAATTATCTTTAGTGAATTTGAACTTTTTCAAAACAATCCCCTTAAAATATAACTTTATTTAATTATATCATTCTAACTAAAGAGTTCAATAGAATAATGATGAAATATCGGTAAAAATGTGCTAAAATTGATTATAAGTTATATTTTAGTTTTAGAACTGTATTGTTTCAAATGAGGATAAACAAGCTTTTTGTCGTATCTGTAAAATGATTTACATTTCACTTGATAATCTTTGACAAGTATAGTACAATGAAGTTGTTGGAACTATTCGAAACAACACAGCAAGTTAAAATAAGGCTTTGTCCGTACACAACTTGAAAAAGTGCGCACCGATTCGGTGCTTTTTATTTTATTATACTAACTCATTGTACTCCTATTTTTATAAAAAAACAAATAATATCGTAGCGCTTTCATAAAATTCGAGTTCAATTCGGTGGAGCTTTTAAGTGGATTAACTGAGAAATACGATTTCCTTTTGTTGGTTTATATGTTTGAGATGATAGAAATATAAAATAAAAAGAACTGGGATAATTAACTATCCGAGTTCTTTTTTATATGAACTGTTCTTCTATTCTCCCTTAGCTAACTCTTTTCCGAGTTGGATGAGGTAGTCTTTCAAATCGTCTTTGACTTGTGGGTGTTTGAGAGCGTAGTCGATGGAGGTTTTCATAAAGCCAAACTTGTCTCCGACATCGTAACGAGCCCCCTTGAACTCACGAGCAAACACACGTTGTGTTTTATTGAGGGTATCGATTGCATCTGTCAGCTGAATTTCGTTTCCTGCGCCTGGAGCTTGGTTTTCGAGGATTTGGAAAATTTCAGGCGTGAGGAGGTAGCGTCCGATAATAGCAAGGTCGCTAGGAGCATCCTCTGGCGCTGGTTTTTCAACGAAGGTTTCAACGCTGTAAAGGCCGTCTTTTCCTTCGCCTTGCGGAGCAATAACTCCATAGGCAGATACTTCGTCATGAGGGACTGGCATAACCGCGATAGTAGACGCGTGAGTACGCTCGTAGTCATCCATAAGTTGTTTGGTAAGTGGAACAGCCTTTTCGTTGGTGATATCCATCAAGTCATCACCAAGCATAACGACAAAAGGTTCATTTCCAACGAAAGCCTTGGCTTGCAAAACAGCATCGCCGAGACCACGTGGATGCGTTTGGCGGATAAAATGCAGGCGCATGCCAGTTGTTTCATCAACTAGCTTCAAAAGATCTGTTTTCCCTTTTTCTTTGAGGTTGTATTCCAATTCAAAGTTTGAGTCGAAGTGGTCCTCGATAGAACGTTTTGACTTACCCGTAACAACCAAGATATCTTCGATTCCAGACTTGAGAGCTTCTTCAACGATAAACTGGATAGTTGGCTTGTCTACGATTGGCAACATTTCCTTGGCCAAGGCCTTAGTTGCTGGGAGGAAGCGAGTTCCCAATCCAGCGGCTGGGATGACTGCTTTTCTGACTTTTTGTTTCATGATGTTCCTTTCTATAAGGGTCTACGACCATTCGTTTTCTGCTTTAAATTCATTGCTCATGATGTCAGTGATTGCTTCTTTGATATTGACACCTTCGTAGATAACTCGGTAAATAGCCTGTGTGATTGGCATGTAGACACCCAATTCCTGAGCCAGTTCGTAAGCTGCTCGAGTTGTTGAAATGCCTTCAATGACCATACCCATATTAGCCTCAATGTCTGCGAGGGATTCTCCACGACCTAGAGCATCACCAGCCCTCCAGTTACGAGAGTGGACAGATGTCCCAGTTACGATCAAATCTCCAACTCCAGAAAGACCGCTATAAGTCAGAGGGTTAGCTCCAAGAGCGACCCCTAGACGGGTGATTTCAGCTAAGCCACGGGCAATGATAGCTGCCTTGGCATTGTCGCCAAACCCTAGTCCATGTAATGCACCTGCACCAACTGCAATGATGTTTTTAAGAGCACCAGCGGTTTCAACCCCGATAACATCCGTATTAGTATAGAGACGGAAGTAGTGATTGCTAAAGAGATTTTGGACGTACTGAGCAGTTTCGAGGTCTTTAGAGGCTGCTGTAATCAAGGTAATATCCCGTACAATAGTTTCCTCAGCGTGGCTAGGTCCTGAAACAACAACGACTTCACTACGAAGGTCAGCTGGAATTTCATCTTCAAGAATGGTTGAGAGGCGTTTGTGGCTATCTGGTTCCAAGCCTTTGGAGGCATGCATGATGACAACCTTGTGATCAAGCACCTTTGCTACTTGTTGGGCAACCAGTCTCGTTACTTTTGTTGGGACCACAAATAAAACAGCATCCACATCCTTTAGTGTTTCTTCCAAGTCATGATAGGCTTTGATCTTTTCGTCGAGTAGGATATCTTTGAAGTAGCGTTTGTTTGTATGTTGGTTATTGATTTCATCAATTTGGTCAGAAATATTTCCCCAAATTCGGACCTCGTGTCCATTGTCGTTTAGGACCTGCGAAAGGGCAGTTCCCCAAGAACCAGGACCCAAGACAGCGATGGTTTGTTTCTTCATCTTTTCCTCCTTGTAAGAGTTCTTCCTTTCATTTTACCATAAAAAGCCTTTTCATGCATCACCTGTATATGAAAGCGCACTAATTTATAATAAGGAGACTTCTTTGACAAGATTCCTCTTTTTTGCTAGAATAGCATCAATATGAACGAATGAGAAGGAGCTGACGCAAGATGTCGCTCCCTTTATCTATTTTATTAGGAGGAAATATGCTCATTAAAAAAATAAAAACCTATAAATGGCAAGCCTTGGCATCCTTAATGATGACAGGCTTGATGGTTGCGAGTTCGCTCTTGCAACCGCGCTATTTGCAAGAGGTGTTAGAGGCTTTGTTGGCCGGTCAAAATGAGGCTATTTATAGTATTGGCGCTTGGCTGATAGGAGTAGCCCTAGTCGGTCTGGTTGCAGGTGGGGTCAATGTGACACTTGCAGCCTACATTGCTCAAGGCGTATCTTCGGACCTTCGGGAAGATGCTTTTCGCAAGATTCAGACCTTTTCTTATGCCAATATTGAGCAGTTTAATGCGGGTAATCTTGTCGTCCGAATGACCAATGATATCAACCAAATTCAGAACGTGGTGATGATGGCTTTTCAAATCCTCTTCCGTCTCCCTCTTCTTTTTATTGGTTCCTTTATTTTGGCGGTTCACACTCTTCCATCACTTTGGTGGGTGATTGTCCTCATGGTGCTCCTAATCTTTGCACTAACTGCTATTATGATGGGGATGATGGGGCCACGATTTGCTAAGTTTCAAACCCTTCTTGAACGGATCAATGCTATCGCCAAGGAAAATCTACGTGGTGTGCGCGTGGTCAAATCCTTTGTACAAGAAAAAGCACAGTTTACCAAATTTACCGAGGTTTCAGATGAACTTCTCGGTCAAAATCTTTATATCGGCTATGCCTTCTCAGTTATAGAACCCGTTATGATGCTAGTGGGCTATGGTGCGGTCTTTCTCTCTATCTGGTTGGTGGCTGGAATGGCTCAGTCAGATCCATCTGTTGTGGGCTCTATTGCTTCCTTTATCAACTATCTCAGCCAGATTATCTTTACTATTATCATGGTTGGTTTTTTAGGAAATTCTGTCAGCCGTGCCATGATTTCCTTGCGTCGTATCCGAGAGATTCTAGATACTGAGCCAGCGATGACCTTTAAAGATCTCCCAGATGAGGAGTTAGAAGGAAGTCTCTCTTTTGAAAATGTGACCTTTACCTATCCCAATGATGATGAACCTATGCTGAAGAATGTAACCTTTGATATTGCGCCTGGTCAGATGGTCGGTGTGGTTGGGGCTACTGGAGCAGGGAAGTCCACTCTAGCTCAGTTAATTCCACGACTGTTTGATCCACAGGAGGGATCTATCAAGATTGGTGGCAAGGATATTCGAGACGTCAGCGAGGGAACCTTACGTAAAACAGTTTCCATCGTCTTGCAACGTGCTATTCTCTTTAGTGGAACCATTGCAGATAATCTTCGCCAAGGAAAAGGCAATGCTAGCGTGTCCGAATTGGAACGTGCAGCACGAATCGCCCAAGCCAGCGAATTTATCGGACGCATGGAAAACAAATTTGAGAGTCCGGTTGAAGAACGAGGCACCAACTTTTCTGGTGGACAAAAACAACGGATGTCGATTGCCCGTGGGATTGTCAGCAATCCCCGTATCCTGATTTTTGACGATTCGACTTCAGCATTGGATGCCAAGTCAGAGAGACTGGTGCAGGAAGCTTTGAACAAAGACCTGAAAGGGACGACAACCATTATCATCGCTCAAAAGATTAGTTCAGTCGTCCATGCAGACAAGATTTTGGTCTTGGACCAAGGGCGCTTGATTGGAGAAGGACGGCATGCAGACTTGGTAGCTAACAATGCCGTTTACCGCGAAATCTACGAAACACAAAAGGGAAAGGAGGAATAAAATGAAAACCGTTCGATTTTTCTGGAATTATTTTAAAGTCTACAAGCTCTCCTTTGTCATTGTGATTCTGATGGTTGCAGTTGCGACGATTGCCCAAGCCCTCTTTCCAGTTTTTTCAGGTCAAGCAGTAACAGAGCTCGCTAACCTAGTTCTGGCTTATCAAAATGGAACTTCCGAACTAGCCTGGCAGAGTTTATCAGCTCTGATGCTGAATCTAGCCCTGGTTGTCCTTGTCTTGGTGGTGTCTAGCTTGATTTACATGACCTTGATGACCCGTGTGATTGCCGAGTCGACAAATGAGATGCGTAAGGGCCTTTTTGGTAAACTTTCCCGTTTGACGGTTTCTTTCTTTGACCACCATCAGGATGGGGATATCCTTTCTCGCTTCACTAGTGACTTGGATAACATTCTTCAAGCCTTCAATGAAAGCCTAGTTCAGGTCATGAGCAATATTGCTCTTTACATCGGTTTGATTTTTGTCATGTTTTCAAAAAATGTGACGCTAGCCCTGATAACAGTAGCTAGCACCCCAGTGGCCTTTCTCATGTTGGTTTTCATCGTGAAGATGGCCCGCAAGTACACTAATCTCCAGCAAAAAGAGGTTGGGAAACTCAACGCCTACATGGATGAGAGTATTTCTGGACAGAAAGCTGTTATCGTACAAGGAATTCAAGACGACATCGTAGCAGGATTTGTGGAGCAAAATGAGCGCGTGCGTAAGGCAACCTTTAAAGGGAGAATGTTCTCAGGAATCCTCTTTCCAGTTATGAATGGGATGAGCTTGGTTAACACAGCTATCGTTATTTTTGCAGGTTCGGCTGTCTTGCTGAACGATCCAAGCATCGAAACAACGACAGCCCTAGGCTTGATTGTCATGTTTACCCAATTTTCTCAGCAGTACTACCAGCCGATTATCCAGGTAGCTGCGAGTTGGGGTAGCCTCCAGTTGGCCTTTACTGGGGCGGATCGTATCCAAGAAATGTTTGATGCAGAAGAAGAAATCCGTCCGCAAAATGCACCAGCCTTTACGGAATTACGAGAAGGTGTTGAAATCAGTCATATTGATTTCTCTTATGTGCCAGACAAGCCGATTTTAAAAGATGTCAGCATTTCAGCTCCTAAGGGGCAGATGATAGCTGTTGTCGGTCCGACTGGTTCAGGGAAAACGACCATCATGAACCTCATCAATCGTTTCTACGATGTGGATGCAGGTAGCATTTCCTTTGATGGGAAAGACATTCGTGACTATGACTTGGATAGCCTGCGGAGCAAGGTCGGGATTGTCCTGCAGGATTCGGTCTTGTTTAGTGGGACAATCCGAGACAATATCCGCTTCGGTGTACCAGATGCCAGTCAGGAAATGGTCGAAGCAGCTGCCAAGGCAACTCATATTCATGACTATATCGAAAGCTTACCTGACAAGTATGATACTCTTATTGATGATGAGCAAAATATCTTCTCAACTGGTCAGAAACAATTGATTTCCATCGCTCGGACCTTGATGACAGATCCCCAAGTTTTAATCTTAGATGAAGCAACTTCAAATGTGGATACCGTAACAGAAAGCAAGATTCAACATGCCATGGAGGCAGTAGTAGCAGGTCGAACCAGTTTTGTGATTGCCCATCGTCTCAAGACCATCCTCAATGCCGATCAGATTATTGTCCTCAAAGATGGAGAAGTCATTGAACGTGGGAATCATCAGGAACTCTTGAAACTCGGCGGTTTCTACTCAGAACTCTATCACAATCAATTTGTATTTGAATAAGAAAAAAGTTGTCCTCTTGGGCAACTTTTTCTTGCCCATAAAAAATACTTATCACGGTCTTTTAAAAAACATATTAGACAGCAGAGAGCTTGAATGATAAGATAGGACTATCGTTAGAAAATCGAAAGGAGCCCCATCATGGCTAGAACGGTTGTAGGAGTTGCTGCAAATCTATGTCCTGTAGATGCAGAAGGGAAAAACATTCATTCATCTGTATCTTGTAAATTTGCAGAGAGCATTCGTCAGGTCGGCGGTCTCCCCTTGGTTATTCCTGTTGGTGATGAGTCCGTTGTTCGCGATTATGTGGAAATGATCGACAAACTGATCTTGACAGGTGGGCAAAATGTCCATCCTCAGTTTTATGGAGAGAAAAAAACTATCGAGAGCGATGATTACAACCTTGCTCGTGATGAATTTGAATTGGCACTCTTGAGAGAAGCACTCCATCAGAATAAGCCAATTATGGCAATCTGTCGTGGGGTTCAGCTGGTCAATGTTGCTTTTGGCGGCACCCTCCACCAAGAAATTGAGGGTCACTGGCAAGGCTTGCCTTTTGGAACATCTCATTCTATTGAGACAGTGGAAGGAAGCGTGGTGGCTAAGTTGTTTGGCAAAGAAAGTCAGGTCAACTCAGTCCATCGTCAAAGTATTAAAGATCTGGCGCCTAATTTCCGTGTGACAGCGGTGGATCCTCGAGACCAGACCATCGAAGCGATTGAGTCTATCGACGAGCATCGTATCATTGGTTTGCAGTGGCATCCAGAGTTTCTGGTCAATGAAGAAGACGGCAATTTAGAACTATTTGAGTATTTATTAAATGAACTGTAACGGTTAGAGTCTCTAGCCGTTTTTATTCGTCCTTTCAGATTTTTTATATTTTAGCATTTTTACGCAAACGTTTGAATTCTGATAAAAATTGGGCAAATTCAATAAAAAAGCTTGAAAAAATCGAAGGTAAGCGTTATGATAGAAAAGAAGAAATATTGGAGGATTATCATGTCACATATTAAATTTGATTATTCAAAAGTTTTAGACAAATTTGTTGCCCCACATGAAGTGGAATACATGCAAGCACAAGTAACAGCTGCAGACGAATTGATTCGTAAAGGAACTGGTGCTGGTAGCGACTTTTTGGGTTGGTTGGACCTTCCTGAAAACTACGACCGCGAAGAATTCGACCGCATCTTGAAAGCTGCTGAGCAAATCAAGTCAGATAGCGATGTTTTGGTGGTGATCGGTATCGGTGGATCATACCTTGGTGCCAAAGCAGCTATTGACTTCTTGAACCACCACTTTGCTAACTTACAAACAAAAGAAGAGCGTAAAGCGCCACAAATCCTTTACGCTGGAAACTCAATTTCATCTACTTACCTTGCTGACTTGGTAGAGTACGTAGCTGACAAAGACTTCTCAGTAAACGTGATTTCTAAATCAGGTACAACAACAGAACCAGCCATCGCTTTCCGTGTCTTTAAAGAACTCTTGGTTAAGAAATACGGTCAAGAAGAAGCTAACAAACGTATCTACGCTACAACTGACCGCCAAAAAGGTGCTGTTAAGGTTGAAGCAGATGCCAACGGTTGGGAAACATTTGTTGTTCCAGATGACATCGGTGGACGCTTCTCAGTCTTGACAGCAGTTGGTTTGCTTCCAATCGCAGCATCAGGAGCTGACATCAAGGCCCTTATGGAAGGTGCGAATGCAGCTCGTAAAGACTACACTTCAGACAAGATTACTGAAAATGAAGCTTACCAATACGCAGCAGTTCGTAACATCCTTTACCGTAAAGGCTACGCTACTGAAATCTTGGTAAACTACGAGCCATCACTTCAATACTTCTCAGAATGGTGGAAACAATTGGCTGGTGAGTCAGAAGGGAAAGACCAAAAAGGGATTTACCCAACTTCAGCAAACTTCTCAACTGACTTGCACTCATTGGGTCAATTTATCCAAGAAGGAACTCGTATCATGTTTGAAACAGTTGTTCGTGTTGACAAACCACGTAAGAACGTGATCATTCCTACTTTGGAAGAAGACCTTGACGGACTTGGTTACCTTCAAGGAAAAGACGTTGACTTTGTAAACAAAAAAGCAACTGACGGTGTTCTTCTTGCCCACACAGACGGTGATGTACCAAACATGTACGTAACCCTTCCAGAGCAAGATGCCTTCACTCTTGGCTACACGATCTACTTCTTCGAATTGGCTATCGCCCTTTCAGGTTACTTGAATGCCATCAACCCATTTGACCAACCAGGTGTTGAAGCATACAAACGCAACATGTTTGCCCTTCTTGGAAAACCAGGATTTGAAGAATTGAGCAAAGAGCTTAACGCACGTCTATAATAAAAGAAAAGAGTGGCCTGACCACTCTTTTTACTCTCTTTATCCGTAGAAATTGGACTCAGGCGAGACTTGTGATATAATATAGAAAGCAAAAAGGCAGACGCCTAGAGACTTTATAGGAGAAACTATGTCAAAAGATATCCGCGTACGCTACGCACCAAGTCCAACAGGACTACTACACATCGGAAATGCCCGTACAGCATTATTCAACTACCTTTACGCACGCCATCATGGTGGAACTTTTATTATTCGTATCGAAGATACCGACCGTAAACGCCATGTTGAGGATGGTGAACGTTCACAGCTTGAAAATCTTCGTTGGTTAGGAATGGATTGGGATGAAAGTCCAGAAACTCATGAAAACTATCGCCAATCAGAGCGTTTGGAACTCTATCAAAAATACATCGACCAATTGCTAGCTGAAGGAAAAGCCTACAAATCTTACGTTACAGAAGAAGAGTTGGCAGCTGAGCGCGAACGCCAAGAAGCAGCTGGTGAAACACCACGCTACATCAATGAATATCTTGGCATGAGCGAAGAAGAAAAGGCGGATTACATTGCAGAACGTGAAGCAGCTGGTATCATCCCAACTGTCCGTTTGGCTGTCAATGAGTCTGGTATCTACAAATGGCACGATATGGTCAAAGGTGATATCGAGTTTGAAGGTGGCAATATCGGTGGTGACTGGGTTATTCAAAAGAAAGACGGTTACCCAACTTACAATTTTGCTGTTGTGATTGATGATCACGATATGCAAATTTCTCATGTTATCCGTGGAGATGACCACATTGCCAACACACCCAAACAGCTTATGGTTTATGAGGCTCTTGGTTGGGAAGCTCCAGAGTTCGGTCACATGACTTTGATCATCAACTCTGAAACGGGTAAAAAATTGTCTAAACGCGACACCAACACCCTTCAGTTTATCGAAGACTACCGTAAAAAAGGCTATTTGCCAGAAGCAGTCTTTAACTTTATTGCTCTTCTTGGTTGGAACCCAGGTGGCGAAGATGAAATTTTCTCACGTGAGGAATTGATTAAACTCTTTGATGAAAATCGTCTCAGCAAGTCACCAGCAGCCTTCGATCAGAAGAAACTAGACTGGATGAGCAACGACTACATCAAGAGAGCTGACTTAGCAACTATCTTTGAGATGGCAAAACCATTCCTAGAAGAAGCAGGGCGTTTGACTGACAAGTCTGAAAAAATGGTGGAACTCTACAAACCACAAATGAAGTCAGTGGATGAAATTGTTCCATTGACAGATCTTTTCTTTGCAGATTTCCCAGAGTTGACAGACGCTGAGCGCGAGGTCATGGCAGGAGAAACCGTTCCGGTTGTTCTAGAAGCCTTCAAAGCGAAACTAGAAGCAATGACAGATGAGGAATTTGTGACAGAAAACATCTTCCCGCAAATCAAAGCAGTCCAAAAAGAAACAGGCATTAAAGGAAAAAACCTCTTCATGCCGATTCGTATTGCTGTATCAGGTGAAATGCATGGACCAGAACTTCCAGATACGATTTACCTATTAGGTCGTGAAAAATCTATCCAGCATATCGATAACATGCTCAAAGAGATTTCTAAGTAAAAAGGACTTCCAATGGATACTTGGGAAAAGATGTATGAAGAAGCACGAACCTTATTCAATCCCCATGAAGTTTCTGACTTTGTTTATGCTAACCATGTTGTTGCTGCGATAGAAGCAGAAGATGGTCAAATCTTCACAGGATTCTGTATGGAGGGCACTTGTGGCGTTTTTCATCTCTGTGCAGAACGAGCGGCTCTCTTCAATATGTATCAATTTTCAGGACAAACTAAAGTTAAGAAAATCCTCACCTTTCGAGATAAACCTCCCTACGGCGAAGGATCAGGTATGCCCTGTGGCGCATGCAGAGAATTTCTCTTAGAATTGAATGCTGAAAATAAAGAAGCAGAGTTCATGATGGACTACAAAACAAGAAAAACAATCAAAGTTGCCGAGTTAATCCCATACTGGTGGGGAGAGGAACGTGCGACTAATTGGCAAGATAAATAGAAGGAGTCAGTTTTACTGGCTCTTTTCCCTTATTATGTGACTATTAGTCCGTCTCGCTCCGTAAGGTGCTAGACCAATAAACCACCCGCTATGCGGGTGCGCGTCGAAGGTTATACCAAAAAAACTCCAAACGCGATAACAATAAAGGTGTTCAAGCCAATTGTAAAGCGAAAGGAGAAAAATATGGCACAAAAGGCACATAGTTTATCACACACAAAGTGGATGTGTAAATATCACATTGTGTTCGCCCCTAAGTATAGACGAAAAATCATTTATAATCAATATCGAAGTAGTTTGGGAGAAATATTCCACCAAGGATAAGTGTTTCAAGTTTCATGGGTTATTTAAAAGGCAAAAGTGCACTCATGATGTTTGACAAACACGCCAACCTCAAGTACAAGTTTGGTAACCGACATTTTGGGGCAGAAGGTTACTACGTGAGTACAGTAGGACTTAATAAAGCCGCAATTAGGAAATATATCCAAGAACAGGAAAATATGATATAGCACTAGATAAATTAAGTGTAAAAGAATATGAGGATCCCTTTAGGGATAGTGGTAAGTAGTATCAAGGTCTCTTTAAGAGGCAAGTGACGAGTCAAGAGCAATAAGGCTTGAACAACGTGAAAGCCAGCGTCTTTAGGCGCTGGCTGGTGATTTGGGCTTATAGCCCTGGTGCAAACCACCCGTTAGACGGGTGGTTATGATTTTTTCAGAATTTCGGTAAAGAGGTAAAAAAGTTCTTGACAAAGGAGGAAAAGTAGGTATAATAGAAAGAGTTGAAAAGCTCAAGGTCCGTTGGTCAAGGGGTTAAGACACCGCCTTTTCACGGCGGTAACACGGGTTCGAATCCCGTACGGACTATGGTATGTTGCGGATGGAACACTTGATGAAAAAAGTTCAAAAAAGTTTCAAAAAAGTGTTGACAGAGAGAGTTAGCTGTGATATACTAATATAGTTGTCGCTTGAGAGAGATTGAGTGACAAAGACCTTTGAAAACTGAACAAGACGAACCAATGTGCAGGGCACTATAACTAAGGTTATAGTACTGAACAATGAAAAAACAATAAATCTGTCAGTGACAGAAATGAGTGAGAACTCAAACTTTTAATGAGAGTTTGATCCTGGCTCAGGACGAACGCTGGCGGCGTGCCTAATACATGCAAGTAGAACGCTGAAGGAAGGAGCTTGCTCTTTCTGGATGAGTTGCGAACGGGTGAGTAACGCGTAGGTAACCTGCCTGGTAGCGGGGGATAACTATTGGAAACGATAGCTAATACCGCATAAAATGGATTATCGCATGATAATTCATTGAAAGGTGCAAATGCATCACTACCAGATGGACCTGCGTTGTATTAGCTAGTTGGTGGGGTAACGGCTCACCAAGGCGACGATACATAGCCGACCTGAGAGGGTGATCGGCCACACTGGGACTGAGACACGGCCCAGACTCCTACGGGAGGCAGCAGTAGGGAATCTTCGGCAATGGACGGAAGTCTGACCGAGCAACGCCGCGTGAGTGAAGAAGGTTTTCGGATCGTAAAGCTCTGTTGTAAGAGAAGAACGAGTGTGAGAGTGGAAAGTTCACACTGTGACGGT
>NZ_ALJN01000007.1:0-1072 GCF_000287715.1 Streptococcus oralis SK304 | reverse complement strand
CGATTCGCTACAATTTCCACATTCATTGACGTATCAATCGGGAATGTAAATTGCTGTTGCTGGTAGTAGAAGATTTCAGAGGACGGGAAGTCCAGTTCTCCGACAATGCTGTTAATGGTAAAGTAAGCTACATAGACGGTTTCATCTTCCTGCTGGATTTTCAAATATCGCTGTTTTTCTTCCACCAAACAGCGAGTAGGCTTAATCAAGTCATAGTATTTAATCAGCGTTTCATTATCCAGCTTTTTCTTTGATAGATGGTACTCATACTCTTCATAGGCAGTGCCTGTCTGTCCGTAAAGGTGTTCAATCAGATAGCCGAAGTCGTCCTTATCTAACCTGCGGATTTTGAAACGACGAGAGATTTTATTTTCTAAGAGCTTTTCCATCTTCTGAAAACGCAGGATTTCATCATTACTCATACTAACAAAATCGCCCATCAGCTTATGGTTCACATCATAGACAAAATCAGACAAAGCATTTTTTGCTTCAACGGTAAGACTTTTCATAGAAAACTCCTGATCGTTGAGAAGCAACTTAAAGCCGATAAAGAAACGGTAGTTCACTTGATTTTCGCCAATCATGGATATTAAAGCGTCTGTCTGTTGGTCGATTTTGTCATAGGCAACCGCTTTGAGCTTGCCAGTGACTTCATTTTTGGAACGCTCTTGTGCAGAACGTATGCTGGATTCTGTACTGATTTGTAAAGCATGAATTTTGCCATCACGATTTTGTGCGATAAGCTGTCTGAAAGAATCATGCACTTGTATTTTCTGTTCTGGACTTAGAAATGAGTAATTGTAAGGAACAAGCTCATAGTAAGCATAACATTCCCCGTCTTTATTCCAGACGAGATTGTTTTCAATGTATTTAATTGGATATGCCATAAAATTCACTCCTAACTGCTGTAATGGCTTCTTGTGGCTGGTTTCTGCCAAGCGTTACTTTTTTTCCTGCATAGGTCAGCTTTGGTCGCAGTGCATAAGCAATGACAGACTTCAAAAATCCATAAGGCTTTTTACCATCAAAAGTTTTTGTAGACATAAACCATGTGAAAGCCACAGGAATCCCA
>NZ_ALJN01000006.1:0-406364 GCF_000287715.1 Streptococcus oralis SK304 | reverse complement strand
TATCCGCGACTTTGGGTGGAGCAGCTCATGAGTACACCATCAAAGAAGTTGGCGAAACGTTAAACAACATTTCACTTGCAGGCAAGTGGTATGGAGTCGGTTACGCAGGAAGCATGAAAGATGGCTTCACGATCACCAATAAGGAAAAGACTCCATGGGCTCCAATGGAAATTCCAACCCGATCTATCACCGTCACAAAAGAGTGGCAAGATTCAGATGGCAACAAGATCGACGCGCCTGTAGATAGTGTCAAAGTAGAACTCTATAAAGACGGCGTAGCCACAGGTCAGGTACAAGAGTTGAAGTCAGCCAATAACTGGACAGCCACCTTTGAGCAATTACCAGTATCCGCGACTTTGGGTGGAGCAGCTCATGAGTACACCATCAAAGAAGTTGGCGAAACGTTAAACAACATTTCACTTGCAGGCAAGTGGTATGGCGTCCGTTATGAGGGAAGCATGAAAGAAGGCTTTACGATCACCAACCAAGAAAAGACTCCAACAAAACCTTCTACACCAAATAATCCAGAATCGAATAAACCAGAGGTACCAAATACAAGTAATAACAAGACATTACCTAATACAGGAGATGGAAGCAACGTATCCCAATATGTATGGATAATGTTAACCTCAGGAGTATTACTGATGCTAATAGGATATAGACGTAAAAATCAAGGATAGTAGAAATAAGGAATAACTTCACTACTGTAAAGGATAGTGCTTAGAAGTCATGGGCAACTGTAGTGGGGAACATATAACTAAGTACGAGAGAGAATCAGATTGGTTCTCTCTTTTTGATATTCAAAGCAATGAGAATTCTAGTTTTAAAGTTGTCAAAGTTCTTCAAGTTTTGTGTCAGGTTATGGATGAAACTTAACGTTAAGGCTCTTATTATCGGCAGGCTTCTTCAGGCAATTTGAATATTAAGATTTACCTACTTTAGAAATGATAGAGCTTGCTAATTTCAGAAAATTTTCCCACTTTTTCATAAAGTGTGGTAGAATAGAAGAACTAAAATGACAAGGGGATTTATATGGAACAAACATTCTTTATCATTAAGCCAGATGGTGTGAAGAGAGGTCTAGTTGGCGAGGTTTTGAAAAGAATTGAGCGACGTGGTTTCAAACTCGAAAAATTAGAGTTACGTTCAACAGTTTCAGAAGATTTGATTGACCAACACTATCGCGACTTAGTTGGAAAAAGTTTTTATCCTCCTATCCGCCAATTTATGACCTCAGGTCCAATAATTGTGGGAATCATTTCAGGTCCCAAGGTAATTGAAAGCTGGCGTGACATGATGGGAGCTACTCGTCCAGAAGAGGCTCTTTCGGGGACAATCCGGGGAGATTTTGCTAAGGCGGCAGGAGAAAATCAAGCCATTCAAAACGTCGTACATGGATCAGATTCAGAAGAGTCAGCTAAACGAGAAATCGCCCTCTGGTTTAAGGATTAGATTAGAAGAGAACAGTTCTGTGAATGACGGAACTGTTTTTTGTACCGTTCAGCGTCCTAATGTGACATTTCGGAAGTCATTTATCATTTTCTAATCCTGTCAGAGTATAATTTCTTATACGGAGGAAGAAAAGGAAATGATGAAATCAATTCGTGTTTTATTATTATTAGCTGTCGCTCAAATTTTATTTGGAAGTTGTTTATTGTGGAAGGAATCATTTTTATCCTTAAGAGAAGGAAATGTCTATTTTTTAATTCTCATAGTGGGAGTTTCTGGCTTTTGTGCTGGGATTAATTACTTCCATACCTTGGGTCAGAAAAGTCATAGTATTTTGCATTCTGCAGAGAAAGTAAAGCTTATCCATAATCTTCTTTTAATCATCAATCTTTTAGCCAGCTGTTTCATTTTATCAGAAAGTATCCAAGTTGGTACTGAGCTTCAGCAGGATCTAGTTGACCTCTTTTTGCCTTCATTCTTTTTCTTGCTGGGAGTAGATCTATGGATTTTCTTACCTTTTGATAAATATATTCGGGATATGGACAACCATCTCAACAAGAAGAGAACGGTTGTGATTTCCGTTTTAGGCACGATTATTTTCTTGAGAAATCCCGTAACGATCTCCTCCATTCTCCTTTATATCGGTCTCGGTTTTTTATGTGCGCGTTTCCTCTTTCCAAAATCCGTGCAAAGGGAAATTTCATTTTACGGACATGTGATTCGCGATGTTTTATTTGTTATTTGTATTTTTACCTTTTTCTGAGAAAGGCAAGGAGAACTATAAATTTAGCATAGTAAGTCTATAAAGAAAATTCACACAAAAGAAAACTTTTTGGTATAATAGTAACATGTACACAAAAAATGAAGAAGAGCTTCGAGCTCTCGGAGAAAGATTAGGTCATTTGCTTCAAAAAGACGATGTTCTGATCTTGACGGGAGAGTTGGGTGCGGGTAAAACAACCTTTACAAAAGGCCTTGCCAAGGGTTTGGATATCCGTCAGATGATTAAAAGTCCAACTTATACTATCGTGAGAGAGTATGAAGGGCGTCTGCCACTTTACCACTTGGATGTCTACCGTATCGAAGGAGACGCTGATTCTATTGACTTGGATGAGTTTCTCTTTGGTGGCGGTGTGACTGTTATTGAGTGGGGGCATCTTTTGGGTGAGGATTTACCAGATTCCTATTTGGAATTGGAAATTTTGAAAGAAGCAGAGGGTCGTTGTCTTCATTTTACGGCTCATGGCCCTCGGGCTGAACAACTCATCAAGGAGCTTCATGATGGAGTATGAGTTGTGCATTCGTGAGGCAGAGACTTCAGATGCTACAGCTTTGATTGCATTTTTAGATTGTGTCGGTCAAGAGACAGACCTCACTAGCCTAGATGAAAATGGTATCATGATGACAGCGTCTGAAATGGCTCTTTTTATCGAAAAACAAGCTGCATCGGAGAATCAAATTACTCTTCTCGCCTTACTGAATGATGAGATTGCAGGTATCTTAAATATCACAGCGGATCAACATTTAAGAGTTCGGCATATTGGAGATGTTTTTCTAGCAGTTCGCAAGAAATTTTGGAACCAAGGCTTGGCGACTATACTTCTAGAAGAAGGCATCGAGTGGGCTAAAGCCAGTGGTGTCTTGCGCCGTTTGCAACTTAGTGTACAAAAACGAAATGAGGCTGCTATCCACCTCTATTCAAAAATGGGATTTATCATAGAAGGCTTGCAAGAAAGAGGAGCCTATTTAGCAGAAGGGATATTTTTAGATGTTTGTCTGATGGGCAAATTGATAGATGAATAACAAGATGATTAAAAAATTAATTGGAATGGTTCTAGGTTTCCTAGCAGTAACAGTTTTAGGTGTAGCGGTTTATGGCTATACCATCTACCAACAGGGAACAGAAACCCTAAGTAAAAAGACTTACAAAAAAATCGGGGAAGAAACCAACGTTATCGAAGCGACGGAGCCACTGACTATCCTCTTGATGGGGGTAGATACGGGAAATTCGGAACGTACAGATCCGTGGGCAGGGAATAGTGATTCTATGATACTCCTGACGGTTAATCCCAAAACAAAGAAAACCACTATGATGAGTTTGGAACGGGATATTTTGACTAAGATCGAGAATGAAAATGGCCAAGTTCAGGAAGCCAAACTTAATGCGGCCTATGCCAATGGTGGTGCAGAGCTTGCAATTTCTACTATTCAAAAGATGATGAATATCCACATTGACCGCTATGTAATGGTTAACATGCAGGGACTTCAACAATTGGTGGATGCAGTTGGTGGGATCACCGTCAACAATACACTTGGTTTTCCAATTTCTATCACTGACCAAGAAGAGTTTAATAAGATTTCCATTGGTGTTGGGGAACAAAACTTGAATGGTGAGGAAGCCTTGGTGTATTCACGGATGCGTTACCAAGACCCTGAAGGAGACTACGGCCGTCAAAAGCGTCAACGTGAAGTCATTCAAAAAATCGTTGAGAAGGTTTTGAGCCTAAACAGTGTGAGCCATTATCAAGGTATCCTCAAAGCTTTGAGTGATAACATGCAGACCAATGTGGACTTATCAGCTAAGAGCATTCCACAATTGCTCGGCTATCAAGATTCTTTCAAAAATATTGAGACCCATCAATTACGTGGAGAAGATGCTGAGCTGCAAGGAATCTCCTATCAGATTGTCACTTCAGAACATATGCTCGAAATGCAAAATCTCTTGCGTAGTTCACTAGGTAAAGAGCCAGTGACAGAATTGGAAACCAATGCTGTTCTGTACGAAACAGCCTTTGGCCGGACAGCGCCTTCAGCCAGTACTAGTGTTTCAAACGAAGAGGTAGAATAAAACAAAGAATCAAATCGTGGGAAATCTCCTGCGATTTTTTCAAAAAAATTCGAATAGATAAGTAGGAGGAAACATGAAAGCAGAAATTATTGCTGTCGGAACAGAAATTTTAACAGGGCAGATCGTCAATACCAATGCTCAGTTTTTATCAGAGAAGTTAGCCGAAATCGGGGTAGATGTTTATTTTCAAACAGCTGTCGGAGACAATGAAGCTCGTCTTTTGTCCTTGCTTGAGATTGCGAGTCAACGTAGTAATCTTGTGATTTTGACAGGGGGCTTGGGACCAACCAAGGATGATTTGACCAAACAAACTCTGGCTAAATTTTTGGGAAAAAATCTAGAGTTTAATCCTCAAGCGCAGGAAAAACTAGATATCTTTTTTGCCCAAAGGCCAGACTATGCTCGGACACCGAATAATGAGCGCCAAGCCCAAATTGTAGAAGGGGCAACTCCACTGCCAAATGAGACAGGTTTAGCAGTAGGAGGAGTGTCGGAAGTGAATGGCGTGACCTACGTAGTCCTTCCAGGACCGCCAAGTGAGTTGAAACCCATGGTCTTAAATCAACTTTTACCCAAGCTGATGACTGGCACCAAACTGTATTCCCGAGTGCTTCGTTTCTTTGGGATTGGGGAGAGTCAGTTGGTGACCATTTTGGCGGATTTGATTGACCATCAAACAGATCCGACTTTGGCGCCTTATGCCAAGACGGGAGAAGTGACCTTGCGCTTGTCCACAAAAGCAGTCAGTCAAGAAAAGGCTGATCGAGTGCTAGATATCCTAGAAAATCAAATCTTGGATCGTCAGACTTTTGAGGGAATTTCTCTGCGAGACATCTGTTATGGATATGGGGAAGAAACCAGCCTAGCAAGTGTCGTTGTAGAAGAGCTAAAGAAGAGACAGAAAAGCATTACTGCGGCAGAAAGCTTGACGGCAGGTCTCTTTCAGGCTACTTTAGCAGACTTTTCAGGTGTTTCAGCTATCTTTAATGGCGGTTTTGTCACTTACAGCCTAGAAGAAAAGTCCAAGATGTTGGATATTTCCGAGCAAGAGCTGAAAGAGTACGGAGTCGTTTCTGAGTTTACGGCTCGAAAAATGGCAGAGCAGGCACGACTCAAGACTCAGTCTGACTACGGAGTCAGTTTGACGGGTGTGGCAGGGCCAGATAGCTTAGAGGGGCATCCAGCTGGGACAGTTTTTATCGGCTTGGCGCATGCAAAAGGGACCGAGGTGATCAAGGCTAATATTGCCGGACGGAGCCGTGCAGATGTTCGTCACATCGCGGTTATGCATGCCTTTAACCTAGTTCGCAAGACTTTATTAAGTGACTAACTTTTGATATAATAGTAGATAGGTCTAAGGACCAGTAGAATATAGGAGAATAGAATGGCGAAAAAACCAAAAAAATTAGATGAAATTTCAAAAAAGTTTGGAGCGGATCGTGAAAAAGCCTTGAACGATGCTCTTAAATTGATTGAGAAAGACTTTGGTAAAGGCTCAATCATGCGTTTGGGCGAGCGTGCGGAGCAAAAAGTGCAAGTCATGAGTTCAGGGTCCTTGGCTCTGGACATTGCTCTTGGTTCAGGTGGTTATCCTAAGGGACGCATCATCGAAATCTATGGACCAGAGTCTTCTGGTAAGACAACGGTTGCCCTTCACGCTGTCGCGCAAGCACAGAAAGAAGGTGGTATTGCAGCCTTTATCGATGCGGAACATGCTCTTGACCCAGCCTATGCTGCAGCCCTTGGTGTGAACATTGACGAATTGCTCTTGTCACAACCAGACTCAGGAGAGCAAGGTCTTGAAATTGCTGGAAAATTGATTGACTCAGGTGCAGTTGACCTTGTCGTTATCGACTCAGTTGCGGCCCTTGTACCTCGTGCAGAAATTGATGGGGATATTGGAGATAGCCACGTTGGTTTGCAGGCTCGTATGATGAGCCAGGCCATGCGTAAACTTGGTGCTTCTATCAATAAAACCAAAACAATTGCCATCTTTATCAACCAGTTGCGTGAAAAAGTTGGGGTTATGTTTGGAAATCCAGAAACAACACCTGGTGGACGTGCTCTGAAATTCTATGCTTCAGTCCGTTTGGATGTTCGTGGAAGCACACAAATCAAAGGAACTGGTGACCAAAAAGATACCAATGTTGGTAAGGAAACCAAGATCAAGGTCGTGAAAAATAAGGTAGCTCCACCGTTTAAGGAAGCCTTCGTTGAAATTATGTACGGAGAAGGGATTTCTAAGACTGGTGAGCTCTTGAAGATTGCAAGTGATCTCGATATCATCCAAAAAGCAGGAGCATGGTACTCTTACAAGGGTGAAAAAATCGGGCAAGGATCGGAGAATGCTAAGAAATACTTGGCGGATCACCCAGAGATTTTTGATGAGATCGACCATCAGGTTCGTGTTCAATACGGTTTGATTGAAGATGAAGAAGGAACCACTTCTACTTCTGTCGCTGAAGATTTGGCACCTAACCAAGAAGTGACGCTTGACCTAGGCGATGGACTTGAAATCGAAATTGAAGATTAAAGATAAAACTAGGGAAAGCTTTCAAAATCATAAAAACGCATAATATCAGGTATTCATAACCTTGATATTATGCGTTTTATCGTGAGAAAGTTCATTAGACTTCTCTTCCTTGAAACAACTAATGATCACTAAAGCGTCTGTATTTGATATGAAAGTCAAAATAATGTTCATCTTGTAATTTTTGGAAGATGTCGCGATAGGCTTCCTCGTCGAAATGGTCACCGCGGTAGAGAATTTCAAAACTCAAGCCATCATACTCTAGAAAAGCGTTAGCTGTTTTAAAGCCATTTTGTTGATAGAAGCTCATACGAGCTTTTCTTTGTTCCAAGTTATCGCATTCTTCATCCAATCGCTCCACTTCAAGCAACATGGTCCGCTGGTAAAAATCAGTTAGTTTGTCGATAATTTCCTTCCCGTACCCGTGACTTCTTAAGTGAGGCATGATGGCAAAAAAGCTAATATAGAAGGCATTTTGGTTGGAGATGGCAAAAGCAAAGCCAACAAATTCTTCTTCGTTATAAAAAGCAAAAAAGTGGGCGTCATCTCGGTCCTGATAGCGCAAAAACTCAGAAAGAGGGACTCGTTCCTCCTCGGGGAAAGCTTCGTTATTTAGCTTTTCAACTTTATCAAGATCTGGAAACACATCGGTTATTAATTGACTGGTCAAACTCATAAATGACCTCCTTTTCTTGATTATAGCAAATTGTTTCTCTGTAAGCAATTGATTTCAGGATTCGTTAAAGAATCTTGTCGGTCCTCTGGAAAGCTGATATAATATCTTTATGAATAAAAAACGAACAGTGGACCTGATTCATGGCTCCATTCTTCCCTCACTTTTGAGCTTCGCCCTTCCAATTCTGTTGTCCAATATCTTCCAACAACTATATAATACAGCTGACGTCTTGATTGTAGGGCGGTTCCTTGGACAAGAATCCCTAGCAGCAGTAGGAGCAACGACGGCTATCTTTGATCTGATTATCGGCTTTGCCCTCGGAGTTGGAAATGGGATGGGAGTTGTCATCGCTCGTCTTTACGGTGCTCGTAATTTTGCTAAGATTAAAGAAGCTGTTGCAGCAACTTGGATTCTGGGTGCCATCCTGAGTGCTCTTGTCATGCTGATAGGCTTCTTCGGTCTTTATCCACTCTTGCAATATTTAGAGACACCTGTAGAAATCCTTCCTCAATCCTATGAGTACATCTCCATGATTGTTACCTGTGTAGGGGTTAGTTTTGCTTACAATCTTTTTGCAGGCTTACTGCGCTCGATTGGCGATAGCCTTGCGGCTCTTGCTTTTCTTATCTTTTCAGCTATCGTTAATGTGATCTTGGATTTATATTTTATTACGCAACTGCATCTGGGAGTTCAGTCTGCGGGTCTTGCAACCATTATCTCGCAGGGTTTGTCAGCAATCCTCTGTTATTTTTATATTCGTAAGAGTGTTCCAGAGCTTCTTCCGGGTCTCAAACATTTCAAATGGAATAAGGCTCTCTATGTGGATCTCTTGGAGCAGGGACTAGCCATGGGTCTGATGGGGTCAATCGTCTCTATCGGAAGTGTCATTTTGCAATCCTCTGTCAATAGTTTTGGTGCAGTCATTATCAGTGCTCAAACGGCAGCACGGCGAATCATGGCCTTTGCCTTATTACCAATGACGGCTATTTCAGCATCGATGACGACTTTTATCTCTCAAAACTTTGGTGCAAAACGTCCCGAACGTATTGTCCAAGGCCTTCGTTTAGGGAGCTATTTGAGTATGTCTTGGGCAGCCCTTGCCTGTATTTTCCTATTTTTTTCCAGTCCTAGCCTAGTTTCTTTCCTAGCAAGTTCGACAGACAGCTACTTGGTAGAAAACGGGACCTTGTACTTACGTATCAGTTCTGTATTTTATCCATTTTTAAGTCTTTTATTGATTTATAGAAATAGCTTGCAGGGACTAGGCCAAAAACTTTTGCCCCTCGTATCTAGCTTTATCGAGTTGTTTGGGAAAATTATTTTCGTAGCTTGGATTATTCCTTGGACAGGCTACACAGGTGTTATTCTCTGTGAACCGCTACTCTGGGTTGTGATGACTGTCCAACTTTACTTCTCCCTTTCCCGACACCCTTGGATAAAAGAAGGCAAGAAAATCGTGGCAGTCGGAGGGAAATCCTAGCTTGCTTTGCAAAAGAAAATCCATTTCCTCTAGTGAAAATCAGCTAGACTTGTGTTATAATAAGAAAGATTAAAATGTGAAAAAAGGAGATTCCTAATGGGACGTAAATGGGCCAATATCGTAGCCAAGAAAACGGCTAAAGATGGAGCTAACTCTAAAGTATATGCAAAATTTGGTGTAGAAATCTATGTAGCAGCTAAAAAAGGGGAACCAGATCCAGAATCAAACACTGCTTTGAAATTCGTTATTGATCGTGCTAAACAAGCGCAGGTGCCAAAACACGTTATTGATAAGGCTATCGATAAGGCAAAAGGAAACACAGACGAAACCTTTACAGAAGGACGTTACGAAGGATTTGGACCAAATGGTTCTATGCTGATTGTGGATACCTTGACTTCAAACGTCAACCGTACAGCTGCGAACGTTCGTGCTGCTTTTGGTAAAAATGGCGGTAACATGGGAGCTTCAGGTTCTGTTTCTTACCTCTTTGACAACAAGGGTGTTATCGTATTTGCTGGTGATGATGCGGATGCTATCTTTGAGCTTTTGCTTGAAGCAGACATTGATGTGGATGATGTAGAAGCAGAAGAAGGAACAATCACTGTTTACACAGCTCCAACTGACCTTCACAAGGCCATCGTTGTCCTTCGTGAGTCAGGTGTCGAAGAATTCCAAGTTACTGAACTGGAAATGATTCCTCAGTCAGAAGTTGAGTTGTCAGGTGAAGATTTGGAAACCTTTGAAAAACTTTACAGCGTTCTTGAGGATGATGAGGACGTCCAAAAGATCTACACAAATGTTGATGGATTCTAATAAAAAAGCGAACAGACTTGCTAGCTGTTCGCTTTTTATATTTGAGATTAGATTCTGGTTCCAGAATCTCTTTGCTGCTGGCTTTCTCCTAGGCCTACAGCTATTTTATGAACTAGTAAGAGTTGACCATTATCCTGTTTTACAAAGGTTAGAGTAACCGTCTTAATTTTGTCACCAATGGAGATATAGGTGACTTTTCTCGTATTGTAACCCCCAATAGTGGAGTCAAACTCGGAGTCTGGCAGTCCGTGTTTTTTGATAATATCCTTGTAGTTGGTGCCACCTTTTCCTTTGTTGTCAAGGTCACCTTCGATTAAGGCGTCGAACTGTTCTTGGGTCCAGGTGAAGGTATCGTCTTCATCCTCCTCAGGGATGGAATAGGCGCTATCATCTGTCAAGTCGCTTTCTTCTTCGCGTTCCATTGAGGCACTCGCCTCGCTGTAGGAACGGTTAAACTCCCTGACAAACTCTTTGTAGACATTAGCGTATAGTACCTGAGTCGTAAAGAAAAGTACAACAGAGGCAACTGCCAGGGATGTTCCGATAATGGCTATTGTTTTTCGTTTTTTGAGGTTGACGATAAGGCCGATAATCCCCAAGATAAATGCGACAATGGCGATGAAAAATGATAGATAGTTAATAAACGGGATCCAGGACCCTAAAAGTGCGATGGCTCCAAAAATGGTTGCTAAGATTCCTAAAACTCTTTGTTCTTCTGGTTTCATTTGAAAGTTTTCTCCCTTCATCGAGTGAATGGATTTCTATCCACAGTAGTTAGTGCTTATTATAGAAAAAATATTGCCTAATGTCAATTTAAACTAAGATAGTTCTCATGGAAACTTTTTTCTTGACATCTTTTCTGAAAATGATAAAATAGTTCTCATAGAAACTTATATAGTTCTTGTGAGAACTATATTTATCGTAAGAAAGGAGCAATCATGGACAAGCCGATGTTAATGTTCAAACGTTTTGGACACCAGGTTCATCTGATGGTACAGAAAGAAGCCAAGCGATGTGGCATTGAATTTATGGGTGGACCGCAAGGGCAGGTTCTGCGTTTTTTAGATCATTGTGAACAAAAAGAGGAACTGGTCTTGATTAAGGATATCGAGCAGGAACTCAATATTAGCAAATCTGTGGCGAGTAATCTAGTCAAGCGCATGGTACAAAATGGTTTGGTCGAGTTAGAGGCGAGCCCCAGCGATAAGCGGGCAAAATTTGTTCGCCTGACGGAGAAATCGCGTTCGCAGATGCAAAAAGTTAAAGCTTTTTTTGATCGGATTGATCAAAGTCTGCTAGAGGGGGTTTCAAAGTCAGACTTGGCAATCTTTGAAAAGGTACTCGGGCAATTGCAAGAAAATGTTGAGAAGATAGGAGGAGAGAATGAAGAAACTCGCTAAACGTATTACAGGAAAAGAGTGGGGAATGATCGCCCTTACGATTCTTTTCACTTGTTTCTCGGTCTATCTCGAGTTAGAGGTGCCGACTTATATTTCGCAAATTACAGAATTACTGGGAACGTCTGGAACGCAATTGGGTGAACTCTGGTCACCAGCTGCGAAGATGATTGGTTTGTCTTTGTTGGCTTTCTTTTCATCTGTTATGGTTGGTTTCTTTGCCGCTCGCGTTGCAGCATCCTATACAACCCATCTACGCACTGATGTATTTCATCAGGTTTTGGATTTTTCGCAGACAGAGATCAAACGTTTTTCAATCCCAAGTCTTTTGACTCGGACGACCAATGATATCACTCAGATTCAGATGCTCTTTACTATGGGCTTACAGGTAGTGACTCGTGGGCCTATCATGGCCATCTGGGCCATTGGAAAAATCCTTGGGAAGTCGGAATACTGGCTCTGGGCAGTGGTTGTGGCTGTTATTGTGAATGTCTTGATGACCACTATTCTCATGACTCTGGCCTTTCCAAAACAATCTGTCATCCAAAAATTGACAGATAAACTTAATAGCATCACTCGTGAAAGCTTGACTGGGATTCGAGTTGTTCGTGCATACAATGCGGAAGATTACCAAGATGAAAAATTTGAAGCAGCCAATGATGAAGTGACGCGTCTCAACCTCTTTGTCAATCGATTGATGGCGATTATGAACCCGATTATGATGGCGATTTCAAGTGGATTGAGTTTAGCCATTTACTGGATTGGTACTTATATTATCAACGACGCAAGTTTGACAGAACGCCTGCCACTTTTTAGTGATATGGTGGTCTTTATGTCCTATGCTATGCAGGTCGTGATGGGCTTCCTTCTCATGGGGGCACTCTTTATCGTTCTTCCTCGTACCATAGTTTCGGCAGGACGTATCAATCAAGTATTGGATCTGCATCCTTCTATTGAAAATCCTAGTCATGCACAGACGGTGGATCCTTCAATTCAAGGACAAGTAGAATTCCGTGATGTGACTTTCCGCTACTCTAAAAATTCTGAAGCAGTCGTGGAACATGTCACCTTCAAAGCAGAAGCGGGTCAAACCGTAGCCTTCATTGGATCGACTGGATCAGGTAAGTCCACGCTTGTCAACCTCTTGCCTCGTTTTTACGACGTTTCAGATGGAGAAATCCTAGTGGACGAAGTCAATGTTCAAGACTATGACTTGGAAGATTTGCGCAATAAGGTCGGCTATATTCCGCAAAAAGCAGTCCTCTTCTCAGGAAATGTCAAGGGGAACTTAGACTTTGGTAAGAGCAAAGAAACTCCTCTAAGCGAAGCTGCTATGTGGCAAGCCTTGGAATTGGCCCAGTCTAAAACCTTTATCGAGGATAAGGAAGCAGGACTTGCATCAGAAGTAGCCCAAGGTGGAACCAACTTCTCAGGAGGTCAAAGACAGCGTTTGGCCATTGCGCGTGCCTTGGCTCGTAAACCAGAGATTCTCATTTTTGATGACTCCTTCTCAGCCTTGGACTACAAGACGGATCGTATCTTACGCCAAGAGCTAGCTGAGAAAACACAATCCATGACCAAGCTCATCGTAGCGCAGCGGATTTCTACCATTATGGATGCTGACCTGATCTTAGTCTTGGATCAAGGAAAAGTCGTGGGACAAGGCGCCCATAAGGAACTTCTAGCTACCAACGAAGTCTACCAAGAAATTGCCTACTCACAACTATCGAAGGAGGAATTGGAACATGGAAAATAAGAAAATGTCTTTTTGGAAATATTATAAACCTTTTCTAGCAGGTCTCCAAATTCCCCTACTAGTAGCGGTTGTAGCAGCTGTATGTTCAAGCATCATCACTGTTTATGGACCAACCAAGATTAAGGAAATTACCAACTTGATTTCAGATGGTTTGATGACAGGAATTGATTTAGAGGCTGTTTCAAGTATTGCTAGCTTTTTAGTGATTCTCTATGTACTTGGTGCTATCCTTAACTATACACAGGCCTATATCTTTTCAACAAGTATCCAACATTTTTCAAAACGCTTGCGGACAGCAATCGCTGAAAAGATCAATCGTTTGCCCCTTGGCTATTTTGATCGTCATTCGCAAGGGGACACTCTATCTCGTGTGACCAATGATGTGGATACGGCGGCGCAATCTCTCAACCAAAGTCTCGGAACAGTTATCTCAGCCAGCTTCTTGTTGATTGCTGTTTTGGTGACCATGTTTAGTATGAACTGGATTTTAGCTCTGGTAACGGTTGTTTCTACGTTTGTTGGTTTTGCGGCGGTTTCAGTAATTATGGCCAAGTCACAGGGTTATTTTAAAGCCCAACAAAATAATCTAGCAGCTGTCAATGGTTATGTGGAAGAGATGTACTCTGGCCACAATGTAGTGACCAGCTACAACGCAGTGGACACCTCCAAAGCGAGATTTGCAGGTTTAAACCAAAACTTGCACGACAGCATCTGGAAATCTCAGTTTATCTCTGGTATCATGATGCCAGCCATGTTCTTTGTTGGGAATTTTAGCTATGTTTTGGTCATCATCGTTGGGGCTGCGCTTGCTCTAGAAGGGCATATCACTATAGGGATTATTGTAGCCTTTATGGTTTACGTACGGACCTTCTCCCAACCTCTATCACAGATTGCCCAAGGGATTACGAGCTTACAACAAGCGAGTGCAGCCATGGGACGTGTCTTTGAATTTCTAGGTGAAGCTGAGATGCAGGATGAATCCCATAAGGAAAGACAATTGACTGGCATGAGAGGAGAAGTGGTCTTTGATCGCGTGTCCTTTGGTTATACACCAGAACGCACCATCATCCATGACTTTTCTGCGACAGCTCATGCAGGCCAGAAGGTCGCTATCGTTGGGCCGACTGGAGCTGGTAAGACAACCATTGTCAATCTTTTGATGAAGTTCTATGAGATTGATAAGGGAAGTATCCGTATCGATGGTGTCGATACCAAGGATATGAAGCGCTCAGAAGTACACGATGCCTTTTCAATGGTCTTGCAAGATACTTGGCTCTTTGAAGGAACGATTCGAGAAAATCTCATCTACAATCAAACGGGCATCAGTGATGAACGAATGATGGAAGCAAGCAAGGCTGTGGGAATCCACCACTTTATCATGACTTTGCCAGATGGCTACGATACTGTTTTGGATGACACCGTGACCTTGTCTGTTGGACAAAAACAGCTCTTGACCATTGCTCGTGCCCTTCTCAAGGATGCACCGCTCTTGATTTTGGATGAAGCGACATCCTCAGTCGACACACGTACAGAGGAATTGATCCAAAAAGCCATGGACCGTTTGATGGAAGGCAGAACTTCCTTTGTCATCGCCCACCGCTTGTCAACGATTCGTAATGCAGATTTGATTCTTGTCATGAAAGATGGCAATATCATTGAACAAGGCAACCATGAGGAGCTGATGGCGCAAGGTGGCTTTTATGCGGATCTCTACAATAGTCAATTTACAGAAGACGAAGCAGAAGAATAAATCTAAAGAAGGCTTGACGGCCTTCTTTTTCTGCACTATACTAGAAGACAAACGTCTCACCTGTAGACGAAAACAAGGTAATGAATGAGAAGTATAAATGAAAAATTATCAAGAATGGTATCAAAATATCAGCTCCAGACTCACCAGCCATCCCACTCTTTTATTTCTGTTACGCAGTTTCAATCGTTTGATGACAGTCGCCATGCCTCTGGTCTACCTGGCCTTGCTAGTCACCACTTACCTGCAACTAGGACTTGGTCAGCAAGTTGGGGTTTATTTGCTTGTCCCTGCCTCAGGTTTTGTGATTTTGTCTCTTTTTCGTAAGAAAATCAACCACCCGCGACCTTATGAAACTTGGGATATCTGTCCCCTTCTTGATAAGGATAGTTCGGGACGGTCGATGCCCAGTCGCCATGTCTTTTCGGCAACTATCATCTCCATGGCCTGTCTGCATGCTAGTCTACCTGTTGGCTTAGCATGCTTGATTTTTTCAGCTTTGCTGGGACTGGTGAGGGTTTTAGGGGGTGTTCATTATCCTAAGGATGTCTTGGTTGGCTATGCTTGTGGTCTGGTGTGGGGATTCCTTTTCTTCCTATTCTGACATGTAAGTTAAGCTAGTTCTACAACCACTTACTGCTTCAAATTGACCACTTGCTTTTTTGCCCTTGTATTCCTAACTTAGCTTTGATATAGTAGAGTAAGAAAGGAGATGTGATGAAGTTACGAATTGAGATTGACGGCAATTTAGAGGAGACTGAAATTGTCATCAAGACCCCTGCTTTGACAGATGAAATTGCAGACTTGCAACGGCTCTTGCAAGAGTCAAAGGCTCCGAGGTTGACTTTTTACAAGGGGACAGGTGAATATTATCTAGACCTGTCAGAAATTCTCTTCTTTGAAACAGAAGGGAGCAAGATCTACGCTCATAACCAGAAGGAAGCCTATGAAGTTCGTCTCAAACTTTATGAGTTGGAGTCCATCTTGCCTCGCTATTTTAGTCGAGTTTCCAAGTCAACTATCGCAAACATCCGTCAGATTTACTCAGTGGACAAGTCCTTTTCAGGAACGGGCACCATTTCCTTTTATCAGACGCACAAGGAGGTTCATGTCTCACGGCATTACCAATCCCTCCTAAAAGAAAATCTAAGAAACATGAGGTAAAAAACATGAAAAAGAAAGCATTTGGTATTGTTTTATTGATTTTAGCAGCTTGGATCTTGCTGCAAGGGAATTTTGGAATTCCTTCTTTGGATGGCAAGATATGGCCTTTGCTAGGAATTGTTTTTTTGGCTTATAAGTCCATTGAGTCCATCCTTAGACGCCATCTCACTTCGGCAGTTTTTACAGGATTACTGGCGCTCATCATTGCAAATTACGCTTATGATTTGTTACCATTTACCAATCATTCTCTTATTTGGGCTAGTATCTTAGCAGTGCTAGGAGTTGGCTATCTCACTCACTCAAGTAAGTTTTGGTATGGCAAAAAATGGTGGTACAACGGTGAACGAACAGTCGTCACGGATAAGGAAGTCGCTTTTGGTAGTGGGACCTTCTATAAGCAAGATCAAGATCTCGTAGATGACCAAGTTGAAGTTGCTTTTGGAGATGCAAAAATCTACTATGATAACGCGGAGATGTTAGGTGATTTTGCTACTCTGAATATCGAAGTGGCTTTTGGTAATGCAACTGTCTATGTTCCACAACACTGGCGTGTCGATTTGAAAGTAGAAACATCCTTTGGCGCTGCTAAGGCGGACGCTCCTGTAGCCCCAACAAACAAAACCTTGATTATTCGTGGGGAAGTTGCTTTTGGTAAACTTGGAGTTGTTTACGTTAAATAAAAAAAGTCTCCGCTAAGTGTCTAGAGTTTTGGGAAAATGAAAAATTAAATATCATATATCTTGAGAGAGCGAGAAAATCGCTCTCTTTTTCGTTGCAAAAATTAAAGAAAGGAGAAAATATGTCAGATAATATTGAAATTGTTATGGATATTGATTCGTTAGAAATTTTCGATGTAATAGATCTCGATAAGAATGAAAATATGGTTGATTGTATCCCTGAAGGAAATTCTAATGAAAAAGTATCTGTATACGATGAACTCAATAGAGTTTGGCTTGGAGATGGTTATTACTATAGACCTTCTAGTCTTCTCTGGAGAGTTATGAAAGATGATGTTATTCATGAATTACGTCCTAGAATTAACCTTGGTACATATCCTTACTCAAGAAGAGCGAGAGATGGAACTTGGGGACAAACTAGCCAATTGACTCAGGATGAAGCCTTGTGGTTGACTCTGGAGTTTAATCCAGAATTGATGGGGTATGTGTGAAAGGAAATAAGGAATGTTTGGCAAGAAAGTATTGGTGGCATGCTATATTTATAGCTTTGATTATTCAAAAGAATCACTAGAACTTAATGAACTGATGTTTAGGAGTGTCCCAGTAAAAAAACGATGGGGAAAGTATTTTTTACTTGGTCTTGGCGATCGTGAAGATTTCGGTTTATCTGTATCGAAAAATGATTTTGAAAAAGTCTTGAATAAAGGTTGTTATTATGTCGTATTTTTTGAAAATCATTCTAGACAAAACCCATTTAAAGCTTGGAGGTTATTCAATAAATACTACAGAATGAGGAATCCGGATGTCTAATAGACTTAAAAAACTAAGAAAAGAAAAAGGACTGACTCAAGCTGACTTGGCAAAAGTTTTGAATACTAACCAGTCTCAGTACGGAAAATACGAAAATGGGAAAACGAATCTCACTGTAGAAAATGCTAAGATTCTCGCAAACTATTTTGGAGTAACACTCCCATACTTACTAGGACTAGATGATAATTCTGGTACTGACGGAAGCAAAAAGATGACCCCATTCCAGTCACTTGTTAGAGATAGGGGGATCTCCCTGAAGGAGATAAGTGAGGCAACTGGAATAGGTTACTCTACTGTTGGAAATTATAATCAGGGAAGTCGAATTCCTAATGCCAGAAATGAGCAACTACTATCAGAATATTTCGGAGTATCTATCCCATATCTCCTCGGTTATGAAGAGAACTCTATGGCTAATAAACCAAACGCAACAATATTGATAGAGTTAGTTAAAGAACTTTCTTTTATCAGTGAAAAAAAGTCAAAACTCCTACAGGAATACATAGAACTTGATAAAAAGGAAAGAGATATTATCAAACAGATAAAGGAAATAGTTCGATAATTTATTGATTGTCCCTTTAAAATAGAATTTCTCATTATACATTATGATATAGCTGTGAATTAACACTAGTTTGTGACAAGAAAGGATTACCTATGAAACAACACCAAACAAAGGTCTCAAGGTTGACTAGAGACGTAATGATTTTAGATTTGATGAATACAATGGGATGGACTAAAAGCCGTGCTATTGCAGCTATTGAAGAGTTAGAACAAACTCATCTTGTCTATTTTCCTGAAGCTGGTGGCTTGAGATTACAAGTTGTAGGAGGCTACTAATGGCAGATATCACGATTGACCAACTAGCCACTCTAACTTTTTATCAAATTCCAGAAATCTTTTTCACCCGTATTCAACACAATGAGAACGGCTATGTCAAATTGACTAGTTCTTACACGGGTCTTTCATCTGATGCTAAGTTAGCTTATGGCGCTCTTTATAATCGCTGTAAATTAAGTATCAGTTCATTCCAGAAGGGAAATAGAGATTACGTTGATGAAAATGGAGCGGTCTTTCTAATTTTTACAGTTTCTGACCTGATGCTGCTATTGGATAAGGGAAAGATGAAGGTTACTAAGATCAAGAAAGAACTACAAGAACATGGTCTCTTACGAGAAGTTAGGCAGGGACTCAATAAGCCGAATAGACTTTATCTTCAGCTAGTCGATGCTAATTTAGAAATAGTGGAGCACTATTCAGCTGATGGTGAGTTACTGAAGAGGGTTAATGCCTTTGGTAAAGTTCTATATGAAAAAGTACCCCAAAGCATTGGTAATAGCGAAAGTATCAAAAACGGACGTCCGCAAAATGGACTTCAAAACGTCCACGAATCGGACGGAATAAATACAGAGAAGAGTAAGATTGATACTCTTTACGATACTAATCGATACAAGAGCGAATCATCTCTTTCTGATTTATCAATCTCTGAAGCATTTAAAATGGGGCAACATGGTTTTCTTTCTCCTCAACTAGTTCAGAAACTCAGTTTGTTTGGGAAAGATGCGAAAATTCTTGAAAATAAAATCTATCAAGCAAAACGCCAAGTTGAGAAGAATTACAACAACCTCTTAGCTGATCAGGAAATTTATGGAGAGGTTTGGCTGCAGGATCTTGAACGTGAGCTTGATAAATTGATTTTTAAAATCAAAACCGGAGAGGCTGAAGGAAAACCAATCCAGAATGTCCCAGCCTACTTCTACAAAATGATGATTCACTTCTGGAAAATGGCTCTGCTTATTGAAAAAGAACAGGGCTTTATGGAGCTATCAGGACAAAGTGAGCACGCTAGAAAATTCCCTGATGAGTGCCCTAGTCTGATTGCATACTATTATCCAGATAAACTGTCGGAGACGAAACTCAATAGCTATTTATCAGAATTGTCTAAGGGAGTTGAAACATGTTAAAAGATGAATTTAGACCAATTAATGGTAAATTGCTAACGATAGGTCGTAGCCCGAAGGAGAAAATCTACATGGTTCCTAAAGCTATTTTTGATTTACCGAAAAAAGAAAGAGCTGAGAAACTCAGCCAAATTTTCTTATCATAGCAACAGAAAGAGGATAGTAATGTTTAAACTAGTTACAATGGCTTTCTTATTGGTCTTAGCTTATGGAATAGGGCTTGTCATGTTGGAGATGAAGAATGCTCCTCTAATGGATGATGAAAAACTATCAAGTCCAAATAATGAAGGAGACAAGTAGATGTGAGTAAACAAACACAAAATCGTATTAAAAAATTACGAAAACAGGCTAAGTTATCACAACAGACTTTGGCTGATCAGATAGGAGTGTTTCGCAACACAATATCGAACTGGGAAACAGGATATAGTCAGATAAGTCTTGAAAATGCTAAAAAAGTAGCAGAATACTTCGGGGTAACTATCGAATACCTGTTAGAATCAGATAAAACTTAGTACAGAAAAACCATATTGACCGAGAAGTCGTTAAACTATAGACCTTTGAAAACTGAATACAAGGCTTGCCCTGATGCAGCGTGGCTATGGATAAAAAAGAAACGGGGGCGAGTAGCAAACTAGAAAAGGATATCTAGTCCAGCCACTGAACGAAAAAGCATGACAACTGTCATAAGCTGAAGGAGTAAGGGTTACTAGACTATAAACCCAGCGTATAAAATACCGATGTAAAAATACGTTTTTACACAGCACGGCGTAAATTTCGCCTTTCAACTTCAAGGAGAAATCTATGATAGATGAAATAACGGTCAGCCTAAAGGACTTAAAAGTTTTAGGAAAACAAGGAGGTGCGACGGCTCGTTTAGAGGACGGCACAGACCTTATCCTGAAGCCAGACTATGCAGTCAAACAGGCTAAAGGATACGTAGACGGTCTTTTAAGGGATGTTGAATTTCATTTGCCTTATAAAAAGGTTTATGATCAAATTCGCACTATTAAGAGAGATGCTCAAGTTATAGCTCGAAAAGTTAAGACACCATTAGGAATGGAACTTCGTTTAACTGGAAGAGGTTATAATCGCCAAACTAAATAAAGAAAAGGAAAAATCAAAATGAACAAGAAAAATGTATTAGCTGCACTAGCACTTTCCACTATCGCACTTGCACAAGCTGGTTATGTATCAGCAGACGAGCTTGCACCAATTGATTCTTCTGCTCCAGCAACAGAAGTTGTTACGCCAACAACACCTAGCGTTTCAACAGAAACAGAGGCACCAGCAACTCAGCCAGCAGAGCCTTCAGTTACTCCAGTTGACCCAACAACGCCAAGTGTACAAGACAAAGACAACGCAGGAAGTCTTGACGGAGTGACAACTGATAAACCAGCAACTTCTGATAAGCCACAGGACAAGGATAATGCAGGTAGCCTTGATGGTGTACCAACACCATCAGATAAACCACAAGACAAAGACAACGCAGGAAGTCTTGACGGAGTGACAACAGATAAACCAGCACCTTCAGACAAGCCACAGGACAAGGATAATGCAGGTAGCCTTGATGGAGTCCCAGCTGAAAAGCCAAAAACAACTGATCAAGCGAACCAGCAAGGTAAGTCACAAATTGGAACTACTTCAACTTCAACAGGTCAAGTAGTGCATGACGTGACAAAAGAACCAGTTGAAACGAATACAGGAGCTTCAATTGTTAGCACGCAAAACGGAAATGTAGTCCTTTCAAATGGATCTGTAGTAGCTCCTGAAGAGATCGGTGGTACTGTTAACGAAGATAAGACTATCTCTGTTACTGATAAAGAAGGCAAACTTAAAACACTTCCAAACACTGGAACTGCAGAAAGCATTCTAGGTACTATTGGGGCTATGTTGTTGACGGCAGTAGGTTATTTCTACAAGAAGAAACTATTTTAATTAAGTGAAGGAGAAAGAAAAATGACAGAAAAAACACAAGGACACGGATATTTCCGTAAGAAAAAATGGGCTAAAGGCCTAGTATCAGGAATTGCAGTTGCAGGTATTGTAGCCTTCTCTGCAGGTTCAGCATTTGCAGATGAAACAGTGCAACCTGAAAGCAAAAACGACAATAATATTTATGCTACACAAGCTGGTAAAGCAACAGGAAGCCAGTCTGTAGCGATTGATAATGGAGCAGTTACAAAGGCTGCTGAAAAAGCAAAAGAAGCAGGGGTGAACGTTTCTGAAACTCAGATTGTTGATAAGGGAACAGATACCACTGCTCCAAAACTTGAACAGTCTAAGTCTGAGATTAAACAAGATCAGGACAAGCAAGTCAAGGAACTTGAAGAAGCGACTACAAAACAAGTCGAAAATAACACAGCCTTCAAGGAAGCGCAAAAAGCTATTCAAGCTAACAATCAATTTGTAGCTGATGAAAAAGCCAAGCATGAAGGGGAAACAACTGTCACAGTGACGAATGACAGTTCGACAGCTACTGATGGAACAGTATCTAAAAACAAGGAAGCTGCTACAAAAGCTAAGGAAGTCTTATCAGAGAATAAGAAAGCAGTAGCAGATTACCTAGTTGAAAAAGGGAACTATGATACTACTGTTAAGCAAGCTAATACTTTAAACAAAGCGGTAGATAGCGCATCTGAACAGCTGAAGAAAGAAAAAGTTGATGTTAAAGTCGTTACACGTACCGTTTCTTCAGTCAAAGAAGTAGAGGCGCTACAAAAGAAAAACGAACAGGCTATTGCAGCTGCAAAAGGAAAAGTTGAGCTTAACAAAGCGATTATGGCTGCCTACACAGAGAAGAAGAATGCTAGTGAGCAGGTAAATCAAGATGCTGAACGCAAATCAACCGAACTGAAAAATACTGGAGTGCTTCTAACTTCTAAAACAAAGGAAGTTTCTTCAGCTGATGAAGCGAAGCAAATTGGGAAACAAAACCAAGCAGCTTATGACAAAGCTAAGAAAGCACAAGCAGACTGGCAGAAGAAATACAATGAACTTCAAGCTAAAACAAGTACGGAAGGGTACACAAAAGAGGTTGTCTTACAGGCTCTCAGTCTTGCATCAGCTAATCCTGAAGCAACAGTGAAGTCATCTGCTTCAGGTTCAACAGTAGTAACGACAAGTTATATTGCTTCCTCAAGTGGTTCTTCAGGATATGGTCGTATTCTTGATTCTACCAAAGTCTTAAAATACAAGGATGTTGGCACTGGATGGAAAACAGAAATTGACTACACTAATCTGAAAGGTTTGACTGTTTCAACTGCAGATGGTAAAAAGCATGATATTTCTCGTATCCATCGAAAATTCGAGATTCTTAATCAAGGGAAGACAGGATTGAATGATGTCTATGTCTTGAATGATCCAACAGAAGGATTCGTAGTAGCTCGTAACGATGGAGCAGGTGGATCAGCAGACTACATGAATTTCTTGGTTACGGATACCTACTACTACAATGTGGATGGGAAAGAAGTAACCTTCCAAGCAAGTGAAAAGACTCCTGCAACTTTGACCTATTCTTCACTCAATCACAATCGTATTGGTTGGGAAGGTGCGAAAGCCATTAACGGAACTCACGTTGAAATTAACGGCTCAACTGTTACAGAAAACAAAGATTATGGCTATGTCTATGCTGAAGACTACAACCGCCAAGAAGATGTAGGGCATCTTTGGGATACATCTGACTCACCTTACCAATACAAGGGCGCTGCACTTGGTGTTTTCAAGGAAGGGACAGCCTTCACAACCGAATTTATCCAATGGGATGGACCAGATAGTCCAAGTGGCCAAACATATTGGTTCGCTTTGAATACGAGGTTTGTAACGCCAGTTGTGGAAGTTCCAGCTACGGCAACTATCACAAAAACAACCGTGAAGCCAGTTAAGACTGAACCTGTATCAGCTGAATTGGTCAAAGCGAAGAATCCAGTTAAGCCAACCTTGGCTCTTAAAACTATTTCTGAAACTAAAAATCAGAAGTTATCCGCAAGCTATCACGGCTACAAGTTACAGTATAAGCCAGTTGTCAGCAAATCTGTAGCAGATACAGATAAGACCAACACAGATGGCCAAACAGTTGCTAAAAACTCTACTCAGACCTATACATTGACCCATGATAATGTCTATGCGAACCTGAAAAAAGGTGACAAGATTACTATCATTGATCCACTCGAAGCTGGTGCTGTTCCTGATGTAGCTGTCACAAAGGCAGCTACAGAGAAAGCGGGTTGGGGCGTTGCCTATGAAGCAGGAAAGAACACTTATACCTTTACTGCAACCTACGAAGGGAAACGCTTAGAAGCTCCTGTGATTACTTGGAAGCCAATCTATGATAAAGGATTCTATGACAACACTTATAAAGTGTTAGTGAATAACTATGAAGTATTCTCAAACACTGTGGTAAACTATACATCAAGACCTCCAAAACCAGTAAAATCGGTTCTGGATCGTTCTGGTAAGAATATAAACGGTGCGACAACGTTTGATCGCAACGTGACCTTCCGTTTGACAACAGATTACAGTCCATACACCAAAACTCTTGCTTCAGCGCAGGTACTTGGTAAGAAGTTTGCTATCCTGGATGATGTTCAAGACAAAGCCTTCACAGTTGACCACAGCAAGATCAATATGACTGCTGCAGGTAAAGACGTTAAAGCGCTCTTTACTATGTACCATGTGCTCTCACACAAAGCACGTACAGATGCAATCAATAAAATCCTGAAGGAATTGAACTTGAATCCGAAGGGTGAATTCTATCTCTGGGTAGCAAAAGATTCCAAGAGTTTCTATCAAAACTACGTGAAACCAAATAAGAATGTTACTGTTGATCTTCCAGCTAAGCTCCTGGTTAAAGCAGGGGAGAAAGTTGAGAATAGCTTTAAGCAAATCGACTTTGGCAATGGCTATCAATCAAAACTTGTCACTGTCTCGGTTCCTGATGTGAATCCAGAGAAACATGCCCTGGATCAAAAGGATAATAAAAAAGTCTTGGATGGCCAAGAAGTACAGATTGGCCAATACATCCGCTATCTACTCGATGGCGTAACCGTCCCTAGTAAACACGATAGCCTCTTCCAATATGATGGTATTGATATGCTTGACTTGAAGCATGATCGATATACGGGTAATTGGTCTGGTATTATTCGAGGGACAGAATACCTTGCTCAAAAAGACCTGGTTCTTCCTTATGATGTAGTCTTGTATGACGGTAAAGTGGTTAAGGCAGGAGACAAGATTGCTAAAGGCTCTGTGTATGCCTTCCAATTTGAGTTTGACCAAAGTACAAACTCTGACTTTATCAAGAAGATTGTTAAAGTAACATGGAATGAGAAAGAAGGTAAGTGGGCTTACACTATTGATAAAGAGTTCTTGAACTCTCTTGGCGTTCAAGGAACATTTGACTCTGACTTCTATATTGAAGTGGAGCGAATTGTAGCTGGGAAGGTTGAAAATACCTTTATCAATACAGTCAATTTACAAGAGATGACGGCTAAAGTGACAACCACAACGCCAGAACCTCCAAAACCAGAGCCTAAAGAACCACACAAGCCACAACCACAAGCATCGCTTCCAAATACTGGAACAGCAGCAAGCATGCTTCCAACTTGGGGAATGATTTTGGGATTGTTGAGTCTTGCAGGAGCAGGGCTTCGTAAACATAAAAAATAGAACATCTAGAAATTCCCCCTCGTCTATGGTATAATGAAGCCATAAAAAAGAGGGGGAAGAGAGATGAGAAAGGACACGAAAATGGATGCACATGTGACTAGAAGTGGATATAGATACTATACCCCAACTCAAACAAAATCAGAAATCACCAAACCTGAAGAGAAGAAGTGGAAAAAAGGTCTACGTTGGCTAGGAAAAGCCATCTGGTTAGGAATAAAGAATCTACCGAGTCTGATTGCGAGAGCTGCCGTTTTGATGGTTGCGACTCCACTCATGTTTCTCCTCTTTATCTTTAATCTGATTAAGAGCTTGATTGCGACAGCAATTGGTTGGTTTGTGTTTAAGACTGTATCTTTCTTCGCTATAGGTTTTGGATTACAGGGATATGTTTTGCTAACTAGGCAAAACATTCCTGCTCCAGAATGGTTTAATAATCTGATGACAGATTTTGTTTTCCCTCACGGGGTTCCAATATATTACTGGTGGGAAACGACCATTATCGTTGTCTTGGCTGTGATTACAGCCCTCTCTCTAACCTTTCGTCCAGAGGATGAAAAATAGTATTAAATAAACAAAGTAGGTACTAGGAAACTTTCTTAGTACCTTTTTTATAAATAGAAAGTGAGAAAAAAGAATGGATGCAGTTGTAGATTTTATTAATAAAATTGGAAATATCGGTGGGATTATCGGTATTGGTTGGGCAGCTTGGGGTGCCTGGGACTTAGCGGTAGGAATCAAACGTGAATTGGATGATAAGAAGGATAAAGGAATCCAAAGTTTGATATTAGGTGCACTTCTTGGTGCCGTTTTGAAAGCTCTTTTTACAGCCTTGGCAACAGGTCTCCAATCTCTTGGCTAGTATGAGGAAGAAAAAGGAGGTGGTTTTATGAACCAATCCACACTTGATCAACTAACCATGAGTCTAAAAGACTATAATGCGACAGCCTATGAATTGATGGGAACTGTGTCGGGGTCGATGGAGAAGGTCGCCATTTTGCTTCTTCTCCTTTTTATGGGGATCAACCTCATGAATTGGCACCAGCATCTTAAAAGCAACGGAGGCGAGTTGTCTTTTCAGCTTTGGATTGAGGAGATTCTCAAGTATGCCCTCGCCCTCTTCTTTATTCTCTATGTGGATGCGATTTTTGATGCTTTGTCTTGGTTGTTCAATGTTATTATCAAATCTATTGCTAGCTTGGGAATTAAAGAGATAAAAAATGATGCTGAGTTCAGTTGGACAAATTTGAACTGGATGGCTAAGTCAATGCTACAGTTTATTTATAATGTTGTTGATTTCATTGGTCAAATCTCGACTAAGTTGTTGATCTTGTTGCGCTCCTTTACGCTTTACACGTATAAGGGAATCGCTAAAATTATTGTCGCTTGTTACATGGTGGATAGCTTACGCCCAATCTGCCTCGGTTTCTTTAAGCTCTATGCTGCTGCTGTCCTTCAGGGATTGATTTTAGTAGTTATTATCATGCTTTACCCAGCCATTGTCACGAATGATATCTTAACCGTTGATAAGACTGGAGCCTGGACAAGTGCTTTAGTTGCGATAGCTAAAGGAATTATTTACATTATCGTGCTCTTTGGCAGCCAACGCATGGCTAAGAATATCATGCAGGTGAACTAGGAAGGAATTATTTTTATGATTAGAAAAAATAAATCTCTCGCTTTAAAGCAGAAACGTACATCTAAGCATTCAAGAGGAAACAAAGAGTATTTGTTGTTGGAAACCAGAAAATATGATACAAAAACAGATAGTCTATTTGATACAAATAAAAAGTATAGAATATTTTCTATTTTAGGGGGAATCAGTGCTTCTGTTTTATCAGTTTTAGTACCTATAAATCTTTTTTTAGCTTTTGTTGCATATGTAACCATAAAAATATTTAATTCACACTTTTCTCAAATATTAGGAGTAGGAAACGCTTCCTTTATGTCAGTGTTTAAAATCCTGTACCTCAACAATGTAGAGTTTATGAGGATGGTTTTTGTAGTTATGGCTTTAGCGTTGACTGTAGTTTTCTTTTCTAGTTATAGCATGAGAAAGATAGAAAAAATGGCACAATAGTTAGAAGAGGTGAATTAGGATATGGTATAATGAAGAGAGAATGCTGAAGGAGGGATGGTATGGCTGTTTCAAAGTTTTATGCAGTATGGCGGAAAGAATCCGGAGAAGAAGAGACTGTGAATGCTTTTCAAGCACTCGCTCTAAAGGGGCGAGCACAAATTGTTACGACACCAAAAGAACAGGCGACTCTTTTTGATTTGGAAACGGGTCTCAAGGTTAATCCAAGAAGTAGCCAGAAAAAAGATGGTCGCTATGTAGGTCAACCATACTTTAGTTACTATCCAGGTGAAGAGAGCCCGTTAAAGGGGTTAGAAAGTAGCTTTGAGTATTCCTCTGAGCTGAATGCTTTTATCGAGGCTTTCAAGACTATTGAGAAATTTCAGATTGAATATGACAATCATACGGCTTATATTTTTCCTAAAGCTATTTCTCCGATGCAACGGATTGTATTTGAAGATGAAGACTTTGTTATTCTAAAGCTCTTGATTGATATCGATGAGACCTATCCTTATTCTGAATACTACCGTTTAAATGGTCAACTGGGTATTGAATTTTATAAAACGAGTAGACCAGAACCTGTTAAACGGATAAAATTAGCTAAAGAAGGCATTCCCTTGTTTGAAGCCAAGGCTCATTTCCCTAAGTCTACTAAGATTTATGTACCTGAAGAATTTACTTCACCAGAACAGGTTAAAAGTGTTGCTGATAGAGTGAGGAAAGTTTATCAGGAAACAAACTATAAACTGTATGGGAATTTTGATAAATACCACATAGAAGCATTTGTCTTTTTAGATGATAATGAAAGGAAGTACAAAACTTTGAAAACTTATGAGGAACAGTGTCAGGAATTGCAGGCAAAAATTGAGAAGTTGGAAGAGAACTTCAATCAAAAAACTGAGAAAGTCAACCAGCTGAGAAAAGAAATTAAGCAAGCCGAAACAATCTTGAGAAACTATCACGAAGAGGAGGAGTATTACAAGAAGTTAGAAAAGGATAATCAAAAACTAGAATCAGATAAACAAAGATTGAAGCAGGAAAAAGGAGAAATTATCTCTAAAAATCAACGTCTAACCAATGAATCACAACGTTTACGTAGACTGAAAAATGTAGCAGAAGAGAAGATAGAGTATTTACAAAAACGATCGTTCTGGCAAAGACTTCTCAATAAATAAAAATAGTAGGTAATGAAACAGTTCTAAAGAAGAGCTGTTTTTTTGATGGAAAGGATAAAGTATGAATTTAGAAGAACTCAAGCAACGGCGAGATGAGCTTGTGCAAGACAATGCTTGGATGGATAATTTAATTAAGGAAAAAGAGGAAGAGTTATGGGAATTGAAGGTAAGAGGTATTGCAGCTTCTGAGCTAGCGAGATCGGCATTGGAATCTGCTTTACGCTCTGCAGGAATTGTAGATACCTTTTACGGCCCAGATAATGGAAAGAAAGGAACAGAATGACACGTTTAGGCAGTGAATTTTTAAAGGCTTTAGATAGCTACGAAAGGCCAGTTTTAGGGTATATGACACTGAGACAGTTAGTGCTACTATTTGGTATCGCATTGACAGTAGTTGTCACAACCATCCTCTATTGGCTGAAGGCACCTGATACTATTCTTTATGGCGTTGATATTTTGTTATTAGCGCCTTTTGTTATTTTCGGGTGTTATTTCGATGAGAAAATTAAAGATAATGTTCGTTTCATGTTAACCAAGCAGGAACGCTCTTATCAGACAGATTATGACAGAAAGGAATACACAAGAAATGAATTTATTCGGCCGAAAGAAAACCCCGAAACTCTCTAAGGAGGAACGGGAACGGGCCAAACGTCTAAGACGTACCATGACGGCATCTACACAGAATAGTCTTAATTATCAATGGTTGATGCCTGATGGCCTCATGAAAATTACAAATGATCAATTTTCAAAGACCTATCGCCTAGGTGATACAAGCTATATTACTGCAACAGATGATGAGCGAATTGATATTATTGAAACAAGCGCTGATATTTTTAATTCGCTGGACATTGACAATGATATGCAGCTATTGATCCTGAATCGTAGGGTAGAAAGCAACAGCTTATCTTCTATCCGCTATGATTTGGTTGGAGATGGATATGACGATTATCGTAAAGAATACAATGCGATGATCAATGATCGTTTCTCTCAGGAACAAAATACCTTCAAGGTAGAAAAATATCTGACGATTACAACCCAAACAGATCAGGATCATCAAGCTAGAAGAATCCTTGATGATACAGCCAGCGTTATTGAAAGTCAATACAGTGGCTTAGGAATCTCCTTTAAGGAGTTAGAGGGATTAGATCGTCTTCTTATATTCCGAAAACTCTTGAGGCGAGAAGGCTTTATTGATTTTAACTATGAAGACATCTCTATTTCTGGATTATCCACCAGGGACTTTGTAGCTCCAAACTATCTGAAGTTTGAAAAAGATCATATGAGAATTGATGATTGTTTCGCAAGGGTGATGTATGTTAGACAATATCCTACCTTCTTGAATGACAAACTGATTAAGAATATCCTGGATACAGGAATTGAACTGGCTATCAGTCTGCATGCGAAACCCTATGATACTGCAGACGCCCTGAAGAAGATTAAGACAGTTAAGTCAAGTGTACGTAGGGAAATGATCAAAAGTCAGAAGACTGCCGCAAAAGAAGGTTATGGAAGTGACCTGGCCGTTGGTGGGAAAGCTGTGGAGACATCTCGTGAAACAGAGAAATGGACTGAAGAACTCCAGGACAATGACCAAAAAATGTTTTCAGGTGTGATGACGATTTTCTTCATGGCTGACACTCTGGAAGAGTTGAATATCTACACAGAGCAGGTTCAACGATCTGTTCGTAAGAATACAGTAGACCTGGATAAGTGTTACTTGTACCAGGAAGAATCCTTGAATACGATTCTACCGATTGGGATTCCATTTATCAATGTGAAACGCCGTTTTATGAGAGATATGACTACCAGTAACTTGGCCACACAAGTTCCATTTACCAACGTAGATCTTCGATCTGACAGTCAGCGTGCAATTTATTATGGCCAGAATCAGCTCTCTAAGAACGCTATCACAGTTGACCGTAAAAAAGACTTGAATACAGGTTCAGGTTGTATCTTTGGGATTTCAGGATCAGGAAAGTCAGTTCTTGCCAAAGGAGGAGAGATTATTCCTACCAAACTACGTTACCCTGAAGATAATACCATTATCGTCGATCCTGAAGATGAATACAGTGATATTGGCCGAGAATTAGGTGCTGAAATCATCACAATCGCTCCTGGGTCACAACATCACTTCAACTTGTTGGATCTCCCTGATAAGGATAAACTGCAGGCAGAAGATAGTGACCCGATTGGCCAAAAATCAAACCTCTTATCAACCTTGTTTGAGAATATATTCTCTGAAGTATCAGACGATGAATTTGCGATGATTGACCGTGTAACGAGAAAGACCTATGAGGAATTTGAAAAACCAACATTTAAGGATTGGCAAGCTGTTTTAGAACGTCAACCTGAAGATGTGGCCAAGGAGTTGGCGCTGAAAGCAGAACCTTATACTATCGGTTCAAACGATATCTTTGCACATCCTACAAATGTCAATATGAATAGTCGCTTTATTATCTTTAACCTCAAGCAGTTGAGTGGTAAATTGAAGCCATTTGCCCTTCTGGTGATTCAGGACTTCATCTGGAACCAGGTAGTCAATAACCAAGGTAGAACCATTACATGGTTGTACTTTGATGAGTTGCAGCTATACTTCAAAAATAAACTGCAAGCAACCTTCTTTACCGAACTATACTCACGTATTCGTAAGTACGGGGCTATTCCAACAGGAATTACACAGAACCCAGAGACTGTTTTATCTACAGAAGAAGGTAGAAAGCTAGTCGCAAACTGTGAGTTTTTAGCCCTCCTGAAGCTGAAGCGGACAGACCTAGAAGCCCTGGAGCAGGTCATCCCTCTTACACCTTCACTGGAGCGATTTGTTTTGCGACCAAAAGCAAAAGGTACTGGTTTGATCGTGGCTGGAGATACGATTGTTCCATTTGAAAATCCTATCCCTAAAGATACCAAACTGTATCAATTGGTAGCGACAGATAGTTAAAAAATAGAAAGAGAGGTGATTTCTTTTGTTTGAAAGTGATCCCAAACAATTAAAAGAGGAGCGCAAGAGGAGAATCAAAGAAGGAACATCCCTCAATAATAAAAAAGCTCCTAAAGAAGCACGTTTAGATTCAAAAGTTGCATTTAAAAAAGCTAAGAAGAATTATCGCTTAGCGAACAAAGATTATAAACTACACAAAGGACCTCAAGCAACAGCTAGAGGTCTTTTCTTTAAGCAACAACGTGATCGAGCAAAGTTAGAAAAACAAATTGCAACAACGCTCTATAAACGAGCTAAAAAGGCTGATGACAGTTATATCCCTAATCGCCTAAAGAAACGTGCAAAACAAAGTGCTCGAATGAAAGCGAGACACGACGTTGAGAAGACAGTCAGAGATAATGAGATTCTTGGAGACTGGGTTCAGGCGAGGCAAAACATTCGTCAATTTAAGTACCAGGTAAACGCCTCTAAAAGAGCGTTAAATGCTGTAGGAAAGTTATCCAAGTATTCAATCAAGCACAGCTATGGACAGCTCAATAAAAGCTATAATTTCATCAGAGGGCGAGGGTATACTCGAACACCAAAAGAGTTCTCCTGGGAAGGAAAACTCAGCAAAAAAATGAAACATGCCAAAAAGCGACTGGGACGTTCAAAGTTTGGGAAGGCATCAAAACGTACAGGAAAAGTCTTAAAGTTTTCGTCAAAAATACTACGTTCGATTTTAACAAATCCTTTAGCTGTCAAGTCCTATTTCTTAATGTTTCTCATCTTTGCAGTATTTGGGATATTTATGTCTGTTTTTGGAGGAAGTGGTCCTGTCCAACAAAATGAATTTGACTTGAACAAATCCTGGCTTCAAATCAGTAAACGAGATCGAGAGAAGTCCAATGATAAGGTAGACTATTGGACAAACATCGATGACATGATCTTTTTCATGAACTTTCGCTACGGTAGCGATTGGAAACCAGAAAGTAACTGGAATGAGGGGACTGGTGGTGAATGGGCTGGGGCGTTAGGTTTTAATCACTATTCTGATGCCTTGAATGATCTTTGGAATCATTTGAATGATGACCCTCACAACTTGAAAAAGATGGTTGACTTATATGGTCCCTCATCAGAACTAAAGTGGGCTAAGTTGAGTGATAGCGAGCTGGAAGAGTATAAAGAGCTAGAGGAGTTGACTAAAGAGGTTGGTCGATACCCCTCTTATCAAGAACTAGCTAACCCTTTTTACCAGGAAGACGACCCTTCTTATCAAGCTCCTCTAGTTATCCTGAAGAGATTTGGTTATACCTCTAAGAGTGAAATTTATGAAAAAACACAACTAAAAGCTTCAACAGGACAAGCTCTAAGAGCTCCTATTGACGGTCAAGTCAGTGTGACAGGTGATACTACTGTATCCATCAAAACAGATAAAGCCATCTTTACTTATGAAGAGGTAGGAAATATCCGTGTTTCTGACGGTGATCAGGTCAAAGCTGGAGATGAGGTTGGGAAGGTAACGGCAAATGGTTACCAGATCATTCAGTATCAAAAATTGGAGGAAAAAGAGACAAAGGATAAGAAAGAAAAGTGGACATCAGTTAATCCAGGCTTTTACTTTCAATCTGTCACGTACAATCAGACAACCTCAGTCATTACCACACTTAATGGCGATTTGGGGCAAAAATCACGAGCGATAAAAGATTACTTGAAGCAAAAGGTACCAGGGCTAACAGATAATGGTTTGGCAGCCATGCTTGGGAACTTTGCAACTGAAAGTAATATCAATCCTAAACGTGCTGAAGGAGACTATCTTAGCCCACCAGTAGGGGCTGATTCTTCTTCATGGGATGATGAGTCCTGGTTAGCTATAGGAGGACCAGCGATTTATAACGGGAGATACCCAAATATTCTTCGACGAGGTTTAGGATTGGGACAGTGGACAGATACAGCGGATGGCTCCACGAGACATACTCTATTATTAAACTATGCAAAATCTAAGAATAAGAAGTGGTATGATTTGGAATTGCAACTGGATTTTATGTTGGAGGGGGATACTCCTTACTATATCACAGGACTAACTTCAATTCTAACTAGTACAGAGGATGTAGAGACGCTTACAGAGCGTTTTCTGGTTAATTGGGAAGGAAACTCTGGAGATAAGGTCTTAGAGCGCCAGAATAATGCTAAGCAGATCCACGCTTTTCTTACTCAACAAGTTCGAGGAGGTGGAGCGTTAGCATCTTCCTGGAATTTCCCTGCCGAGTATCAGTCAAAAGTGGAGCACCCTCCTACACAAGCTTCTATGACTACACAACAAGGAAGCGGCTACCCAGTTGGTCAATGTACCTGGTATGCGTATAATCGTTTAGTTGAACTAGGAACGATTACAGACTTATCAGGGTCCTATGGTTACCTTGGAAATGGTCAGGATTGGGTAACAAGCCTAGTCGCAAAAGGATGGAAGTACAGTACGTCACCAACGAGAGGGGCTGTTGTATCAATTCTAGGTGGATTTGGTGGGACACCAGGTGGATACGGTCATGTTGCGATTGTGGAAGCTGTGAACCCAGACGGTTCATTCCTAGTTTCGGAATGTAATGTCCAAGGTGTACAGGATAAGGTCCATTTTCGTGTTCTCTATCCAGCTGACTACTATACATTTGCGACACCGAATTAAAAAAGAAAGAAGGTAAATCATGAAAATGATAGATATGGAGAAATTGAAACTCCTGAAAATAGGAGGAATCTTTATAGGAGTTGTGCTAGTTCTAGGATTCGTATTCTGGATTGGAGCAGCAACCTCATCACAAAAGAAAGCTAAACAGGAAGCTGAAACTACGCAACAAGAAACCAAAGCAGAGGGAAGCGAACTAACGCAAGAATATGTAAAGGAATTTTTGACGGCTTACTTCAATAAGCAGGATCTGGGAGAAAATAGAAATCGCTATTTGCCCTATATGACAGAAGCTGCTTACAATCAGGAAGTGAACTCTGAAGAAGAACCAACGGTACAAACCTATAAGGGCTATGTAGTGGATACACAGATGAAGTCTTCTACCATCTACATCGATCAAGAAAACCATGTTGCCCTAGCTCAAGTGAGATACACTCAGACACAGTTACAGAAGAAGTATGATTATACTAACGCCCAAACAAACGTAGGATCTTCAAGAACCATACGGATTCGCTTCAGCAAGCAAGATGGGAAATACCTGGTAAATCATATTGACCCCATTTTGATTGTGGACAGCTTGAACACCAGCGAAAAGGCGAGTATTCCATCGTTAAACAAACCAATCACTAACCAAACACAAAGTACAGAAGGGAAAAAGGAACAATGACAAAATTAGAAACTTTGGAAAAACAAAAACAGAAAGCGGAAGACCGCTTAGCTGACTATATGGCCAAGGCCAAGAAGGAAGAAGAGAAACTGCAGCAGCTAGAAACTCAAATCATTCTGGCCAAACATGAGGAACGGTCAAACTACTTGGCCGAACATAATTTAACCTGGGCTGATATTGAAACAGCTCTTGCTGAAGGAAAATTGAAAGGAGTTGAAAAAGATGTATCGTTTAATCAATCTGACACAAAACACGACCACAACGTATAAAAATCGGGACCTTGTGTATCAAGCGCTGGAGCGAGAAAATGCTAAGGTTAAACACCAGGAGGCAGAGGCCGTTTTATTGGTAGAGGAACTGGATAAAAAGAATGTAGTGGTGTACCAAGAAGATGTCTATTTGCCGTTTGAGGGGATCGCAGATAGCCTCTTCCTGAAGCCTGGTACGGTTAATAACAAGGAGGCTAAAGTAAAAGAATCAAAAAGCTCACTCTTTAAGCGCCAGCCAAAAACAAAACATCAAGAGAAGACTCCTGAAGAGAAAGCTAAAGCCACTTCCTTGAAACATGAAACTCCCAAACCTCGAACCTCTTCTAAACGCTCTTTTTGGGTGTATTTAGGAAGAGTTCTGGTGTTGTTTGGTCTAGTAGGAAGTCTGACACTTGCTGGCTTATCCCTTACGCTAGTTTACCATCAAGAAAAGCAACTCTCGGCCTTGTCCAAGGAACTTTCAAATCTAAAAACTATTCAGTCAAAAACAGGAGAACTAGATGCCTTTTCACGTTACTTTTTGCCAGCCCTTTACTCTGATAAAGGGAAAATGACTGATTTCGTAGCTCCTCAATTAACGATAGATAGACAAGCAGGTCAACTGCAGTCTGTGATTTTGGAATCTAGCTTGATTGTTGATGAAACAACTTATCAGCTAACCTATGTAGTGGCCGTGAAAGACGGTGAGAACAGAAGTCAGAAACGCTTGGTAGTTACTGTGAAGGAAGAACCTTCAGCGCCTTACGGATTCCAGGTTATTGCTAAGCCAGAACTATCCAATTATCCAAAATAAAGGAGGTATTACATGGATCAAGAAAAAGTCAGTCATTCTCTGGCTTTAAAAGGAAAAGTTACTCTGGAGATGACGATACAAGCTCTGTATGCCCTCGCAAAAGCCCATTATGACAAGAAACAACATAAGGCGGCAAATCGAACTTTTGAAGGGGAGACACGTTTTAATGATTTTATGGCCACCAAATCAAAAAAAGATGTCGAGAAGTTGTTAAATAGTGAAGTTCACTTGGCCAAGTTGAAGCATTACCTGGAGGAGTATAAGATAGGTTTTACTTATCATCAAAAAGATGGTACAACCTATCTCTTCTTTGAAACAAAAAATCGTCCCCTGGTAGAAAAGGCTCTCAAAGATATGTTGGCAGACATCACGAAAAGCCCAGAAAAATTGGAAGAATTTGCGAAAAAGGTGCTGAAGAAACCACATGAAATGACTCCTGAAGATAAAATCAATTACTATAAGACAAATAAGGTCTATAAAGGAACGATGCCAGTAGTTACGAAGGAGATTGGGAAGGAGAAGACACGATGATTAGAAAACCTATATGGCCCTACCTGGTGGTGGGGCTATTTTCATTTGTTATTTTCCAGTCCTTTTACCATTACTACCAACTTTCGACTGCAGCAGTACCTTTCATGGGAATGTTGCGGCTTCGTTGGTTGCTAGAACACTGGGAACGCTTCTCTTTCGGTGTTTTCTTTGATTCAGGAGCCTTATATGCAGGGTTGATCGGATTCGGCCTCCCAATGCTTGTCTATGCTTCTATGGATAAGAATTTATATCGTCAGGGAGAAGAGCAAGGTAGTGCTCGTTTTGCGACTTTGAAGGAAATGAGACGGTTTGAAGACGTTGATTTTGAGAAGAATATGATTTTTTCAAAACAGGTCAAAATGGGCCTATTTAACTTTCGCTTAGCCTACAATGTTCAGCTCAATAAAAATGTGATTGTCATTGGTCTTCCAGGAGATGGTAAAACCTTTACTTTTGTATTGCCAAATTTAATGCAGATGAACTCAAACTTTGTTGTGACGGATCCTAAAGGAAACCTGGTACATGAAGTTGGGAAGATGCTTGAGAAAACTGGCTATGCTGTTAAAATCTTTGATTTGATTCGGCTCAAGAATTCAGATCGGTTTAATCCTTTTCATTACATGAAGTCTGAGCTAGATATTGATCGTATCTCTGAAGCAATTACTGAGGGAACGAAGAATAGTGAGCATACTGGAGAAGACTTCTGGGTTAAAGCAGAGTTGATGCTGCAACGTGCATTGATTGGTTATCTCTATTTTGACTCTAAGGATCCTGAAACTGGAGTCCAGTTATATATGCCAAACCTAGGCCACGTTGCGGATCTATTAAGAAATATGTATCGAGAGGATCCAGATGTACCAAGCCCTGTCGAGCAGATGTTTGAAGAACTGAACGAACATCAACCTAACAACTATGCTTATAAACAGTGGAAATTATTCCAAAACTTCAGAGGCGAGACAAGAAACAGTGTGGTAGCGATTTTGTCTTCTCGCTATTCTATCTTTGATCATGAAGATGTACGAAACTTGATCAGTGAGGATACCATGGAAATGGATACCTGGAATACGAAAAAGACAGCTGTTTTTATTGCTATTCCTGAAACCAATAACGCCTTTAATTTTCTTTCCTCAATCTTGTTTGCGATTGGTTTTGAGGTTCTTACACATAAGGCTGATGATATCTTGCAAGGGAAAGTACCTGGCTACAGTAGAAAAAATCTTCGCCACATTCAGTTTATCTTCGATGAGTTTGCACAAATTGGCCGTATTCCAAACTTCGCCCAGGTCCTCTCTTCTATTCGTAGTCGTGAGATGTCTATTAAGATTATCATCCAAGCTGTCAATCAGCTAGAATCACTTTATAAAAGTGATTGGAAGACCATCTTTAATAACTGTGCTACTCACCTATTTTTAGGGACAAATGACAAGGATACGATGGAATACTATTCTACAAGGTCAGGTAAGCAGACTATACGTACTAGATCCACCTCAAAATCGCATAGTTATCGTAATGGATCATCAAGTGAAAATAAACAAATTCAAGGCCGTCCCCTTCTAACTCCAGATGAAGTCGCAAGAATTGGGGTAGAAGAAGGATTGGTCTTTATTTCTAAACAAAATGTCTTCAGAGATAAAAAAGCAAGTGTCTATGATCATCCTAGAAAAGATGAGATTGCAAGTTCCCCTGAAGGCAAAGAAAACTGGTACGAATACACTCGAAAAGGAACAGACATCGACGGCTTGCTTTTATATGCCAACGATTTGACTCCGCAGCTAAAAGAGTTATTCGTGGCCTAACATACAGAAAGGATAGTAGGATGGAAACACCTAAAACACAATTAGGATACCTGGAGAGTATCTCGCAGGTTCTAGCATTAAAGCTAGAAAATTTAGCCACAGAACGTTATGCTATTTGGCAGCTACTTATACAGGCAGATGAGGAGAGTTTTTATCAATTAGCTCCTCATCTTTTTGTGACAACGAATCAGGAAGATCCATTAGTTGTTAGTGAACTAGATGCAACTCCTGAGGGTTATCTTTTATTCAAGGAATTGGTCGAGGAGGAAACAGGATGGTTTTAACAAAAGCACAGGCAAAATCGCTGGATATTTTAGAAGTAGCTCGTAGTCTCGGAATGGAAATGAAGAGAAAGTCACACCGAGAGTATTACTGGGCCGAGCATGACTCGTTTAAGATTGATACTGTGAAAAATACCTGGCATTGGTATTCTCAAAACCTATTTGGCGATACTATCAATCTCGTGCAACAAATGCAAAATGTCAGCTATAAAGATGCTATGGTATTCTTGGAGACAGGTTCCTTTCCTGAAGCAAAACCAGTAGAGGAAGAGCGAAAACCCTTCAACTATACACTAGCGCCTTACGAACAACCATTTGTGGAGGCGAGAGCCTATCTTAAGGAGATTAGAGGTCTCTCTGATGATACAATCGACTTCTTCCTTGAGAAGGGAGTAATTGCCCAAGCTAAACGTAAGGACAAAGAGGGCGTTATAGAAGACGTATTAGTTTTTAAATACTTGGATAGAAATCAGCAACTGGTAGGTGCGAGCCTTCAGGGACTTGTTCCTGATCAAGAACGTCATCCAGGTAAGGGCTACTTGAAACAAATCATGTATCAATCAGAGGCTATCAGTGGCTTAAACGTTTCTATAGGCTCTCCTGAGCGTTTAATTGTGACAGAGGCACCAATTGACCTTATGAGCTATTATGAGCTTCATAAGGGCGAATTAAACGATGTTCGACTAGTTGCGATGGAAGGATTGAAAGAGGGAGTATTATCCCACTATGTTCTTGAAATGTTACAGGATCGAGGGGAGATTGCGATGGATGAAAGGGATTATACCAAGTCTAGCGAACTAACACGTACCTCGAGATTCCTATCTGTTGCAGCGGAAACCTCCACACTTTTCCAAGATCACAAATACGATGATCTCATCACGTTGGCAGTTGATCGTGATAAAGCAGGTACAGACTTTATCACCAAACTACGGGAGAAGAAAATCCCAGTTATCGATGCAAGACCACCACAACGTGAAGGCCAGGAGAAGACAGACTGGAATGAGATTCTGAGGCAGGAAAAACAAATGGAGAAGACTGAGGAAATTCACTCGTCAAGTTCTTTTCCTGATACCAGCCACCTTTCTCCTGAAGATGCAGCGTGGTTGAAGGAAAACTGGAATAATATAGGTTTTTCAGTAGAGCCTAGAAAACAAATGGTTATTGATTCGGACAAAACAGTGACCTATGAAAAACCTTCCAATCCTCTTGGAGATGGTAGGGAGCCCAAAAAACAAATTCAGAGCACAGAAAAAGCTCCTGAGAGTTCCCAGGAGCAAATGAATGATAGGGCCAGTGGTGGAGAGGGCTATTCACAGCATGATGCTGTAGGCAGTGCCGAACCTGAAGCTGAATTATCAGCAACCTTTGAGCAAACTGTTGCCAGTCACCCGACATCACCCTATCGTTACTTACATTTTAGCACAACTTTTGAGGAAGTGCAACGAAGACAATCGAAATACCATCCAATTACATCTGATGATTTGAAAAGAATGAATCAGTACGCTGGTTCTATTCAGAAATCATCTCAATGGTATTTAGAGGAATTAGCGAATAGTAAAATCTATTATTTCTATTCCAATAATGGAGAGGTGAGTTTGCTAGATGTTAATTTTAAACGAGAAAACTTTTTACACTTAACAGGAATCAGGCCAGTTGTTCCAGGTAGGAATGCTGGAGATTTTGTAGTCGATTTTGCTGAGGGAAGGGGAGACTATAATCAAATACTGGTTAGTAATAGTCTAAAAGAAAAATTACAAGTTATTCCTATGCTAGAGGATATTCTTGATCCTAAATCGTTTGTTTTGGATAACTTAGACGAAGTGAGAATTGCGCAACGACTTAACTTTTCAGAAGCTATCAAGAGTAAAGACGAGGATTTCTTGCTTCTTTTCAAAGATATAGGAGAAGAACGTGTCCCTGCATCTCTCATGAAAATCAAGAGAGATCTAAAAGTTGATGTAGAGAAAACTAAGGAAAAAGTTATACTTGCTGTCTTTCGTGAACGTGATGGTAATATTGAACAGTTGTCTATCAATGAGGATTATGTCAAGGATAGAGGAAATGAGTTGCAAACCATTTTGAAAGATGGCTTGTTTGAAGAAATCAAGCTTGATACAACTAAGGGAATTGAACAAATAACTCCTGAAAACACACTGAATGGCTTACTACTTGATTCAGCTATGTTTACTCAAGTCCTAGATACTGTCTATAATTTAGGTGTGCCAGGTGACATCTCAAAAACTCCAGAAGAATTTCATCAAGCCTGGAATCAGTATCTTGACTATGCGAAACGGTACAATGATAAATTTGACCAGATTGTTGCTGCAGCTGGAGAAGATCATCTTCTAGACACAAATTCAGATTTTTATAAAGAATGGAAACAAGATCATATCTATAAAGAAAACTACCATGTACGCCTTCAATGGGCTGAGGAGCGCCCAGATGGGCCTAAATTGCCCTTTAAAGAAACAGATCTGATATCTTATCAAGATTTTGCTAGAGAGCTTTACAAGGCCAATCAGAGCTTCTATCCGTTACATCAGGAAGGACTAAAACAAGTGACTGATGGTCGCCCAGAAGGTTACATCTCTCCAACTAAGATCCAGTTTAGTATCTACGCTCCCGATGGTGAACTGATCCAGGATGGCATCCGTTACGATATTGGGAATGAGATTAACCCAATCGCTCACAAAGAAAGACTTGGAACACGAGAAATGAGAGAGTACCCAGAATTGATGAAGATAGATGGGGCCATATTCACTCCGTATCATCTGGAGAGATTGGCGAGTGAGTTAGATATTTCTCAGTTCAGTTACGCTTTAGAAGATACTCTTTACGCAGATCAACTTTTATCCCAACTCCCATTTGGAGATTTGGAAAATAGTCCAATTGGATTTACAGATAGTAGTCATGATGGTCGCCTTGGATTTATCTCTTTTGATGGAATGGATAGTGTTGAGGTCGAAAATCTATCTGCTTGGTTTGAGAAGTTGGGAGTCAAAGACTCACCTATGGAACAATTGGCCCTTATTGAAAAATGGCAAAAAGAAATCAAAGGTTTATCAGAAAAAGTTGAACAAACGATCTCCACAGTCCGAGAAGAATTTGAGAAATCACAAGAGGAAGAAATCAAACTAGAAGAACAAGGCTACAACAAGCAGGAGTTGGAACATGATGCGGATGCTGATGGTGTTTCTGATGAGGAGGAGTTGCTTCAGGGAACGAATCCGTATGATTTTAGATCGAAACCAGGTTCTAAACCAGAGGGCGAGGAGAGTCTACAAGCGGACGAAGTTGTGTTAGCAGCTGGCAGTCTTGCAGTCGTAGATTTTATTCAAAATAAAGATATGGCAGGATTAAGTCGTCATTTTAAAGAAGGGATTAAGGAGTTTCTGGATTCAGATAAGTACAAAGACTATCTAACGAAAATGAGCCAACTAAATAATTATTCTAATCGCAACTTACGCTTAATTCTTGCACAAAATCCTGAAGCAAGGCAAGTAGCTTCTTTCAAGCAGTGGAAAGAAAACTTTGGTCGCTATGTGAAAAAAGGTGAGAAGGCTTTACGTATTTTTAAACCTATGACGAAGATCAAAAAGGATGAGAATAACCAACCAATACTGGATAAAAATGGGAAACCAGAAACAGTTACATTCTTTGGTTTGGTACCAGTTTTTGATGTTAGTCAGACAGAAGGAAAGGAGATGCCAAAAGCTGCAGAAGTGAAAGAACAGCTGACTGATTTGGACTATGCAAATCTTTACCGTGCCCTAATGGCTATTGCAAAAGAAAATGATGTATCGGTTCGATTTGAAGAGATGGAAAATAATAAACATGGATATTATTCTGTCCCAGAAAATCAAATTGTTTTACGTAGTAATGAGATGAACAAGGCTCAAATTATTAAAACTTTCTTACATGAAATGGCTCATGCAGAGTTGCATCATGCAGATAATCCTCAAAAGGAAAATCTAACTAGAAGCACCGCTGAACTCCAGGCTGAAAGTGTCGCTTATGTCGTTTCTTCATACTATGGTATTGATACGTCAGAGTATTCCTTTAACTATCTATCTGGGTGGTCTGCAGATAAGGAGACACTTGCTGATTTAGAAGCACAGTTGGATATTGTCCAACAAGAAGCTAAAAGTTTAATGGTTCGGATGGATCAAGCATTGGAACAATTAAGATTGAGTCAGGAGAAACAAACGAAGCGTAGTTTTGAACAAAAACTAGAGAAGTTTCAAGATCAGAGCAAGCAGGCTGTCGAAGATCACAAGCAGGAGTTGAAAGCAGATGCACAATCAAAAAAAGAGAAGGGTTTCTCGAAATGACCGAACGGGACACCCCAAATAAACCCAAGGTCAAATTAAAAACAAACCATCATCAAGGAGGACAACACTCATGACCAATGAACAAGAAGAACAACTTATCATCATCCTCTCAGACTTTATTCCAATCATGGATGGAGACAGAGTTCAAGGAGTATCGCCAAACGCTAAAGACTTGACTCGCCAAAAAGTTCTGGAGCAACTAGAGGAAGAACAGTCTCAACTACCTGAAGGAGATCCAGCTCTTTTGGAGTGGGAAGAAGAAAATATTGAGCTACTCAAGATGATTACAGATGAAGAATTTCAAGCTGTACTCACTGAAAAAATCTTACTGACAGAAATACAAATTGGGCAGTCTATTTTCCAGCCTCTAACTACTCAACAACTTTCTGTCCTAGCTGAAAAGTTGCAAGGTCAGAAAGAAAAAAGTGTAGAAAATAGTGATAAGCAATCATCTATTTTCAAAAACATCTTCAGTTGGTTACGATAAATTGTTAGAAGTTGTACTCCAAAAGATATAAGAAAGGGGCTTGGGGATTTCCCCAAAACTGAGAAAATCAAGAAGGAAAACTGCAGGGTTCTCCTTCTCTGATTTTTTTAAATTTCGCAAATGGATATCCATTTGCTACGCTTGCCACAAGGAAGTCAGGGGCTGATGCCTGGTCAGAAAATGCCAGAGCCTTTGAGAGAAAGAGGATAAAAAAATAATGCAGAAACGAGAAAATAGAAAACGCTATATACAAAAATTGATACGACTAACACCAGAGGAAGATCGTCAAATTAAAACGGCGATGGCCCAAATGGGAGTTCCATCTTTTCAATACTATGCGAAGAATCAACTGGTACAAGGGAAGGTGGTTCAAATTGATTTTTCTGAATTGAAAGACCTTCGAGTTGCTATCAATCGAGTGGGCACGAACATCAACCAAATTGCCAAGCTTGCTAACGAAAATCAAGGGGTTACGACAGAGGAAGTAGCACAAGTTATTGACTATTTATCTGAGTTGAAAGAGATGGTAGCTGCCAAACTTTCTAGCGCAGAGAAGAAAAGTTTACAGGAGCGAAAAGTAAAAACTATAAGGACGTATGACGAATGGTAGTAATCAAAGCACCCAAACAAATTAAAACTCCTTCCAATTTAAAAATAGCTGTACGCTATATTCTGAATGAAGCGAAAACACTTGTGTCAGAAACCGCAGAAAGTGATCTTGATTTTCCTCTTGTCTATCATAATGGTGAACTTCAAATGAAGCTAGTATCTGGCAATGGGATCTCTGATTTTAGCGTAGCAGATGAGGAAATGGTTATGACAAAATTGGCTGCAGCCTTTAAAAAAGGAGATGATGACTTGAAAGAATTATCTTCAGGAAAACAAGTATTGGCCCATCACATTATCCAGTCTTTTTCTCCAGATGATAACTTGACTCCTGAGCAGGTTCATGAAATTGGCCGTCAAACGATGTTAGAATTGACAGGTGGAAATTATGAGTTTGTGATCGCAACCCACACGGATAAAGATCATCTTCATAACCATATCATACTTAATACCACCAATACCTCAACGCTCAAGAAATTTCGTTGGGAAAAGAAAACCTTGAAAAATTTGAGAGCCATTTCGGACAAACATGCGGCACGATACGGCGCTAAAATTATTGAGCCTACTATGAAAAATTCTTATACAAAGTATTCTGCTTGGCGGAGACAAAATAATTATCGGTTTGAAATTAAGGAGCGTCTGGATTTTCTTCTGAAGCACTCTTTGTCGTTAGAAGATTTCAAACAAAAGTCAGCTGCGCTTAATCTTCAGATTGATTTCTCTGGAAAATTTGTGAAGTATAAATTGCTCGATCAGCCCCAACAAAGAAATGTCCGAGATGATACATTATCGAAGAAAGGACTCTATTCTCTTGAAAAAATAAAAGAGAGAATTTCTAAGAATCAGTTAGTTTTTGATGTGGAGGAATTGAAAGAACAATACCAAGAATCAAAAGAAAAAACGGCAAATGATTTTGAATTGAAATTGGAAGTGGAATCCTGGCAGGTCGAGCAAGAAAGCAAGCAAGGCATTTACGTGCAGATGGATATGGGAGCTTTAAATAGTGGTACAATTTTAATACCTTCTCATAAAGTTGATAAAAATGAGGATGGAAATTATACCATCTATATCAAAGAGAAAGACTATTTTTATTTTCTCAATCCTGATCAATCACAAAAAAATCGGTACATGATGGGTTTGACTGTCGCAAGACAATTGGCCAAACAAAATGGTGAGACAGTCGTAACTAAAAATGCTCAAATTTCCTCTATACGTGAGCTGATTAAGGAATATAATTTCTTAGTCGAGCACGGCGTGATAGATGGAGCACAATTTCAACATTTGGAAGATCGTTTTAATGAAAAGATTGAGATTACCCTGGAGGAATTAAGACAACTAGATGAGCGACTTGGACGTTATCATAAAATTGAAGGAGCACTTTTAGCCATCCAGAAATCTCCAGAAAATAGTCTTGTAGCGGTACAACTATTGGATGATTTAGGAGTTCCAAAAGATATGGGACTGGAAGATGTCAGTCAACTGATCAAACAATTCCAAATTGAAAAAGGAGCCTTACAAGAGTTCTTTGATGATACATTAAAACATTACACAGATTATAGAGATGTTAAGGAGCACGTGCGTAGTCGTGAAGAGAAAGTTGACCGACGTTTTGAAGATGAAAAAACCTTGTAAAAGTTTCTGATATTTTCAATCTAGTCATGATTTCAGTACAATAGAGAGTATGTTTAGATTTGATGAAAAAGAATTTGTCGCAGAACTAGATCGCAAACGTGAGCAGCAATTCCTGAAGCGAGTAAGAGATTATGACGAGCAGATTGCTCCCTCCATGAGACTGAGGGGATATAAGCGGATAGATAGTACAGAGAGGACAGTTGTTTTTACATTTGGAGAGGTGACTTTCTCTAGGAATCGCTGGCGAAAGGGAAAGAAAAGTTGTTATCCCGTAGATGAGTGGCTAGGTCTAGAAAAGTATATGCGTTATTCTCCTGAGTTGATTTTTCACATGGCAAAACACGCTTCTGTTTTATCCTACCGTGAAGTTTGTCGAACAGTTAAGATGGCTTATCGCCTGGAGATAACAAAGGACGCTGTTTTGAAGTCTGTAAAAATGGCAGGCAGACTCTTTTCAGAGAGGGAACGCTATCGGCTTTTTAGAGGTGATGAGCAACCGAAAAAAATCCAGGCAGATAAAATCTACCTGGAGGGAGATGGTGTGCTCGTCAAGACAACATCAAGCAATGATGAACGACACAATACAGACTTAGCCCATTTCCTGATTCATACTGGAGTGAAGAAGGTTGGTAATAATCGGTATGTACTAGAGAATAAGCATGAGATTATCCATACAAGCCATGAACAAGCAAAGGAAGAATTGATAGACTATCTCTGCAATCATTTTGAAATCACTGATCGAACTCTTCTTATCACTAACTCGGACAATGGTAAAGGATATTCTCGCAGAATATTTCAAGAAATTAAGAAGGTCCTACGGATTAAACGTCATGAGCATTTCTGGGATGCCTATCATGTTAATGAAGAACTTAAAAGATTTCTGAAGCCGTACCCGTCTACACTACTTGATCTTGCTTTTAAGGCCATCAAAAATCATCAGAAGGGCCTGCTTCAGACCGTACTAGATACAGTTGAATCTCTCATAGAAAGCCAGGAAGCTCTTGATAATTTTTACAATTTTCGTAAGAAATTATTAAGAAATTTCTGTGATACTAGGCCACCTAAACTTAGAGGATTGTCCTCACGGGGTATCGGGGTAATGGAGAGTCAGCACCGAAAGGTCACTTACCGCATGAAACATCGAGGGATGTATTGGTCTATCGAAGGGGCTTGTACTATGGCCAGAATGATACTCCTTGAACGAATCGATCAGCTATACAATCTATTTTTTGGATCTTGGAGACAAGAGTATGAAGAATTTAGGGATACGGGACCAGGTGCAGGATTTCGTATTAACCATAGGCCACACAAAGCAGTTATCAGAAAAAGAGGGCATAAATAATACAAAAAGGCAGACAAAAGCCTCTAAAAAAAAAGATTTTTTAGAGGTGTTTTTGTCATGTTTTCATACAAAACAGTTGCTTTTTTGCCTAATGTGTGTTACAATAATAAAGTAAATAAAAACGAAAAAGGTGTAGAAGCAGCAACTCCTACACCACCGATTAAGACAAAACAACACTTTGCTTAATCAGTCAAACAATATTGTAGCATAAATAGTGCAATATAGTCAAGGGCTGGAGTAAAGTGGAGGAACTTTCTCCAGTTTTTTTGTCTGAAAATCCTCGCTTTTTTATTGAGTTATAAGGATATTTGATTATTCCCAAAAATTTAGACACAAAGAAGTCTCCGAATTTCCTTGCCAAAATAGAGAAAGTGTGATAACATAGTACGGTATGTGGTGCTAGCACATCCGCTATATTAGATCTAATAGGAGGAAAACACAATGGCTAAAGTATGTTACTTTACAGGTCGTAAGACTGTATCGGGAAACAACCGTTCACACGCGATGAACCAAACAAAACGTGCCGTAAAACCAAACCTTCAAAAAGTTACTGTTCTTATCGATGGTAAACCTAAAAAAGTTTGGGCTTCAGCTCGTGCTTTGAAATCAGGTAAAGTTGAACGCGTTTAATAAAAATGAAAAGACCGCTTAGGTCTTTTTCTTTTGCTCTAGAGATAAAACCATTTGAAAAATAGAGTAATACTCTTCGAAAATCAAATTCAAACCACGTCAGCTTCGCCTTGCCGTACTCAAGTACTGTCTGTGGCTAGCTTCCTAGTTTGCTTTTTGATTTTCATTGAGTATAAATATCCGCCGATACAGCATTCTGCTTTTACACTTGGGCTGAAATATGATAAAATAGAGTATCAACTAGTTGAGGTAAAAAAAATGACTGTAAAAATTAATACAAAAGATGGTCAAATCGAACTGACAGATGAAGTGATTGCAACCGTAGTAGGTGGTGCCGCAACTGAGATTTTTGGTGTGGTCGGTATGGCTAGTAAAAATGCCCTCAAAGACAATTTCCAAGCCCTTCTTGGTAAGGAAAATTATTCTAAGGGTGTTGTCGTGAAGGCAGCCGAAGATGGTAGCATTGCAGTTGATGTTTATACCGTATTGAGCTACGGAGTAAAGATAAGCGAAGTGTCAAAAAACATTCAAGAGCGTGTTCGTTTTAGTTTAGAAAATCAACTAGGAATTACTGCTCAGACTGTGAATGTCTACATTCAAAATATCAAAGTTGTAGGAGAATAATCGTGTCAAAAATTACTACCAGTTTATTCCAAGAGATGGTGCAGGCTGCATCAACTCGTTTGAATAAGCAAGCAGAATATGTCAATTCATTGAACGTCTTTCCAGTTCCAGATGGAGATACTGGGACAAACATGGGAATGACCATTGAAAATGGTGCCAAAGAAGTAGCAGACAAGCCTGCTTCTACAGTTGGAGAAGTAGCGAGCATTCTTGCCAAAGGGCTCTTGATGGGTGCCCGTGGGAACTCAGGGGTTATCACATCTCAGCTCTTCCGTGGCTTCTCTCAGGCTATCAAGGAAAAAGATGAATTAACAGGTCAAGACTTGGCTCTTGCCTTCCAATCCGGTGTCGAAGTAGCTTATAAAGCGGTTATGAAACCAGTTGAAGGAACCATTTTGACTGTTTCTCGTGGTGCAGCCATTGGAGCTAAGAAAAAAGCCGAGGAGACAGATGATGCTGTTGAGGTCATGCGTGCAGCCTTGGAAGGCGCGAAAGCAGCTTTGGCTAAGACACCAGAAATGCTTCCAGTCCTTAAGGAAGTTGGTGTGGTAGACTCAGGTGGTCAAGGTTTGGTCTTCATCTACGAAGGCTTCCTTTCAGCTCTTACTGGTGAATACAGTGCTTCTGAAGACTTTGTAGCGACTCCTGCCAACATGAGTGAAATGATCAATGCAGAGCACCACAAGTCTGTAGCAGGGCATGTGGCAACTGAGGATATTACCTTCGGTTACTGTACAGAGATCATGGTAGCCCTCAAACAAGGTCCAACTTATTCTAAGGACTTTGACTACGATGAATTCCGTAACTACTTGAATGACTTAGGTGACTCTCTACTTGTTGTCAATGATGATGAAATCGTCAAAGTTCACGTCCATACAGAAGATCCAGGTCTTGTCATGCAAGAAGGTCTTAAATATGGTAGCTTGATCAAGGTAAAAGTGGACAATATGCGTAATCAACACGAGGCGCAAGTTGAAAAAGAAGCAACTCAAGGAAACAAGCCTGCTGAAACAAAAGAGTATGCCCTTATCGCAGTAGTAGCTGGTCAAGGTTTAGCAGATATCTTCCGTGCCCAAGGTGTGGATTATGTCATCGAAGGTGGGCAGACGATGAACCCTTCAACAGAAGACTTTATCAAGGCTGTTGAACAGGTCAATGCTCGCAACATCATCTTCTTGCCAAACAACAAAAATATCTTTATGGCAGCTCAGTCTGCGGCTGAAGTGCTTGAACAACCTGCTGTTGTTGTAGAAGCACGTACAATTCCTCAAGGGTTGACCAGTCTTCTTGCCTTTGATCCAAGCAAATCAATCGAAGAAAACAAAGAACGTATGACTGCAGCCCTTGGTGATGTCGTAAGTGGTAGTGTAACAACAGCCGTTCGTGACACGACTATCGATGGTTTGGAAATTCATGAAAATGACAATCTTGGTATGGTAGATGGTAAGATCCTCGTATCAAACCCTGACATGCACCAAACTTTGACTAAAACATTGAAACATATGTTGGATGAAGATAGTGAAATCGTGACTTTCTATGTCGGTGAAGATGGAAGCGAAGAACTTGCCAATGAAATTGCCCAAGAAATCGCAGAAGAATTCGAAGATGTTGAAGTAGAGATTCACCAAGGTCAACAACCTGTATATCCATATCTTTTCAGTGTGGAATAAAATTTAATAGATAAAAAAGAAAGTTGATTTTACAGCTTTCTTTTTTTATGACATTTGTCATATTTCCTAGTGACAGAAGCATCTAGCTCCGCCAATTTCAAAAGTCTATAATTGAAGTATGAAATGGAGGAAGAAGAAATGAAAAATAAAATGATTGTCGCAGTGAGTTTAGTAGCAGCAGGAGTTATGACCTATCTCATGTTTTCAGGATTGGACGAGGGTTTCTATCATTTTCCTTGGGAGCTCTTTGCTGGCTTTGGAATGATGTCTTGGCTTGTCAGAGAAGGTTTAAAATTAGTCAGAGATGTAAAAAAGGAGTTTGAGGAATGAAAAAAGCAATCATCTATTTCTTTATCAGCCTGTCACTCTTGGTATGGTTAGTGGAAATGTTTACTGGTTGGTTTGACCAAACCGTGCTTCGCCAATTTATTCGTGGTGCTTGGGGTTTTGGATTTATGATTTTTGTCGTTTTCCCTATGGGAATGAAGTGGTTGAAAGGAGAATCTCATGACTGTGATTAAAGTTGAGAAATTGAGTAAGAAAATAAAAGACAAGGAGATCTTGCGGAACATCTCCTTTGAAATCAACGATGGTGAATGTGTCGCCTTGATTGGACCTAACGGGGCTGGAAAGACAACTTTAATTGATTGTCTCTTGGGGGACAAATTCATGAGCTCAGGTCGAATAGCCATTCAAGGCTTCGCGCTAACAGATCCTCGATTAAAGAAACTTGTTTCTGTCTTGCCTCAAGAAAATGCAGTTGTTCAAAGCTTGAAAGTGAAAGAACTTCTATCATTTTTCAAGTCACTTTATCCCGACAGCCTTTCAGACAAAGAAATTGATGACTTGTTGAGATTCTCAGACAAGCAGAAAAATCAGCTAGCAGGCAAGTTGTCTGGTGGGCAAAAACGTTTGTTCTCTTTCGTGTTAACTTTAATAGGTCGTCCAAAAATTCTATTTTTGGACGAACCAACTGCTGCCATGGATACCTCGACACGTCAGCATTTTTGGGAAATTGTCAATCAGTTAAAGAAAAATGGTGTCACCATTGTTTATTCTTCCCACTATATCGAAGAGGTGGAGCATACGGCTGACCGCATTTTGGTCCTCCACAAGGGAGAATTGATTCGCGATACGACGCCTTATGCCATGCGTGGTGAAGAACAAGAAAAACATTTTACGGTACCTCTAACTTATCAGGAATTTATCAGCACTTTGGACCAAGTTCAAGAGATTGAAATCAAGCAAAATGCTCTTTCCTTCACAACCAAAGAAGCCAGCCAGGTATGGAAAGTCTTGCAAGATCAGGGCTGCACGATTGAAGAAATTGAAGTTCGCAATCGAACTCTCTTAGACAGTATCTTCGAAACGACTCAAGATTAAAGGAGATTGACGATGAAAAATATGATAAGTCTCATGAAAGTGGAAATTATTCAGATGAAACGGCAAGCCGTCTACTACTTGCTATCCATCGGACTTCCAAGTGTGTTTTACCTTATATTTTCTGGTATGATGTCAGGATCAGATGTTCCAGAAATTGTTCTTAAAGCCTATCTTTTTGCCATGACGCTCTTTAGTATCATGTCAAGCGCCTTTTTCAGTATCCCTAGCACACTCGAGTCTGATAAGACAAACAACTGGCAAAAATTGATTCAACATTCTCCGGTATCTATGGTAGAATATTATGTATCAAAACTGTTTAGTACTCTGCTGACTTTCTTGTTATCAATTATAGTTGTCTTTTCGGTTGGTCATTTTGTCCGTGGAGTGACTCTGCCTTGGCTTGATTGGTTGGTGATTGGAGTTATGTTGCTGGTCGGAAGCGTGGTCTTTATCAGCATGGGGGTATTGGTGAGCTTGCTTCCCAGTGCTCAATTGATGACGGTGATTGGAAATATTGCCTATATTGCTTTGGCTGTCCTAGGTGGACTCTGGTTCCCTTTGAGTTCCTTCCCAGAATGGCTCCAATCCATTGGAAAACTGACCCCAACCTATCAACTGATGCAGGTTGTCTCTACTTATTTGGAGCACCACGAGTTTAACGTTCTTGCTGCCTTGGTTGTACTAGGTTATACAGTTTTCTTTGGTGTATTGGTAATCCAACTGAAAAAACGGATCGAGGTAAAATAAATCTATGTTGGAAAAATTAAAAAACACTCATTATATGTTTCATATTTCAACAGTGTTTATCATCTTTCCTATAGCGGGTGTCATCGTTGGAGAGTACCCGCTTTTAACCTTGTTATGGACTCTACTATTTGTCCTAGCTTTCTATTCGGTTTTAGCCAGTCAGAATCGCACTGTGCAGTGGTTAGCTTGGTGGATCTTGCTTGCCTACATTTTTTACAGTTCCGTCTGGCTGAATGGGAGCTTCGCTTGGTTTATCTTTTATTTATCAAACCTCCTCATTTACCAACTGGATGAGATATCTTTTCACTCTTGGCGTTTTGTCAGTTTTATTGTCTTGCAACCGTTGATTTTGACAGGGATTTATATGGTCGATCAAGTTAGTCCCTGGCAACTGCTCTTTTTCTTGGTGACTTTTGTCTTTTCTGATGCCTTGACTTTTGGTCTCTATCGAATTCGGATAGCAGAAGAGTTAAAAGAAGAAAAGATGAAACAAAATGCCAAGCTTAATCTTTTCTTGGCTGAAAATGAACGCAGCCGTATCGGTCAGGATCTTCATGACAGTCTAGGCCATACCTTTGCTATGTTGAGTGTGAAGACGGATCTTGCCCTCCAGCTTCTTCAAATGCAGGCCTATCCTCAAGTGGAAAAAGAATTAAAAGAAATTCATCAAATCAGCAAAGAATCCATGAATGAAGTTCGTACAATTATCGAAAATCTTAAAACCAGAACCCTTGCTTCCGAATTTGCGACTGTTAAAAAAATGCTGGAAATTGCAGGAATTGAAACGGAAGTCGATCACCAACTAGATATAGCTAGCCTAACTCAGGAGTTAGAATCAACGGCCTCCATGATTTTACTTGAGTTAGTGACCAACATCATCAAACATGCCAAAGCATCGAAAGCTTACTTGAAATTAGAACGAACTGAGAAAGAACTCATTCTAACAGTGAGAGACGATGGCTGTGGCTTTGCTTCTCTAAAAGGGGATGAGCTCCATACCGTTCGAGACCGTGTCCTTCCTTTTTCAGGAGAAGTAAAAGTGATCAGTCAGAAACATCCGACTGAAGTGCAGGTTCGGTTACCTTATAAGGAGAGAAACTAAGATGAAACTACTTGTTGCAGAAGATCAAAGTATGTTGCGAGATGCCATGTGCCAGTTGCTTACCTTTCAACCAGATGTAGAGTCTGTCCTACAAGCCAAGAATGGGCAAGAAGCAATTCAACTCCTAGAAAAAGAGTCTGTGGATATCGCCATTCTTGACGTAGAAATGCCTGTTAAGACTGGCCTCGAAGTCTTGGAGTGGATTCGAGCAGAAAAGTTAGAAACAAAGATAGTTGTGGTGACGACCTTCAAGCGCCCCGGCTATTTTGAACGCGCGGTCAAGGCTGGAGTAGATGCTTATGTCTTGAAAGAAAGAAGCATTGCAGACCTCATGCAAACCTTGCACACTGTTCTTGAAGGACGTAAGGAATATTCGCCTGAATTGATGGAAGTGGTGATGGCGCACCCCAATCCGTTAACAGAGCAAGAAATCGCTGTTTTAAAGGGAATCGCTCAGGGCTTGTCTAACCAAGAAATCGCAGACCAACTCTATCTATCAAATGGAACCGTCCGAAACTATGTCACCAATATTCTTTCGAAACTAGAAGCTAGTAATCGAACAGATGCAGCCAACATCGCAAAAGAATCTGGTTGGCTTTGATAAGAAAGATAAAAAACAACTCAAATGATTGCTAAATCGAAGGAAATCCATACTAGAATGTAGGAGGCAGATTGCCTCCTTTTTTGACTCTTTATCAACTGTAGTGGGTTGATTATAACAAAATCCTTGAAACTGTTATCAGAAAACACTTACATAGCGTTAAATAACCTATTTTATGTTAGAATCATATTTAAAAATATCTAAAAAAGAAAGAAGAGGGTTATATGCTAATAAATATCAATAAAATTAAAGATTTTAAAAAAAATGATAACTTGTCATACAAAAGTTTGCTAGAGTCAGAAGACCTATATAAGGAGGAAATTTTCAATGAAGAAACAAGTAAAAGAATTGAAGGATATAGAAAAGCAATAGAAGATGTTATAGATAAAAATAACGATAATCAAGAAGTCCAAAAAATTGATATCGTTTCTATTATTAAGGCGTATAAAAATTTTAATGGTCCTAGGTTTTTTAAGTCTAGCGGGATGACGGTAGATGCTTTTTACGATAGTAAAGGAAAAAAAGTATACATTAATAAGTATTTATCAAATGAAGATAGACATTATGCATGTGCTCATGAGCTGGCTCATTATTTATTTGAAGATTCAAGTGCTTATTTGGATCGTAATCAATCATTCTCACGCCCTTCATATGAAGCCAAAGCTAATCAATTCGCCTATGAAACACTTCTACCAGAAAAACTATTAGAAAATATAATTATTGAATACAAAAATGAAAAATGCGATAGCGACTTAAATAAAATGTTTAATAAAGATGTCAATGAGTTAATTAAATATATTTCTGATAAAACAGATGTTTCGGAATTTGCAGTGTATAAGCGGTTAAAATTTTTATATTATATCTATTGAGGAGATTTAGAAATGCCTGATAAGGGAAGTGATACTATTAAGAATCAAAAAGCTATCAAAATTTTTTATAAATCTATGTACGATTTGTTTAATCATAGTGATAATAAGTTAATTGATAAAATAATTTTTAACGATATCAAACTTGCAATATCTTGTGAAGTAAAAAAAGATGAGGTAAGCAGAATTCCTGAAACTGAGGAGAAGACAAGTGAAAATAGTCGTAGTTACAATTACCCAGACCCTACCAAGGCTTCTAACTCATTTGAAAAAAGTCGTTTTATAGTAAAAGAAATTGACTACAATGACCAACAAAATTTAAAAGGGCACATAGAATTTTTCAGTAATAATTTACAACAGTCTTTTTTTAATATATTTAAAAATAAGCATCAAGACGCTTTTGCTGCATGGGTATATCAACACATTGCAAATCACGAAGAAAAAAAGAAAGCTTCACGAAAAAAAATTATACAAAAAATAAAAAGAATAATACGAAAGTCAGAAAGCTTTGAAGATCTATATTCGCGAGTAAGGAAAGATTATATAGGCGTTAATAAAGGATTAATCTACGATTTTGAGTACTTTTCTAATAGGATGCTCTCATATATTTTGTCTAGTTTAAGCCGTGAACAAGTTAAACTACTGGAAGAGAGAAACCTTCAAATTCCACTTGATGACTTTGAAGGTTATGATTTGTTATTGAAAGAAAACATCAGTAATTTAGAAATAAATAATTTTCTTACGGGTATTTATAAAAATATTAAAAATAATAAGGGCTCAGAGAAAGATTGTAATAAATCTGAAATAGGAGGAGATGATGATGATGAAACAAGTGCAACTACGAAAGATTGCAGTTCTAAACAACAAAATAGGAAGTCAGAGAATGTAGAAAATTACAAAGAAAAAGTTGCAATATTAAATGTAGTAGGGGAAGTATACAAACTTAATAATAAAATAAAATGTGATTACTATCATAGAGAAGGCTATGGTACTATAAAAAGTGGGTGGACTATCTTTTATACGTTAAAAGAATTAATTTCTATTTTTGATGGAAGAAGAACTAAGACAGAAAATATAGTACTTAATAATTCTAGTAGTGATCTTATAGTTAGTAGATTTAAATATAATTATTTTAGAGGTTATTCTAATAACAAGCACGATGCTATTCCAGCTGTTTTTAGAAACAGAACTTATCATGGTGAAAAGCATAGCGACCAATTTTATAGCAAATTTGAAGGATTATATCAAAAAATAGCGAGAGAATATCCTGAAGAACTAGAATATGATAGTAATATTGGGTCAAGTAAGCGGAATGATGCTTTTTCACGTCTTCAGCATTATGGATTTGGGACATGTCTTCTTGATATGTCTAGAAATCCTTATACAGCTTTGCTGTTTATGATTGATGGTGAAGATTTTCATACTCCTAAATTTGAATTATTTGAGATTGAAGAAGAAAAACATAGGGATAACAATATAGTTTATCTACCTGAGAAATTCCAAAAAAATAAACGTCTGATTGCGCAAAATGGAGCATTTCTGCATTATGAAAAGCTATATAATTTAATAGAAAAAGAAAAAGAAAAAGAAAAAGAAAAAGAAAAAGAAAAAGATGCAGATGCAGATCAGACTATTGAATATGTAAAAGATAAACTAGAGGGATTAGAGAAGAAAGTTGAAAGAATTAATCGTATTACAGTTGTTATAGAAGTATCAAAGAAGTCTGACAGGGAAGCTCATAAAGATAATATTAAAGGTATAATTGAAGATGCTGATAACCTTAAATATAATGAAGAACTCGATGTAAACGAGAATACATATATAGGCAATCTTGAGAGATGTTTTGAATCCCTAAAGAATAAGGTTAACTTGGTAGATAAGACACTGCAAGGTACTGATCAATATACTTTGTTAAAAAACTATTTAAAAGCTAAGTTAGATGAGTATGGACATACCAAGAGAAGCCTATTTCCAGATTTTCAAAATTATGTCTCTTATGAAAATGGTCGATATAAACGCCCGGAGGAAGAGAAATCACCGTTTGAAAAGTAATGATTATTCTCTCTTTTGTTTTCTTCAGACAGTGAGGGCAAGTTCATTACCTAAATCCTGTTTAATTTGTGGTTTCTTTAGGGGAACGGTACAGAGTTAGTTGCTATTACGGTCAAGGAAGTTAGGAAGAAAGTTCATTTTTAGCAGATAGAGCTAATAATCCTGGCTCCATAATTTCTGTAGTGGGTAAAACCACTGTAAGAATTATAGAGCCCGTTTTTTTGTTTAAAAAAGCGGTAAGAACTAGTGTCAGAGAGATAAAAGATAAGAATAAAAACGAAAAAAATATTGACAAGGAAAGAAAAAATGTGTTATAATAATAGACGGTACTTTTTACTTTTGGTCTCTCAAAAGTGTACAGGGACGTGCTGACAAATGTTGCAAAAGTACACACAGATGGTAGCTGTCACCAAGTGTATCATCACCAAAAATAAAAAAACACAGGAGAATGTAGATGCCTACAATTAACCAATTGGTTCGCAAACCGCGTAAATCAAAAGTAGAAAAATCTAAATCACCAGCTTTGAACGTTGGTTACAACAGTCATAAAAAAGTTCAAACAAATGTTTCTTCACCACAAAAACGTGGTGTTGCAACTCGTGTTGGAACAATGACACCTAAAAAACCTAACTCTGCCCTTCGTAAATTTGCTCGTGTACGTTTGAGCAACCTTATCGAAGTTACTGCCTACATCCCAGGTATCGGACACAACTTGCAAGAGCACAGCGTGGTGCTTCTTCGTGGTGGACGTGTAAAAGACCTTCCAGGGGTACGTTACCATATCGTCCGTGGTGCACTTGATACTGCAGGTGTTAACGATCGTAAACAAGGCCGTTCTAAATACGGTACTAAACGTCCAAAAGCATAAGGAAAGGGGATAAAGAGAAATGAGTCGTAAAAATAGAGCTCCAAAACGTGACGTATTGCCAGATCCGCTTTACAATTCACAACTAGTTACTCGTCTTATCAACCGCGTTATGCTTGATGGTAAACGTGGTACAGCTGCTTCAATCGTTTACGGTGCTTTTGAGCAAATCAAAGAAGCTACTGGCAACGATGCACTTGAAGTATTTGAAACAGCTATGGAAAACATCATGCCTGTACTTGAAGTACGTGCACGTCGTGTTGGTGGATCTAACTACCAAGTCCCAGTTGAAGTTCGTCCAGAACGTCGTACAACACTTGGACTTCGTTGGTTGGTAACCATCGCTCGCCTTCGTGGTGAACACACAATGCAAGATCGTCTTGCAAAAGAAATCTTGGATGCTGCGAACAACACTGGTGCAGCAGTTAAGAAACGTGAAGACACTCACCGTATGGCTGAAGCTAACCGTGCCTTCGCACACTTCCGTTGGTAATAATAAGATACTAAGGGCGTTAAAAAAGCGACTGAAAATTAGGAAGCTTGACGCAGAATCAAAGATTCTAGGAAAGCTTATCTATTTTCCGAGCTTTTAGCCCGAGTTCAATTATGATGCTAGGAACGGTAAGGATGCAAGGTGAAAATAGGAAACTGACGCAGTATTCGACGAATACAAGGAAGTTTATCTTTTTCACACAGCATCCCGTTCCGGCTCAAATCGGCTAGCTAACTTTAGCCCGAGTTCAATTCAACTTGTCTACAAGTTGAAACCAACAAAAACAAGATAAACATTGAGAACGGGTAGGTCCTGCCTATCCGTTTTTATTAAAATCGTGTTATAATAGAATAGAAATCAAAAATAAATAGGAGAAACAAACCTCATGGCACGCGAATTTTCACTTGAAAAAACTCGTAATATCGGTATCATGGCTCACGTCGATGCCGGTAAAACAACAACTACTGAGCGTATTCTTTACTACACTGGTAAAATCCACAAAATCGGTGAAACTCACGAAGGTGCGTCACAAATGGACTGGATGGAGCAAGAGCAAGAACGTGGTATCACTATCACATCTGCTGCGACAACAGCTCAATGGAACAACCACCGCGTAAACATCATCGACACACCAGGGCACGTGGACTTCACAATTGAAGTACAACGTTCTCTTCGTGTATTGGACGGTGCGGTTACTGTTCTTGACTCACAATCAGGTGTTGAGCCTCAAACTGAAACAGTTTGGCGTCAAGCAACTGAGTACGGAGTTCCACGTATCGTATTTGCCAACAAAATGGACAAAATCGGTGCTGACTTCCTTTACTCAGTAAGCACACTTCACGACCGTCTTCAAGCAAACGCACATCCAATCCAATTGCCAATCGGTGCTGAAGATGATTTCCGTGGTATCATCGACTTGATCAAGATGAAAGCTGAAATCTATACAAACGACCTTGGTACAGATATCCTTGAAGAGGATATTCCAGCTGAATATCTTGAACAAGCACAAGAATACCGTGAAAAATTGATCGAAGCAGTTGCTGAAACTGATGAAGATTTGATGATGAAATACCTCGAAGGTGAAGAAATCACTAACGAAGAATTGAAAGCGGGTATCCGTAAAGCTACTATCAATGTTGAATTCTTCCCAGTATTGTGTGGTTCTGCCTTCAAAAACAAAGGGGTTCAATTGATGCTTGATGCGGTTATCGACTACCTTCCAAGCCCACTTGACATCCCAGCGATCAAAGGTGTTAACCCAGATACAGATGAAGAAGAAACTCGTCCAGCATCTGACGAAGAGCCATTCGCAGCTCTTGCCTTCAAGATCATGACTGACCCATTCGTAGGTCGTTTGACCTTCTTCCGTGTTTACTCAGGTGTTCTTCAATCAGGTTCATACGTATTGAATACTTCTAAAGGTAAACGTGAACGTATCGGACGTATCCTTCAAATGCACGCTAACAGCCGTAAAGAAATCGACAAGGTTTACTCAGGTGATATCGCTGCTGCCGTTGGTTTGAAAGATACGACAACTGGTGACTCATTGACTGATGAAAAAGCTAAAATCATCCTTGAATCAATCGACGTTCCAGAACCAGTTATCCAATTGATGGTTGAGCCAAAATCTAAAGCAGACCAAGACAAGATGGGTATTGCCCTTCAAAAATTGGCTGAAGAAGATCCAACATTCCGTGTTGAAACAAACGTTGAAACTGGTGAAACAGTTATCTCTGGTATGGGTGAGCTTCACCTTGACGTCCTTGTTGACCGTATGCGTCGTGAGTTTAAAGTTGAAGCGAACGTAGGTGCTCCTCAAGTATCTTACCGTGAAACATTCCGCGCTTCCACTCAAGCACGTGGATTCTTCAAACGTCAGTCTGGTGGTAAAGGTCAATTCGGTGATGTATGGATTGAATTTACTCCAAACGAAGAAGGTAAAGGATTCGAATTCGAAAACGCAATCGTCGGTGGTGTTGTTCCTCGTGAATTTATCCCAGCGGTTGAAAAAGGACTTGTAGAAGCAATGGCTAACGGTGTCCTTGCAGGTTACCCAATTGTTGACGTTAAAGCTAAACTTTACGATGGTTCATACCACGATGTCGACTCATCTGAAACTGCCTTCAAGATTGCTGCATCTCTTGCACTTAAAGAAGCTGCTAAGACTGCACAACCAGCTATCCTTGAACCAATGATGCTTGTAACTATCACTGTTCCAGAGGAAAACCTTGGTGATGTTATGGGTCACGTAACTGCTCGTCGTGGACGTGTAGATGGTATGGAAGCACACGGTAACAGCCAAATCGTTCGTGCTTACGTTCCACTTGCTGAAATGTTCGGTTACGCAACAGTTCTTCGTTCTGCATCTCAAGGACGTGGTACATTCATGATGGTATTTGACCACTACGAAGATGTACCTAAGTCAGTACAAGAAGAAATCATTAAGAAAAACAAAGGTGAAGAATAATCTGTCTTCGCAATAGAAGGAAGTCACTTGGTGGCTTCCTTTTTTTGTCTTTAACTATTCATTTTTGCTGAATATAGTATACAAATTTGGTCGCTAAGTGAGAGAGTTATTAATTTTATCCAGAAAGAAAATATTCTAATTTGATAAATTAAAGTAAATAAAGGTTCCTAATTCCGTAGAAAAGTTAATAAAAATGAGAAAAAGATTCATAAATACACTTTTAGATAGAAAATTCAGAAAATTGCTTCTTTTATCTTGAAAATTTTTGAAAAAATGGTATGATAGTAACAAGCTATTTTTAAGAGAAGAGAAAGGGGAACAATGGAGAAAATCAGTTTAGAATCTCCTAAGACGGGGTCAGACCTAGTTTTGGAAACACTTCGTGATTTAGGAATTGATACCATATTTGGCTATCCTGGTGGTGCAGTCTTGCCTTTGTATGATGCGATATATAATTTTAAAGGCATTCGCCACATTTTAGGACGCCATGAGCAAGGTTGTTTGCACGAAGCTGAAGGATATGCCAAATCAACTGGAAAGTTGGGTGTTGCTGTCGTCACGAGTGGACCGGGAGCTACAAATGCCATTACAGGGATTGCAGATGCCATGAGTGATAGCGTTCCCCTTTTGGTCTTTACAGGTCAGGTGGCGCGTGCAGGGATTGGGAAGGATGCCTTTCAGGAGGCAGACATCGTGGGCATTACCATGCCAATCACTAAGTACAATTACCAAGTTCGTGAGACGGCAGATATTCCTCGCATCATTACGGAAGCTGTCCATATCGCAACGACAGGTCGTCCAGGGCCCGTCGTGATTGACCTACCAAAAGACGTATCTGCCTTAGAGACAGATTTCATCTATTCACCCGAAGTGAATTTGCCAAGTTATCAACCAACGCTAGATCCGAATGACATGCAAATCAAGAAAATTTTGAAGCAATTGTCTAAGGCTAAGAAACCTGTTTTGTTAGCAGGTGGTGGTATCAGCTATGCGGAAGCTTCTGAAGAGCTTAATGAATTTGCAGAACGTTACCAAATTCCGGTCGTGACTAGTCTTTTGGGACAAGGTACCATTGCAACGAGTCATCCGCTCTTCCTAGGAATGGGAGGGATGCATGGTTCTTTCGCAGCTAACATTGCCATGACGGAAGCGGACTTTATGATTAGTATTGGTTGCCGTTTCGATGACCGCTTGACTGGAAATCCTAAGACCTTTGCTAAAAATGCTAAGGTTGCTCATATCGACATTGATCCAGCCGAGATTGGTAAGATTATCAGTGCAGATATTCCTGTGGTGGGCGATGCTAAGAAAGCCTTGCAGATGCTTCTGGCAGAACCAACTGTTCATAACAATACTGAAAAATGGATTGAAAAAGTCACCAAGGACAAGAATCGAGTTCGTTCTTATGATAAGAAAGAACGTGTGGTCCAACCGCAGGCAGTTATTGAACGTATCGGCGAGTTAACGAATGGGGATGCCATTGTGGTAACTGACGTAGGTCAACACCAAATGTGGACAGCTCAGTATTATCCTTACCAAAATGAGCGTCAGTTAGTTACTTCAGGTGGTTTGGGTACCATGGGATTCGGAGTGCCCGCAGCTATCGGTGCCAAGATTGCTAATCCAGAAAAAGAGGTTATTCTCTTTGTCGGTGATGGCGGCTTCCAAATGACCAACCAAGAACTAGCCATCCTAAACATCTACAAGGTACCCATTAAGGTCGTGATGCTGAATAACCACTCACTAGGAATGGTTCGTCAGTGGCAGGAGTCCTTCTATGAGGGTAGAACTTCAGAGTCAGTCTTTGATACCCTTCCTGACTTCCAGCTGATGGCACAGGCTTATGGCATCAAAAACTATAAATTTGATAATCCAGAGACGATAGAGAAGGATCTAGAAGTCATTCTGGAGGATGTGCCGATGTTTATCGAGGTGGATATTTCTCGTAAGGAACAGGTCTTACCGATGGTACCAGCTGGTAAGAGCAATCATGAGATGTTGGGGGTGAAGTTCCATGCGTAGAATGTTAACGGCTAGATTGCAAAACCGTTCAGGAGTTTTGAATCGTTTTACAGGAGTCCTTTCTCGTCGCCAAGTCAATATTGAGAGTATCTCAGTTGGTGCGACGGAGAATCCCAATGTATCTCGCATTACCATCATTATCGATGTGGCCTCTCATGATGAAGTAGAGCAAATTATTAAACAACTCAATCGTCAGATTGATGTAATTCGCATTCGAGATATCACAGACAAACCACACTTGGAAAGAGAAGTTATCTTGGTGAAGGTATCTGCTCCTGCTGAAAAGCGTGCAGAAATCTTGGCCATTATCCAACCTTTCCGTGCAACGGTAGTAGATGTGGCTCCAAGCTCCATCACTATCCAGATGACTGGAAATGCTGAGAAGAGTGAAGCTTTATTGCGAGTGATTCGACCATACGGTATTAAAAATATCGCTCGTACGGGTGCAACTGGATTTACCCGCGACTAAAAATCCAACTTAAATTTGTTAAACCAGCCTATGAGGCAATAAAAAATAGAAAAGAGAGAAAAACTATGGCAGTTCAAATGGAATACGAAAAAGATGTTAAAGTAGCAGCGCTTGATGGTAAAAAAATCGCCGTAATCGGTTATGGTTCACAAGGACATGCGCATGCGCAAAACTTGCGTGACTCAGGTCGTGATGTCATCATCGGTGTACGTCCTGGTAAATCTTTTGACAAAGCAAAAGAAGATGGATTTGACACTTATACAGTGGCAGAAGCAACTAAATTGGCTGACGTTATCATGATCTTGGCACCAGATGAAATCCAACAAGAATTGTACGAAGCAGAAATTGCTCCAAACTTGGAAGCTGGAAATGCTGTTGGATTTGCACATGGTTTCAACATTCACTTCGAATTTATCAAAGTTCCTGCAGATGTTGATGTCTTCATGTGTGCCCCTAAAGGACCAGGACACTTGGTACGTCGTACTTACGAAGAAGGATTTGGTGTGCCAGCTCTTTATGCAGTCTACCAAGACGCTACAGGAAATGCTAAAAACATTGCTATGGACTGGTGTAAAGGTGTTGGAGCAGCTCGTGTTGGTTTGCTTGAAACAACTTACAAAGAAGAGACTGAAGAAGATTTGTTTGGTGAACAAGCCGTACTTTGTGGTGGTTTGACTGCCCTTATCGAAGCAGGCTTTGAAGTCTTGACAGAAGCAGGATACGCCCCAGAATTGGCTTACTTTGAAGTTCTTCATGAAATGAAATTGATTGTTGACTTGATCTATGAAGGTGGATTCAAGAAAATGCGTCAATCAATTTCTAACACTGCTGAATACGGTGACTATGTATCAGGTCCACGTGTGATTACTGAGCAAGTCAAAGAAAATATGAAAGCTGTTTTGGCAGATATCCAAAATGGTAAATTTGCAAATGACTTTGTAAATGACTACAAGGCTGGACGTCCAAAATTGACTGCTTACCGTGAACAAGCAGCTAACCTTGAAATTGAAAAAGTTGGTGCTGAATTGCGTAAAGCAATGCCTTTCGTTGGTAAAAACGACGACGACGCATTCAAAATCTATAACTAATTCTTGTGAAGAAAAACAGAAGGCGAGTTGGGGGTACCTGACTCGCTTTTTATCTTAAAAAGTATTTGAGGAGGAGACAATGCTAAGTGCAAAAGACGTGGTGAAAGCCCACAAAGTATTGAGTGGTGTAGTAGTCAATACTCCACTTGATTATGATCATTATTTATCGGAGAAGTATGGTGCTAAGATTTATTTGAAGAAGGAGAATGCCCAGCGTGTTCGTTCCTTTAAGATTCGCGGAGCCTATTATGCCATTTCTCAATTAACAAAAGAAGAACGTGAGCGTGGTGTAGTCTGTGCCTCTGCAGGAAATCACGCCCAAGGTGTCGCCTATACTTGTAATGAGATGAAAATTCCTGCAACCATCTTTATGCCCATCACAACACCTCAACAAAAGATTGGACAGGTCCGCTTTTTTGGTGGTGATTTTGTGACAATTAAGTTAGTTGGGGATACCTTTGATGCTTCTGCTAAGGCAGCACAAGAATTTACAGTTTCTGAAAGCCGCACCTTCATTGATCCTTTTGATGATGCGCATGTTCAGGCTGGTCAAGGAACAGTAGCTTATGAGATTCTTGAAGAAGCCCGTAAAGAGTCTATTGATTTTGATACAGTACTTGTACCAGTAGGCGGTGGCGGATTGATTGCCGGTGTTTCTACTTATATTAAGGAAACCAACCCGACTATTGAAGTGATTGGGGTAGAAGCCAATGGAGCCCGCTCTATGAAAGCTGCCTTTGAGGCTGGGGGACCAGTTAAACTCAAAGAAATTGATAAGTTTGCTGATGGGATAGCTGTACAGAAAGTTGGACAATTAACCTATGAAGCGACCCGTCAGAATGTTGAAACGCTGATTGGGGTGGACGAGGGCTTGATTTCTGAAACCTTGATTGATCTTTATTCCAAACAAGGAATTGTAGCAGAACCAGCCGGGGCTGCTAGTGTTGCAGCCTTGGAAGTTTTATCAGACTATATCAAAGGCAAGACGATTTGTTGTATTATTTCTGGAGGAAATAACGATATCAACCGCATGCCAGAGATGGAAGAACGTGCCTTGATTTACGATGGAATCAAGCATTACTTTGTAGTGAATTTCCCACAGCGTCCAGGAGCTCTCCGAGAGTTTGTAAATGACATTTTGGGGCCAAATGATGACATCACTCGTTTTGAATATATCAAACGAGCAAGCAAGGGGACAGGCCCTGTATTGATTGGGATTGCTCTTGCCAATAAGCATGATTATGCTGGATTGATTCATCGTATGGAAAAGTTTGACCCGTCTTATATTAATTTGAATGGAAACGAAACATTGTATAACATGTTAGTTTAAACTAAAATAAAATTATTATCATATTATTTGCGTAATGATAACGATGGTGTTATAATGAGGGTGATGAAAGGGGGAGATTCCCATGGTTTTACAAATTTTACTTGTTTTATTGTTTTTAGTGGTGATTGCATCAGTGATTACGATTAGTTCTGTATATGTGGTTCGACAACAATCTGTCGCTATCATAGAACGCTTTGGTAAATACCAAAAGTTGAGCAATAGTGGTATTCATTTGCGGGCTCCCTTTGGGATTGATAGGATTGCGGCAAGAGTTCAACTACGCTTGTTGCAAAGTGAGATTGTTGTAGAGACAAAGACGCAAGATAATGTATTTGTGACGATGAATGTGGCAACTCAGTATCGAGTGAATGAAAATAACGTCACAGATGCCTATTATAAATTGATGCGTCCAGAAGCCCAAATTAAATCCTATATTGAAGATGCTTTGCGTTCATCTGTACCAAAGCTAACCCTAGATGAGTTGTTTGAGAAGAAGGATGAAATCGCCTTAGAAGTTCAAAAACAAGTGGCTGAAGAAATGTCTACGTATGGGTATATCATTGTCAAAACGCTGATTACTAAGGTTGAACCTGATGCTGAAGTAAAACAATCCATGAATGAAATTAACGCAGCTCAACGTAAGAGAGTTGCAGCGCAAGAACTTGCTGAAGCAGATAAGATTAAAATTGTGACCGCAGCAGAAGCAGAAGCAGAAAAAGATCGCCTACATGGTGTAGGGATTGCAGAGCAGCGTAAAGCAATTGTTGACGGACTAGCTGATTCTATCAAAGAGTTAAAGGGAGCTAATGTTGAGCTAACTGAAGAACAAATCATGTCTATCCTATTAACGAACCAGTATTTAGACACATTGAATAATTTTGCAGAAAAAGAAGGAAATAATACAATCTTCCTACCAGCAAATCCTAATGGAGTTGAAGATATAAGAACTCATATATTATCGGCTTTAAAAGCCAAATAAAAATATGCAGAATAATATAGTTGTGACGAATATATGTTTTTTTATTGACAGATAAAATAAAAACGTATACAATTAGGAATTGTAAAGAATAATTCAGGAGAAGAACATGGTTAAGTCAAACTTTGAAAAGGTAGAAGCAGTTGTTGGCTGGGTTCGTGATAAGAAGATCACAGGTTACCGTATCTCTAAAGAAACGAATGCGCGTGAAATGTCTATCATTGCCCTAGCGCAAGGACGCGCAAAAGTTAAAAATATTTCATTTGAAACAGCTCTTAGTTTAATCGATTTCTATGAAAAAAATCATGAAAAATTTGAAGATTGAACTGTGGTTACAGGCAGATTTCTGAATCGAGTCTGCCTTTCCTTTACAATTACAAACTAAAAAGACTGCATTCTGTATGCAGTCTTTATTTATTAATTGAGATAACGCTGAAGGAATTCTTTTGTCCGTTCTTCTTTAGGGTTCGTGAAGAGTTCTTCAGGTTTACCTTCTTCTGCAATGATTCCCTTGTCCATGAAGATGACACGATGGGAGACGTCGCGAGCAAATTCCATTTCGTGGGTTACAACAATCATGGTCAAGCCTTCTTGAGCTAGGTCCTGCATAATTTTGAGGACTTCTCCGACCATTTCGGGGTCAAGGGCAGATGTTGGTTCGTCGAAGAGAATGGCGTCAGGATTCATGGAGAGTGCACGAGCGATAGCTACACGTTGCTTTTGTCCACCTGAAAGTTGCTTCGGCTTGGCTTGCCAGTAACGTTCTCCCATACCAACTTTTTCAAGATTCTCTTTGGCAATTTTTTCAGCTTCAGAGTGGTCACGTTTGAGTACTGTCGTTTGGGCGACGATGGTATTTTCGAGGACATTCAGATTTTCAAAGAGATTGAAAGATTGGAAAACCATACCGAGCTTTTCACGATAATGGGTGAGGTTATAGCCTTTTTCCAGGACATTTTCTCCGCGATAGAGAATCTCTCCTCCTGTAGGTGTTTCTAGTAAATTAATCGAACGAAGGAAGGTTGATTTTCCGCTTCCCGAGCTTCCGATGATGGAAATAACCTCTCCTTTATGGACGGTGAGAGAAATGTCTTTTAGCACTTCATTTTGTCCATAGGATTTTTTTAGGTGTTTGATTTCAAGGATTGGTTGTGTCATTTTTTCAAATCCCCCGTTTGCATTTGGTTAGCACCTGTAGTGTAAGTGTCCATGTCCATATAGCGTTCGATAAAACGTAGGACACGGGTCACAGTGAAGGTGAGGACAAAGTAAATCACTGCAATGATGGTAAAGGTCTGGAAGTATTGATAGGTTTGAGTCGCTACAGTATTTCCTGAGAAATAAAGCTCGACAACTGAAATAACGTTCAATACAGAGGTATCTTTGATATTGATGACAAACTCATTACCAGTAGCAGGTAGAATATTACGGACAACCTGAGGAAGGACAATCTTACGCATGGTTTGATTGTGGGTCATACCAAGAGCAGTTGCAGCTTCGAACTGTCCCTTGTCAACTGCTAGAATACCACCACGAACGATTTCTGTCATGTAGGCACCCGTGTTGATTGAGACGATAAAGATAGCAGCCAGTGTCCGGTCGAGATTGATACCGAAAGCTTGAGCAGTCCCATAGTAGATAACCATGGATTGAACAATCATCGGTGTACCACGGAAGATTTCAATATAGACATTGAGGATCCAGCCGACTAGTTTTTGTAGGCTGTAAATGGCTTTGTTTTCCGAGAGAGGAGCAGTACGGAAGACACCAATGGCAAGACCGATAATGAGACCTACGATAGTTCCGATGATTGAGATTAAAAGAGTGACTCCTGCACCACGCAAGAGCTGTTGCCAGTTTTCAGAAAGAATTTTAGCAACTTGGTTGAAGAAATTACTGCTGCTTTCTTCAGTCGTTGTGGCTTCGGCAGGTTGCTCCTGAATCATACGATCCATCAGAGCAACTTGTTCATCTTTGGAGATGGTTTCAATACTAGCATTGATTTGGCTGATGCGGCTGTCATCTTTACGAAGTCCAATGGCGATAGCTGTATCTTCTTCTCCAGTTTTGAAACCGGGTTCTACTTGGACCATCTTGAACTTAGAGTTAGCGGCTTCAGCAGTCAGTGCTTCGGGGCGTTCCGAAACATAGGCATCAATGACACCGGCTTCCAGAGCTTGACGCATTTGAGCGAAGTCGCCCATAGCTGTTTCTTTTTTGGCACCTGGAATTTGAGAAATCAAATCATAAAGGTAAACACCTTGTTGAGACGTGATTTTTGCTCCGCTAAAATCTTTCAAAGATTTGGCATTCGCGTAGGCAGAGTCCTTTTTGACCAATAGAACTGGCTCGCTAGTATAGTAACTGCTTGAAAAAGCAATTTCTTGTTTGCGTTCAGCGGTTGGGCTCATACCGGCAATGATCATATCGATTTTGCCAGAAGTAAGGGCTGGAACAAGTCCTTCCCACTTGGTTTTCACGACCAAAGGTTCCTTACCCAGATCTTTGGCAATCTTTTTAGCGATTTGAACATCATAGCCGTTGGCATATTGGTTGGTACCGTCGATTTTAACAGCACCATTACTATCGTCGTCTTGGGTCCAGTTAAAGGGAGCGTAAGCTGCCTCCATCCCGATGCGTAAATATTCGTCGGCTTGGACTTGGCTAGCTAGTCCTAATATAAGGGCTAGGCTAGCAAGAATAGATAAGCATAATTTTTTCATGTTTTCTCCTATTTCTAGTCTAAAAATGACTTCTCTCTATTGTATCTAAAAATGGTGAGATTTTCAATACAAGTAAGCCTTTACTTATAAAAAATGATATAATGATAGCAAAGATAAAAAGGGGATTGTGTTATGAAAAAGACTTTTTTCGTGCTTTTATTTAGCTTGTTTTGTATTTTACCACTCTCTGTTTTTGCGGTTGATTTTAAGATTCGCTCTTATCAAGGTGATTTGTATATTCATGCAGATAATACGGCAGAATTTAGGGAGAAAGTAGTCTATTATTTTGATGAAGACTTTAATGGACAACTAGTAGGACTTGGCCGTTCTGGTAAGATGCCAAAGGGCTTTGAAATAGATCCCAGTCCGAAGGTTCAGGTATGGAAAAATGCTAGCGCCATTGAAAATGTCAATAGTGAAGTAATAGAAGGAACAGAAGGGTATACTGTAAAAGTGTATAATCCAGGCCAAGAAGGGGATACCGTTGAAGTGGTAATCACATGGCAACTAAAAAACCTCCTATTTCTATATGATGATATCGCGGAACTTAATTGGCAACCCTTGACAGATAGTTCAGAACCTATCGAAAATTTTGAGTTTCGGGTAACAGGCTTTAATGGAGCTGAAAAACTTTTCTTTCATACAGGGAAACTCTTTACAGAGGGCAAGGTAGAGAAGACAGGTGGTGATTATCGTGTTCATTTGCAGAACCTACCTCGTCAGCGTGGGGTTGAATTGCATGCCTATTGGCCTAGAAAAGATTTTGGAACTGATTTGAATCAGGGATTGAAGGGCAATCGTTTAGCAGAATTTAAAAAAATAGAGGAATCCATTACTGCTGAAAAAGCTCAAAGTAAAGCTCTGGTTACGTGGATTATCCCTTTGCTACTCTCGCTTTCTTTAGTCTTTAGTGTTATTTTCTACTGCATTTACAGAAGAAAAACCTCCCCATCGAAGAAATATGCCAAAAATCACCGTCTCTATGAACCGCCAATGGACTTAGAACCGATGGTTTTATCGGAAGCTGTTTACTCCACTTCTTTAGAGGAAGTCAGCCCCTTGACCAAGGGAGGAGGGAAGTTCACTTTTGACCAACTCGTTCAGGCAACTTTATTGGATGTGATCGACCGTGGAAATGTTTCGATCATCTCAAATGGAGATGAGGTCCGTCTAAAAGTCATAAAAGAAAAAGGATTGGAAAGTTTTGAAAAAGATTGCCTTAATTTGGCTTTTTCAGGAAGAGAAGAAGTGCTTGTTTCAGATTTGTTTGCAGATTACCAAGTGTCAACTAGTCTTTACCAAGGTGCAAAAGCAGCTGATGAAAAACGAATTCAGAAAACAGGACGTAAGCTTAAGTCGTCTTTTGAGCAAGCTCTGAAGCAGATGCAGGATGGAGTGAGAAAGCGGGTTTCCTCTTTGCAACTTCCAGATTATTATCGTTCACTGAGTAATGGTGAAAAAATCCTGCGATTGACGATAGGTGTCTTTACGATTTTACCTGCTTTCGTTGGTTTTGGCTGGTTCTTGTATAGTTTGGATGCCCACGGGTATCTTTCTCTGCTACTTCTTATCCTTGGATTTGCAGGCTTGATGTTAGCTGTCGTCTATTATTGGACAACCCGATTTGATACTCGTGATGGTGTTTTAAATGAAGATGGACTAGAAGTGTACTATCTCTGGACTAGTTTTGAAAACATGCTTCGCGATATCGCCCATCTAGACAAGGCAGAATTAGAGAGTATTGTTCTTTGGAATCGCCTCCTTGTCTATGCTACTTTATTTGGTTATGCGGACAAGGTGAGTCATTTGATGAGATCTTATCAGATTCAGGTCGAGAACCCAGATATCAATCTTTATGTAGCTTATGGCTGGCACAGTATGTTTTATCATTCAACTGCTCAAATGAGCCACTATGCTAGTATTGCAAACACAGCTAGCAACTACTCCGTATCTTCTGGAAGTGGTTCTTCAGGTGGAGGATTCTCAGGAGGCGGAGGCGGTGGTAGCATCGGTGCCTTCTAAAAAACCTATCGCAGAATCTGAAATTATGTTATAATAGAGGACAGAAAAAGGAGTAATACATGTATCTTATTGAAATTTTGAAGTCGATCTTTTTTGGGATTGTTGAAGGAATTACAGAATGGTTGCCCATTTCAAGTACGGGTCACTTGATCTTGGTTGAAGAATTTGTACAATACAAGGACCAAAATGAAGCCTTCATGTCCATGTTTAATGTTGTCATTCAGCTCGGTGCTATCTTAGCGGTTATGGTGATTTACTTTAACAAGCTCAATCCGTTCAAACCTGGCAAAACTAAGGTGGAAGTCCGTCGAACTTGGCAATTGTGGTCAAAAGTCCTCGTTGCGACCTTGCCTTTGCTATTGGTCTTTAAATTAGATGATTGGTTTGATGCCAACTTCCATAACATGGTTTCAGTTGCGATTATGTTGATTATCTATGGTGTTGCCTTTATCTATCTCGAAAAACGAAATAAGGCGCAAGCCATTGAACCAACAGTAACAGAGCTAGACAAGTTGCCTTATAAAACAGCTCTTTACATCGGACTCTTTCAAGTCCTCGCCCTCTTCCCAGGAACGAGCCGTTCTGGTGCAACTATCGTTGGTGGTTTGTTAAATGGAACGAGTCGCTCTGTCGTAACAGAGTTTACCTTCTACCTTGGAATTCCTGTGATGTTTGGAGCCAGTGCTTTAAAGATTTTCAAATTTATAAAAGCAGGCCAACTCTTGAGTTTTGGACAACTGTTCTTGCTTTTGGTTGCTATGGGAGTAGCCTTCGCGGTCAGCATGGTTGCTATTCGCTTCTTGACCGGTTATGTGAAGAAGCACGATTTTACCCTCTTTGGTAAATACCGTATCGTACTCGGTAGTGTCTTGTTGCTCTATAGTTTTGTGCGTTTATTTGTATAAGAAAAAGCTTGAGGGAATCTTCCTTCAAGCTTTTTAAAATCCTGTTACTGTGACTCCTAGCAAACGAATGCCTTTTTCTTTTTCAGCTAGTTCTTCGTAGAGTTGAAGGGCAGTTTGAGAAATCTGACTAGCATCCTGTGTTGCTTGTGGGAGGCTTTTTCGTCTAGTTAGAGTAGAGAAGTCAGCATATCGTATTTTTAGGATAATGATTTTTCCAGCTTTGCCTTGTTGGCTGAGATTGTGAGCTACCTTTTCTGAGAGAAGAGTCAGCTCTTTTTTGATGTCTTCTTCTACGCGCAGGATTTTTCCGTAGGTTTTTTCCTTGCCAATAGACTTTCGAATACGATTAGCCTTGACCGGTGAATTATGAATGCCCCTAGCCTTTCGATAAAGATCAAAACCGAGTCTGCCAAACCGATCGATTAAAGTGACTTCAGAAACAGCCAATAAGTCTTCACCAGTATAAATGCTCATTTCATGAAGCCGTTCAACTGTTTTTTTGCCCACACCGTGAAATTTAGCAATGTCCATTTGTTTGAGAAAATCCTCAGCCTGATCTGGGAGGATGACTGTTAAACCATGTGGTTTTTGATAGTCACTAGCCATTTTAGCTAAAAATTTGTTATAAGAGACGCCTGCAGAAGCAGTCAGATGTAGCTCCTGCCAGATATCTTGTTGGATGAGGCGGGCTATTTTGACAGCTGACTTGATACCGAGTTTATTTTCCGTTACATCCAAGTATGCCTCGTCAATACTCATAGGTTCGATCAAATCAGTGTAGCGTTTAAAAATAGCACGAATCTCAAGTCCCACAGCCTTATACTTTTCATAATTTCCTGAGATAAAGATAGCTTGGGGACAGCGCTCATAAGCTTCTTTAGAGCTCATGGCTGAATGAACGCCAAAAGCTCGTGCCTCGTAGCTACAGGTAGAAACGACACCTCGACCACCTGTTTGTCTGGGATCACTCCCAATGATAACAGGTTTGCCCTTTAACTTGGGATTATCTCTGATTTCCACCGCAGCAAAAAAGGCATCCATGTCGATATGGATGATTTTTCTGGACAAATCATTTATCAATGGAAATATGAGCATTCCAATCCCTTTCTAGAGTCATTTTCTATTTATTATACCCTTTTTTCTGAAAAAATGGGAAAGTTCAACCTGACTTTCAAAAATATAATACAGATTAGAGCAAAAAAGGGGCTGTAGTATAAAAGAAAGCGTCTAAAATGCCGGTTTTCTCTTGTTGAAATCGGTTACTGTATGGTATACTGGTCTCATGAATGTAACAGATGACTGTTGCTAGAAAGAAAAATGAGGACATTAACATGGTTGTTAAGACAGTTGTTGAAGCACAAGACATTTTTGACAAAGCTTGGGAAGGCTTCAAAGGCGTAGATTGGAAAGAAAAAGCAAGCGTTTCTCGCTTCGTTCAAGCTAACTACACACCTTACGATGGAGATGAAAGCTTCCTTGCTGGACCAACAGAACGTTCACTTCACATCAAAAAAATCGTAGAAGAAACTAAGGCTCACTACGAAGAAACTCGTTTCCCAATGGACACTCGTCCAACATCTATTGCTGATATCCCTGCTGGATTTATCGACAAAGAAAACGAAGTTATCTTCGGTATCCAAAACGATGAACTCTTCAAATTGAACTTCATGCCAAAAGGTGGTATCCGTATGGCTGAAACTACTTTGAAAGAAAATGGATACGAACCAGACCCAGCTGTTCACGAAATCTTTACTAAATACGTAACAACAGTTAACGACGGTATCTTCCGTGCCTACACTTCAAACATTCGTCGCGCTCGTCACGCTCACACTGTAACTGGTCTTCCAGATGCATACTCACGTGGACGTATCATCGGTGTTTACGCACGTCTTGCTCTTTACGGTGCAGACTATTTGATGCAAGAAAAAGTAAACGACTGGAATGCAATTAAAGAAATTGATGAAGAAACAATCCGTCTTCGTGAAGAAGTAAACCTTCAATACCAAGCATTGCAACAAGTTGTTCGCTTGGGTGACCTTTACGGAGTTGATGTTCGCAAACCAGCGATGAACGTTAAAGAAGCGATCCAATGGGTTAACATCGCCTTCATGGCTGTCTGCCGTGTGATCAACGGTGCTGCTACATCTCTAGGGCGTGTGCCAATCGTACTTGATATCTTTGCAGAACGTGACCTTGCTCGTGGTACATTTACTGAATCAGAAATCCAAGAGTTCGTTGATGATTTCGTTATGAAACTTCGTACAGTTAAATTTGCTCGTACAAAAGCTTATGACCAATTGTACTCAGGTGACCCAACCTTTATCACAACTTCTATGGCTGGTATGGGTAACGACGGTCGTCACCGTGTTACTAAGATGGACTACCGTTTCTTGAACACTCTTGACAACATCGGTAACTCTCCAGAGCCAAACTTGACAGTTCTTTGGACTGACAAATTGCCATACAACTTCCGTCGCTACTGTATGCACATGAGCCACAAACACTCTTCTATCCAATACGAAGGTGTAACAACAATGGCTAAAGATGGATACGGAGAAATGAGCTGTATCTCATGCTGTGTGTCACCACTTGACCCAGAAAACGAAGATCAACGCCACAACATCCAGTACTTCGGTGCTCGTGTAAACGTTCTTAAAGCCCTTCTTACTGGTTTGAACGGTGGTTACGACGATGTTCACAAAGACTACAAAGTATTTGACATCGATCCTATCCGTGACGAAGTTCTTGAATTCGAATCAGTTAAAGCGAACTTTGAAAAATCTCTTGATTGGTTGACTGACACTTATGTAGATGCTTTGAACATCATCCACTACATGACTGACAAGTACAACTATGAAGCTGTTCAAATGGCCTTCTTGCCAACTAAACAACGTGCTAACATGGGATTCGGTATCTGTGGATTTGCCAACACAGTTGACACATTGTCAGCGATCAAATACGCTACAGTTAAACCAATCCGTGATGAGGATGGCTACATCTACGATTACGAAACAATCGGTGAATACCCACGTTGGGGTGAAGATGACCCACGTTCAAACGAATTGGCAGAATGGTTGATCGAAGCTTACACAACTCGTTTACGTAGCCACAAACTTTACAAAGACGCAGAAGCTACAGTATCACTTTTGACAATCACATCTAACGTTGCTTACTCTAAACAAACTGGTAACTCACCAGTCCACAAAGGTGTATACCTCAACGAAGATGGTTCTGTGAACTTGTCTAAACTTGAATTCTTCTCACCAGGTGCTAACCCTTCTAACAAAGCTAAAGGTGGATGGTTGCAAAACTTGAACTCACTTGCTAGCCTAGACTTTGGTTACGCAGCTGACGGTATCTCATTGACAACTCAAGTTTCTCCACGTGCTCTTGGTAAGACTCGTGATGAGCAAGTTGATAACTTGGTAACAATCCTTGATGGTTACTTCGAAAACGGTGGACAACACGTTAACTTGAACGTTATGGACTTGAACGATGTTTACGAAAAGATCATGTCAGGTGAAGATGTTATCGTGCGTATCTCTGGATACTGTGTAAACACTAAATACCTCACTCCAGAACAAAAAACTGAATTGACACAACGTGTCTTCCACGAAGTTCTTTCAATGGATGACGCATTGAGCTAATATTCAATTAGAATAGAAAGAAAGCCAGTCGATATGACTGGCTTTTTTGTCTTTCAAAAAAATTTTTTAAAATAGTCAAATTTGGTCAAAAAATTATTGACTTTTACTGACTAATGTGATATAGTAGAAACATAAGGAAAATGAATTCCTTAAAAAGCTTATTTTCAAGAAATTAGTCTTTGAGAATGAGCTATAGAATCCCAAGAAAGGGGTGAGGCCTATGTTAAATCTAACAGACTTTGAAAAGAAAATGATAAAAGGCTTATTTAAAAAAGAAAAACCAGAAATTATTCTTAGGGTAGCAGGTTAGCTAGTCTAAAATTTTTAAAACAAAGGTCAAAGATAGTCAATATCAGAGATCGCAAATAATTAACAATAAACGAGGTAAAGAATATGAATAACAACTTTAATAACTTTAACAACATGGATGATTTATTTAACCAATTGATGGGTGGTATGCGAGGATATAGTTCTGAAAACCGTCGCTACTTGATTAATGGACGAGAAGTGACACCTGAGGAATTTGCTCATTATCGTGCAACTGGTCAATTACCAGGAAATGCAGAATCTGATGCGCAAATGCAACAACACGCTTCAGGTATGAAACAAGACGGTGTCCTTGCTAAACTAGGTCGAAACTTGACCGCAGAAGCTCGCGAGGGCAAGTTGGATCCTGTTATCGGACGAAACAAGGAAATTCAAGAAACAGCTGAAATCCTCTCACGTCGTACCAAGAACAATCCTGTACTTGTCGGAGATGCAGGTGTTGGTAAGACAGCCGTTGTCGAAGGTCTAGCACAAGCTATTGTGAATGGAGATGTTCCAGCTGCCATCAAGAACAAGGAAATTATTTCTATTGATATCTCAGGTCTTGAGGCTGGTACTCAATACCGTGGTAGCTTTGAAGAAAACGTTCAAAACTTGGTCAATGAAGTAAAAGAAGCAGGAAATATTATCCTCTTCTTTGATGAAATCCACCAAATCCTTGGTGCTGGTAGCACTGGTGGAGACAGTGGTTCTAAGGGGCTTGCGGACATTCTCAAGCCAGCCCTCTCTCGTGGTGAATTGACCGTTATTGGAGCGACAACTCAAGACGAATACCGTAACACTATCTTGAAAAATGCAGCTCTTGCTCGTCGTTTCAACGAAGTGAAGGTCAATGCTCCTTCAGCAGAGGATACCTTTAAAATCCTTCAAGGAATTCGTGACCTCTATCAACAACACCACAATGTCATCTTGCCAGATGAAGTCTTGAAAGCAGCAGTGGATTATTCTGTCCAATACATTCCTCAACGCAGCTTGCCAGATAAGGCTATTGACCTTGTCGATGTAACGGCAGCTCACTTGGCAGCTCAACATCCAGTAACAGATGTTCATGCTGTCGAACGGGAGATTGAGGCAGAAAAAGACAAGCAAGAAAAAGCAGTTGAAGCAGAAGACTTTGAAGCAGCTCTCAATGCCAAGACACGCATTGCAGAATTAGAAAAGAAAATCGAAAACCACACAGAAGATATGAAGGTGACTGCAACTGTCAATGATGTGGCCGAGTCCGTAGAGCGTATGACCGGTATTCCAGTATCACAAATGGGAGCGTCAGACATCGAACGTCTCAAGGATATGGCTCATCGTTTGGAACACAAGGTTATCGGCCAAGATAAGGCAGTAGAAGCAGTGGCTCGTGCTATCCGTCGTAACCGTGCTGGTTTTGATGAAGGCAATCGCCCAATCGGTAGCTTCCTCTTTGTAGGGCCTACTGGGGTTGGTAAGACGGAGCTTGCTAAGCAATTGGCGCTCGATATGTTTGGAACCAAGGAGGCTATCATTCGATTGGATATGTCTGAATACAGTGACCGCACAGCTGTTTCTAAATTGATTGGTACAACAGCTGGTTATGTGGGTTATGATGACAATAGCAATACCTTGACAGAACGTGTTCGTCGCAATCCTTACTCTATCATTCTCTTGGACGAGATTGAAAAGGCTGATCCGCAAGTAATCACCCTTCTCCTCCAAGTCCTAGATGATGGTCGTTTGACTGATGGTCAAGGAAATACCGTTAACTTTAAAAATACTGTCATTATCGCGACATCAAATGCTGGATTTGGCTATGAAGCCAACTTGACAGAAGATGCGGACAAACCAGAATTGATGGATCGTTTGAAACCATACTTCCGTCCAGAATTCCTTAACCGCTTTAACGCAGTTATCGAGTTCTCACACTTGAACAAGGAAGACCTTTCTAAGATTGTGGACTTGATGTTGGCTGAAGTCAACCAAACCTTGGCTAAGAAGGACATTGATTTGGAAGTCAGCCAAGCAGCTAAGGACTTTATCACAGAAGAAGGTTATGACGAAGTTATGGGTGTTCGTCCTCTCCGTCGCGTGGTTGAACAACAAATTCGTGATAAGGTGACAGACTTCCACTTGGATCATCTAGATGCCAAACATTTGGAAGCAGATATGGAAGATGGCGTTTTGGTCATTCGTGAAAAAGCCTAACTCGAGATTTTGAGAATAAAAAATAAGGAACTAGCTAAAAGCTGGTTCCTTTTGTGTTTAGATGACATGGCGCTCAAAGGCATCATCTGAGATTCCTTGTTCCAAGATGAGTTTTGCCCATTCTTTAGCAGAAAAGAGGCTGTGGTCCTTGTAGTTTCCGCAAGATTCGATGGTTGTTCCAGGGACATCTTCCCAAGTAGTGGTCTCAGCAATTTCCTTGAGCGAATCTTTGATAACAGCTGCAATTTCAGCGCTAGTATGGCGTCCCCACATAATCATATGGAAGCCTGTACGGCAACCAAATGGTGAACAGTCAATCATGCCGTCAATACGGGTACGAATGAGTTTGGCTAAGAGATGCTCAATGGTGTGAAGGCCAGCGGTAGGGATTGAGTCTTCGTTTGGTTGCACCAAGCGAATATCAAAGTTGGAGATGACATCTCCCTTTGGCCCTGTTTCTTCCCCAATCAAGCGGACATAGGGTGCTTTGACAATGGTGTGGTCAAGTTCAAAACTTTCAACAATAACTTCTTTTGACATGATAGTTCCTTTCAGTTTTCTTCTTTCATTATATCATAAAGACTGCTCTTGATGAAGTTTGATAAATGACTTTTTGAGACTAGCATTATAACAAAGTCTCCATACAAAACTCGCAGAATTATAAAGAAAAACTGAGTTCTTTCTAATGAAGCTAGAGCGACTTTTGAAAGGTGGAGTCAACATTTAGAATTTTTGCTTGATTTCTGAACTAATTCTGAACTAGATTGGATATACTGTAGAAAATAAAGATAAAGGAGTTCAGTATGGAACATATGGTGAAAATAGAAGGCGTTTGCAAAAAGCATGGCAGTAAGCAGATTTTAGAAGATATTTCTTTTACAGCTAGAAGCGGGCGGATTACAGCTTTTTTGGGCCCGAATGGTGCAGGGAAAAGTTCGACCTTGAGGATTCTCTTGGGGTTAGATCGGGCGACAGCAGGAGCGGCGACTTTTGATGGGCAAACCTATCAGTCAATGATCTATCCGCTCAGAACGGTAGGTGCAGCCTTTGACGGCATTGGCGGTTTGCCAAATCGAAAGGTCTATGACCACTTGAGAATTATTGCGGCGAGTAATGCTATTCCCAAGTCTCGGATTGATGAGGTTTTGGAGATGACTGGAATCGCTCATAAGAGGAAGGAGCTCTTGTCAAGCCTGTCTCTGGGGGAGGGTCAGCGGTTGGGTTTGGCAGCAGCTTTGCTAGGTGATCCTCAGTTTCTTATATTAGATGAACCGACCAATGGACTGGATCCAAGTGGGATTAAGTGGTTTAGAAAGTTCATCCGTCAGCAGGCTGATTTAGGGAAAACGGTACTTCTATCATCCCACATCCTGTCAGAGGTGCAAATGGTGACAGATGATGTGGTCTTGATTCATCATGGGCGAATTATTGAGCAAGGACGATTGGAAGAGGTGCTGCAAGATTCAGACAGTCTAGAAGATCTCTTCTTTGATTTGACAGAGGAGGTTTAAGATGAAAGAAACGATGTCTTTATTGCATTCAGAATGGTTGAAAATCCGCTCAATCAAGGCTTTCAAAGTGAGTGTGGCCTTCATGCTGCTATTGGTGCCTATCGTATCCTGGTTGGAGGGCCGACAGTATCTGTCTATCGGCTTGGATGCTACGCCTGAGACGGTTCCTAATCTGATAAATGCCATTGATCCGCTGGAATATCTAGGTCTCAACGGGGCTTCTATGGCGGTCATGGTTTTGGTCATTTTAGCTGGAATTTTGGGAGCTATGGAATTTCAGTCTCATAGCTTGAGAACCAGTCTCTTGGCCTGTAATAACCGCCTGAAGTTGCTTGTGGGGAAACTCATGACCTTTACTTGCTTTTCTCTTGCCACTAGCTTTTTATCAATCTACTTTAGTTATATGGTCATGCATCTCGCTTTAGGAAAGGAAGGACTTGATCCGATTCTGCTCAATCAGGCAGCTTGGAGTTTGATTTTGTGGAAAACCTTATCTCTGACCTTATTGGGAATCCTTTCGTTTTTGTTAGGTTTATTGGCTCGGACCATGCTAGTTCCTCTGCTTTTTCTCGTACCACAGATCTATAATCTGGGAAACTACCTGGCAGCTCACACGAGTTGGGGGACTTATTTGCCACAGCCAGCAGGAGAGTTGTTTGCTGCAACGCCAACTTCCCAATATGCTAACAATCCCTTGCAAGGGCTGTTGATACTTGGTGCATGGTTGCTAGTCATCGGCGGCATGGCTTCTCTGCGCTTTTTGAAGACGGATTTAGGAGGGCGATACTGATGATAAAAGCTCTGCTTAGAAGTGAATGGATTAAGTTCCGTTCTTATTATCTCGCTCTTGGTGCAGCCTTAGTGGCTATGGTAGCTGTTCCATTTTTTCTGATGAATCTTGACTACAGTCAGACAGCAGTTGGTCAGACGAAGGCTCTGAGCGAGGTTTTGCATGCCCTCTATCTGGCGCAGTCTGTCATCGTCATCTTTACTTCTCTCTATTTTGCCCAGGAGTTTGTCAAGTCTGGGATGCGAACGAATTTTCTAACCGTATCAAATAGAAAGGCTTGGTTGGCTGGAAAATTCCTCTTTCTGGACTTGCTGCTCTTGGTTCTCTACAGTGTCATGATAGGCAGCTGTTTCCTTGTTATGCTGGCTCGTTTTGACCTAAGCTTTAGCTGGTCCTTACTAGAGAAATTCCTCTATTACAGCTCTTTTGGTCTTCTCAGCAATATTTTTCTGGCTTTTTTAACTGCTGGCCTCGCTTTGCTATTTCAATCTTGGGTTGTGCCGGTGTCGGTGCTCTTTCCTCTCTTGATTGGCCTCAGCCGTTTATTGGCGACTTTCATCAAAGAAGCAAAATACCTGCCCGATCTGGCTACGCTAAATCTTTTTGAGTATGAAGGACTTCAGCATTCAATAGATCTCTCAGGGCTGGGAATACAGCTGTTATGGTTAGCTTTGGTTTGGAACTCTGCTATATTCTTAACCTTGAAACGAGATGTTCGCTAGAGGTATGCTATAATGGAAATCATGAGACAGTATCGTATTTTGGTGGTTGATGACGACCAGAGCATTTTGAAGCTGGTGAAAAACGTCCTAGAGCTAGATGCTTATGATGTGACGACGCTTGATCGGATAGAAGACCTAGAGCTGACGTATTTTGTAGAATATGACTTGATTCTGCTGGATGTGATGATGGAGCCTGTTAATGGTTTTGAGCTGTGTTCCTACATTCGTCCTCATCTTTCGTGTCCAATCATCTTTCTGACGGCTAAGGAATTGGAGGCGGACAAAGTGGAAGGGCTCTTTCGCGGAGCAGATGACTATATTGTCAAGCCTTTTGGAACCAAAGAATTGCTGGCGCGTGTCAGAGCTCATCTTCGGCGGGAGGAAAGACGTGAGGAGCGATATTCTGAAATTGCTTCTTGCCAATTTTATCCAGAGCGCTACGAAGTTGCCTGTTTTAGTAAAGTCTTGAAATTTTCAGAGCGGGAGTTTAAGCTGCTGCATTTACTAGCTAGCAATCCCAAGCAGACCTTTTCAGCTGAACGTCTTCATACCTTGCTTTATCCAGAAAGCTCAGAAACACAGCTTCGATCCATCTCAGAATACGTATATCAGATTCGTCAAAAATGTAAACAAGAAGGGCTACGAGCAATCGCAACAGTGAGAGGAGTAGGCTATAGATGGCAATTAGAACCCTTAATTTCAAAAGCCTAGTCTGGACAACCAGTTTAAAAATCGTCTTTTTCCATGTTTTGATTTTTGTGCTTATAGGTTATGAATTTACGCAAGGAAGTGATCACGTTCTTTTCACCTTGTTCTTTTGGGCAGGGAGCTTGCTGCTGATTACTTTTTATCATATTTTGAAATTGCTCCGAAAAATCGACAGGGAAATCAAAATGCTAACGAGCAAGAAGCTTTTAGAAGAAAATCAAAGCCAGCTTTTTCGGATCGAGGAAATGCTCGAAGTCTATAGCGATTTACGGAGCAGCCACCAAGAAAATGCTCGTCTTCTAGAAAAAGAGCAGCAGCATAATCAGGAGTTGATTTTACAGCTATCAGCGACATCGCACGATTTGAAAACGCCCCTAACTGTGATTAAGGGTAATGCTGAGCTCTTGGAAATGGCGCAGTTAGGCCAGCCACAGGCAGACTATGCTGCTGAGATTTTGCAGGCTAGTTACAAGATGGAAGAATATTGTGGCTCTCTTATTGATTACGCTAAGGCTTTTCAGATTGATTCTAATCAGTTCAGTCAGCTTTCCTTAGAGGACTTTTTGGCCTATCTCCAGGACGATTGGGCACTGTTCAGTAAACAGGAAAGCTATCGTTTTTATCTCCAAGAAGATTGTGATCTTAGTCTGATTTTGTCGATTCATTTGGACTATCTCAAACGGGCTTTGCTCAATATTTTACTGAATGCGCTTGAACATGCAGACCAGGATCAAAAGGAAGTCAAGCTAACGGTATCAGTGCAGCAGGACCAGTTGGTTTTTGCTATCTGGAATAACGGCCCTTCATTTTCAGAGGAGATGCTGCTGGGAGCGGAACGGCTCTTTTATCAGAGTGACCAAAGCCGCAATTCAGCTAATCCCCATCATGGTATCGGCTTAGCCTTTTCTAAGCAGGTCGCTCTCTTGCATGGTGGTTGTCTAACCCTGCTCAATCCAGCCCAAGGAGGAGCCTGTGTCGAGTTGACAATTTCATTGAAATAAATGAGAATGGAAAATCATAAAAACGCATAATACCAAGTGTCCAAAAGACTTGATATTATGCGTTTGATTTTTTTATTATGTAAAGATTTACTGGATTTTTCTCTCAAATTGAGTTTTTGTCCAGCCTTGTTTATTTACTTACGATACAAGCGATCGTATTGGTAGTAAGGGTCGAAGGTTACGTTGATGCCTAGTTTGCGAAGGACGTTCTTGTCTTCATCGGTCAAGATGATGGTTGAGTGGGCTTCGCTTCCTTTGAGATTGCCAAGTTCTTCCATGGCACGCGCAGCATCAGGATTTTCCATAGCTGTGATGGCTAGAGCAATCAAAATTTCATTTGAGTGGAGGCGCGGATTGCGACTGCCTAGATGGTTAATCTTGAGACCTTGAATTGGTTTGACGACTTCAGGCTCGATTAATTTTACTTCCTTAGCGATGTCAGCTGATTTTTTGATGGCGTTGATCAAGGCGGCAGCTGTAGGGCCAAAGAGTTCTGAGTTTTTACCAGTGACAATGTCACCAGATGGCAATTCGAGAGCAAGGGCAGGCCCGCCGGTTTCTTCAGCTTTTTGACGTGCAGCGACAGCAACCTGACGGTCTGCAGGTGTGATACCGAGGTCGTTCATGAGCAACTCGATTTTCTTGACAGCAGATTCCCCAACTTTTTCGGCTTTGAAATCAAGAACTGTCTGATAGTAGCGGCGGATGATTTCTTGTTTTGAAGCTTCGATAGCAGCTTCGTCATCAGTAATAGCGAAACCAACCATGTTGACACCCATGTCTGTTGGTGAAGCGTATGGAGATTCACCGAGAATGCGCTCCAACATACGTTTGAGCACCGGGAAAATTTCGATATCACGATTGTAGTTGACAGTGGTTTCTCTGTAGGTTTGGAGATGGAAGGGGTCAATCATGTTGACATCATCAAGGTCTGCTGTGGCAGCTTCATAAGCCAAGTTGACTGGATGATGAAGGGGAAGATTCCAAACTGGGAAGGTTTCAAATTTAGCGTAGCCAGACTTGATGCCGTTGATTTGGTCGTGGTACATATTGGACATACAAGTTGCCAATTTTCCAGACCCAGGTCCAGGAGCGGTTACGACAATCAAGTTGCGACTGGTTTTGATGTAGTCGTTTTTCCCCATACCCTCTGGAGAAATGATGTGGTCCATATCAGTCGGGTATCCTTTGATCGGATAATGAAGATAGGAATCAATCCCGTTTTTATCTAACTGGTTGCGGAAGGCATCTGCAGCGGGTTGGCCAGCGTATTGTGTGATGACAACCGAACCAACAAAAATTCCCAGCTCATTGAATTTGTCAATCAAACGAAGAACTTCTTGGTCATAAGAAATGCCTAGGTCGCCACGTGCTTTGGAATGCTCGATATTGCTAGCATTAATAGCAATCACAACCTCAACCTGTTCTTTCAATTCTTGCAAGAGCTTGATTTTATTGTCAGGCTCATAACCAGGAAGTACACGAGCAGCGTGGAAATCTTCTAACATTTTGCCGCCAAACTCCAGGTAAAGCTTGCCATCAAATTGGTTAATGCGCTCTAAAATGTGGTCGCGCTGTAGATTCAAATATTGTTCAGAACTAAAAGCTTGTTTTTTCATTTTTTTACCTCTGACCTCTATTATAATAAAAAATTGGAAGTTAGGAAACTATGGAGTTAAAAAAGAAATTAAAAAGATTAAGCAAACGCTTGCACAAAATTTTAAAAAGCGCTATCATAGAGTATAGATTATTAAAATAATGAGGTAAACAGATGCAAGAAAAATGGTGGCACAATGCCGTAGTCTATCAAGTCTATCCAAAGAGTTTCATGGACAGTAACGGAGATGGAATTGGCGATTTGCCAGGAATTACTAGTAAGTTAGACTACCTAGCTAAGTTAGGAATTACAGCGATTTGGCTTTCTCCTGTTTATGACAGTCCTATGGATGATAATGGCTATGATATTGCTGATTATCAAGCGATTGCAGCTATTTTTGGGACTATGGAGGACATGGACCAACTCATCGCAGAAGCTAAGAAGCGGGATATTCGAATTATCATGGACTTGGTGGTCAATCATACCTCGGATGAACACGCCTGGTTTGTTGAGGCCTGTGAAAATCCTGGCAGCCCCGAGCGAGACTACTATATCTGGCGGGATGAGCCCAATGATTTGGAGTCTATCTTTAGTGGGTCTGCCTGGGAATACGATGAAAAATCGGGTCAGTACTATCTCCACTTTTTCAGCAAGAAACAGCCTGATCTCAACTGGGAGAATGAAAAACTTCGCCAGAAAATTTACGAGATGATGAACTTCTGGATTGATAAAGGTATCGGTGGTTTCCGTATGGATGTCATTGATATGATTGGTAAGATTCCTGATGAGAAAGTAGTCAATAACGGTCCTATGCTCCATCCCTATCTCAAGGAAATGAATCAGGCGACCTTTGGAGATAAGGATCTCTTGACAGTAGGGGAGACCTGGGGAGCAACGCCCGAGATTGCTAAGCTCTACTCTGATCCAAAGGGACAAGAATTGTCTATGGTCTTCCAGTTTGAACACATCTGTCTTCAGTATCAGGAAGGGCAACCTAAGTGGCACTACCAAAAAGATTTAAATGTAGGGAAGTTAAAAGAAATCTTCAACAAATGGCAGACAGAGTTAGGAGTTGAAGACGGCTGGAATTCCCTCTTCTGGAACAATCATGACCTCCCTCGTATCGTCTCTATCTGGGGAAATGACCAAGAATATCGTGGGAAATCTGCCAAAGCCTTTGCAATCCTACTTCATCTTATGAGAGGGACTCCTTATATCTACCAGGGTGAGGAGATTGGGATGACCAACTATCCGTTTGAAACCCTGGATCAAGTAGAAGATATTGAATCCCTCAACTATGCGCGTGAGGCTCTTGAAAAAGGCGTTCCGATTGAAGAAATCATGGACAGCATCCGTGTCATTGGTCGTGATAATGCCCGTACCCCAATGCAATGGGATGAGAGTAAAAACGCTGGCTTCTCAACAGGTCAACCTTGGTTGGCAGTTAATCCAAACTACGAAGAAATCAACGTTCAAGAAGCACTGGCAAATCCAGATTCTATTTTCTATACCTATCAGAAGTTGGTTCAAATCCGTAAGGAGAACGGCTGGCTGATTCGAGCTGACTTTGAATTGCTTGATACAGCTGACAAGATCTTTGCTTATATCCGTAAGGACGGTGACCGTCGTTTCTTAGTTGTGGCTAACTTGTCCAATGAAAAACAAAACTTTTCAGTAGAAGGAAGAGTTAAGTCAATCTTGATTGAAAACACTACTGCTAAAGAAGCAGTTGAAAAACAAACCTTGGCTCCATGGGATGCTTTCTGTGTGGAACTAACGGATTAAAATAAGTGAACCTCAAGTCTTTGATGCTTGAGGTTCTTTTACTAAAAAAATATGTAGAAAAGTCTTTAAAAATATTTGTTAGAATTTTCTAAAAAATCTGTCGAAAGCCCTTGCTTTTATGAAAAAATAGGGTATAATGGTGAAAATACTATCTTAAAGGAGATTACTTATGAGATCGAAAAAGTGGCTCTTAGGAGCAGGTGCCGTCCTGAGCACAGCCCTTCTTTTAACTGCTTGTGGGCAAAGTGAAAAGAAGGCTGATGCACCCAAGACATTCTCTTATGTCTATGCTATGGATCCATCATCTTTGGACTACAGTGTGACGAGCAAGAGTTCAACTTCTGATGTTATAGCGAACGTTGTCGATGGCCTTTTGGAAAATGATAAGTATGGAAACTTAATTCCGTCGCTTGCAGAAGACTGGTCCGTTTCTAAAGATGGCTTGACCTATACCTACAAACTTCGTAAGGGTGTAAAATGGTATACTTCTGATGGAGAAGAATACGCTGAAGTTAAGGCCAAAGACTTTGTTACTGGGCTTAAACATGCTGCTGACGGGAAATCAGATGGTCTTTCTTTGATTCAGGATTCTATCAAAGGTTTGGCAGAGTATGTTAGTGGTGAGAGCAATGATTTCTCTACCGTAGGAGTTAAGGCTGTTGATGATTATACGGTAGAATACACGCTCAACAAACCAGAAAGTTTCTGGAACTCTAAGGTCACAACTGCAACCATGCTTCCAGTTAATGAAGAATTTTTGAATTCTAAAGGGAGCGACTACGGTGCACCAACCCCATCAGGTATCCTATATAATGGTCCTTATTTCTTGAAATCATTGACTTCAAAATCAGTCATTGAATATGAAAAGAATCCAAACTACTGGGATAAGGACAATGTTAAGATTGACAACATTAAACTAACTTTCTACGATGGGTCTGACCAAGAATCTCTGATTCGTAGCTTTACACAAGGTGCTTATACAACAGCCCGTCTCTTCCCAACAAGCTCAAACTTTGAGTCAACTAAACAAGAGTACGGCGATAAGATTGTCTACAGTCCACAAGAAGCGACTAGCTACTACCTCACTGTTAACGTAAACCGCCAGTCTTACAATAAAACAGCCAAAACAGACGAAGCTCAAAAAACTTCAACAAAAGAAGCTCTTCTCAACAAGAACTTCCGTCAGGCGCTGAACTTTGCTCTTGACCGTCACTCTTACACGGCTCAGTTGAATGGTGAAGAAGGTGCAGACAAGATTATCCGTAATAGCCTAGTGCCTCATGACTACGTTCAAGTAGGTGAAAAAACTTTTGGAGAGTTGGCTCAGGCAGAGCTCGTTTCATATGGAGACCAGTGGAAAGATGTAGCTCTTACAGATGGCAAAGATACGATTTACAGTCCTGAAAAGGCTAAGGCAGCCTTTGCTAAAGCTAAGACAGAATTGCAAGCCAAGGGTGTTACCTTCCCAATCCATTTGGATATTCCGGTTGAACAAACAGATGTAATCGCGGTTCAGCAAACCAATTCACTCAAGCAGTCAATCGAATCATCACTTGGTACAGAGAATGTCATTGTCGATGTCCTTCAAATGACCGATAATGAAAAAATGAGCATTACGTCTCAAGCCAAGGTGCCATCTCAAAAAGACTATGATTTGAACGGAACTGGTTGGGGACCAGACTATCAAGACCCAGCTACCTACCTAAACATTCTTGATGCCAAGAAGGGTTCTGCCCTTAAACACTTGGGAATCACTCGCGGAAAAGATCCAGAAGTGATGGCTCAAGTTGGACTGGACGAATACAAGAAACTCTTGGATGATGCTGCAGCTGAAACTAGCGACCTCAATAAGCGTTATGAAAAATACGCCAAAGCTCAAGCTTGGGTGTCTGATAGCTCGCTCTTGATTCCAGTTGCTTCTTCAGGTGGTTCTCCAACTGTTAGCCGAACTGTACCATTCACAAAAGCATACTCTCAAGTCGGAATCAAGGGAGACCCATTTGTGTTCAAAGGTTTGGAATTGCAAAAGGATGTTGTGACTGCAAAAGAATACGAAGAAGCCTTCAAGAAATGGCAACAAGAAAAAATCGAAACAAATGCCAAATACCAAAAAGAACTTGAAAAACACGTCAAGTAATCTATAAACAGAAAAGGAAGTTGCAGGAAACTGTGCTTCCTTTTTTGTTTTGAGACACCAGTTGTCATAAAAGCAGTAACTTTACATTTTTGAATAAATTTGATAAAATACGGCTATGTTATAAAAAGTGACATAAAGGAGTGAATGATGATCGAAATGAAAAAAAGACTAATTGGAACAGGTCTTGTCTTAGCGACAGGGATTTTGCTTTCGGCATGTGGACAGTTCAACACAAATACTAGCACTTATTCATCAACATTTAGTGCAAATCCAACAACTTTCAACTATCTTCTAGATTATTATGCAGATAACACTGCCGTTATTACCAATCTCGTAGATGGTTTGTTAGAGAATGACAGCTATGGGAACCTCGTACCTGCTCTTGCGGAGGATTGGTCCGTTTCATCAGATGGTTTGACCTATACCTACAAACTCAGAAAAGATGCCAAATGGTATACAGCTGATGGTGAGGAATATGCATCAGTCAAGGCTCAGGATTTTGTCGCTGGGATCAAATATGCCGCGGACAACAAGGGGCAAGCCATGGATCTGATCCAAAATTCAATCAAGGGATTAGATGACTATGTGACGGGTGTGACCAATGACTTTTCAACTGTTGGTGTGAAGGCTTTGGATGACTACACAGTCGAGTACACTTTGACTCGACCAGAACCGTATTGGAATTCAAAAACAACGAATAGTATCCTTTTTCCAGTCAACGAAGAGTTCTTGAAATCAAAGGATAAAGATTTTGGTACCTTGACACCAGACAGTATCCTTTATAACGGTCCGTATTTGTTAAAGGATTTTACATCAAAATCTTCGATCGAGTATGTGAAGAATCCACACTATTATGACCATGATAAAGTAACTATTGAAAAAGTTAAGTTAGCCTACTTTGATGGGTCAGATCAGGAGATGACCATTCGAAACTTTGAAAATGGTGCCTACTCAATTGCGGGAGTCTATCCAAATAGTTCGAACTATGCCAAGACAAAAGAAAAATACCAAGATAATATCGTTTATAGCTTACAAGACAAGACATCTTGGTACTTTAACTTTAACGTCAACCGTAAGACCTATAATCATACTGCTAAAACAACGGACGAACAAAAGAAATCAGCTCAAACAGCTATCTTAAATAAAAACTTCCGTCAGGCTATCAACTTTGGTATTGATCGAACAGCCTACTCGGCTCAATCTAACGGTGAAGAAGCAGCGAGCAAAACCCTTCGTAATACTCTGGTTCCCCCAACATTTGTTCAGGTGGGAGATAAGACCTTTGGAGAAGTAACAGCTTCTAAGCTTGTGAACTACGGAACTGAGTGGTCAGGTATCAATTTGGCAGACGCTCAAGATGCTTACTTTAACAAGGAAAAGGCCCAAGCAAAATTTGCGGAAGCTAAAAAGGAATTGGAAGCTCAAGGTGTGGCTTTCCCAATCCATTTGGATATCCCTGTTGATCAGACAAATAAAAATGCGGTTTCTGGTATGAACTCAGTTAAACAAACCCTTGAAACAGTACTAGGTTCTGACAATATCGTCATTGATGTTCAACAGCTTTCTACAGATGACTTTGGAAATATCGCCTTCCTAGCGCCAAATCCAGCAGCTCGTGACTACGACTTAAACTTTGATGGTTGGGTTGGTGATTACCAGGATCCATCAACTTATCTAGACCCCTTCAATGCTGAAACTGGCTTCTATCTCAAGATTTTTGGCCTTGATGCCAAGGAAGACCAAGAGATCATCAAGAGTTTGGGGCTCGATACCTATACACAACTCCTGAAAGAAGCAGATGCCGAGAACAAAGATGTCGCTAAGCGTTATGAAAAATACGCCGAAGCCCAAGCTTGGATGATTGACAATTCTCTAATCATGTCTGCTATGTCAAATGGCGGTACAGCCTCTGTAACTAAGGTAACTCCGTTTACACGTGCCTACTCCCTAGTGGGTATCAAGGGTGACGGAAATAATTATAAGTACATGAGACTGCAAAAAGACCCTGTTACCAAGAAACAATTTGACGAAGCCAAGGCTAAGTGGGAAGAAGAAAGTAAAAAGGCTATCGAAAAGAGCCAAAAAGAGTTTGAAAACCATATCAAATAAAAACAGAAATGGGGCCCCATAATAAGGGGTCTTGTTTTTGTTTTATCAAGGATTCTGTTAATGGAAGTCATAAATTCAAAATATAGCTAAGAAAAAATGAATGAAAACGCTGATAATAGCAGGAATGGATGGAATTTCTTTCATGATTGTGATATAATAATTATAATTATTAACGTGTATAGGGGATTACCATGAGTAGACGTTCAAAGAGAAATCGTTCAGGAAATGTGAAACGAAATATTAATATAGTTTTATTAGCCATTTATTTATTATTGAGTGGCTCTTTGTTGTTCTTAATTTTTAGACATAACATCTTAGCCTTTAGACATCTCAATATCTTAGCTACAGTTCTAGTTTTACTATCTGCTGTCGCAGCTCTACTTTTAATAGTATATAAGAAAGCCGAAAAGTTCACGATTTTCTTTTTGGTACTTGCGGTGCTGACTAGTTCGGTTTCGCTATTTGCTTTGCACCAATTTGTGGGCTTGACTAATCACATCAATGCGACATCAAACTACTCAGAATATTCGATGAGTGTTGTGGTTTTAAAAGATAGTGAAATCAACAACGTTACCCAGTTGGAAAGTGTGACAGGTCCGACTGAAACGGATAATGACAATATCCAAAAATTGATAGCGGATATTAAGACGACTCAGAGCAAAGACTTGGCGGTTGAACAAAGTGCATCTTACTTAGCAGCCTATAAGAGCTTGATTTCAGGTGATGCGAAAGCGATTGTCTTGAACAGTGTCTTTGAAAACATCATTGAAGCGGAGTATCCAGATTATGCTTCAAAGATTAAGAAAATCTATACGAAAAAACTAACCAAGGATGTTGCGGCACCAAAGGTATCTAAGAATCAATCCTTTAATATTTATATCAGTGGTATTGATACCTACGGACCTATCAGTTCAGTTTCGCGTTCAGACGTCAACATCTTGATGACTGTAAATCGAGATACTAAGAAAATCCTTCTTACCACAACACCTCGAGATTCTTATGTTCCGATTGCGGACGGAGGAAATAATCAAAAGGATAAATTGACTCACGCGGGGATTTATGGAGTGGACTCATCAATTCATACCTTGGAAAACCTATATGGAGTTGATATTAACTACTATGTTCGTTTGAATTTCACCTCTTTCTTGAAATTGATTGACCTTCTAGGTGGTGTGGATGTTTATAATGACCAAGATTTCACTTCTTTGCATGGGCAGTACCATTTTCCTGTCGGGAATGTCCATCTAGACTCTGAAAGAGCCCTTGGTTTTGTCCGCGAACGCTACTCTCTAGCGGATGGAGACCGCGACCGCGGTCGGAACCAGCAAAAAGTCATTGTTGCCATCATTCAGAAGCTAACCTCGACAGAGGCTTTAAAGAATTATGACAACATTATTCAAGGATTGCAAGATTCTCTTCAAACCAATATGCCTTTGGAAACCATGATGGACTTGATTAATACACAGTTGGATAATGGTGGTCAGTATAAGGTTAATTCCCAAGACTTAAAAGGAACTGGTAGAACGGATCTTCCATCCTACGCTATGCCAGATAGCAACCTCTATATGATGGAAATTGATGAAAGTAGCTTGGCTGCAGCCAAGGCAGCTATCAAAGATGTGATGGAGGGGAAGTAGCATGATAGACATCCATTCACACATCGTTTTTGATGTGGATGATGGTCCAAAGTCGATAGAGGAGAGTAAAAGCCTTTTAAGAGAAGCCTATAGTCAAGGGGTTAGGACCATTGTTTCTACGTCTCATCGTCGGAAAGGGATGTTTGAGACACCAGAAGAGAAAATAGCAACTAACTTTTTGAAAGTTCGCGAAATGGCCAAGGAGGTGGCAGATGATCTTGTCATCGCCTATGGCGCAGAAATATACTATACGCCAGATGTTGTCGAAAAATTGGAAAAAAAATTGATTCCAACCCTTAATGATAGTCACTATGCTTTGATTGAGTTTAGTATGAATACACCCTATCGAGATATACATAAAGGACTGAGTGATATTCTCATGTTAGGGATCACACCAGTTATTGCCCATATTGAGCGTTATGATGCTCTAGAAAATAATGAAAAGCGAGTTCAGGAGCTGATTGATATGGGGTGCTATACCCAGGTCAATAGTTCTCATGTCTTGAAACCAAAACTCTTTGGAGAAACCTACAAATTCATGAAAAAGAGAGCTCAGTATTTCTTGGAACGTGATCTAGTTCATGTCATTGCTAGCGATATGCATAATTTGGATCGTAGACCACCTCATATGAAAGAAGCCTATGAGATCATTGCTAAAAAGTATGGCGAAGATAAGGCAAAGGAACTTTTCAAAGATAACCCACGAAAAATAATAATGGATCAATTGATTTAGGAGAAACAATGAAAGAACAAAATATGATGGAAATTGATGTATTTCAATTGCTTAAAATTCTTTGGAAACGGAAATTTCTAATTGCACTGGTAGCAATCGTAACTGGGGTAGTAGCCTTTGCCTACAGTAGCTTTATCGTAAAACCTGAATATACCAGTACGACACGTATCTATGTAGTTAATCGTAATCAGGGAGATAAGCCTGGATTGACAAACCAAGATTTGCAGGCAGGGTCTTACTTGGTTAAAGACTATCGAGAAATTATTCTTTCGCAAGACGTTTTGGAGAAGGTCGCAACGGATTTGAAACTGGATCTTCCTTCAAAAGGTTTGGCTAGTAAAATCAAGGTGACCGTACCGGCTGATACACGTATCGTATCTATCTCTGTTACAGATCGTGCGCCTGAAGAAGCAAGTCGTATCGCCAACTCATTGAGAGAGGTTGCAGCTCAAAAGATTATTAGTGTTACACGGGTTTCAGATGTGACGACACTCGAAGAGGCTCGCCCAGCAACCTCACCATCTTCACCAAACATTCGTCGTAATACCATGATTGGATTTCTAGCTGGAGCGGTTGTGATGATTGTCACGGTTCTCCTTATTGAACTCCTAGACACACGCGTTAAACGACCAGAAGAAGTTGAAGATGTTATGCAAATTGCATTATTAGGAGTTGTTCCAAATTTGGATAAATTAAAATAGGAGAGAAAAATGCCAACGTTAGAAATCGCACATAAAAAATTGGATCAGGCAAGAAAAGCAGAGGAATATTACAATGCGCTTCGTACCAATATACAATTGAGCGGAAATAACTTAAAAGTTATTTCAATCACATCCGTAAAACCAGGGGAAGGGAAGTCAACTACTTCTACCAATATTGCTTGGGCTTTTGCGCGTGCTGGATATAAGGCGCTTTTAATAGATGCCGATATTCGTAATTCTGTCATGTCAGGTGCTTTTAAATCGCGTGAAAAGATTACAGGTCTAACAGAGTTCTTATCTGGGACAACAGATTTATCACAAGGGTTATGTGATTCGAATATTGAGAATTTGTTTGTCATTCAAGCCGGCTCCGTTTCTCCCAATCCAACAGCTTTGTTGCAAAGTGAGAATTTTAAGACTATGCTTGATACTTTGCGAAAGTACTTCGATTACATCATTGTGGACACCGCTCCTATCGGGGTTGTGATTGATGCAGCGATTATCACGCAACAGTGTGATGCCTCTATATTGATAACTGCTGCTGGTGAAACAAATCGTCGTGACGTCCAAAAAGCTAAAGAACAATTGGAACAAACAGGTAAACCATTCTTAGGGATTGTATTAAATAAATTGAATACCTTAGTTGAAAAATATGGATCATATGGAGCTTATGGCTCTTACGGGAAAAAATAAGAGATAGCTTGGGGAAGATATTATGGAAGAAAAAGGATTGAAGATTACTTTGGCGGCAATCCAGAGTCTTCTTGTCATTATATTAGCTTATTTACTTAGTTTTGTTAGAGAAACAGAGATTGTGAACACCTCTGTTATCATCTTGTTCATTCTGCATTTTGTTGTTTTTAACATTAGTGATTATGAGCGTGATTTTTTTAAAAGGGGTTATTTGGCTGAGTTTATCAGCACTACAAAATATATCGTTTTCTTTGCTTTAGCCATCAGTATTTCAAACTTCTTTTTAGAAGATCGTTTTAGTATCTCTAGACGAGGTATGATTTATTTTTTGACAATACATTCTATTTTGTTGTATTTGTTGAATCTGTGTATTAAACGCTATAGGAGACGTATATTTCCAAATTTCAAGGGGAGTAAAAAGATATTCTTGATAACAGCTACTTCCAGAGTTGAGAAAGTTGTAGATAGACTGATAGAGTCGGGAGAGATTTTTTGGGAATTGGTGGCGGTCAGTGTTTTGGATCAGCCTAATTTTCAGCATGCATCCGTAACCGTTGTACCTGCAGAGAACATCTTAGACTTTGCTACCCATGAAGTTGTTGATGAAGTTTTTATCAATTTACCAAGTGAAGAGTATGACATCGGGGAGTTCATCTCTCTTTTTGAAACAATGGGAATTGACGTGACAGTCAACCTGAATGCTTTCAATAACTATCTAGGTAGCGATAAAAAGATTCGCGGAATGGCAGGCTTGAATGTTATTACATTTTCTACAAAATTTTATAAGACAAGCCACGTCATTGCTAAACGCTTCATTGATATCATAGGTTCAATTATCGGACTACTTATTTGTGGCTTGGTGAGTATTGTTTTGGTTCCGGTGATTCGAAAAGATGGCGGACCCGCTATTTTTTCTCAAACTCGTATCGGAAAAAATGGTCGACATTTCACTTTCTATAAATTTAGATCTATGTGCGTGGATGCTGAGAAAAAGAAACAAGAGCTCCTTGCACAAAATACCATGCAAGGTGGTATGTTTAAAGTTGATTATGATCCTCGTATAACAAAGATAGGGAGATTTATCCGTAAGACTAGTCTAGATGAACTCCCTCAGTTTTGGAATGTTTTAATGGGAGATATGAGTTTGGTTGGGACACGTCCCCCAACAGTTGATGAGTATGAAAAATATACTCCTGAACAGAAACGTCGTCTTAGTTTTAAGCCTGGAATTACTGGTCTATGGCAGGTGAGTGGTCGTAGTAAAATCACGGACTTTGATGATGTTGTCAAGCTGGACGTAGCTTATATTGATGATTGGACTATCTGGAAAGATATTGAAATATTGTTAAAGACCGTCAAAGTGGTATTTATGAGAGAAGGGGCGAAGTAAGAAATGAAAAAAGTCATAACATATGGAACATTTGATTTGTTGCACTATGGCCATATTAATCTTCTTAAAAGGGCTAAATCGTTAGGCGATTATTTAATTGTTGTGATTTCAACTGATGAATTCAACTGGAATGAAAAACAAAAAAAATGTTATTTTACATATGAACAAAGAAAAACACTCGTAGAGGCTGTTAGATATGTTGATTTAGTAATACCCGAAGAATCCTGGGAACAAAAGGTGACAGATGTCCATGAATATCACATAGATACCTTTGTTATGGGAGATGATTGGAAGGGGAAATTTGATTTTTTAGAGAAGGAAGGAGTTGAAGTGGTCTATTTACCACGAACTCCTGAAATCAGTACAACTGAAATCAAGAATTCATTGGCAACTAGAGAATATTAAAAACGGAGTTTGAGATAACTATATGACAGATGAATTAGAACAGTTACATAACTTAGAACTTTTGTTAGCTTCAGAAGTGTTAAAAATATGTGAAAAATATAATTTAAAAATCGTGATGCTAGCAGGAACTTTTCTAGGGGCTATACGCCATAATGGATTCATCCCGTGGGACGATGATATGGATTTTGGTATGCCAAGAGAGGATTTTGAAAGATTTAAAGAATTATGTGTTTCGGATTTGGACAGGGAAAAATATTTTCTACAGACAGATCAAACAGATTTGAATTATCCATTTAATTTTGTGAAACTACGTCTCAATAACACACATGTTTCTGAGGAATTTTCTTTAGATGCAAATGTTCATGATGGAATTTATATTGATATTTTTCCGATTGATGATATCTGTCCCAAGCCTTTTAGACGATTCATTCAACTTAAAGGATTTTGGTTATTCCGAAATCTATTATGGATAAAATGTGGATATGGGGACAACGATAGAAAAAAACGATTAGCGTATAAGCTAGCTAAGCTTGCCACACATGTGTTCTCAATATCTTTTTTGAAAAAGATGAAGGAGAAGTGTATATTACTAGGGCAGAGTACCAATGCTGATAATGTAGTGGTTAGTGATGGTAGTTATGGAATAAAGAAAGAAACTTTTCCAAAAGTGTGGTTAGACGAAGTTGAAAGTTATTCCTTTGATGATATAAAATTATGGGGAATGAAGAATTATAGAGCATACTTAAAACATATGTATGGTGACTATATGCAGCTTCCACCTGAGAATCAACGAAATCATCACAAACGAATTAAAATTGATTTTGGCCCATACGTAGAAAAATAGGAGAATTCATAACTTTGTCTAAAAAAGAGATAAAACTTTGTCTAGTAGGATCTAGCGGTGGACATTTAAATCATCTCTATCTATTGAAACCATTTTGGCAGGATAAAGATAGACTATGGGTTACTTTTGATAAAGAAGATGCCCGAAGTATTTTATCAAATGAAAAATGTCATTATTGCTATTATCCGACTAATCGTAATATAAAAAATCTAATAAAAAATACATTTCTTGCTTTAAGAATATTATATAAAGAAAGGCCAGATGTTATCATTTCATCCGGAGCAGCGGTTGCAATACCGTTCTTTTATTTAGGTAAAATATTTGGTGCTAAAACCGTTTATATAGAAGTATTTGATCGTGTAGACGCTCCGACAATGACTGGCAAAATAGTATACCCTGTTACAGATAGATTCATTGTCCAATGGGAAGAAATGAAAAAAATCTATCCCAAGGCAATCAATTTGGGAGGAATTTTCTAATGATTTTTGTAACTGTCGGTACGCATGAGCAACAATTTAATAGACTAATAAAAGAGATTGATGAATTGAAAGCAGAGGGAGTTATTACGTCGGATGTATTTATCCAAGTTGGTTTTTCAGACTATCAACCTCGATTTTGCAGATGGGAACGTTTTCTTTCGTATGATGAGATGAATAATCTAATGGAAGAAGCGGATATAGTTATTACTCATGGTGGTCCTGCTACATTTATGAATGTTATTGCTAATGGGAAAAGACCAGTAGTTGTTCCGAGAAGAAAAAAATTTGGAGAACATGTGAATGACCATCAGTTAGATTTTTGTAATAGGATTGTTCAGGAGGGATATGATTTAGTAGTCATAGAGGATATTAAAAAAATCCGAGAATACCTGAATCCATCTAGTAGTATTGCCGTTAAATCTAATAATGAATGCTTTGTACAACATTTTTCAAATTTGATTGCAGAATTAGTTGAGTAAAAATGACGAAGAGCATAGAAGGAGACACTTGATGAAAATTTTGCATATTCCAACAGGAGGTTTGTTTTCTGATGGGATTGGAACATTTATATATTCATACCTCGAATACATGGACTTGAGTGAAATTGAAGTGACGATTCTAGCTACCAATAAACCGTTGTTAGAAGATAAATTAAAATTTCAAGTATTAGGTGTTCAGATTGTAGAAATTGAAAGAAAGAAATCCTCAATACTGGCATATATGAGAGAATTCCTTGAACTCTTAAAAGTGGGAAAATACGATGTTGTACATGTTCACGGGAGTAGTGCTCTTATGTCAATTGAATTGTTTATAGCAAAAATCATGGGAGTTCCTGTAAGAATAGCGCATAGTCATAATACAACGTGTAATCATATTCTACTAGATAGAATGTTACGTCCTTTTTTTTACACTTTATATACTCAATCTTGGGCGTGTGGTGAAAAGGCAGGAGAATGGCTTTTTAAGGATAAACGATTTAAAGTTATACATAATGCCAGGGATGTAGAAAAATATAGTTTTAATCCTCATCTTCGCCGAGTATTTCGGACAACACATTCATTAAAAGAAAATACACTTGCATTAGGACATGTAGGCAGATTCAATATTCAAAAAAATCATACATTTCTTCTGGATTTAATGGATGAAATGAAATGTAAGCAGAAGGATGTAAAATTGTTTTTGGTCGGTGAAGGAGAAAAAGTAGAAGATGTTAAGAGATATGTAAAAGAACGAAAATTGGAAAATTCAATTGTTTTTTTGAATCGGTATTCGGATATGCAATCGTTTATTTCTGCTATGGATATAATGTTATTACCGAGTTTATACGAGGGGTTACCTTTAGTTGCTATTGAGTGGCAAATTAATGGAATTCAATCTATTCTTTCGACGACAATTTCTGATGAGTGCATCTTCACAAACAGTATCCAACAATTACCAATTGACAACGTAAGTACTTGGATAAAAGCTATTGAAGATTTTTCATATATAAACAGATTGGAAAAATCTAGAGAAAATATTGACCTAGCTCAAAAATCAAACTATGATATCAGAATTGAGGCTAAAAATTTAGAGAATGAGTATAAAAAGTTGATTGGGGAGTAAGAATACAATGAATATATCAATTGTATTATCAACATTTAATGGTGATGAATATATTGTTGAACAGTTAGATACTCTAAGAAATCAAACGCGCCTTGCTGAGGAAGTCTTGATTAGTGATGATGCATCTACAGATGATACTGTTCAAATAATTGAAGATTATATTGCTAAATATAAGTTGGATAATTGGTCTATAAAAAAAAATAAAGAGAATCAAGGATGGAAGAATAATTTTGCCATGTTATTAGAGGATGCGAAAGGAGATATCGTTTTTCTTTGTGATCAAGATGATATTTGGCATTTAGATAAAATTCAAAAAATGTCTAAGATTATGGAAAATAATGATAAGATTTTGTTGTTAGCCTCTAATTACACACCTTTTTATGTTGGTGATGGCGTCAAGATTAAATTGGATAAAAGTGATTTGGATAATAGTGAGGCAGTGTATCAACCAAATTTTTTAGATAACTTCTTTCATATTAGAAGGCCAGGGTGTGTTTATGCGGTGAACAAAAAGATTATTCCATATTTTTTAGAAATCCGAAGTAACGAAGATGCACATGATGCCTTGTTATGGAGGCTAGCTTCGCTTCTTAATGGGTTATATATTTACTCCTACTCTACTATCGATTTTAGAAGACACGGTAGCAACGCGACTGGTAGCAGAGAGAGAAGTTTCCTAAGGAGAAAAGAGCAAGTTATTTATTATGATGATTTGCTTCAGAGATTAGATAAATTTAGTAAACAACATGATTTATCACTTTCAAATGAACAAATTAGTGTTTTGAACGACTACATTCTATGGGGAAAAAATCGAAGAGAATTATTTATGAAAAAGAATGTATTTATATTTTTTAAATTATTTAAATATCATAAGTTGTATTGGTCGTTTAGGTCATATATTACTGATTTTATAGTGTTATATATGAAGGAGTAATTCTAGTAATGTTAAAGAGTATTAGTGAAAGTAAAGGGGGGATTCAAAGTGAGTCCATCAAGAGTTAAAACTGATGTAAAATTGAATGAGTTTCTTTTTGGATTAGCTTTTTATCCTTGGCTAATAGCATGGCTGTTTACTTCGACCTTTTATAAAGATTTTATACATCCTTATGGAATAATAAAAATTTGGGAGTATGTGGGATTATTTTTTCTATTACTTAAATTTATGTTAGGTAAATCTAAGATAAAATCGATAATCATTACTCCAATTATACTTCTTATAGGTTTTATTGTAAGTTATGATAATGGTAACGCCTCCTTTGTAGCATATACTTTGACTCTTATATATTCTTCAAGGGATATTAATTTTCGTAATTTGGTAAGGAATACAATGTTCTGCCAGATTGGAGTTGTAGGAACTGTTATAGTAAGCTCTTTACTTGGTATTATTCCTAACGAGCTAACCTTAACATATTCAGGAGGTGTGATCCGCTCACGGTATGGACTAGGTTTTAACTACACATCATTTACTCCGAATTATTTCCTGAGTATATTACTGGAATATGTGTATTTAAAAGGTGAAAAATATTGGACAATAAAAGAGCTTTTTATTTGTGTACTATTAAATATAGTTATTTATAAATACACAGATACCCGTCTTACTTTTATTATGGTATTTATCCTTCTTTTGATATCGTTTTCGAGAAGATTTATATCAATCAATATGAATTTTAAATTTCTAAAATATTTACTTACTCTTATTTATCCAATTATGGCGTACATGACTTATTGGCTGACAGCAAGATTTGATAGTAGAAATAGTTTATTATCTTTAATAAATAATTTATTGAGTCAAAGGTTGAGATTCGGTCAAGAAGGTTTAAGGAGATACCCTCTAAGATTATTTGGAACTCATGTTCAATGGGATACTTCGGCGAATTCTTATTTTTATGTAGATTCGTCGTACATTAATATACTTATAAGCTATGGAACAATAATTTTTTTCCTTACGTTAATAAGCTATTCAATTATAATGAAAAAAGTTATAATTAATCGAAATAAAACTTTATTGATTGTGTTAATTTTTTGGTCAGTAAGAGCTTGTATTGACCCACAATTATTTTTATTGTGGTTCAATCCATTTTTGTTTTTAATTGCGAGAACGTTTTTAGATGAAAGAGAGGGAATTGGAGATGATATCACTTATATGCGTATCGAATAATTACGATAAGTTAAATACAATTCTTAAATCATCTTTATCTAGACAAAAAGATGTTAATTATGAACTTATTATAGTGGATTCTAATAAATATGGATTTAATTCTGCTGCTGAGGCTTTGAATTTTGGAGGCAAACAAGCAAAAGGTGATTATCTATTTTTTGTTCATCAAGATATTAGTTTTCAAGATGACTTTGAGTTAGCAAAACTAGAATCTTATTGTAGAAATTTCATATTTGGAGTAGCAGGAGTAGCAGGGGTAAAGAATATTGAGGGAAAGGTCGTCAGTTTTTCAAATATTTTTCATGGGGACCCGAAAACAAAGGCGGCTAGTAAATCTATAAGTACCCCTGTTGAAGTTGATGCAATTGATGAGTGTTTGATTATTATTCCGAAAAAAGTTTTTAGTACGAATCAATTTAGTATAATCGGTCCTACCTGGCATTTATATGGAACAGACTATGCATTACAGATGAAGTTAATCAATTTGCCAGTATTAGTTTTTCCAAGTGAGTTATGGCATGTGTCAGATGGGAAATCTTTAAACCTTAATTATTTTGATGCGATACAATGGTTATTGAAAAAATACTCTAAAAATTATTCAGTAATATACACTTTTTTTGGAGTTTGGCCAAGTAATCCTATTCTATTAAAATTTAAATGTCTTTATAGGAAATTAAGGTTTTATATTAAGGGAGTGTAATGGAAGTGAAGCTATACGTCGCAACACATAAATCTTATAATCAAGTTCAAGACCAGGACCTATATATCCCTATATTGGTGGGCGCGAATAAGAATATTGGAGAAAAGAATTATTTAAGAGATAATCAGGGAGATAATAATATTTCTGATAGAAACTTTACATTTTGTGAATTAACAGGATTGTATTGGATTTGGAAAAATTCTAAAGATGATATTGTTGGTTTATGCCATTATAGACGTTATTTTGGGAAAAACAAGCGTTTTTTTAAACAGAATTCTATTTTAACAAAGAATGATATTCTAAAACAATTAAATGATTATGATGTGATATTACCATCAAAGGGTATGAACGAGTATAACGGGTATACTGCTGAAGAGTTTTTTAACAAGAATCACGATCATAAAGTTTGGGAAATGTGTAGACAGATTATTTCAGAAAACAATAAAGATTACCTTGATGCTTTTAATTGGTTTTCTAAAGAAAAAACAGGATACTGTTATAATATGTTTATAATGTCTAGAGAAATGATGGATGAATATTGCAGTTGGTTATTTCCGATTCTTTTTGAACTAGATAAGAAGATTGATTATTCAAGATATGATAGTTACAATACTCGTATGATTGGTTTTGTTGCCGAACGTTTAATTAACGTATGGGTACATAAGAAACAACTAACTGTAAAAGAGTTTCCAGTTTTTTCAACAGAAGAACCAGGATTCTTACAAAGAATTCAGAAGAAATTATTTAATAAGTAGTAGTTTATTTATAAAAGTAGATTGTTAATAAATCTTTCAAGGTGCTATTTCCTCTTTTCTAAATAAGTTTTATTGCACTGTCTTTATAAATACTCCTAGAAAGACTAAGTTAATTAAAGATGAAGATTTTAAAGAATTATGTTTATAATTTGTCATATCAGATACTAGTAGTTGTTCTCCCAATAATAACTACACCCTATATTACTAGAATCTTTAGTTCTCAAGAGTTAGGTGATTATGGATATTATAGTTCTATAGTAACTTACTTTATATTGCTCGCTACTTTAGGTGTCGCCAACTATGGGACTAAGGTGATTTCTGGACATCATAATGAGATTAATAAAAACTTTTGGGGTATCTACTCTTTACAATTAGGTGCTACAATCCTTTCAATCTCCTTATATTGTATTTTTTGCGTTAACCTTCCTTCAATGCAAAACCCAGTAGCCTATATTTTGGGATTGAGTTTAGTTTCTAAAGGTTTAGATATTTCCTGGCTTTTTCAAGGGTTAGAGGATTTTCGTAAAATTACTGTTCGAAATATTACGGTAAAACTCGTTGGGGTAATCTCGATTTTCCTGTTTGTCAAATCTACTAACGATCTTTACCTTTATGTGTTCTTATTAACAATATTTGAGCTATTGGGACAATTAAGTATGTGGTTGCCGGCCCGAGAGTTTATTGGTAAGCCCCATGTTGATTTAGAATACGCTAGGTACCATTTGAAACCAATTATTTTTTTATTTCTTCCTCAGATAGCAATCTCTTTATACGTTACTTTAGATCGTACGATGCTTGGAGTTTTAGCCTCTACAAAAGATGTAGGAATCTATGATCAGGCACTTAAATTGGTGAATATTTTATTAACCTTGGTAACGTCATTGGGGAGCGTCATGTTGCCTCGAGTTGCTAATTTATTAGCAACAAACAATCATGAAGAAGTCAATAAGATGCATGAGATTTCATTCCTAGTTTATAATTTGATTATTTTTCCGATTATGGCAGGTATGTTGATTGTTAATGACGATTTTGTTCAATTTTTCCTTGGTCAAGATTTTCAAGATGCACGTTTCGCGATAGCAATCATGATCTTTAGGATGTTCTTTATCGGCTGGACCAATATTATGGGAATCCAGATTTTAATTCCACATAATAAAAATAAAGAATTTATGATTTCAACAACGGTTCCCGCAATTACCAGTGTGGGATTAAATTTGTTGTTTCTTCCCAAACTTGGTTATATGGGGGCTGCAATTGTCTCGGTCTTGACTGAAGCCTTTGTTTGGGCAATTCAACTGTTCTTTACTCGCAAATATATAAAAGATGTTCCGATTATCGGATCGATGATGAAGATTATTCTAGCATCAGCTATTATGTATGGCCTCTTGCTAGTTTCAAAAACAGTCATACATTTTTCGCCAACCATAAATGTTTTAGCATTTGCTGTGATTGGTGGAATCATTTACCTTTTTGCGATTCTATCTCTAAAAGTGGTAGATGTGAAAGAATTAAAACAAATAATTAGGAAAAATTAGAATGCGCAAATATCGAAATATTAACTTAGATCTACTAAAAGTACTTGCATGTGTTGGGGTTGTTCTACTCCATACAGCGATGGGTGGATTTAAAGAGACAGGTTCATGGAATTTTTCGACATATTTATACTACTTAGGAACCTATTCTATCCCTTTATTTTTTATGGTTAATGGTTATTTATTGTTAGGAAAGAGAGAGATTACCTATTCCTATATACTGCAGAAAGTAAAATGGATTCTAATAACAGTATCGTCATGGTCCGTAATCATTTGGCTTTTTAAACGAGATTTTACAGTTAATCCAATTAAAAAAATTGTAGGTTCTTTGATACAAAAGGGGTATTTCTTCCAGTTTTGGTTTTTTGGTGCACTCATAATTATTTATATATGTTTGCCTGTTTTGAAAAAATTCCTTAATTCAAAAAGAAGTTATTTATACATTCTATCTGTATTGCTAGTTGTTGGTTTGATTTTTGAGTTAACAAATATTGTACTTCAAATGCCAATACAAACATATGTTATACAAACCTTTAGGTTATGGACTTGGTTTTTCTATTATCTTTTAGGTGGCTTTATAGCTCAATTTGACAAAGATATTATCAAAAATAGGTTTAAGAGATGGATGAAAATAACCGTAGTACTTTTGTTCCTGGTTTCGCCTTTAATATTATTTTTCTTAGCAAGAACCACTTACCATAATTCTTTTGCTGAATATTTTTATGATCTTCTATTTGTAAAAGTTGTAAGTTTAGGAATTTTTCTAACCATATTCTCACTTGCATTGAATCAAGATAACAACAAATGGATTGTTTTTCTTTCTAATCAAACCATGGGAGTTTTTATAATACACACTTACATTATGAAGTTGTGGGAAAAACTATTTGGTTTTAGTTTTGTAGGAGCATATTTACTTTTTGCTATATTTACCTTATGTGTTAGTTTTATTATTGTTGGAATGTTAATGAAAATCCCTTATTTCAATCGAATTGTTAAATTATAAAAAGGAGAAAAAAATGTACGACTATCTAATCGTTGGTGCTGGTTTGTCGGGAGCAATTTTTGCTTATGAAGCGACCAAGCGTGGGAAAAAAGTAAAAGTGATTGATAAGCGTAATCATATTGGTGGTAATATCTACTGTGAGGATGTTGAAGGTATCAACGTTCACAAGTACGGTGCCCATATTTTCCATACTTCAAACAAAAAAGTCTGGGATTATGTAAATCAATTTGCTGAATTTAACAACTATATCAACTCGCCTATAGCCAATTATAAGGGCAGTCTTTACAATCTTCCTTTTAACATGAATACTTTCTATGCTATGTGGGGAACCAAGACTCCTCAAGAAGTGAAAGATAAGATAGCTGAACAAACGGCTCATATGAAAGATGTTGAGCCTAAAAACTTGGAAGAACAAGCTATTAAGTTGATTGGTCCGGATATCTATGAAAAGTTGATTAAGGGATATACTGAAAAACAATGGGGACGTTCTGCGACAGACCTCCCACCATTTATCATTAAACGTCTACCAGTTCGTTTAACCTTTGATAATAATTATTTTAATGACCGTTATCAAGGGATTCCAATTGGGGGTTACAACGTTATCATCGAAAATATGCTGAAGGATGTAGAAGTAGAACTTGGCGTTGACTTTTTTGCCAATCGTCAAGAATTAGAGACTTCTGCTGAAAAAGTTGTCTTCACAGGGATGATTGACCAATACTTTGATTATAAGCATGGTGAGTTAGAATACCGTAGTCTTCGTTTTGAGCATGAAGTTCTAGATGAAGAAAACTATCAAGGAAATGCAGTTGTTAACTATACAGAGCGTGAAATTCCTTATACTCGCATCATTGAACACAAGCACTTCGAATACGGAGCGCAACCAAAGACAGTTATTACGCGTGAATATCCTGCTGACTGGAAGCGAGGTGATGAGCCTTATTATCCAATCAATGATGAGAGAAATAATGCTATCTTTGCTAAATATCAAGAAGAAGCAGCACAGAATGATAAGGTGATTTTCTGTGGACGTTTAGCAGATTATAAATACTATGATATGCATGTGGTAATCGAGCGTGCTCTGAATGTGGTAGAGGAAGAGTTTAGTAATTGAAAAATAACGAAGAGAGGTTATTCTATTATGAAAGGTATTATTCTTGCGGGTGGTTCAGGTACCCGATTGTACCCACTTACTCGAGCTGCGTCAAAACAGCTGATGCCAGTTTATGATAAACCCATGATTTACTATCCTTTGTCAACCTTGATGTTGGCTGGGATTAAGGACATTTTGATCATCTCAACACCACAGGATTTGCCCCGCTTTAAGGACTTGCTCTTGGATGGTTCCGAATTTGGGATTAAACTTTCTTATGCGGAACAGCCAAGTCCAGATGGACTTGCTCAGGCTTTTCTTATCGGTGAAGAATTTATCGGTGACGATAGTGTTGCTTTGATCTTGGGAGATAATATCTATCATGGACCTGGTTTGAGCAGAATGCTTCAAAAGGCAGCCCAGAAAGAGAAGGGTGCGACTGTTTTTGGTTATCAAGTGAAGGACCCAGAGCGTTTTGGTGTGGTCGAGTTTGATGAAAACATGAATGCCATTTCCATAGAAGAAAAACCGGAGCATCCTCGCTCTAACTATGCAGTGACAGGTCTTTATTTCTATGATAATGATGTTGTGGATATTGCCAAACAGATCAAACCAAGCGCACGTGGTGAGTTGGAAATCACAGATGTCAATAATGCTTATTTGAAGCGTGGGGATTTGTCTGTTGAGGTGATGGGGCGTGGTTTTGCCTGGTTGGATACAGGGACGCATGAGAGCTTGTTAGAGGCTTCCCAATATATCGAAACGGTTCAACGAATGCAGAATGTTCAGGTTGCCAATCTGGAAGAAATTGCCTATCGTATGGGTTATATCAGTCGTGAAGATGTACTGGAATTGGCGCAACCTCTTAAGAAGAATGAATACGGGCAATACTTGCTCCGTTTGATTGGAGAAATCTAGATGACTGATAATTTTTTCGGCAAGACACTTGCAGTGCGCAAGATTGATGCCATTCCAGGTATGTTAGAGTTTGATATTCCAGTTCATGGTGACAATCGTGGCTGGTTTAAGGAAAATTTCCAGAAGGAAAAGATGGTGCCACTTGGTTTTCCTGAAAGCTTCTTTGCTGAAGGGAAACTGCAAAATAACGTCAGCTTTTCTCGCAAAAATGTTCTTCGAGGCCTCCATGCTGAGCCTTGGGATAAGTACATCTCTGTTGCAGATAATGGGAAGGTTCTAGGATCTTGGGTGGACTTGCGTGAGGGTGAGACTTTTGGAAATGTTTATCAGACCGAGATTGATGCAAGTAAGGGAATCTTTGTCCCTCGTGGCGTAGCCAATGGTTTCCAAGTCCTCTCAGATACAGTTGCTTATAGCTATCTTGTCAATGACTACTGGGCACTTGAACTCAAGCCTAAATATGCCTTTGTCAACTATGCAGACCCAGCCTTGGGAATCGAGTGGGAAAACCTAGAAGCAGCAGAAGTCTCAGAAGCTGATAAACATCATCCATTACTTAAGGATGTAAAACCACTAAGAAAAGAAGATTTGTAAAAAAGTTAAGGAATAAAAATGACTGAATACAAGAATATTATCGTGACAGGTGGGGCTGGTTTTATCGGTTCTAACTTTGTTCATTATGTTTACAAGAACTTTCCAGACGTCCATGTGACAGTGCTGGACAAGCTGACTTATGCGGGTAATCGTGCCAATATTGAAGAAATTTTAGGTGATCGTGTTGAGTTGGTTGTTGGAGATATTGCTGATGCAGCCTTGGTAGACAAGCTGGCGGCTGAAGCGGATGCTATCGTTCATTACGCTGCAGAAAGCCATAATGACAACTCTCTCAATGACCCGAGCCCCTTTATCTACACTAACTTCATCGGGACCTACACTCTATTGGAAGCAGCTCGTAAATATAACCTTCGTTTCCACCATGTGTCGACTGACGAAGTCTATGGTGATCTGCCTCTGCGTGAAGATTTACCAGGTCATGGAGAAGGTCCAGGTGAGAAATTTACCGCTGAAACAAAGTACAATCCAAGCTCGCCTTATTCATCAACTAAGGCAGCTTCAGACTTGATTGTCAAAGCTTGGGTGCGCTCATTTGGTGTCAAAGCGACTATTTCTAACTGTTCAAACAACTATGGTCCTTATCAGCACATCGAGAAGTTCATTCCGCGCCAGATCACCAATATCCTGAGCGGTATCAAGCCAAAACTCTACGGTGAAGGTAAAAACGTCCGTGACTGGATCCACACCAATGACCATTCATCAGGTGTTTGGACGATTCTGACCAAAGGTCAAATCGGCGAAACCTACTTGATTGGTGCGGATGGCGAGAAGAACAACAAGGAAGTGCTGGAACTCATCCTCAAGGAGATGGGGCAACCAGCTGATGCTTATGATCATGTGACGGACCGAGCTGGTCACGACCTTCGCTATGCCATTGACGCTAGCAAGCTTCGTGATGAACTAGGGTGGGAGCCAGAGTTTACCAATTTTGAAGCAGGTCTCAAAGAGACTATCAAATGGTACACAGACAACCAAGACTGGTGGAAATCTGAAAAAGAAGCAGTCGAGGCTAACTATGCCAAGACGCAACAAGTAATTAACTAAATGCATACTAAAAAGCAAGAGAACTCAAAGTCTCTTGCTTTTTATGTATGTTGTAAACTTTTATTTTCTTACTTCTTGTTTATAAAACTCTTTAAGTGCATCTTGCCAGGTTGGAATGACGAAACCTGTTGCCTTCGCTTTGGCTAAACTCATGGTTGAGTTGAAGGGGCGTTTAGCCTTAGCAGGGAACTTGCTGGAGTCTACTGGTACTACTTCAACATCACTGTTCTTAAGAATTTCAACAGCAAAGTCATACCAAGTGGTGTCTTCAGTTGAGTCATTTGATAAGTGGTAGTAGCCAAATTCTTTTTGATTTTCAGTCAAGTAGGTCATGAACTCAGCCAAGGTACGTGTCCAGGTTGGGCGACCGTGTTGGTCGTTGACCACTGTGAGTGTTTTATGGGATTTGGCTAGATTTTGCATTGTAAAGACAAAGTTTTTACCATAATTTCCAAAGACCCAAGCAGTACGGATGATGTAATGCTGTGACGTAAGGGTTTCAACAAGTTCTTCCCCCATTCGCTTGGTACGCCCGTACTCTGTCTGCGGATCAGGTAGGTCATCGACTTCCCATTCTTGTCCAACGTTTTTTTTCCCATCAAAGACATAGTCTGTTGAGATATAGACCAGGGTAGCTCCGTATTTCTCAGAGGCCTTGGCTACATTTTCAGTTCCAGTTACGTTGATGGCAAAATCCAGTTCTTTCCCCTCGTCTTCAGCCGCATCCACAGCAGTGTAGGCTGCACAATGATAGACCAGAGTTGGCTTGACCTCAGCAAATACCTTATCAACCATTTCAGTATTAGTGATATCCATTTCGGTCACATCCACTGCAACATAGTCCACATTTCGTTCATCTAGTAAATAACGTAGTTCGGTACCTAGCTGACCATTTGCACCTGTAATTAATATCATTGTCTCCTCCTCAGCTTTTCTTCTATGTTAATCATAGCAAAAAAATGATAAAAAATCTGATTTTTACCTTTGGTTTGACCGTTTGTATTTTGGAAATCGTAAGTTATACAAATTGGAATTTAATACTATGGCTATCTATCAAAAAAATTTTTTCAGAAAATGCTAAAATCATTCAAAAATTCTGAAAATTCTGTTGACAACTTTCTGAAAAGGGTCTATAATGGGATGTAAATTTTAAAGGAGAAAATGATGAAAAGTTCAAAATTACTTGCCCTTGCGGGTGTGACATTATTGGCAGCTGGTACTCTGGCTGCGTGCTCTGGATCAAGTTCAAGTGCTAAAGGTGAGAAGACATTCTCATACATTTATGAAACGGATCCTGATAACCTAAACTATTTGACAACTGGTAAGGCAGCTACAGCAAATATTACGAGCAACGTTATCGATGGCTTGCTCGAAAATGACCGCTATGGTAACTTTGTACCATCTATGGCTGAGGATTGGTCTGTATCTAAGGACGGCTTGACTTACACATATACGCTTCGTAAGGATGCAAAATGGTATACCTCTGAAGGTGAGGAATACGCAGAAGTCAAAGCTCAAGACTTTGTAACAGGACTTAAATATGCTGCTGATAAAAAATCTGATGGTCTTTATTTAGTTCAAGAATCAATCAAAGGATTGGACGCCTATGTGAAAGGAGAAATTACAGACTTCTCTCAAGTAGGAATCAAGGCACTTGATGATTATACAGTTCAGTACACATTGAACAAGCCAGAAAGCTTCTGGAATTCTAAGACAACGATGGGAGTTTTGGCTCCAGTAAATGAAGAGTTCTTGAACTCTAAAGGGGATGACTTCGCTAAGGGAACTGATTCAAGCAGTATTCTCTACAATGGTCCGTTCTTACTCAAATCAATTGTTGCTAAATCTTCTGTCGAATTTGCGAAAAATCCTAACTACTGGGATAAGGACAATGTCCATATCGATAAGGTTAAATTATCATTCTGGGATGGACAAGATACCAACAAACCAACTGAAGCTTTCAAAGACGGTAGCTTTACAATGGCTCGTCTCTTCCCAACAAGCGCTAGCTACACAGAGACTGAAAAGGCATTTAAAGACAATATCGTTTATACACAACAAGACTCTACTACTTATTTAGTCGGTACGAATATCGATCGTCAGTCTTATAAGTACACTTCTAAGACAACCGATGAAGAAAAAACATCAACCAAGAAAGCTCTTCTAAACAAGGACTTCCGTCAAGCTCTTGCTTTTGGTTTCGATAGAACGGCCTATGCTTCTCAAGTAAATGGTGCAAGCGGGGCAACTAAACTGCTTCGTAACTTGTTTGTTCCTCCTACATTTGTACAGGCAGATGGAAAGAACTTTGGCGAAATGGTCAAAGAAAAATTGGTGACTTATGGTGACGAGTGGAGCAACGTGAACTTGGATGATGCTCAAGATGGACTCTACAACCCAGATAAGGCCAAAGCAGAGTTTGCTAAAGCTAAGACAGCTCTTCAAGCGGAAGGTGTGAAATTCCCAATCCACTTGGATATGCCTGTAGACCAAACCAATACAACAAAAGTTCAACGTGTCCAATCTTTTAAACAGTCAGTTGAAGAAAACTTAGGATCTGATAATGTGGTTGTCGATATCCAACAACTTCAAAAAGACGATGTCTTGAACATCACTTACTTTGCTGAAACTGCGGCTGGAGAAGACTGGGATATCTCAGATAACGTGGGTTGGTCTCCAGACTTTGCAGACCCTTCTACCTACCTTGATATTATCAAACCATCTGTAGGGGAAAATACAAAGACTTACCTAGGATTTGACTCAGGAACAAACAACGCTGCTGCCAAGCAAGTTGGTTTGGAAGACTACGAAAAAATGGTTGTGGAAGCTGGGGAAGAAACTACTGACGTTTCAAAACGTTATGAAAAATATGCTGCTGCCCAAGCTTGGTTGACAGACAGTGCCTTGCTCATCCCAACAACTTCTCAAACTGGTCGTCCAATGTTGTCTAAGATGGTACCATTTACACTTCCGTTTGCATACTCTGGTAACAAGGGTATGAGCGAAGCCCTCTTGTATAAATACCTAGATGTACAAGATAAGGCGGTAACAACAGAAGAGTACCAAAAAGCTCAAGAAAACTGGTTGAAAGAAAAAGAAGAGTCTAATAAGAAGGCTCAAGAAGACCTCGCAAACCATGTGAAATAAATTTTACAGGATATGAGAAAGGATTTAGTATTCCTCTTGGATGCTAAGTCCTTTTTATATCTTTAAAGCGAGCTTTTAAATTTGGGGTGTCTTGAGAAATTTTTGCGAATTTTCCTTTTTCCTATTGCTTTCTTAGATATTATTTGTTATATTAAAAGCATAATTATTTTTTTATTTATGACAGTTAAGCACGGTACTTTCAAAGAAAGGAGTATTTTTAAAAAAAGAAATGTAAACGCTTACTGTTAAGTGAAAGGATTAAGGAGTTTATGGATAAACAATTTTTTGAAAAACGCTGTAAGTTTAGTATTCGTAAGTTTACGCTTGGGGTAGCTTCGGTGATGATTGGAGCGACTTTCTTTGCGACTGCCCCAGTATTGGCTGATCAAGCAAGGGTTGGTTCAACAGATAATTTGCCAAGTGAATTGGCTGATTTGGATAAGAAGGCTAGTGATGAGGGGCACGATTTCGACAAGGAAGCTGCCGCTCAGAATCCTGGTTCAGCTGAAACCACTGAAGGCCCTCAAACAGAAGAAGAGTTGTTGGCTCAAGAAAAAGAAAAGTCTGAAAAGCCAAGCAATTTGCCAAAAGAATTAGAAGATAAGTTGGAGAAAGCTGAAGACAATGGGCGCGAAGTTGACAAGGATCAGTTGGCCCAAGATACTGGGAAACTCGTCCCAGAAGATGTGGCTAAGACTACCAATGGGGAATTAAACTACGGCGCGACTGTTAAGATTAAGACGCCATCAGGAGAAGGTAGCGGTATTGTCGTTGCTAAAGACCTTGTCTTGACGGTGTCTCATAACTTTATCAAGGACAGCCAAGACGGCAATATCCGTAAGGTTGTGGATAATGACCAAGGGGATGGAGATATCTATAGCATCTCATATCCAGGATTACCAGATGTCAAGTTTAGCAAGAAAGATATCATTCATTGGGATCGTGAAGGCTACCTGAAGGGCTTCAAAAATGATTTGGCCCTAGTGAGATTGCGTACAGTTCTCGAAAATACTCCTGTTGAAGTAACCAAAAAGCCAGTAGTTAAGAAAATCGGAGATAAACTCCATGTCTTTGGTTATCCAGAAGGGAAATTGAATCCGATTGTCAATACTACAGTTGATTTTGCGGAACCATACGGAGAAGGTGCCCAAGGGATTGGTTACCAAGGAGGGAAACCAGGCGCTAGTGGTGGCGGTATCTTTGATACAGAAGGCAAACTAGTCGGTGTTCACCAAAATGGTGTAGTTGGAAAACGGAGCGGAGGCATTCTCTTCTCACCAGCTCAACTAAAATGGATCCAAGACCACATGCAGGGGATTTCAAGTGTGAAACCAGCAGACTTGGAAGAGAAAGAAAAACCGGCTGAAGAAAAACCAAAAGAGGATAAACCTGCAGCTGCTAAACCTGAAACACCTAAGACAGTAACCCCTGAATGGCAAACAGTAGCGAATAAAGAACAACAGGGAACAGTTACGGTTCGTGAAGAAAAAGGTGTCCGCTACAATCAATTGTCTTCAACTGCACAGAACGACAATGGCGATAAACCAGCCTTGTTTGAAAAACAAGGATTGACAGTTGATGCTAATGGAAATGCGACGGTTGATTTAACCTTCAAAGATGATTCTGAAAAGGGCAAATCACGCTTTGGTGTCTTCTTGAAATTTAAAGATACCAAGAACAATGTTTTTGTTGGTTATGACAAAGATGGCTGGTTCTGGGAGTATAAATCTCCAACCGATAGCACCTGGTATAAGGGGGGGCGTGTAGCGGCGCCTGAGACAGGATCAATTAACCGCCTATCAATTACCCTCAAGTCAGATGGACAACTCAATGCAACGAATAATGATGAGAAACTCTTTGATACGGTCACTTTGCCAGCAGCTGTTAATGAAACTCTCAAAAATGAGAAGAAAATCGTCCTAAAAGCTGGTTCCTATGGCAATGAGCGTACAGTTGTCAGCGTTAAAACAGACAATCAAGAAGGCGTGAAAGCAGATGATACTCCTGCCCAGAAAGAAACAGGTCCAGTTGTTGACGATAGCAAGGTGACTTATGATACGATTCAGTCTAAGGTCCTCAAGGCAGTAATCGACCAAGCCTTCCCACGTATTAAAGAATATAGTTTGAATGGTCATACTTTGCCAGGACAGGTGCAACAGTTCAATAAAGTATTTATCAACAAACACGAAGTCACCCCTGAAGTTACCTACAAAAAAATCAATGAGACAACAGCAGAGTACTTGATGAAGCTTCGCGATGATGCTAATCTTATCAATGCGGAAATGACAGTACGCTTGCAAGTTGTGGACAATCAATTGCACTTTGATGTGACCAAGATTGTCAACCACAATCAAGTCACTCCAGGTCAAAAGATTGATGATGAAAGAAAACTGCTTTCTTCCATTAGTTTCCTTGGCAATGCTTTAGTGTCTGTTTCGAGTGATCAAGCTGGGGCTAAGTTTGACGGGGCAACCATGTCAAACAATACCCATGTCAGCGGAGATGATCATATCGATGTAACCAATCCAATGAAGGATTTGGCTAAGGGTTACATGTATGGATTTGTTTCTACAGATAAGCTTGCTGCAGGTGTTTGGAGCAACTCTCAAAACAGCTACGGTGGTGGTTCGTATGATTGGACTCGTTTGACAGCCTATAAAGAAACAGTCGGAAATGCCAACTATGTCGGAATTCATAGCTCTGAATGGCAATGGGAAAAGGCATATAAGGGCATTGTCTTCCCAGAATACACGAAGGAACTTCCAAGTGCCAAGGTTGTTATCACCGAAGATGCCAATGCTGACAACAAAGTCGACTGGCAAGATGGTGCCATTGCTTATCGTAGCATCATGAACAACCCTCAAGGTTGGGAAAAGGTTAAGGATATCACAGCTTATCGTATCGCGATGAACTTTGGTTCACAAGCCCAAAACCCATTCCTCATGACCTTGGATGGTATCAAGAAGATCAATCTCCACACAGATGGTCTTGGGCAAGGTGTTCTCCTTAAAGGATATGGTAGTGAAGGTCATGACTCTGGTCACTTGAACTATGCTGATATTGGTAAACGTATCGGTGGTGTTGAAGACTTCAAGACCTTGATTGCGAAAGCGAAGAAATATGGAGCTCATCTAGGTATCCACGTTAACGCTTCTGAAACTTATCCTGAGTCTAAGTACTTCAATGAAAAAATCCTCCGTAAGAATCCAGATGGTAGCTACAGCTATGGTTGGAACTGGCTGGACCAAGGTATCAACATTGATGCTGCTTATGACCTAGCACATGGACGCTTGGCTCGCTGGGAAGACTTGAAGAAAAAACTTGGTGAAGGTCTCGACTTTATCTATGTGGACGTTTGGGGCAATGGTCAATCTGGTGATAACGGTGCCTGGGCTACCCACGTTCTTGCAAAAGAAATCAACAAACAAGGCTGGCGCTTTGCGATTGAGTGGGGCCATGGTGGTGAGTACGACTCTACCTTCCATCACTGGGCAGCTGACTTGACCTATGGTGGCTACACCAATAAAGGTATCAACAGTGCCATCACGCGCTTTATCCGCAACCATCAAAAAGATGCTTGGGTAGGGGACTATAGAAGTTATGGTGGTGCAGCAGATTACCCACTTCTAGGTGGCTACAGCATGAAAGATTTTGAAGGATGGCAAGGACGGAGTGATTACAATGGCTATGTAACCAACTTATTTGCCCATGACGTCATGACTAAGTACTTCCAACACTTCACTGTAAGTAAATGGGAAAATGGTACGCCAGTTACCATGACCGATAATGGTAGCACCTATAAATGGACTCCAGAAATGAAGGTTGAGCTAGTCGATGCAGCAGGTAACAAGGTTGTTGTGACTCGTAAGTCAAATGATGTCAATAGCCCGCAATATCGCGAACGTACAGTAACGCTCAATGGACGTGTCATCCAAGATGGCTCAGCTTACTTGACTCCTTGGAACTGGGATGCAAATGGTAAGAAACTTCCTACTGATAAGGAAAAAATGTACTACTTCAATACGCAAGCTGGTGCAACAACTTGGACACTTCCAAGCGATTGGGCAAATAGCAAGGTTTACCTTTACAAGCTAACTGACCAAGGTAAGACAGAAGAGCAAGAACTAACTGTAAAAGATGGCAAGATTACCCTAGACCTTCTAGCAAATCAACCATACGTTCTCTACCGTTCAAAACAAACCAATCCTGAAATGTCATGGAGCGAAGGCATGCACATCTATGACCAGGGATTTAACAGCGGTACCTTGAAACACTGGACCATTTCTGGTGATGCTTCTAAGGCAGAAATTGTCAAATCACAAGGCGCAAATGAAATGCTTCGTATCCAAGGCAATAAGAGCAAGGTCAGCCTTACTCAGAAACTGACTGGCTTGAAACCAAATACCAAGTATGCGGTTTATGTCGGTGTTGATAACCGTAGTAATGCTAAGGCAAGTATCACAGTGAATACTGGCGAAAAAGAAGTGACTACTTATACCAATAAGTCACTCGCTCTCAACTATATCAAAGCTTATGCTCATAACAATCGTCGTGAAAATGCTACAGTTGACGATACAAGTTATTTCCAAAATATGTACGCCTTCTTTACAACTGGATCGGACGTATCAAATGTTACTTTGACATTGAGTCGTGAAGCTGGTGATGAAGCAACTTACTTTGATGAAATTCGTACCTTTGAAAACAATTCAAGCATGTACGGAGACAAGCATGATACAGGTCAAGGAACCTTCAAACAAGACTTTGAAAATGTAGCTCAAGGAATCTTCCCATTTGTAGTGGGCGGTGTCGAAGGTGTCGAAGACAACCGCACTCACTTGTCTGAAAAACACGATCCATATACACAGCGTGGTTGGAATGGTAAGAAAGTCGATGATGTTATCGAAGGAAATTGGTCATTGAAGACAAATGGACTAGTGAGCCGTCGTAACTTGGTTTACCAAACTATTCCGCAAAACTTCCGTTTTGAAGCTGGTAAGACTTACCGTGTAACCTTTGAATACGAAGCAGGCTCTGACAATACCTATGCCTTTGTAGTCGGTAAGGGAGAATTCCAGTCAGGTCGTCGTGGTACTCAAGCTAGCGACTTGGAAATGCATGAATTGCCAAATACTTGGACGGATTCTAAGAAAGCCAAGAAGGCAACCTTCCTCGTGACAGGTGCAGAAACAGGCGATACTTGGGTAGGTATCTACTCAACTGGAAACGCAAGCAATACTCGTGGAGATTCTGGCGGAAATGCCAACTTCCGTGGTTACAACGACTTCATGATGGACAATCTTCACATCGAGGAAATTACGCTAACAGGTAAGATGTTGACAGAAAATGCTCTCAAGAACTACTTGCCAACGGTTGCCATGACCAACTACACGAAAGAGTCTATGGATGCTTTGAAAGAGGCGGTCTTTAACCTCAGTCAGGCAGATGATGACATTAGCGTGGAAGAAGCGCGTGCTGAAATTGCCAAGATTGAAGCTCTGAAGAATGCTTTGGTTCAAAAGAAGACAGCCTTGGTAGCAGAAGACTTTGAAAGTTTGGATGCGCCAGCTCAACCAGGTGAAGGTATTGAGAATGTCTTTGATGGCAATGTGTCTAGTCTATGGCATACATCTTGGAATGGTGGAGATGTAGGCAAGCCTGCAACCATGGTCTTGAAAGAACCAACTGAAATCACTGGACTTCGCTATGTTCCACGTGGCTCAGGATCGAATGGTAACTTGCGTGATGTGAAACTGGTTGTCACAGATGAGTCTGGTAAAGAACATACCTTCACCGTGACAGATTGGCCAGATAACAACAAGCCAAAAGACATTGACTTTGGCAAGACAATCAAGGCTAAGAAAATTGTCCTTACAGGTACCAAGACTTACGGAGATGGTGGCGATAAATACCAATCTGCAGCGGAACTCATCTTTACCCGTCCACAGGTAGCAGAAACACCGCTTGACATGTCTGGCTATGAAGCAGCTTTGGCTAAGGCGCAGAAATTAACAGACAAGGACAATCAAGAGGAAGTGGCTAGCGTTCAGGCGAGCATGAAATATGCGACGGATAACCATCTCTTGACGGAAAGAATGGTGGCCTACTTCGCAGACTATCTCAACCAATTAAAAGATTCTGCTACGAAACCAGACGCTCCAACAAGTAGCAAGGGGGAAGAACAACCACCAGTTCTTGATGTACCTGAGTTCAAAGGCGGCGTCAATGCAGCAGAAGCAGCTGTCAATGAAGTCCCAGAGTTTAAGGGCGGTGTTAATGCAGCAGAAGCAGCTGTACATGAGGTTCCAGAATACAAAGGTGGCATCAATGCAGCAGAAGCAGCTGTACATGAAGTTCCTGAGTTCAAGGGAGGAGTTAATGCGGCAGAGGCAGCTGTACATGAAGTCCCTGAGTTCAAGGGTGGGGTTAATGCAGTTGAAGCAGCTGTCAATGAAGCCCCAGAGTTTAAGGGCGGCGTCAATGCGGTTCAAGCCTTGGTAAACGAGAAACCAGCCTACACAGGTGTATTGGCTACCGCTGGAGATCAAGCAGCTCCAACAGTTGAAAAACCTGAGTACCCGCTCACTCCAAGCCCAGTATCTGATACCCAAACTCTGGAAGATAAAGAAGAGAAACTTCCTGCTACAGGAGAACATGGTTCAGAAGCTGCCCTCTTCTTAGCAAGTGTGAGTATCGCTTTATCTGCTGCGGTCCTTGCGTCAAAACGTAAAGAAGATTAATGGGATTTGATTTCAGCTGTTCAAAGCAACTCGAATCAAAAAGGAACAAACAGCCGGAGAGGACCTCTTGGTTCTCTCCTTTTTCAAAGGAGAAATGATACCGCTTACCCATGTATGCGGATGAAAGGAATAGGAGAAAGATGGATAGACATTTTTTTGAGAAACGCTGTCACTATAGTATAAGAAAATTTGCAATCGGTGCAGCCTCCGTTATGATTGGTGCTAGTATCTTTGGCGCCAATATGGTTCAGGCGGCAGAAACAGCAACACCTTCAGAGACAGAGGGAAGTATTACTCATGTTCAAGCCTTGGATAAGTTACCAGATGATTTAGCCGCTGCGCTTGAAAAGGCGGATGCAGAAGCTACAACAGAAACAAGTCATGAAGAAACTCCAGCGACTGATGAGGGAACCAATCCTGCAGCAAGTGAAGAGGCAAAACCAGAGACAAGTCCTGCAAGTCCCAAGCCAGCAGAAACGCCCAAACCGGTTGAAACACCAAAGGCAGACAATCAACCTGCGGAAACCACTACACCAGCAGAAAAACCAGCTGAAAAGACAATCGAAGATAGAGAAGATGTCAACCATCTCGAGGGTGCTACTGCCCAGGTGAGCAACCATGAGACTGGGACAAACTTTACTGCAGATAAGGCCATTGATGGAGATGACAATACTCGTTGGGCAACAGATAGAGATGTACCAAAACCAACCTTCGAATTAACTCTTCCAAAAACTACCCTCATCAAGCATGTAGAAATAGACTGGGATCGTCGTCTTCGTAATGGGCAAAATGATCCCAATATCAAATCTTGGAGTCTCTACTACGCAGGTCAAGAAGACGTGGGCGCTAACGGAGAAAAACAATGGAAACTCGCTCATACCAAAACCGGAGAACCTGTTTTAGACGAGAAAGTTGACCTAGCTGACAGTATCCAAGCTAAGTACCTCAAATTGGAGGTCAATGATTACCAAGCTGGCACAATGGGTTGGAGAAATGTTGGAATCCAAGAAATTCGAGCTTATTCAAACGTTCCGGACCATAGTAAGGTAACGGATATCCGCCAAGTAACCGAACTAACAGTAGCAGAAGACGGACAGTCGCTTGTTCTACCAACTTTACCAGGGAAAGTTAGCCTTATAGGAAGCAACAAGCAAGGTGTGATTGACCTTCAAAATCACATCTATAAGCCTTTGACAGACCAACGCGTTAAGGTTATGGTGCAGCAAATCAAAGACAGCCATACTTTCACTAAGGAATTTGAAGTAGTCATCAAGGGTCTACATCAGGACGAGGGTGTAGGTGTCAAACCAAAAGTAGCACCAGCTGTTCAACAATGGTATGGGAAAGAAGGCCAATCTTCTATCACTTCAGATACAGTCCTTGCGACAGGAGATTCAGGATTTGATCAGGCAGCAACCTTCTACCAGTCAGACCTTGCCAGCCGTGGATTGGAACTAGCAACAGGTGACAAGCAAGCTCAAAAACGAATCGAATTTAAAAAGGTTGAAAACAAGGGTTATGGTAAAGAAGGGTATGGCATCACTATCCAAAATGATGTGATTACCATCGAAGCTGCCACAAACACAGGAGCCTTCTACGCCACTCGTACTCTTCTTCAAATGGGAGAAAGTAACCTCCAAAATGGCGAAATTCGTGATTTCCCAAGCTTCAGTCACCGTGGCTTTATGCTAGATACAGGTCGTAAATTTATCCCTTATGACACCCTTGTAGACATCATGCTCAACATGGCTTACTACAAGATGAATGACTTGCAGTTGCACCTCAACGATAACTATATCTTCCTAAAGGAACACTTGGCAGGTAAGAATCTAACACAAGAAGAAGAGCTTAAGTATGTTCTAGAACATGCTAAGACAGGTTTCCGTGTGGAGACAGACATTGTCGGTAAGAATGGACAAAAACTGACATCAGACGAGCATTATACCAAGGAAGAAATGCAAAATCTGATTAAACTTGCTAAGGCCTTGCATATCAACCTAGTTCCAGAAATTGACACGCCAGGTCATGCTTTATCATTTGTCAAAGTCCGTCCAGATCTCATGTATCAAGGAAGTCTGAGCGATTACAGAGGTAAACATAACGTAGAACGCGTAGCCATGCTCGACCTAGATAATAAATACGATGAAACGCTAGCTTTTGTCAAATCAGTTTATGACAAACTCCTCGATGGTCCAGATGCACCACTTCATGGGGTATCCACTGTTCATATCGGAACGGATGAATACTATGGCAGCAGAGAAAGTTATCGTCGCTATGTCAATGACCTTATCAAATACATTAAAGGAAAAGGCTATACCCCTCGTATCTGGGGTTCGCTCAGTGCGAAACGAGGGAACACCCCTGTTGATTGGAACGGAGTAGAAGTTGATATCTGGAGCATCGGATGGCAACGACCAAATGAAGCCATTGCTCAGGGAGCTAAGATTATCAATATCACGGATGTACCGACCTATAGTGTGCCAAGTGGAAGCAATAGTCAAGCAGCCTACGGGGACTATGCTAACTACGAACGTCAGTACAATAGCTGGACACCAAATGATTTTAGAACAGGTGGAGGTCCACTTCTACCAGCTTCTCATCCAAGTATCCTTGGTGGTGGTCACGCAGTTTGGAATGATAATATCGACCTTCATGAGACAGGTTTGACCTCTTATGATATCTTCAAACGCTTCTTCAAGAGCATGCAAACCACTGCAGAACGCACCTGGGGATCTGACCGTGCAGCTGCGACCTTTGCAGAACGCACCCTACCAACGAGCCCTTATGCGCCACAGTCAAATCCTGATAAAGAGATTGATCAAAGCGACTTGTTTACCATCAATTCTGAAACAGTCAAGAACTATGCAAGTAAGAAAGTGAAGGCAAGCGAACAGGGATTGGATTTTGAGAAAGATAGCAGTATCGAAGGCTTGGCTGGTGATGTTGGTCCAAGTCACGTCTTGAAGTTTGATGTAACTGTCACTGGAGACGGGGAACAAACCTTCTCAACAAGTGGGGACAATCGTATCTATCTAGCTGATAAAGATGGTTATCTTGCTTATCAATTTGAACAGTTCCATATTCAATTCAATAAAAAACTTGAAAAGAACAAACGTTATCAAATCTCTATCGTGACCAAACCACAATCAACCGAAGTCTATGTGGATGGTGAAAAGATTGAGCGTATTGCAAATCCAGCCCACCCTCGCTTTGCCCACAATAGCTTGGTACTACCGCTTGAAAGCATCGGTGGTTTCAAAGGAATCTTGCATAATGCAGAGTTGTCAGACAAACCATTTGTAAATCCTCGTTTGATTTCAAATGATAAGATTACAGCAACCGCAAGCAGTCAGCAACTTCCAGGAAGCGCGACTGAAGGCGCTGTTGAAAAGGCCTTTGACAATGATCCAAATACCTTCTGGCATACTAAATGGACTGGTGACACTGCGCCATACACTCTTACTATGACCTTGAAAGAAGCAGAAAAAGTCAATGGCTTGACTTATCTCCCACGCCCAGGTGGTGGAAATGGTGTTGTGACGCGCTACGAAATCTACGCACAAAAAGATGGCCAAATGGTCAAGGTTTCAGAAGGAAACTGGGACAACAACGCCCAAGAAAAAACAGTCAACTTTGCGGCGGTAGATACCAATAAGATTGAGTTGAAAGTATTGGAAGGCGTTGGTGGTTTTGCAAGTGCAGCTGAAGTTCATCTATTAAAACCTGTGAAAGAAGAGCAAGAAACGCCTGCACCAAGTCAACCAGAAAAACCAACTACACCTGAAAAACCAAATGTAGACCAAACTGGTGATGGAACAGTTGAATTGGCAGCTCAATTCACTGCAAGTAAACCAGCTAGCGAAGACAGCATTGTGGCTGCCAGCAAGAGCGCAGACTATCTCAAGAAAGAGTACAAGGTCTTCCCAACTCCACAAAAAGTAACCTATGGCGAAGGTGTTACAGCCCTTCGCAAGCAAGTCAATCTGGTCATGGGCGATCAACTCGATATCTATACTCGCAATCGCTTGAAGAGTGTCTTGCAGGACAATCAAGTATCTTATACAACTGGTAAGGCAGCAATCGCTGGTGCAACCAATATCTATCTTGGAGTGCACGGACAAGGTTCACAAGCAGAGCAAAACTTGTCCAATGTTTCAGCAGGTCTCTTTGACAAGATTGACGCCTATGTCTTGAGCATCAAGGATAACTCGATTTCCATCGTCGGAAAAGATACAGATGCGGTCTTCTATGGTTTGACAACCTTGAAACACATGCTCAAGGAAAGCCAAGTGCCAGTCCTTCGCAATGTGACAGTAGAAGATTACGCAGAGCTCAAGAACCGTGGTTTCATAGAAGGTTACTATGGAAATCCATGGTCGAATGCCGATCGTGCAGAGCTCATGCGTTACGGCGGCGATTTGAAATTGAACCAATACTTCTTTGCACCAAAAGATGATCCATACCACAACAAGAAATGGCGTGAACTCTATCCAGAAGAAAAACTAGCTGAAATCCGTGAACTTGCTCGTGTCGGAAATCAAAGTAAAACTCGCTATGTCTGGACTATCCATCCATTCATGAACAACCGCATCCGCTTTGGCAATGAAGCGCATTACCAAGAAGATTTGGCAACCATCAAGGCTAAATTTACCCAGTTGATGAAAGTGGGTGTCCGCGAATTTGGTATCCTTGCAGATGATGCTCCAAGCCCAGTCGGAGGCTACAATAGCTACAACCGCTTGATGCAAGATATGACCAAGTGGTTGACTGAAATGCAGGGAACTTACAGCGGTCTTCGTAAAGAAATGATCTTTGTTCCTGGCCAGTATTGGGGTAATGGACGTGAGGATGAGTTGAAATCCCTCAATGAAAATCTCCCAAGTTCAACATCTATGACCTTGACGGGTGGTAAGATTTGGGGTGAAGTCTCTGAAAGCTTCCTTTCAACTCTCAAGAACAATCTATCCGCAGGTGGCAAGACTTATCGCCCAGTTTCACTTTGGATTAACTGGCCTGTAACAGATAACTCTAAACAACACTTGATTCTAGGTGGTGGTGAGAAATTCCTTCATCCAAATGTAGATCCAAGCTTGCTATCTGGTATCATGTTGAACCCAATGCAACAGTCTGAACCATCTAAGATTGCCCTCTTTTCAGGAGCTCAATACTCGTGGAAACAGTGGAAATCAGAAGAAGAAGCTAAGAAAATCAATGACATTGCCTTCAACTTTGTAGAAAATGGTCATTTTGAAGATAGCAAGGTATCAGCAGCCTTCCGCGAACTTGGTAAGCACATGATCAATCAAAACATGGATAATCGTGTCGTCAAACTGGAAGAATCAGTTGAATTGGCTCCAAAATTGACAGACTTCATGACCAAGCTCAAAGCAGGTAAGGATGTGACTGCCGAACGTACAGCCTTGCGTGCAGAATTTGCCAAGATTAAAGAAGCAGCCGAACTCTATAAAGCATCAGGCGATAAAAAAATGGTCGCCCAAATCCACTATTGGTTGGATAATGCAATCGATCAAATGAATGCTCTCGATGCCTTCCTTACAGGAACTGAAGCCATGGCTACAAACGATGCAGCCAAACTTTGGGATAGCTACTATAAAGGTTTGAAATTGTACGAACAGTCTCAAACTCACACTTTCCATTATGTAGACCATATGGAAAAAGCTGAATTGGGTGTTCAACATATTCGTCCATTTATCCTATCCTTGAAAGAAGTTCTAGCGTCTGAAGTTCAAAAAGTCTTGCATCCAGACCAAATCATCAGCACCTTTATCACCAATCGAACAGGTGTAGAAGGTGGTTTGGCAGAAGTGACGGATGGCGACTTGGCAACCCATGCGATTATTAAATCACCAAACAGTATCAAGACAGGTGATTATATCGGTATGAAATTCAACAAGCCGGTATCAATCCAAACCTTGACCTTTGCAATGGGAACGCAGGCAAATCCACGTGATACCTTTAGTAAGGCAGAAGTGCAGTATCAAGATGAAAATGACAATTGGGTAACCTTGAAAGAGCCAAGTTATGTCGGAAATGAATCCCTTCTTAAGTTTGAAAATCTCAATATCAAGGCTAAGGCAGTTCGCATGATTGCGACAGAGAATCGCGAGAACACCTGGTTTGCAGTTCAGGAAATTGCAGTTAACCGTCCAGTTGAAAAAGCTCGTAGCCAACAAGCAACGACAGTTAGTCTAAGCTCAAACTTAGTTTACAAACTAAATACCTCAGCCCGTCAAATCACTGATGGCAAGGACAATACAGAAGCCATGATGGCAAACGCTGACGGTAGCAATACCACTCCAGTAGATGCTTGGGCACAACTTGACCTCGGTGAAGTCAAGTCAGTCACTAAAGTTCGCCTTCGCCAAGGAACGGGTGATAAGCTTGCTGCAGGTGTACTTGAGTACTCTACAGATGGAACTGCATGGCAAGAGTTGGATCGCCTATCAGGAGAGCAAACCAAGGAAGTGACCAGAGCGATCAATGCTCGTTACATCCGAGTCCGCAATACCAAGGCTCTCGACCTCTGGTGGCGTATCCAGAACTTCTCTGTTGAGACACGCTCTGGAAATAGTGAGTTAACAGACACCAACGTGGAATCATTGAAGGAAACGCCGGTAGTGGATAGCTTAGGCAGTTACGAGCTTCAAATTCCAGCTGGAACCAAACTCCCTGCTCATAGCTATCTAGGTATGAAGCTTGACCGTATCCATCAGATCAAGAGCATCCAGCACCAAGGCCAAGTCAATCCAGCTCTTAGCCTTGAGTACTCTGCAAATGCGCAAGAATGGACGCCGGCTAGCCAGTTGACAGACAGAACTGTCGCAACCCACTTGGTTCGTTATGTGCGTCTGGTCAATAAAACAGATCAGGAACAAGCTGTGACAGCCACTTCTTTCCTTGTGACAACCAAAGAAGTGCAACCGACCAAACTAGAATCTACAACTATGGGAATTCACCCAACATACGGAAGCAATGATGTTCGTAAACTGAACAACCTAGATCAACTATTTGACGGTGTTTACAACAACTTCGTTGAGTTTTCAGACTACGCCCATAAAGATGGTCACGTAACCTTGAAACTTGGTAGCGAACGTACCATCAAGAAGATTAGAGCTTACATCCAAGACGGAACTCAAAACTATCTTCGTGATGGTAAGATTCAAGTCAGCCAAGATGGTAAAACTTGGACAGATGTCGTGACAGTAGGAGATGGTGTGGCCAATAGCCAACACGATGATTCATTGACAGATGGTTGGACACATGATTCTAAGATGCCAGGAAATCGCTACATCGAAGGTGAATTGACGACACCAGTCAAAGCTAACTATCTCCGTGTCCTCTATACGGCAGACTATGATGCCCGTTTTGTAGGTTTTACAGAATTGGTCATCAACGATGGTGAATTTGTCAAACCAAACAATGATCCAACAGTAGAAGGAAGTAGTGGAGAAAGCCAAGGCAACCTTTATAATAATCTTGTAGACGGCAAAGTCTTGACCAGCTACAAGTCTGAAAAAGACAAGGGCGAATTGGTGTATCACTTGTCTGAGCCAACTAATGCCAACCATCTTCGTCTTGTCTCTAGTCTTCCTGAAGGAGCGAAAGCACGCATTCTTGCTAGAACACTCAAGGATGGTCAAGACAGCTGGACAGACCTTGGTGCCATTACATCTAGTCTCCAAACCTTCGCTATCCGAAATGGTGGCTCTCTTCTAGACGTCAAATTAGCCTGGGAAGGTGGCAAGGCCGAGTTTTATGAATTGGCGAGCTTCTATCAAGAATTAACAGAAGAACCGGTTCAATCAAGTAAGGGTGAAGAGCCAGCACCCGTTCTTGAGGTTCCTGAATTCACAGGTGGTGTGAATGCGGTTGAAGCGGCAGTGCATGAGGTACCAGAATACACAGGCCCACTTGGAACAGCCGGAGACCAAGCCGCTCCAACTGTAGAGAAACCTGAGTTCAAGGGCGGTGTCAATGCAGTTCAAGCCTTGGTACATGAGCTTCCAGAGTACACGGACCCAGTAGCAACAGTAGGCGACCAAGCCGCTCCGACAGTAGAGAAGCCTGAGTTTAAGGGTGGTGTCAATGCAGCTGAAGCCTTGGTACATGAGCTTCCAGAGTACACAGGACCATTATCGACAGTAGGCGATCAAGCCGCTCCAACTGTAGAGAAACCTGAGTTTAAACTTAGCTCTTTAGCTTCCGATCAAGGTAAGACGCCAGATTATAAGCAAGAAATAGCTAGACCAGAAACAGCTGAACAAATCTTGCCAGCAACTGGTGAGAGTCAATCTGATTCGGCCCTCTTCCTAGCAGGTGTTAGCCTAGCCCTATCCGCTCTCTTTGTAGCAAAAACAAAGAAAGACTAGTATTCAACAAAACCTCTTAACAAGATTACAAAATCAGTTTCTCATCTTTTCCAATGAGGTTTATAGTACGCAGAAAGCCTGAGAAGATTTCTTCTCAGGCTTTTGCTAATCATATAAATACGATACTGCTATGAAAAAATCACCCAGAATACTCTGGGTGATAAATGTTATGGTTGTGCTGGTTGCGGATTCTGGTTTTGTTGGCCAGGGGTTGTATTTGATTGTTGCGTATTATTGTTAGGATTGGTAGTCGTACTATTATTTGTGCTTGTATTTGTGCTTGGAGTAGTTGAGCTTGACTGAGAAGTCGAGCTCTCAGATGTTGAGCTAGAACTTTCAGGTGTTGGGGCTTGCTGAGGAGCAGGTGTAGTCCATGTAGAACGAGCACCATTTTTAAAGACAAATTCTCCACCTCTGTAGAGTCCTTCTGGCATAGTCCAGTCACCAGGATGATCATCTTCAGATAGATAAGTTATCATCGAACGGTAAACCTTAGCAGCAACATAGAAGCCATCACCAACGATAGGAGTAAGGCGGTTCGAGTAACCAGTCCAAACGGCCATTGAATATTTACGAGTATAGCCAACGAACATTTCGTCCGGAGCTACATAACCCGTATTTTTAATGTAGTTTTCAATCTCATCATCTGTATAGTTTGACGTACCAGTTTTACCAGCTTGTGGTAGCCAAGGGAGGTAGGCTCCTCGACCAGTTCCGTATGCCAAAACGGTTTTCATCATATCTGTCATCATATAGGCTGTCGTTTCTTTCATAGCACGTGTACCAGAATCAGAGAATTCTTTTGAACTGCCATCACTAAAGACAATCTTATTGATATACATAGGTTTGCGGTAGATACCGCCATTGGCAAAAGCAGCATAAGCCGCAGCCATCTTCTCGCTGCTTGCTCCATACTTTTTGTCAGATTCGGTTGTATTACTTGAAATAGCATTAGCATAGTGTATGCTTGGGTAGTCAATACCGAGTCCATTTAGAAACGTCTTGGCACGATCGAGCCCTACTTTCTCTAGCGTTTCTACAGCCGGTACATTCCGTGATTGCTGGAGAGCATACTGGAGTGTTATGTTTCCAAAGTAACTCTTATCCCAGTCATAGACAGGGGTAGAGGTTCCGGGGTAATTATAAGGACTATCGTGAACAATCGAAGCAGTTGAATCATAAACGCCGTATTCCAAAGCAGGAGCATAGTCTGTAATAGGCTTCATGGTAGAACCCCAGTCACGGTTAGTTTCTACAGCCTGGTTTATTCCAAAGGAAACGTTACTTGATTGGTGGCGAGCACCTAATTGGGCAATGACTTTCCCGTTTGTGACATCAACGATAGTAGAGGCCACCTGTAACTCATCATCTGGATAGTTGACATACTCGTCCGTATTGTAAATATCCCAGAGACGTTGTTGGACCTTAGAATCAACGTTTGTGTAGACTTCCATACCCGTAGTTAAAAGGTTGTAACCTGTTTCCTGTTCAACTTGGTCAATCACCTCTTTGAGGTAATTATCCATGTATGGAGGATAACTGTTAGCTGATTTTAGGCTTTGAAGTCCATCTGTAATCGGAGTATTAATCGCTTTTTCGTATTGTTCGGCTGTAATGTAACCTTGCCCCTTCATCTCAGAGAGGACGAGATTACGGCGTTCTTGGGCGGCTTCCGGATGCGAGTATGGATCATACTGGTTTGGAGCCTGAGGCATTCCGGCAAGGAGGGCCAATTGAGGGATACTCAAATCTTTGAGGTCTTTGCCATAGTAACTTTGAGCAGCCGTTTGCATTCCGTAGTTCCCGTTTGACATGTAAACCTTGTTGATGTAGTAGGTCAAGATTTCTTGTTTAGTCGCTTTTTGTTCTAGCTGGACGGCGAGCCATGCTTCCTGAGCCTTACGAGAAAGGGTTTGGTCAGAAGTTGACGTAGAGAAATAGGTTAACTTGATCAACTGCTGCGTCAAAGTTGAAGCTCCTTGAAGGCCTCCGCCACCACGAAGATTTCGTAGGGTAGCACCTAGGATACGGATAGTATCGATTCCTCGGTGATTAAAGAAGCGATGGTCTTCAATCGAAACAATAGCGTTGACCAAATCGGTCGGTATTTCGTTTGCTTGCGCATTGACTCGACGTTCTGATCCAAGATCAGCGATGAGTTCATCGTTATTGTCATAAATTTTGCTGGACGTTGTAGCGACCAGTTTACTTTCAGATAGGGCTGGAGCATTGCTAACATAGTAGAGAAAGAGACCTCCGCCCAGCATAATAGCTGCGATAAATACAGTTAAGAAGCAGATACTGATATATTTAGCTATTCGCAGGATAGTTTGTTTGTTCATCTTGTTTTACCACCTAGTAAATGTTCTTTGATAATATCGAGATAGGGAATCTGGGGAAAGGCACCCAGCTCAATCCTGTATCCATTTTCTCGAATATATCCAAGTGGCATTGACTTTTGTCCCTTATCTTGATGATAGAAACGAATCAGGTCAACAGCCGGCAATAAATAAGTTTCTTGCTGAGAAGCAAAGTGAAGAAGGACAAAGCAGATTCCTCGCTGGGCAAGGACCTGTTCCATATGCTGAATCTGATGGTGATGGAAATTCTTCATCGGAATCGCATGTTTTTGCCTAGTTTCCTTTGCTTCAAAGTCGATGTAATATCCATCATAAACCCCTGAATAGTCTGTGGTTGAAGCTTGTCTGAAGTAGGCTTCAACGATCTTGGCTCGACTTCGTTGGGGATAATCGACACGTACGATTTGGATGGGAGTCGGTTTCTTGTGAATCACTGCTAACCCATGCGACAAGTAATAATCGTTCGTAGCATTAATCATCTTTTCAAAAGACATTCCCCGATTTGCGAAATTTTTAGTTTGTGACGGGGGAGCTAGTCTCTTCTGTGATGAAATTTTATGTGGATAGTTGACCATAATTCTCCTTATTGGTACAATAACATCACTCTATTATATCATAAATTTACAAAGAAAGGGTTAAAAATGACAACAGCCTTGATTTCAGGTTATTCTGCCTTCGACCTTGGTCTCTTTAATGACAAGGATATTCGCGTTGATATTATCAAAACAGCTATTCGGAGAGACCTGGAGCGTCTAGCAGAGGAAGGGGTGACCTGGCTTGTCTTTACTGGGGCTCTGGGCTTTGAGTACTGGGTACTTCAGGTGGCGAAAGACATGAAAATAGACTATGGATTTCAGCTGGCGACCATTTTTGATTTTGAAACCCATGGTAGTAACTGGAATGAAGCCAATCAAGTGAAGTTGAGCGAATTCAAGCAAGTTGATTTTGTTAAATATGCCTATCCACAATATGAACACAAGGGACAACTACGTGATTATCAGAAATTTTTACTGGAGAACACAGATATTTGCTATCTTTTTTATGATGAAGAAAACAAAACTAAGTTACAATATTTTTACCAAATGATGAAAAATCAAGCGGACTATGTTACAAGGCAATTAACATTTGAGGACTTGAATGAACTAGCAGAAAATTTTTCTGAAAAGTAACCCTTTGACCTTGATTTTTACTTGTCTTTTTTTATATAATAATACTAGTAACCCAGAATGGAGAGAGACATGGCAAGTATTATATTTTCAGCGAAAGATATTTTTGAACAAGAATTTGGACGTGAAGTACGTGGATACAGCAAAGCAGAGGTAGATGAATTCCTCGATGATGTGATTAAGGATTATGAAACCTACGCAGCTTTGGTCAAATCCCTTCGTCAAGAGATTGCCGATTTGAAGGAAGAATTATCTCGTAAACCACAGGTGGCTCCAACTCAACCAGACTCTATTGAAGTAACAGCTTCTACTTCAATGACAAACTTTGATATTTTGAAACGCTTAAATCGTCTCGAAAAAGAAGTATTTGGTAAGCAAATCTTAGACAACCAAGATTGATAATTGACTAAGGAATGAGTGCAATTTTTGGATAATCGCGTGAAGAGGTTCTCTTTTCATGAGGAAAGTCCATGCTAGCACAGGCTGTGATGCCTGTAGTGTTTGTGCTAGGCGAATCCATAAGCCTAGGGACGAGTGATCGTTACGGCAGTCGAAATGGCTAAGTCTTCGGATAGGTCAGAATAGGCTTGAAAGTGCCACAGTGACGGAGTCTTTCTGGAAACGGAGAGAGTGGAACGCGGTAAACCCCTCAAGCTAGCAACCCAAATTTTGGTCGGGGCATGGAGTGCACGGAAACGAACGTAGTACTCTGACTGCTGGCAGCTTCATGCTGTTAGCGGTAGACAGATGATTATCGAAGGAAGTGGTCCTAGTCACTTCTGGAACAAAACATGGCTTATAGAAAATTGCATATAGGTTGGGGCTGAGAAATCTTTCTCAACCTCATTTTTTAAAGTGAACAAGAGAAAGGTCTTGCAAGACTAGAAATGAAAGAACAATTTAATTTAATCGCAACTGCTGCGGCGGGTCTTGAGGCTGTCGTTGGACGTGAGGTGCGAGATCTTGGTTATGATTGTCAGGTTGAAAATGGGCGTGTCCGCTTCCAAGGAGATGTGAAGGCAATCATTGAGACCAATCTTTGGCTTCGCGCAGCGGATCGCATCAAGATTGTAGTCGGAAGTTTTCCAGCTAAGACTTTTGAAGAGCTTTTTCAAGGCGTTTTTGCTCTAGATTGGGAAAACTATCTCCCGTTAGGAGCACGTTTCCCGATTTCAAAGGCCAAATGTGTTAAGTCTAAACTTCATAACGAGCCCAGTGTTCAGGCTATTTCTAAGAAAGCTGTCGTGAAGAAATTACAAAAACACTATGCCCGCCCAGAAGGAATTCCCTTGATGGAAACTGGTCCTGAGTTTAAGATTGAGGTATCTATTCTGAAAGATGTGGCAACTGTCATGATTGACACGACAGGTTCTAGCCTTTTTAAACGAGGTTATCGTACGGAAAAGGGTGGAGCGCCAATCAAGGAAAATATGGCAGCGGCCATTTTACAACTATCTAACTGGTATCCAGACAAGCCCTTGATTGATCCGACCTGTGGTTCAGGAACTTTCTGTATCGAGGCGGCTATGATTGCCAGAAAGATGGCACCAGGCCTTCGCTGTTCCTTTGCTTTTGAGGAATGGAACTGGGTCAGCAATCGGTTAATCCAAGAGGTCCGTACTGATGCTGCTAAGAAAATTAATTGTGAGATAGAACTGGATATCATGGGCTGTGATATTGATGCTCGTATGGTAGAAATTGCCAAGGCAAATGCCCAAGCAGCAGGTGTTGCAGGAGATATCACCTTTAAACAAATGCGGGTACAAGATTTGCGCACTGACAAGATCAATGGCGTTATCATTTCCAATCCACCATATGGGGAGCGTTTGTCCGATGATGCAGGAGTTACGAAACTTTATGCTGAGATGGGACAGGTCTTTGCACCACTGAAAACCTGGAGTAAGTTTATCCTGACGAGTGATGAAGCTTTTGAAAGTAAGTACGGAAGTCCAGCGGATAAAAAGCGAAAACTCTATAACGGGACCTTAAAAGTAGATTTGTATCAATACTTTGGTCAGCGTGTGAAACGCCAAGAGGTAAAATAGAAAGGTAAAGTCATGAGCAAGAAAAGACATGATCGTCATAAAAAAGAACAGCAAGAGCCACAATTCGACTTTGACGAAGCAAAAGATTTGACTGTTGGTCAAGCAATTCGTAAGAATGAGGAGGTTGAGGCTGGAGTATTGCCTGAAGACAATATCTTGGACAAATACATCAAACAGCACCGCGAAGAGATCGAGGCAGATAAGTTCGAAACTCGTCAGTTTGAAAAAGAAGAGTTGGCTTCTACTCAAAACTTAGAGGAATTGATCCAAGAAGTTCGTGAAACAAGTGAACTTTCTGGAGAGGTAGAAGAGTCAGATGTAGTTATTGAGAAATCTATTGAAGAGATAGACAATGAAGAAACTACTCAGTTTGTTCCCCCACTTCAAGATGAAGAAAGTGCTGAAATAGAGCCTCTTATTTTAACAGAAACAGCATCCAAGGAAATGAATGAGGAAAATGAGGAACAAGAAGAAACCTATACTTCCCTATCACGATCAGTACAGACGGAACCTGAAACAGGCCCTAAAAAGAAACGTGTGATTACCATCGTTTCTGTGGTAGCTGCAATTCTTGTTCTTGCTGGGACGTATTATGTTTACCGTCAGGTATCTCGTTCGAACCAAGAAATCCAGTCTTCTCAATCATCCTCAGGAAATCAAGAATCGCAAGAGTTCAATACGCTTTATGATTCCTTCTATACGGATGCCAATAAGACTGCTTTAAAAAATAGCCAGTTCGATAAGTTGAGCCAGCTAAAAATCTTGCTAGATAAGTTAGAAGGTAGCCGTGATTACACACTAGCTAAGTCAAAATACGATAGCCTAGCAACTCAAATCAAGGCCATTCAAGATGTCAATGCCCTCTTTGAAAGTCCAGCTATTACTGATGGTGTCTTGGATACCAATGCTAAAGCCAAGGCGGATGCTAAGTTCACGGAAGTTAAAACGGGAAATACAGAGCTTGATAAACTGTTAGCTCAGGCGATTAGCCTTGGTAAGAGTCAACAAACAGCTCCTTCAAGTTCTAGCACGAGTCAAGCAAGCTCAAGTTCAGCTACAGAAAGCAGTGCAAGTAGTACGACACCTTCAACAAGTACCACAGCACCAGCTAGAGATACAAATGGTGGTTTATCTGGCGATGGGGTTAATCTTCAAAGAAGTGTTAGTCGTGTACCCTACAACCAATCAGCTGTAGACGATAGCAATAACCCTGCTTGGACGTTTGCAGATGGTGTATTGGAACAAATCCTAGCAACCTCACGTGCTCGTGGCTATATCACTGGCAACCAATACATTCTCGAACGTGTCAATATTGTAAACGGAAACGGCTATTACAACCTTTACAAACCAGATGGAACCTATCTTTTCACTCTTAACTGTAAGACTGGATACTTTGTCGGTAATGGAGCTGGTCACGCAGATGATTTGGATTACTAGGAGTCCGTTACAAAATTCTTTCCTTTCATAGGTAAAAATGATAAAATAAAACATATTAAACAAGAGGAGTGTCACATGACAAAAGCTAACTTTGGTGTCGTTGGTATGGCCGTAATGGGTCGTAACCTTGCCCTAAATATCGAATCTCGTGGTTATACAGTTGCCATTTACAACCGTAGTAAAGAAAAAACAGAAGACGTAATTGCCTGCCATCCTGAAAAGAACTTTGTGCCAAGCTATGACGTTGAAAGCTTTGTAAACTCAATCGAAAAACCTCGTCGTATCATGCTGATGGTTCAAGCTGGACCTGGTACAGATGCAACTATCCAAGCTCTTCTTCCACACCTTGATAAGGGTGATATCTTGATTGATGGAGGAAACACTTTCTACAAAGATACCATCCGTCGTAATGAAGAACTAGCAAACTCAGGGATCAACTTTATCGGTACTGGAGTTTCTGGTGGTGAAAAAGGTGCCCTTGAAGGTCCTTCTATCATGCCTGGTGGACAAAAAGAAGCCTACGAATTGGTTGCGGATGTTCTTGAAGAAATCTCAGCTAAAGCACCAGAAGATGGCAAACCATGTGTGACTTACATCGGTCCTGATGGAGCTGGTCACTATGTGAAAATGGTCCACAACGGTATCGAGTATGGTGACATGCAATTGATCGCAGAAAGCTATGACTTGATGCAACACTTGCTTGGCCTTTCTGCAGAAGACATGGCTGAAATCTTTACTGAGTGGAACAAAGGTGAATTGGACAGCTACTTGATCGAAATCACAGCTGATATCTTGAGCCGTAAAGATGATGAAGGTCAAGATGGACCAATCGTAGACTATATCCTTGATGCTGCAGGAAACAAAGGAACTGGTAAATGGACTAGCCAATCAGCACTTGACCTTGGTGTGCCATTGTCACTGATCACTGAGTCAGTATTTGCCCGCTACATCTCTACATACAAAGAAGAGCGTGTACATGCTAGCAAGGTCCTTCCAAAACCAGCTGCCTTCAAGTTTGAAGGTGACAAGGCGGAGTTGATCGAAAAGATCCGTCAAGCCCTTTACTTCTCAAAAATCATCTCATACGCACAAGGTTTCGCCCAATTGCGTGTAGCTTCTAAAGAAAATAACTGGAACTTGCCATTTGCGGACATCGCATCTATCTGGCGTGATGGCTGTATCATCCGTTCTCGTTTCTTGCAAAAGATCACAGACGCCTACAACCGTGATGCAGACCTTGCAAACCTTCTCTTGGATGAGTACTTCTTGGATGTTACTGCTAAGTACCAACAAGCAGTGCGTGATATCGTAGCTCTTGCTGTTCAAGCAGGTGTACCAGTGCCAACCTTCTCAGCAGCCATCACTTACTTTGATAGCTACCGTTCAGCTGACCTTCCTGCTAACTTGATCCAAGCACAACGTGACTACTTTGGTGCCCACACTTACCAACGTAAAGACAAAGAAGGAACATTCCACTACTCTTGGTATGACGAAAAATAAGTAGGTCTGCCATGGGGAAACGGATTTTATTACTTGAGAAAGAACGAAATCTAGCTCATTTTCTCAGTCTGGAACTTCAAAAAGAGCAATACCGAGTCGATTTGGTAGAGGAGGGGCAAAAAGCCCTCTCCATGGCTCTCCAGACAGATTATGACTTGATTTTACTGAATGCTCGTCTGGGGGATATGACAGCCCAGGATTTTGCAGAGAGGCTTAGTCGGACAAAACCAGCCTCAGTGATCATGGTCTTGGACCATCGCGAAGAATTGCAAGACCAGATTGAGACAATCCAGCGCTTCGCCGTTTCTTACATCTATAAGCCAGTGATTATTGATCAGCTGGTGGCTCGTATTTCAGCGATTTTCCGAGGTCGGGACTTCATTGACCAACACTGTAGTCAGATGAAGGTCCCAACGTCTTACCGCAATTTGCGTATGGATGTAGAACATCATACCGTTTATCGTGGCGAGGAGATGATTGCTCTGACGCGCCGTGAGTATGACCTTTTGGCCACTCTCATGGGAAGCAAGAAGGTCTTGACTCGTGAGCAGTTGTTGGAAAGTGTTTGGAAGTACGAAAGTGCGACAGAGACCAATATCGTGGATGTTTATATCCGTTATCTACGTAGCAAGCTTGATGTAAAAGGTCAAAAAAGCTACATTAAAACCGTGCGTGGTGTCGGTTACACCATGCAAGAATAGAAAGCAGTTGCAGTTTTGTAACTGCTTTTTTTGAGAAGTTTCTATATATTGACATACAATAAAGTCTTTGCTACAATCAGTTATGGAGGAAAGATCTAATGAAAAAATTTAAAATAATGATGCAAGTTGGACTAGCCGTCTTTTTCTTTGCTTTGCTGGCGACAAGCACAGTATTGGCGGATGATGCTTATTCAGAAGGCTGGCAATTTGTCCAAGAAAATGGTAGAACCTACTACAAGAAGGGGGAACTCAAAGAAACCTACTGGCGAGTGATTGATGGTAAGACCTATTATTTCGATCATGTATCAGGAGAGATGGTTGTCGGCTGGCAATATATCCCGTTTCCATCTAAAGGTAGTACAATTGGTCCTTACCCAAATGGTTTAAGATTAGAATATATGCCAATGCCAAAATGGTATTACTTTGGTCAAGATGGGGTACTACAAGAATTTGTTGGCAAGCAAGTTTTAGAAGCAAAAACTGCTACAAATACCAACAAACATCATGGGGAACAATATGATAGTCCAGCAGAGAAACGAGTCTATTATTTTGAAGATCAGCGTAGCTATCACACTTTAAAAACCGGTTGGATTTATGACGAGGGTCATTGGTATTATTTACAGAAGAGTGGTGGCTTTGATGCTCGTATCAACAGTTTAACGGTTGGGGAGCCAGTGCGTGGTTGGGCCAAGGATTATTCTCTTCTATATGATGAAGAGGAAATAAAAGCGGCTCCATGGTACTACCTAGACCCAGAAACTGGCATTATGCAAACGGGTTGGAAACAACTTGGCAATAAGTGGTACTACCTCCGTTCATCAGGAGCCATGGCAACTGGTTGGTACCAGGAAGGCTCAACTTGGTATTATTTAGACGAGCCAAATGGCGATATGAAAACGGGCTGGCAATACCTTGGGAACAAGTGGTACTATCTCCGTTCATCAGGATCTATGGCAACTGGTTGGTATCAGGAAGGTTCGACTTGGTACTACTTACATGCAAGTAATGGAGATATGAAGACAGGCTGGTTCCAGGTCAATGGCAAATGGTACTACGCTTACAGCTCAGGTGCTTTAGCAGTGAATACGACCGTAGAAGGCTATTCGGTCAACTATAATGGCGAGTGGGTTCAATAATGAAAGAGGCGATTGTGAAGGAAACAATCGCTTTTTTTGTGAAAATATAATAAAATAGATAGGAGAAATACTACTGTATGAAATGAGACGGTCTTTTCGTCTGGTTAAAGGAAAACATGACAAAAAAAGTTGGTGTCGGTCAGGCACATAGTAAGATTATTTTAATAGGGGAGCATGCGGTCGTATACGGCTATCCTGCCATTTCCCTGCCTCTCTTAGAGGTGGAGGTGACATGTAAGGTGGTCCCTGCTGAAAGTCCGTGGCGTCTCTATGAGGAGGATACCTTGTCCATGGCGGTTTATGCTTCGCTGGAGTATTTGGATATCAAAGAAGCCTGCATTCGATGTGTGATTGACTCGGCTATCCCTGAAAAACGGGGAATGGGTTCGTCAGCGGCTATCAGCATAGCAGCCATTCGAGCTGTTTTTGACTACTATCAAGCCGACCTGCCTCATGATGTACTAGAAATCTTGGTCAATCGGGCTGAGATGATTGCCCATATGAATCCAAGCGGTTTGGATGCTAAGACCTGTCTCAGTGACCAGCCCATTCGCTTTATCAAGAATGTTGGTTTTACAGAACTTGAGATGAACCTATCTGCCTATTTGGTGATTGCAGATACAGGTGTGTATGGTCACACTCGTGAAGCCATCCAAGTGGTTCAAAGCAAGGGGAAGGATGCTCTGCCGTTTTTGCATGCCCTGGGAGAATTGACCCAGCAGGCAGAAGAGGCAATTAGACGAAAAGATGCTGAGGGACTGGGACAAATCTTCAGTCAAGCGCATTTACATTTAAAAGAAATTGGTGTTAGTAGCCCTGAGGCAGACTCCCTCGTTGAAACGGCTCTGAGCCAGGGTGCTCTAGGTGCCAAGATGAGTGGTGGTGGGCTAGGAGGCTGTATCATAGCCTTGGCAACCAATTTGACTCAAGCTCAAGAACTAGCAGAAAGATTAGAAGAGAAAGGAGCTGTTCAGACATGGATCGAAAGCCTGTAACAGTACGTTCCTACGCAAATATTGCCATTGTCAAATATTGGGGAAAGAAAAAAGAAAAAGAGATGGTTCCTGCTACTAGCAGTATCTCTTTGACTTTGGAAAATATGTACACAGAGACGACTTTGTCGCCTTTACCGACGGATGCGACTGCTGATGCCTTTTATATCAATGGTCAACTTCAGAATGAGGATGAGCATGCCAAAATGAGCAAAATCATTGACCGTTACCGCCCAGAAGGTGAGGGTTTTGTCCGTATTGATACCCAAAACAACATGCCTACCGCAGCGGGCTTGTCCTCAAGTTCCAGTGGTTTGTCCGCCTTGGTCAAGGCCTGTAATGCTTATTTCCAGCTTGGTTTGAATCAGAGTCAGTTGGCGCAGGAAGCTAAGTTTGCCTCAGGTTCTTCCTCTCGGAGCTTTTATGGACCACTAGGTGCCTGGGATAAGGATAGTGGGGAAATTTACTCTGTTGATACAGACCTGAAACTAGCTATGATTATGTTGGTGTTAGAGGATAAGAAAAAACCAATTTCTAGCCGTGATGGAATGAAACTTTGTGTGGAAACCTCGACGACCTTTGATGATTGGGTTCGTCAGTCTGAGAAGGATTATCAGGATATGCTGGTCTATCTCAAAGAGAATGATTTTGCCAAGGTTGGGGAATTAACGGAGAGGAATGCCCTTGCTATGCACGCTACGACGAAAACAGCATCGCCAGCCTTTTCATATCTGACGGATGCGTCCTATGAAGCCATGGACTTTGTCCGCCAACTTCGTGAGCAAGGGGAAGCCTGCTACTTTACCATGGACGCCGGTCCCAATGTCAAGGTCCTCTGTCAAGAGAAAGATTTGGATCATCTATCTGAAATCTTCGGTCAACGTTACCGCCTGATTGTGTCGAAAACAAAGGATTTGAGTCAAGATGATTGCTGTTAAAACGTGCGGGAAACTCTATTGGGCAGGTGAATATGCTATTCTAGAGCCAGGGCAGTTAGCCTTGATAAAGGCCATCCCCATCTATATGAAGGCTGAGATTGCTTTTTCTGAGAACTATCGTATCTACTCAGACATGTTTGATTTCGCAGTGGACTTGACGCCAAATCCTGACTACAGCTTGATTCAAGAAACGATTGCTCTAGTGGAAGATTTCCTCGTTTATCGTGGGCAAGCCTTGCGACCTTTTTTCTTGGAAATCCGTGGCAAAATGGAACGAGAAGGGAAAAAATTTGGTCTGGGTTCTAGCGGTAGCATCGTTGTCTTGGTGATCAAGGCCCTGCTAGCTCTGTATGATATTTCAGTTGATCAGGGTCTCTTGTTCAAGCTGGCAAGCGCGGTCTTGCTCAAGCGAGGCGACAATGGTTCCATGGGAGACCTTGCCTGTATTGTGGCAGAGGATTTGGTTCTCTACCAGTCTTTTGATCGAAAGAAGATAGCTGCTTGGTTGGAAGAAGAAAACGTGGCGACAGTTTTGGAGCGTGACTGGGACTTTTCCATCTCACATGTAAAACCTGCCCTAGAATGTAATTTCCTAGTGGGATGGACCAAGGAAGTAGCTGTGTCTAGTGACATGGTCCAGCAAATCAAGCAAAACATAGACCAGAACTTTTTAAGTTCCTCAAAAGCAACGGTGTCTGCTTTGGTAGAAGCCTTGGAGTTGGGGCATGCAGAAAAAATTATCGAGCAGCTGGAAACAGCCAGTCAACTTTTAGAAGGTTTGAGCCCAGATATTTACACGCCTTCACTGAGACAGTTGAAAGAAGCCAGTCAAGATTTGCAGGCTGTTGCCAAGAGTAGTGGTGCTGGTGGTGGTGACTGTGGGATTGCCTTGAGTTTTGATGAGCACTCAACTGAAACCTTAAAAAATCGCTGGGCCGATCTGGGGATTGAGCTCTTATATCAAGAAAGGATTGGATATGACGACAAATCGTAAGGACGAGCACATCCGCTATGCCCTTGAGCAAAAAAGTTCTTATAATAGCTTTGATGAGGTGGAGTTGATACATTCTTCCCTACCCCTTTACGACCTGGATGAGATTGATTTGTCTACAGAGTTTGCAGGTCGCAAGTGGGACTTTCCTTTTTATATCAATGCCATGACGGGTGGAAGCGATAAGGGGAGAGAAATCAATCAAAAGCTGGCTCAGGTGGCGGATGCCTGTGGGGTTTTGTTTGTGACGGGCTCTTATAGTGCAGCCCTCAAAGATCCAACAGATGATTCTTTTTCTGTCAAATCTAGCCATCCAAAGCTCCTCCTTGGAACCAATATTGGATTGGACAAGGCTGTTGAGTTAGGCCTTCAGACTGTAGAAGAGATGAATCCTCTTCTCCTGCAAGTGCATGTCAATGTCATGCAGGAATTACTCATGCCAGAGGGAGAAAGGAAGTTCAGAAGCTGGTATTCGCATCTGGCAGACTATAGCAAGCGGATCCCTGTTCCAATCGTTTTAAAGGAAGTGGGCTTTGGGATGGATGTGAAGACTATCGAAAGAGCCTATGAACTGGGTGTTCGAACGGTTGACCTGTCGGGTCGTGGTGGTACTAGCTTTGCCTATATCGAAAATCGTCGCAGTGGTCAGCGTGATTACCTCAATCAATGGGGCCAGTCCACCATGCAGGCCCTTCTCAATGCCCAAGACTGTAAAGACAAGGTCGAACTCTTGGTCAGTGGAGGCGTTCGAAATCCGCTGGATATGATTAAGTGCCTGGTCTTTGGTGCCAAGGCTGTAGGACTGTCACGAACCGTTCTGGAATTGGTTGAAACCTACTCGGTCGGGGAAGTGATTAGCATTGTCCAAGGATGGAAAGAAGATCTGCGTTTGATTATGTGTGCCCTTAATTGTGCCACCATAGCGGATCTGCAAAACGTAGACTATATTCTTTATGGCAAATTAAAAGAAGCAAAAGATCAGATGTAGAGAGGTCGGGACAAGAATCCCGCCCTTTTTTGTAGCCTTTTGTCAACTGTGGTGGGCTGAAAGAACCTAGCTTGTAAGAGCGATTTCTGTCCTATCTCCTTTTTCCATCCTCAGACCGAGGTGACTTTTTTGAATTGTGATAAAATAGTAGGGAGAGGATGCATCTATGAAAAAATTTCAAATCTTTTTATTTATCGAATCCTGTTTATTGACGGGAGCTCTGATTTTGATGGTATCAGAGCATTTTTCACGTTTCCTGCTGATTTTATTCCTCTTTTTGCTCTTGCTCCGCTATTATACAGGTAAAGAAGGCAACAATGTTTTCCTCCTTATGGCGACTATTCTTTTCTTTTTCATCGTCATGCTCAACCCCTTCGTGATATTAGCTATCTTTGTAGCGGTCATATACAGTCTCTTTCTTCTCTATCCGATGATGAATCAAGAAAGAGAGGAGACCGACTTGGTCTTTGAAGAGGTGGTAACGGTTAAAAATGAACGCAATCCTTGGTTTGGCAATCTCCATCATTTCTCTAGCCACCAGACCTGCCAATTTGACGATATCAATCTCTTTCGCCTCATGGGCAAGGATACCATTCATTTGGAAAGAGTTATCCTAACCAATCATGACAATGTCATTATCCTTAGAAAGATGGTCGGAACGACTAGGATTATCGTACCTGTAGATGTGGAAATCAGCCTCAGTGTTAACTGCCTCTATGGAGATTTAACTTTCCTCCATCAACCCAAGCGAGCCCTTCGTAATGAACATTATCATCAGGAAACCAGGGACTATCTAAAGAGTAACAAGAGCGTCAAAATTTTCCTAACTACTATGGTTGGCGATGTGGAGGTGGTCAGAGGATGAAAAAGCAATCGTACCTATTAATCGGGCTGACTTCACTCCTCTTTATTCTCTTTTTGGCTAATAGTCTGCTTGATATTCTAAATCTTGATTGGTCCTATTTGCTACAGGATATCGAGAAAACAGAGAAACTCATCTTCTTGATTTTGGTCTTTAGCCTTTCCATGACCTTCTTTTTTGTCCTTTTTTGGCGCGTGATGGAAGAAATTTCTCGCAGAAAAATGCAGGTTAATCTCAAGCGGCTCCTAGCAGGAAAAGAGGTGGTTGCCTTTGCAGATCCAGATTTGGATGCCAGTTTTAAGTCCTTGTCTGGCAAGCTTAACCTCTTGACAGAGGCTGTTCAAAAGGCTGAAAATCAAGGCCTGGTCAAGGAAGAAGCAATCATCGAGAAAGAACGAAAGCGGATAGCACGTGACCTTCACGATACAGTTAGTCAGGAGTTGTTTGCGGCCCATATGATTTTATCAGGTGTCAGCCAGCAGGCTTTGAAGCTGGATAGAGAAAAGATGCAGACCCAGTTGCAAAGTGTTGCAGCCATTCTCGAAACAGCCCAGAAAGATTTGCGGGTCCTGCTCCTACATTTGCGACCTGTTGAGTTGGAAGAGAAGAGTTTGGTTGAGGGGATTCAAATCCTCTTAAAAGAGCTTGAGGACAAGAGCGAACTCAAGGTCAGTCTCAAGCAAAATGTGTCTAAATTGCCTAAGAAAATCGAAGAACATATCTTCCGTATTTTACAGGAATTGATCAGCAATACCCTTCGCCATGCCCAGGCATCTTGTTTGGATGTCTATCTCTATCAGACAGATGTTGAATTGCAGCTGAAAGTGGTGGACAATGGAATTGGTTTCCAGTTGGGGAGTTTAGATGACTTGAGTTATGGACTGCGAAACATCAAGGAGCGGGTCGAAGATATGGCAGGAACGGTTCAACTCTTGACAGCTCCAAAGCAAGGACTGGCGGTTGATATCCGTATTCCCCTGCTAGACAAGGAATGATAAAGGAGTAGAGATGAAAATTTTACTGGTAGATGACCATGAAATGGTCCGATTGGGCTTGAAAAGCTATTTTGATCTCCAAGACGATGTGGAAGTTGTGGGCGAGGCTGCCAATGGGGCTCAAGGTATTGACTTGGCCTTGGAACTGCGTCCAGATGTCATTGTCATGGATATCGTCATGCCTGAGATGAATGGGATTGATGCAACCTTGGCCATCCTCAAAGAATGGCCTGAAGCCAAGATATTAATTGTCACCTCTTACTTGGACAATGAAAAAATTATGCCAGTCTTGAATGCTGGTGCCAAAGGCTATATGCTTAAGACTTCTAGTGCAGACGAACTACTCCATGCTGTCCGTAAGGTGGCTGCTGGCGAGCTGGCCATTGAACAAGAGGTCAGCAAGAAGGTTGAATACCACCGTAATCATATGGAGCTTCATGAGGAGCTGACTGCGCGTGAGCGAGACGTACTTCAACTCATCGCTAAGGGCTACGAAAATCAACGCATTGCAGATGAACTCTTTATCTCTCTCAAGACGGTCAAGACCCATGTGTCCAACATCCTTGCCAAGCTTGAGGTCAGCGATCGCACTCAGGCGGCGGTCTATGCCTTTCAGCACCACTTGGTCGGGCAGGAGGACTTTTAGATGAGTCTTGCAGATTTACTTGAGGAGCTAGAAGCAGCAAAAGACCCTGAAAAAGCAGGCCCTATGGAAGCCTATATGCGCCATCAATTTCCCTTTCTAGGTATTGCAGGTCCTGAAAGAAATGCCCTCTATAAAAAGTATTTTCCAGAAGCGAAAAAAACAAGAGTTATTGACTGGGATTTTGTAGATATCTGCTGGGAAAAGGAGCCTAGAGAATACCAATATGTAGCTGCCAACTATTTGAAAGCCATGCAGTCTTATCTAACGAAGGATGATTTGCCTAAGCTTGAGCGTCTGGTCGTGACCAAGTCTTGGTGGGACACGGTAGATATCCTAGATCGAGTAGTAGGAAGTTTGGTAGCCGACCATCAGGAGCTTGAAGAAGTGCTTTTAAAATGGAGCCTATCAGATAATATCTGGTTGAGGCGAGTCGCTATTGACCACCAGTTGTTAAGAAAAGAAAAAACAAACGTTCAACTGATGGAAAAGATCCTGCTCAACAATCTGGACCAGACAGAATTTTTTATCAACAAAGCCATCGGCTGGGCTCTAAGAGACTACTCTAAAACCAATCCCGAATGGGTAGCACGTTTTATTGAGAAAAATAAGAAGAGAATGGCTGAACTTAGTATCAAGGAAGCGAGCAAGTACCTCTAGCACTATTGAAAAGCGCATTCATTACTTGAAAAAAGTCGCTATTATATGGTATAATGGACTGTATTAAAAATTTTAAGGAGAAATGACAGAATGTCTGTATCATTTGAAAACAAAGAAACAAACCGTGGTGTCTTGACTTTCACTATCTCTCAAGACCAAATCAAACCAGAATTGGACCGTGTATTTAACTCAGTAAAGAAAACTCTTAACGTTCCAGGTTTCCGTAAAGGTCACCTTCCACGCCCTATCTTCGACCAAAAATTTGGTGAAGAAGCTCTTTATCAAGATGCAATGAACGCACTTTTGCCAAATGCTTATGAAGCTGCAGTAAAAGAAGCTGGTCTTGAAGTAGTTGCACAACCAAAAATTGACGTGACTTCAATGGAAAAAGGTCAAGACTGGGTTATCACTGCCGAAGTTGTGACAAAACCTGAAGTTAAATTGGGTGACTACAAAAACCTTGAAGTATCAGTTGATGTAGAAAAAGAAGTAACTGACGCTGACGTTGAAGAACGCATCGAACGCGAACGCAACAACTTGGCTGAATTGGTTATCAAGGAAGGCGTTGCTGAAAATGGCGACACTGTTGTCATCGACTTCGTTGGTTCTATCGACGGTGTTGAATTTGACGGCGGAAAAGGTGAAAACTTCTCACTTGGACTTGGATCAGGTCAATTTATCCCTGGTTTTGAAGACCAATTGGTTGGACACTCAGCTGGTGAAACTGTTGATGTTATCGTAACATTCCCAGAAGACTACCAAGCAGAAGACCTTGCAGGTAAAGAAGCTAAATTCGTAACAACTATTCACGAAGTAAAAGCAAAAGAAGTTCCAGCTCTTGACGATGAACTTGCAAAAGACATCGACGAAGAAGTGGAAACTCTTGACGAATTGAAAGAAAAATACCGCAAAGAATTGACTGCTGCTAAAGAAGAAGCATACAAAGATGCCGTTGAAGGTGCAGCAATCGATAAAGCTGTAGAAAACGCTGAAATCGTAGAACTTCCAGAAGAAATGATCCACGAAGAAGTTCATCGCTCAGTAAATGAATTCCTTGGAAACTTGCAACGTCAAGGTATCAACCCTGACATGTACTTCCAAATCACAGGAACTACTCAAGAAGACCTTCACAAACAATACGAGGGAGAAGCTGAGTCACGTACGAAGACTAACCTTGTTATCGAAGCAGTTGCCAAAACTGAAGGATTTGACGCTTCAGAAGAAGAAATCCAAAAAGAAATTGAGCAATTGGCAGCAGACTACAATATGGAAGTGGCTCAAGTACAAAACTTGCTTTCAGCTGACATGTTGAAACACGATATCACTATCAAAAAAGCTGTTGAATTGATTACAAGCACTGCAACAGTAAAATAATCTTAAAAGAGAAAAAGCCCACCTGACTAGGTGGGCTTTCTGATGCACTATTTTCCAAAAATCTCTTTGAGATCTGTATCTGTAATCCCAATCATGGCTGGGATACTAGACCAGTTTTCCTCGGTGAGGATGTAGGATTGTTCAGAGTCACTTGCTGTGGCAGTTTCAGAGAAGGCTTGTTTACTTTCTTCAATATTAGTTTCAATTAAATCACTGAAGCGCTCAGTCAGATAGGTCTTGCGAGCAGTCCCGATATGCTTGACTGCATAGTCAAAGGCCTGTAACTCGCCAAGAAGGATGAGCTTGCTCTTGGCCCGTGTGATAGCTGTGTAGATGAGATTTCGCTCCAGCATGCGCTTGCTAGCACTGGTGATGGGCAGGATGACAACGGGAAACTCACTTCCCTGAGACTTATGGATACTCATGGCATAGGCTAGTCGAATCTTGTACCATTCGTTACGTGGGTAGATGACCTCATTGCCATCAAAATCAATGATAATCTCGTCTTGTTTGGACTCGGTGTATTTTCCAGGAATCAGGTCTGTGATGTAGCCTAGGTCTCCGTTAAAGACATTGACTTCAGCGTCGTTGACTAGGTGAATAACCTTGTCCCCTGTTCGATAGTGACACTGAGTTGCTTCAAAGCTAACTTGCCCCTTTTGCTGAGGATTGAGCAGGTCTTGCATGAGTTGGTTGATGGCATCAATACCAGCAGTTCCTCGATACATGGGCGCTAGCACCTGAATATCACGAGCCGGAATGCCACTTCTGAGGGCAGCACCAAGAATTTTCTCAATCGTAGCTGGGATATGGCCACTAGCGATTTCAAAGTAGGAACGGTCAGCTTTTTTCTGGGTAAAGTCAGCTGGCAAGATGCTTTGTCGAATCTGACTAGCCAAGGTGACGATAGTTGATTCTTCACTCTGACGGTAAATCCGTTCCAAGCGCGTCTGAGGTATCAGGGGTATCTGGAGCAGGTCTGCAAGGACTTGTCCAGGACTGACAGAAGGCAACTGGTCACTGTCTCCCACGATGAGAATTTTGCTGTTAGAAGAGATATTGGAGAAGAGTTGGTTGGCTAACCAAGTGTCCACCATAGAAAACTCATCCACGATGATGAAGTCGGCATCTAGATAATCTTCCAGATGACTGGTATCATCGTCTCCCGTCATCCCCAAATGACGGTGTATAGTAGCGCTAGGCAAACCTGTCAATTCATTCATGCGCCGAGCCGCTCGACCAGTTGGAGCAGCAAGAAGGATAGGTAAGTTGCTTTTTTTCCTGAGGTCAAGCCCTTCTAAAAGGGCGTAAACAGCGATGATCCCATTGATAACAGTTGTCTTACCAGTACCAGGCCCACCTGTTAGGATAAAGACCTTGTTCTGGATAGCATCACAGATAGCCTGTTTTTGAATGGTATCGTACTGAATTCCCAGTTCTTGCTCGACAGTAGAGATATGCTTGTGAATGGTTTCCAAATCCTGATTTTTCTGCTTTTCTTTTTCAAGGATACGAACCAAGTGACTGCGAATGCCTTCCTCAGCAAAAAAGAGGCTGTTATCAAAGATTTTGGTATCAATCTGCTGGACCTTGTCTTCTTCGATCAAATGAGATAATTCCTGAGCGACTTGGCTGGGATCCAGTTCCACGGGACGGGAAGATTCAAGGAGAGTAAGGGTTTGTTCCAGCAAATCTCGGGCTTCCATATAGGTATCGCCTGTATCCATACAACCTTGAAAGAGACTGTGGACAAGGCCAGCGCGGAAGCGCTCGGGAGCTTGGCTTTCAATACCTAGTTCGGCAGCTAATTGGTCAGCGATGGTAAAACCCAAGCCCTTGATATCCTCAACCAGCTGGTAGGGATAATTTTCAACCACATCAAGAGTTTCTTCCTTGTAAAAGTCTTGAATCTGAAAGGCTAGTTTATTGGGAATGCCGTAGTTGGCAAGTTTAGCCAAGACCATCTCTGTTCCATAGTTGAGACGGAGGGTGGAAACAAAAGCCTCACGGTTTTTGACAGAGAGTCCTGCAATACTTTCTAGCTTTTCAGGATGTTCCAGAATTTCGTCAATGGTATTGTCACCATAGCTATCGACGATTTTCTGAGCAGTTTTGAGACCAATTCCCTTGAAATGGCTACTGGAAAAATATTTGACTAGCCCTTTTCTAGTTGGTTTTGCCCGTTCATAACGGCTGATCTGAAGCTGTTCCCCATACTTGGAGTGCTGAACGATTTGCCCCCAAAAAGTGTAGTCTTCTCCTTCAATCACGTCCGCCATGGTTCCTGTAACGATGATTTCAAAATCATCGAAGTCCTCCGCATTGGTATCTTCGATATCTAGGAGGAGAATACGATAAAAATTACTGGGATTTTCAAAAATAATGCGTTCAATGGTGCCTGAAAAATAAACTTCCATAGGTTTCCTTTACATGAGTTCGTGAGAATTGGCCCCTTAGCTTCTTCAACAAGCTAGGAGGCTAAAAGGTCTTTTTCTCGCAATAGAAAAAGAGACTGAGACTTAGCATTCTCGGCCTCTTCCTTATCTTAAAAAGTTCCGATACGGTTAAGTGGCCAGAAACGGAATTTTGCTTCGCCCTTGATATCGCTGGCCTTGAAGGTACCAACATGGCGGCTGTCGCTAGAGACTAGACGATCGTCACCAAGGAGAAGGTACTCACCTTGAGGGACAGTAAAGCTGAAGCTGGTATTGGAATTGACATCAACTGTAAAGGCCTGCGCCTTTTGAGCAAGTTCTCTAAAGTAAACTCCCTTATTGCCTTCAAATCCTTTTCCAGTATAGGTGTTTTGCAACTTTTCTGTTTTGAACAAGTTGAGGTATTCAGCTAGGTAGGGTTCATCCGTTTCTTCACCGTTGATAAAGAGTTTGTCATTTTCATAGCGGATGGTATCTCCAGGCATACCGATGACCCTTTTGACAATGTCTTTATTTCCGTCTTCCTCATGCGCAACCACGATATCGAAACGGTCAATTGGGAGATGTTTGACAACGAAGAGAACCTCTCCGTCGGCTAGGGTAGGATCCATAGAGTGCCCTTCCACACGGACATTGCTCCAAAGGAAGATACGGCTAAGGCCGACCAGCGCGATAATCAGGAAGAAAACTCCCCATTCTTTTAGAAATGTTTTAAACGAATTCATAACTCACCTTTCTAGAAGTACTTTGGCTTTTTCAGTATTTTTAAAATGCAGTTTGGCGCAGAAATGAAGTCCCTTCATGCCATAGGCTTGAAGGATTTTGCTAGCAACCTTATCAGATGCAGTTCCAGCGCCACTTGGCAGTTGATAGCCTAGTTCCCGTCCAAGATTTTCCAAGTTTTCGAGGAAGAGATCTCGCGCGATGATAGAGCTAACTGCAACAGCCAGGTATTTGCCCTCGGCTTTTTCTTCTAAGCTAATTTTGTTTGGAAAACGGTTGGCTTCTTGCGCCAAGTACTTGTCATAGTTTTTAGGGCTTGTAAAAGCATCAATCACGATTTTTTCTGGCTGGACTCCTTTTTGAAGCAGGAGAAAGATAGCCTGGTTGTGAAGGGCAACCTTTACAGAAACAGCATTGTAGCGCTCTCCGATAACTTCGTTGTACTTGCTCGGTGAAAGGAGGAGCGCTTGGTGCTGGACCTTTTCTTTAAGGATAGGGGCAATCTGACGAATCTTTTGGTCTGTCAGAGTCTTGGAATCCCCCACACCGAGTTTTCGCAAGAAGTCATGCTGATCTGGTGTCACGAAGGAAGCCACGACAGCAAGCCCACCAAAGTAGGAACCATTACCCACCTCATCGGTACCGATCATAGGAAAATCTTGTCCACTGTTTTCTTGTTGAACTTGATAGCCAAAGAAACTAGCGTACTGTTCAGCAGCTTCGCCCTGCAGGAGGACTTTTCCAGAAGTATAGATGGAAACTGTTGCCTGAGGCAGTCTCAAAAAATAGCGAATATAAGGATTTTTACTAGGACTGAGAGCCTTTTGATACTGACTTAAAAAGCTCTGAATTTCTTGTTCACTTGGTATGAGTGTGATACTTGCCATAGTCTCTATTGTACCACAAAAGCAGGAGAATTGGTAAAAACTGACAAAGTTAGTGAAATTTGGTATAATATCGTGAGGTGAATTTTTATGGCAAATCTAAATCGATATAAGTTTACATTCGGAAAAAAGACATTAACCTTAACAACCGAGCATGACAATCTCTTTATGGAGGAAATTGCCAAGGTTGCGACTGAAAAATACCAAGCAATTAAAGAACAAATGCCTGGGGCGGATGATGAAACCATTGCGCTTCTTTTGGCGGTCAATTGTCTGTCTACACAGCTCAATCGTGAAATTGAATTTGATGACAAGGAGCAAGAGTTGTTAGAACTCCGCCACAAGTTGATTGCTGTCAAACAAGAACAGAGCAAGATTGAGGACTCCCTATGATTTCAATCCTACTCTTATTGCTTCTGGCTTGGGGCTTTTACATCGGCTACCGTAGAGGCTTGGTCCTGCAAGTTTATTATTTCCTCGTGGCAGTGATTTCAGCCTTCGTTGCGGGACAGTTTTATAAATCACTGGGCGATCATTTCCACTTGCTTGTCCCTTATGCCAATCCTCAGGAAGGACAGGGCACCTTTTTCTTCCCTTCAGACCAGCTGTTTCACCTAGACAAGGTCTTTTATGCAGGCCTAGCCTACCTTTTAGTTTTCGGAATTTGTTACAGTATCGGACGTTTTATCGGTTTGTTCCTACACTTGATTCCAACTAAAAAGCTCGATGTCAAATGGTTTCGTATGGGAGCAGGCCTATTGTCGCTATTGGTAACCTTATTTGTCTTGCAAATGGCTCTGACCATTCTTGCAACGGTGCCTCTGGCAGTCATTCAAAATTCACTCGAAAAAAGTATAGTAGCCAAACACATCATCCAAAGTGTCCCTTTTACGACAAACCTTATCAAACAACTCTGGGTGACAAATTTAATCGGATAAAAAGGGCGGGATTTTTCCTAGCCCTTTGTTTACAGATTGGACGACTAGGGTTAGGTAAAGTCCAAAAATTTCTAGGCGCTACGGTCTTGTAAACAAGCATACAAGGAAAGAATATGAATACAAAAATACTAGAAACATTAGAATTTAATAAAATCAAGGCCTTGTTTGAACCGCATCTCCTGACAGAACAAGGCCTAGAGGAGCTAAAAGGCTTGGCTCCAACTACAAAGGCGGATAAGATTAAACAAGCCTTTACAGAGATGGAGGAAATGCAAGCTCTTTTTGTGGAGCAACCTCACTTTACCATCCTAGCGACACGTGAGATTTCAGCTGTCTGCAAGCGTCTGGAGATGGGGGCGGACCTCAATATTGAGGAGTTCCTGCTCCTCAAACGAGTCTTGCTTGCTAGCAGAGAGTTGCAAGGTTTTTATGCCAATCTTGAAAACGTACGCTTGGAACAGTTGGCGAGATGGTTTGAAAAACTGCATGAGTTTCCACACTTGCAAGGAAGTCTCCAAGCTCTAAATGATGCAGGATTTATCGAAAATTTTGCCAGTGAAGAGCTAGCACGCATTCGCCGGAAAATCCATGATAGCGAGAGTCAAGTCCGAGATGTCTTGCAAGACTTACTTAAACAAAAATCTCAGATGTTGACGGAAGGCATTATCGCTAGCAGAAATGGCCGTCAAGTTTTACCAGTAAAGAACACCTATCGCAATAAGATTGCAGGTGTTGTCCATGACATCTCTGCTAGTGGGAATACGGTCTATATCGAGCCACGTGAGGTGGTCAAGCTGAGCGAAGAAATCGCTAGTCTGCGAGCAGACGAACGCTATGAGATGATTCGTATCCTGCAGGAGCTCTCAGAACGGGTCCGCCCTCATGCTGCAGAGATTGCTAATGACGCTTGGATTATCGGCCATTTAGACTTGATTCGTTCCAAGGTGCGTTTCATCCAAGAAAGACAAGCAGTGGTTCCTCAACTTTCAGAGAACCAAGAGATTCAACTCCTTCATGTTCGCCATCCTTTGGTCAAAAATGCTGTTGCAAACGATGTACACTTTGGTAAGGAATTAACGGCTATTGTCATTACAGGTCCCAATACTGGTGGGAAGACCATCATGCTCAAAACCCTGGGTTTGACTCAACTCATGGCCCAGTCAGGCTTGCCCATTTTAGCTGACAAGGGGAGCCGTGTCGGTGTTTTTGAGGAAATCTTCGCAGATATTGGGGATGAGCAGTCTATTGAGCAAAGCTTATCTACCTTCTCTAGCCACATGACCAATATCGTAGATATTCTTGGCAAAGTCAATCAGCACTCGCTCTTGTTGCTAGATGAGCTCGGGGCTGGTACCGATCCGCAGGAAGGAGCAGCGCTTGCTATGGCTATTCTGGAGGATCTTCGTCTACGTCAGGTCAAGACCATGGCGACGACCCACTATCCAGAACTTAAGGCTTATGGTATCGAGACATCCTTTGTGCAAAATGCCAGCATGGAGTTTGATACTGCGACTCTACGCCCGACCTATCGCTTTATGCAGGGAGTTCCTGGCCGAAGCAATGCCTTTGAAATTGCCAAACGCCTGGGCTTGTCAGATGTCATCGTGGGAGATGCCAGCCAGCAGGTCAATCAAGATAATGATGTCAACCGTATCATTGAACAATTGGAAGAGCAAACGCTTGAAAGTCGCAAACGCTTGGACAATATCCGTGAGGTGGAGCAAGAAAACCTCAAGATGAACCGAGCGCTCAAAAAACTCTACAACGAACTCAACCGTGAAAAAGAAACTGAGCTCAACAAGGCGCGTGAACAGGCTGCCGAGATTGTGGAACTCGCTCTAAGTGAGAGTGACCAGATTCTTAAGAACCTTCATAGCAAGTCTCAACTCAAACCCCATGAAATCATTGAAGCTAAGGCTGAGCTGAAAAAACTAGCTCCTGAAAAAGTCGACTTATCTAAAAACAAGGTCCTTCAAAAGGCTAAGAAAAAACGAGCTCCAAAGGTTGGAGATGATATCGTGGTTCTCAGTTATGGACAACGTGGAACCTTGACCAAGCAGCTCAAGGATGGCCGCTGGGAAGCCCAAGTTGGTTTGATCAAGATGACCTTGGAAGAGAAAGAATTTGACCTTGTTCAGGCTCAGCAAGAAGCCCCAGTCAAGAAAAAACAAGTCAATGTCGTCAAACGTGCTTCTGGACGTGGTCCGCAAGCCAGACTGGATCTCCGAGGCAAACGGTACGAAGAGGCCATGAATGAGCTAGATGCCTTTATCGACCAAGCCCTGCTCAATAACATGGCGCAAGTCGACATCATCCATGGTATCGGAACGGGAGTCATCCGTGAGGGCGTCACCAAATACCTACAAAGAAACAAGCATGTTAAGACTTTCGGCTATGCTCCACAAAATGCTGGAGGCAGTGGTGCCACCATTGTAACCTTTAAAGGATAGAGAGAAGAAGGATTCGCTCTTTCTGAAAAAAGAAATGAAAAGTCAAAAATTTTCATAGAATATATTGACAAAGGCTAACTTTTCTTGTAAAATAATAAAAAATTAAATACCAACACCGAATGAAGTTTAATAGAAGTGGAGAAAGGTTTGTTTTCCATGACTGTAAATGGACGGAACTCTGGAGAGACCGTAAAGGCACCGAAGGGGCAAGGCAGGCAACTGCTCAAACTCTCAGGTAAAAGGACAGAGCTAGGATAGACCGCTTTTAGGCATTTATCTAAGCATTCCAGAGTACATGTATCTTGCATGTGCTCTTTCTTTTGGGGTTGAAAGATAGGAGAAGGACATGTTAGAATTGCTAAAAGCGCTTGATGCTTTCGTTTGGGGACCTCCCCTCTTGATCTTATTGGTCGGAACGGGTATCTATTTGACCATCCGACTAGGCCTTTTGCAGGTGGCTCGTCTCCCTAAGGCCTTTCAGTTGATTTTTACCAAGGACAAGGGACATGGCGATGTGTCGAGCTTTGCAGCTCTTTGTACAGCTCTAGCTGCCACCGTTGGTACGGGAAATATCATAGGAGTCGCGACGGCCATTAAGGTTGGGGGACCAGGGGCGCTCTTTTGGATGTGGATGGCAGCCTTTTTTGGGATGGCGACCAAGTATGCCGAAGGCTTGCTGGCTATCAAATACCGTAGCAAGGATGCAAACGGCGCTGTAGCTGGAGGGCCCATGCACTACATCCTTTTGGGGATGGGAGAAAAGTGGCGCCCCCTTGCTATCTTCTTTGCCCTAGCGGGTGTATTGGTAGCCCTTCTAGGGATTGGTACCTTCACCCAAGTCAATTCGATTACAGAATCCATTCAAAATACGGCTCAAGTGGAACCAGCTATCACGGCTCTGATTTTATCCATTTTTGTAGGGATTGCCGTCTTTGGTGGCCTCAAATCCATATCAAAAGTTTCGACAGCAGTTGTTCCATTTATGGCTATTGTCTATATTTTGGGAACTCTTACAGTTATTCTCTTTAATATCGAGAAAATCCCAGCCACGCTTGCCCTCATCTTTACTTCAGCCTTTAGTCCAGCTGCTGCGGTAGGTGGTTTTGCAGGTGCCAGCATTCGGATGGCTATCCAAAATGGTGTGGCGCGAGGAGTCTTCTCTAACGAATCTGGTCTTGGTTCTGCCCCCATTGCGGCGGCTGCAGCTAAGACAAATGAGCCTGTCGAGCAAGGCTTGATTTCCATGACAGGAACCTTTATTGATACGTTGATTATCTGTACTCTGACAGGTTTAACCATCTTGGTAACTGGGGTTTGGAGTGGTGAATTGAATGGAGTTGCCTTGACCCAGTCAGCATTTTCTATGGTCTTTTCAGATTTTGGCACAATTGTCCTAACAATCTTCTTGGTTCTCTTTGCCTTTACGACAATTCTCGGCTGGAATTACTACGGGGAACGCTGTTTTGAGTTTCTCTTTGGTGTTCGTTTTATCTGGCTCTACCGTGTGGTTTTTGTACTCATGGTCTTGTTGGGAGGATTTATAGAGTTGGATATGGTTTGGATTATCGCAGACATCGTCAATGCCTTGATGGCCTTACCTAACTTGATTGCCCTTTTGGTCTTGTCCCCAGTAGTTGTTGCTGAGACTAAGAAGTATTTTAAGAACTAACCCAATCACACTTTTAGTGTGATTTTTTTCATTTCATAGACAATTCCTATCATGGCGATTGAAAATATATATTATCCAAGGGGGAAATTCTATGATAGACTAAATGACAATAAAATGAAAAGAGGTTTCTTATGACAACATTTACCATCCACACAGTAGAATCAGCACCAGCAGAAGTAAAAGAAGTTCTTGAAACAGTACAAAAAGACAACAATGGCTATATTCCCAACCTAATCGGTCTCTTGGCCAATGCCCCAACCGCGCTTGAAGCCTACCGAACTGTCGGAGCCATCAACCGTCGCAATAGTCTGACACCAGTGGAACGCGAAGTAGTGCAAATCACAGCCGCCGTAACCAATGGTTGTGCTTTCTGCGTGGCTGGTCATACTGCTTTTTCGATTAAACAAATCCAGATGAATGATGATCTTCTCCAAGCTCTCCGCAACCGTACCCCAATTGAGACAGATCCAAAACTAGATACTCTAGCTAAGTTTACCTTGGCGGTTATCAATACCAAAGGGCGTGTGGGAGATGAAGCCTTGACTGAATTTTTGGAAGCTGGTTACACGAAACAAAATGCCTTGGATGTGGTTCTCGGTGTTAGTCTTGCCAGCCTTTGCAACTATGCCAACAACCTAGCCAATACGCCTATTAACCCAGAATTGCAACCGTATGCTTAATTCATATCTGAGAAAAAATGAAGTCTGAAATAATCGAACTTCATTTTTTAAACTCTCATTTAAGCGCTTTTATGCTATACTAATAATAACATGATTATTGGAGGCTCGAATGAAAAAGCTCCCCTTGGTATTTTCTGGCTGTTTATTAGGTTTAGCAGGTGCAGGAAATCTGATTGCAGATACTTGGCCAGTTCTGTCACATTTATTTAGTTTGACTGGATTGGTCTTATGGATCTTCTTTCTCTTTCTTCATCTAGGAAATTGGTCTGAAACCAAGCGAGAATTTACCCATGCACCTCTCTTATCTGGCATGGCTACTTTTCCCATGGCTGGGATGATTTTATCGACCTATGTCTTTCGCGTATTCCCTGCTCTTCCTTTGCTAGCACAAGGGATCTGGTGGTTTTCATTTCTCTTGGATTTAGCTTTGATTGCTACTTTTACCATCAAATTTGCCTGTCCGGGTCGGAGGGTCAATGCGACTCCTAGCTGGACGGTGCTCTATGTGGGGATAGCAGTAGCAACCTTGACCTATCCCCTTGTCGGCATCATTGAAATTGCCTATGCGACCTTGAGTTTTGGTTTTGTCTTGACCTTCTATCTCTATCCCCTTATTTATAGGGATTTAAAGAAAACTCCACTCCCAGCGGCCTTGCTTGGACAGGAAGGAATCTACTGTGCTCCCTTTTCTCTACTCCTGGCATCCCTAGTTCGAGTTGGAGGAGCAGGTTTACCGACTTGGCTCTTGATCGTCATGATTTTGGCATCTCAATCCTTCTTTTTCTTTGTTTTAACTCGCTTGCCTAATATTTTAAAACAAGGATTTCAACCAGCCTTCTCAGCCCTCACTTTTCCAACAATTATCACAGCTACTTCGCTCAAGATGGCTCAGGGAATTTTGAAACTTCCATTTCTGGATTATCTGGTGTTGGCTGAAACTGTTCTATGCCTAACTATTTTATTCTTTGTATTGGGTGCTTATCTGATTTGGTTACGAAAAAAGGTCTAGCTAGAAATAGCTAGGCCTTATTGTTATGGTTTGATAACTTCAGCTCCACCCATATATGGACGAAGAACTTCTGGAATGGTCACAGAACCATCTTCATTTTGATAGTTTTCAAGAATTGCAGCCACTGTACGTCCAACTGCAAGTCCAGAACCGTTCAAAGTGTGAAGGAGTTTTACCTTGCCATCGGCTTCATCTCGGTAACGGATTTGAGCACGACGGGCTTGGAAATCTTCTGTATTTGAACAGCTTGAGATTTCACGGTAGGTATTTTGGGCTGGAATCCAAACTTCCAAGTCGTAAGTTTTGGCAGCTGAGAAGCCCATATCCCCAGTAGAGAGGGCAACGACACGGTATGGAAGATTGAGTTTTTGAAGAATATTTTCAGCGTTGGCTGTCATTTTTTCTAATTCTTCATAAGATTCTTCTGGTTTGGCAAATTTGACCATTTCAACCTTGTGGAATTGGTGCAGACGAATCAAACCACGAGTATCACGACCTGCAGAACCAGCTTCAGAACGGAATGATGGACTCATAGCGGTAAAGTAGATTGGTAGGTCTTTACCGTCAAGGATTTCATCACGGTAGTAGTTAGTTAAAGGAACTTCAGCTGTAGGAATGAGGACATAATTAGTGTCTTTCAATTCAAAAGTGTCTTCCTTAAATTTTGGATATTGACCAGTACCAAACATAGAATCATGGTTAACCATGTATGGTGTGATGACTTCAGTATAGCCCTCTTTTCCATGCTCATCCAACATAAAGTTGTAGATAGCGCGTTCCAAACGAGCACCAAGCCCTTTATAGAAGAGGAAGCGAGCACCAGTAACTTTTGCTCCACGTTCCCAGTCAAGGATACCCAAGTCTTCACCAAGATCCCAGTGAGCTTTTGGTTCAAAGTCAAACTCGCGTGGAGTCCCCCAACGGCGAACTTCCACATTGTCATCTTCATCAGCCCCAACAGGAACGCTGTCGGCAGGAATGTTTGGAAGAGTAGTGGTAAATTCTGTCAATTTAGCATCAATGTCCGCCAATTCAGCATCCAAGGCTTTGACTTCAGCAGATAGGATTTGCATTGCAGCAATCTTGTCATCGGCATTTTCCTTGTTTCGCTTGGCTTGGGCAATCTCAGCTGAAACTGTGTTACGTTCTGCCTTGAGGTTTTCAACCTTGACCAAGATGTCACGACGTTTAGCATCGATTTCTTTCATCTCATTTAAGATAGCAGCATCTACACCACGTGTAGCCAATTTTTCTGCGACAGCATCAAAGTCTGTACGAATACGTTTAATATCTAACATAAGAACTCCTTTATGAAAAAAACACACCTGACAAAGCGTTGGAGTGGCAGGGCCACGGTTCCATCCAACTTCACAGGTGTGCACTTGATTTTGTATGTAATTGTTACTAACGGTAGAATTTCACTTACCCCTCCTATCTGCTCGCAGCACCCGCAGACTTTCTGAAAGAAGGAGATAACTTACTTATCCGTTGCTATGATTATACTAAAGTTTCTACTTTTTTGCAAATAGATTTTTGAATTTTTGACCAATGGTCTGGAGTAAAGTAGGAAGTTTCACAACCTTGTCATTGCCAAGTTTTTGCCGAGCGATTTTGAGAATGGCTCCAGAGTCTTTGGAAGCAAAGAGGAATTTTCCTCGATCAGTGAAGACTTCAAAGTGGCGACTGATTTTGCGACCAGTTACGTTGGCTCCAATTCGCTGAATACTGGACCAGGGAATTTGGATATATTGTTCGACATTGACATCAGGATAAAACTCTAAGGCTTGATCCCCGACTAGAAATTTTCCGACTTTTCCAGAGATGGAGAGATAGGATGTTCCAGTGGTTTGTAGGTCAATGACTTTATTGAGTGATTGGGCCATGATTAATCTTCCTTACTTTCATCGAAAAAGGCGTGGTAGAGAGCCTTGATAGCTGCCTTTTCTTGCTCTTTATTGACAACAAACATGATGGAAACTTCACTTGAGCCTTGGGACATCATCTGGATGTTGATCTTGTTTTCAGACAGAGCGCGTGTTGCAGTAGCAGTTACACCAATGTGGCTCTTCATCTTTTCTCCGACAATCATAATGATTGAAAGGTCGTGTTCAATTTCAGCATGGTCCACTTCGGCTTTTTGAACTAACTGACGCAGAATTTCTTCCTCCTTGATAGGAGTCAATTCACGGGAACGAAGGATGATTGAAAGATCGTCGATACCTGTTGGCATATGTTCCCAACCAATGTTAAGATCTTCAAGGATCTGAAGAATCTTACGACCGAATCCAACCTCGCGGTTCATAAGGTATTTTGACATGTTGATGCTGACGAATCCAGAATCACCAGCGATTCCAACGACTGGGAATTTATCGCTACTGTGTTTCAGAACGATACGAGTTCCTGGATGATCAGGATTGTTGGTATTCTTGATGACAAGAGGGATTTTTCCGCGGTAAGCAGGTAGAAGGGCTTCATCATGAAGAACAGAAAATCCAGCGTAAGCCAATTCACGCATTTCACGGTAGGTTAACTCAGGAATGGAGTGTGGTTGATGAATAATACCAGGGTGGGCAGCAAAGATACCGTCTACGTCTGTAAAGTTTTCATAGAGATCAGCCTTGACTCCAGCTGCGATAATGGAACCAGTAATATCTGAACCTCCACGTGAGAAGGTACAGATTTGATTTTCCTTAGTTACGCCAAAGAAACCAGGGATGACAAGGACTTCATTGCTATCAGCCAAGCCCTCAATCTTGTCATAACTAGATGGGATGATACGTGCGTTTCCTGGTTCACTTGTGACAATGATTCCAGCTTCTCTTGGATGAACATAGCGTGCGTCAATGCCGTTTTGGTTAAAGTAGGCTGCAATGAGTTTGGCATTGTTATTTTCTCCAGCCGCTAGGAAGGTATCATAGAGAAATTCATTGTCTTCTATAGGAAGAGTTACCAAGGCCCGAATGCTTTTAGAAATCTTTTCTAAAACGGCAGGTTTTAGGCCTAGTTCACTAACCATAGCGGCATAACGATCAATGATCCAGCTTTGGCTAGCGTTGATATCATTTCCCACCACATAGTCGCGATAGTATTTAATCAAGGCATCGGTTACCTTGGTATCTTCAGCATTGCGTTTTCCGGGTGCAGAAACGACTACAAAACGGCGTTCCTTATCACTTTTAACGATGTTTAAAACTTTTTCTAACTGACCAGCAGAGGCAAGCGAACTTCCACCAAATTTTATAACCTTCATAAGGACTCCTCAAGTAAGTATTTTATACGATTATAGCAGAAAGAGGGGCATTTTTCAATGAAGAAAATAGCTCCCTGTTATAATAGAAGTAAATGCTAACTTATTCTGAAAAGCGACAACAGCTTAAAAGTAAGAGAGTCAAATTTTATTTACATTCATAAACGGTGGGGAAATAATCAGCTGAGACACTTTCCTTTAGTTTTTCCTTGCCTCTTTATCTAAAAAAAGGTATACTTTGATGATAAAACAATTTTATTGCCTTATAAAAGAAAAGGAGAAGCTATGAATCATATCTTATATCAGATCGTAGATGATCTTGCTATCATCACTTTGAATCGTCCCGAAGTGGCAAATGGTTTCCATATCCCAATGTGTGAGGAAATTTTAGAAGCTTTGACCCTAGCAGAGCAGGATCAAGCTGTGCAGTTCATCTTGATTAATGCTAATGGGAAGGTTTTTTCAGTTGGGGGAGACTTGGTTGAGATGAAACGAGCAGTAGACGAAGATGATATCCCTTCTTTGAATAAGATTGCAGAATTAGTCAATACAATTTCTTTTAAAATCAAGCAAATTCCAAAACCTGTTTTGATGGAGGTAGATGGAGCGGTTGCTGGTGCTGCAGCAAATATGGCAGTAGCAGTCGATTTTTGTTTGGCGACTGACAAGGCAAAATTTATTCAAGCCTTTGTCGGAGTTGGCTTGGCGCCAGACGCTGGTGGGATTCATCTCTTGAGTCGTAGTATCGGGGTAACACGAGCTGCACAACTTGCCATGACAGGAGAAGCCTTAACTGCGGAAAAAGCGCAAGAATGGGGCGTGGTTTACCGTGTTTGTGAAGCTGATAAATTAGAAAAAACAAGAGAACAAGTTCTGAAAAAATTAAGACGAGGTTCAGCAAACTCATACGCAGCGATTAAAAAGTTAGTTTGGGAAAGTCAATTTAAAGATTGGCAAGATTATGCCGAATTGGAATTGAAACTACAAGAATCGTTATCTTTAACTGAAGATTTTAAAGAAGGGGTTCGAGCACATTCTGAAAGAAGAAGACCAAAATTTTCAGGAAAATAAAAAAATACTTGCACAAATCTTTGAAGTTTGTTATACTTTTTCTATCAAATGTTTTGATTGTGAAAGTTTTTTGAGGAGGAGGGAAAAAGTTTGGACTACCAACAAGTAAATGATTATTTAACATCTATTTTCAATAACGTCCTTGTGATTGAGGAGGTTAGCTTACGAGGTAGTCGATTCAAAGACATCTCCATCAAAGAAATGCACACGATTGATGTGATTGGGAAGTTCCCTGAGGCGACGCCTAGTAAGGTTTCCAAAGAACTGATGGTGACCCTGGGAACAGTTACGACGAGCTTGAATAACCTAGAAAGAAAGGGTTACATTGAGCGTATTCGTTCTGATCAAGACCGTCGTGTGGTCTATCTGCATTTGACAAAGAAAGGTCGTTTGGTTCACCGCCTTCACAAACGATTCCACAAGGCCATGGTTGAAAGAATCATTGACGGCATGAGTCCTGAGGAAAAAGAAGTTATGGGGAGAGGCTTGACGAACCTTTATCAATTTTTGGAGGATTTGAAATAATGGCCTTTGCTAAAATAAGCCAAGTTGCTCATTATGTTCCAGAGCAAGTGGTCACTAATCATGACTTGGCTCAAATCATGGATACAAGCGATGAGTGGATTTCAAGTCGGACAGGAATTAAACAGAGACATATCTCAAAAACTGAGTCTACAAGTGACTTGGCGACAGAAGTAGCTAAGAGCTTGTTGGCTAAAGGGAGCTTAACAGCGGATAAGATTGATTTTATCATTGTAGCGACGATTACTCCAGATTCGATGATGCCTTCTACGGCAGCTCGAGTTCAGGCGAATATCGGAGCGCATAGAGCTTTCGCCTTTGATCTGACAGCAGCTTGTAGTGGCTTTGTATTCGCTCTCTCAACTGCAGAAAAGTTTTTAAGTTCTGGACAGTTCAAAAAAGGGATTGTTATCGGGGCTGAAACCTTATCCAAGGCAGTTGATTGGTCAGATCGTTCGACAGCTGTTCTCTTTGGGGATGGTGCTGGTGGGGTTCTCTTGGAAGCGAGCGAAACACGTCACTTCCTTGTGGAAAGTCTCTATACGGATGGTTCTCGGAGCGAGTGTTTGACCTATGGTCAAACGGTTTTGGCTTCGCCTTTCTCAGATCAAGAAGCAGTTCCTGCTTTTCTGAAGATGGATGGACGAGCAGTTTTTGATTTTGCAAATCGTGATGTTGCTAGATCGATCAAAGAAACCATTGAAAATGGTCCAATAGCAGCATCGGAATTGGATTATCTCTTACTTCATCAGGCAAATATCCGCATTTTGGATAAGATGGCTAAGAAAATCGGTGTAGACCGAAATAAGCTTCCTGCCAATATGATGGAGTATGGAAATACCAGTGCAGCAAGTATCCCGATTTTGCTCTCAGAGTATGTGGAGAATGGCATGATTCGTTTAGATAGTAGCCAGACGATTCTCCTATCAGGCTTCGGCGGAGGTTTGACATGGGGCACACTCATTCTTACAATCTAGGTAATCATGTGGTAAACACATAGTTATAAAATTTTATATTTTAAAGGAGTCCTATCATGGCAGTATTTGAAAAAGTACAAGAAATTATCGTTGAAGAACTTGGAAAAGACGCATCAGAAGTAACACTTGAATCTACTTTTGATGATTTGGATGCAGATTCATTGGACTTGTTCCAAGTAATCTCTGAAATCGAAGATGCTTTTGATATCCAAATCGAAGCAGAAGATAACTTGAAAACAGTTGGTGACTTGGTTGCCTATGTTGAAGAGCAAACAAAATAATTAACATATTACTAGAAGGAGTAGGGGAGACCCACTCCCTCTTGTTTAGGTAATAGTTTGAAATTCAAATGATAAACTTATCGAACTATTACGTAAGCAAGGAATGATGGAGGCACTATGAAAACACGTATTACAGAATTATTGAACATTGATTATCCTATTTTTCAAGGAGGAATGGCCTGGGTTGCTGATGGTGACTTGGCTGGTGCGGTATCAAAAGCTGGTGGTTTGGGGATCATCGGTGGTGGAAATGCACCCAAAGAGGTCGTAAAGGCTAATATCGATAAAATCAAATCACTTACGGATAAACCTTTTGGTGTCAACATCATGCTCTTGTCACCTTTTGTAGAAGACATCGTTGATCTCGTGATTGAAGAAGGGGTTAAGGTGGTTACAACTGGTGCTGGAAATCCAAGTAAATACATGAACCGTTTCCATGATGCAGGAATTACAGTGATTCCAGTTGTTCCTAGTGTTGCTTTGGCAAAACGCATGGAAAAAATTGGTGCGGATGCCGTCATTGCAGAAGGTATGGAAGCTGGTGGACACATTGGTAAATTAACAACGATGACCTTGGTTCGCCAAGTTGCTGCAGCTGTTTCAATTCCAGTTATTGCTGCTGGTGGTATTGCAGATGGTGAAGGGGCAGCAGCTGGGTTTATGCTTGGCGCAGAAGCCGTTCAAGTAGGAACTCGTTTTGTAGTCGCCAAAGAGTCTAATGCTCATCCAAATTATAAAGCTAAAATTTTAAAAGCTCGTGATATTGATACAACGATTTCAGCACAACATTTTGGACACGCAGTTCGTGCCATTAAAAACCAGTTGACTCGTGATTTCGAGCAGGCTGAAAAGGATGCCTTTAAACAAGAAAATCCAGATTTAGAAATCTTTGAGCAAATGGGTGCAGGAGCTTTAGCTAAAGCTGTTGTCCATGGTGATGTGGATGGCGGTTCAGTGATGGCCGGCCAGATTGCAGGTTTGATTTCTAAAGAAGAAACTGTTGAAGAAATCTTAAAAGATATCTACTACGGTGCAGCTGAAAAAATTCAAGAAGAAGCTGCTCGTTGGGCAGGAGTTACAAGAAATGACTAAAACAGCCTTTCTATTTGCGGGCCAAGGTGCTCAGTATATAGGGATGGGACGTGATCTCTATGACCACTATCCTATCGTCAAGGAAACAATTGACCAAGCTAGCCAAGTCTTAGGGTATGACCTTCGTGACTTGATTGACAATGATGAAGCAAAGTTAAATCAGACTCGTTACACGCAACCAGCTATTCTAGCTACATCCGTTGCTATTTACCGATTATTGAAAGAAAAAGGCTATCAGCCAGACATGGTGGCAGGACTGTCCCTCGGAGAATATTCGGCTCTTGTAGCAAGTGGTGCCTTGGACTTTGAGGATGCAGTTGCCTTGGTTGCTAAGCGTGGGGCTTATATGGAAGAGGCTGCACCAGCAGGCTCTGGAAAGATGGTTGCCGTTCTTAATACTCCAGTTGAAGTGATTGAGGAAGCTTGTGAAACAGCCTCTAAAGTTGGAGTAGTGACTCCAGCTAACTACAACACCCCAAGCCAAGTCGTTATAGGTGGTGAGGTGGTTGCGGTTGACCGCGCAGTTGAACTCTTGCAGGAAGCAGGAGCAAAACGATTGATTCCTTTAAATGTTTCTGGTCCTTTCCATACAGCCCTTCTTGAGCCAGCCAGTCAGCAACTAGCTGGAGCTCTTGAGGAAGTGAGTTTCTCTGATTTTACTTGTCCACTAGTCGGCAATACGGAGGCTACTGTTATGGAAAAAGATCGAATCCAAGAGCTCTTGACGCGTCAGGTCAAAGAACCTGTTCGTTTTTATGAAAGTATTGCTGTGATGCAGGATGCTGGGGTGACCAACTTTATTGAAATCGGTCCTGGTAAGGTCCTATCAGGATTTGTCAAAAAAATCGATAAAACTGCTCAGCTAGCTAACGTTGAAGATCAAACAAGCTTGGATGCTTTGCTAGGAAACTAGTGACCCCTTCTCCCAGAAAATACAACAGGAAACAGGAGAATAGAATGCAACTAAAAAATAAAAATATCTTTGTTACAGGTTCAAGTCGTGGTATCGGACTTGCCATTGCTCACAAATTTGCCAAACTAGGTGCGAATGTAGTTTTGAATAGTCGAGGAGCAATCTCAGAAGAATTGCTGGCTGAGTTTTCAAACTACGGCGTCAAAGTAGTACCAATCTCAGGTGATGTTTCAGACTTTGCAGATGCCAAGCGTATGGTAAATCAAGCGATTGCAGAACTCGGTTCTGTCGATGTCTTGGTCAACAATGCTGGGATCACTCAAGATACGCTTATGCTCAAGATGACAGAAGAAGATTTTGAAAAGGTGATTAAAATCAACTTGACAGGTGCCTTCAATATGACGCAAGCAGTCTTGAAACAGATGATAAAGGCACGTGAAGGTGCGATCATCAATATGTCCAGTGTGGTCGGTTTGATGGGAAATATTGGGCAGGCCAACTATGCAGCTTCTAAAGCAGGTTTGATTGGTTTTACCAAGTCAGTAGCACGTGAAGTTGCCAATCGCAATGTGCGCGTAAATGCTCTTGCACCAGGGATGATCGAATCGGATATGACTGCTGTTTTGTCTGATAAGGTCAAGGAAGCGACATTGGCCCAAATCCCAATGAAGCGTTTTGGACAAGCAGAACATATCGCAGATGCTACAGTGTTCCTGGCTGGACAGGATTATTTGACTGGACAAGTTCTCGCTGTTGATGGCGGACTTAGCATGTAAAAAATAAGGAAAGATATAGGTAAGACAGATGAAACTAAATCGAGTTGTAGTAACAGGTTACGGATTGACCTCTCCTATCGGAAATACTCCAGAAGAATTTTGGAACAGTTTGCAAACTGGGAAAATCGGAATTGGAGAAATCACTAAGTTTGACCACAGCGAATTTGCTGTGCACAATGCGGCAGAAGTTCAAGATTTCCCCTTTGATAAATACTTTGTCAAAAAAGATACCAACCGTTTTGATAACTATTCTTTGTATGCCTTGTACGCAGCTCAAGAAGCGGTGACAAATGCAAATCTTGATGTAGAAGCAATTGATAAAGATCGTTTTGGTGTCATCGTTGCCTCAGGTATTGGGGGAATTAAAGAAATCGAAGACCAAGTTATCCGTCTTCATGAAAAAGGCCCAAAACGTGTTAAGCCATTGACACTTCCAAAAGCCTTGCCAAATATGGCTTCGGGAAATGTTGCCATGCGCTTTGGAGCAAACGGTGTCTGTAAATCAATCAATACAGCCTGTGCCTCATCAAATGATGCTATTGGCGATGCCTTCCGTTCCATCAAGTTTGGTTTCCAAGATGTCATGTTAGTAGGTGGATCAGAATCATCTATCACTCCTTTTGCCATCGCTGGTTTCCAAGCATTGACTGCCCTATCAACTACAGAAGATCCAACTCGTGCTTCTATTCCGTTTGACAAAGACCGTAATGGTTTTGTGATGGGAGAAGGTTCAGGAATGTTGGTTCTTGAAAGTCTTGAACATGCTGAAAAACGTGGAGCAACTATCTTGGCTGAAGTAGTTGGTTATGGAAATACCTGTGATGCTTATCATATGACTTCACCTCATCCAGAAGGTCAAGGTGCAATCAAGGCAATTAAACTAGCTTTGGAAGAAGCAGAAATTTCTCCAGAGCAAGTGGCTTACGTCAATGCCCACGGAACTTCAACTCCTGCAAATGAAAAAGGAGAAAGTGGTGCGATCGTAGCTGTTCTTGGTAAAGAAGTACCTGTATCTTCAACTAAGTCCTTTACAGGACACTTACTTGGTGCTGCAGGAGCAGTAGAAGCCATCGCTACCATCGAAGCCATGCGTCATAACTATGTACCAATGACAGCTGGAACAAGTGAGTTGTCAGACTATATCGAAGCGAATGTCGTTTATGGACAAGGCTTGGAGCAAGAAATCCCTTATGCTATTTCAAACACTTTTGGTTTTGGTGGACACAATGCGGTTCTTGCTTTCAAACGTTGGGAGAATAAATAATTATGAATTTAAATGAAATCAAGGACTTGATGGCTCAATTTGACCAATCAAGTTTGAGAGAATTTTCTTATAAAAATGGAACGGACGAATTGCAGTTCAGTAAGAATGAAGCAAGAATGGTTTCTGAAGCACCAGCTCAAGTTGTTCCAGCGCCAGCTGCAGTAGCTGCAAGTCCAGTAGTTTCGGCCCCTTCAACTCCAGTAGAGAGTGCAGTGGAAGAAGCTCCAGCACCAGCTGAAACGACGGTTGCTCCAGAGGGTGATGTCGTTGAAAGTCCACTTGTAGGGGTGGCTTACTTGGCTGCTGGACCAGATAAACCTGCCTTTGTCACAGTCGGAGACAGTGTTAAAAAAGGTCAGACTTTGGTGATTATAGAAGCCATGAAGGTTATGAATGAAATTCCTGCACCTAAGGATGGTGTGGTGACAGAAATTCTCGTTTCAAATGAAGAAATGGTTGAATTCGGTAAAGGATTGGTACGTATCAAATGATCGATATTCAAGGAATCAAAGAAGCTCTACCCCATCGCTACCCTATGCTCCTAGTGGATCGTGTCTTGGAAGTGAGCGAGGATACCATTGTTGCCATTAAAAATGTGACCATCAACGAACCTTTCTTCAATGGTCATTTTCCACAATACCCAGTCATGCCAGGTGTTCTTATCATGGAAGCCTTGGCTCAGACTGCTGGTGTCTTGGAATTGTCCAAACCTGAAAATAAAGGGAAACTGGTCTTCTACGCTGGCATGGATAAGGTTAAGTTCAAGAAGCAAGTTGTACCAGGTGACCAATTAGTCATGACGGCTACTTTTGTTAAACGTCGTGGTACGATTGCTGTGGTTGAAGCAAAGGCTGAAGTAGATGGTAAGCTTGCAGCGAGTGGTACTCTTACCTTTGCAATTGGAAACTAAGGAGGTTCTCCATGTTTCGTAAAATTTTGATTGCCAACCGTGGTGAGATTGCGGTTCGCATTATTCGAGCTGCGCGTGAATTGGGCATTGCGACCGTAGCAGTTTATTCAACTGCTGATAAGGAAGCTCTTCACACACTCCTAGCGGATGAAGCTATCTGTATCGGACCTGGTAAGGCGACAGAGTCTTATCTCAATATCAATGCAATTTTGTCTGCTGCAGTCTTGACAGAAGCAGAAGCCATCCACCCAGGTTTTGGTTTTCTTAGCGAAAACTCCAAGTTTGCCACGATGTGTGATGAAGTGGGGATTAAGTTTATCGGCCCTTCTGGCGCTGTAATGGATACCATGGGTGATAAGATAAATGCGCGAGAGCAAATGATCAAGGCTGGGGTTCCAGTTATTCCAGGATCTGATGGTGAAGTTCATACGGCTGAAGAGGCCCTTGCAGTTGCAGAAAAGATTGGCTACCCAGTCATGCTTAAGGCATCGGCAGGTGGTGGTGGAAAGGGAATTCGTAAGGTTGAAAAGGCAGAAGACCTGGTCGCAGCCTTTGAGACAGCATCCAGTGAAGCCAAGGCCAACTTTGGAAACGGCGCTATGTATCTTGAGCGTGTGATTTATCCAGCTCGTCATATCGAAGTTCAGATTCTTGCAGATCAAGAGGGTCATGTTGTCCATCTTGGTGAACGGGACTGTTCACTTCAACGGAATAACCAAAAGGTCTTAGAAGAAAGCCCATCCATTGCGATTGGCAAAACCCTTCGTAATGAAATTGGTGCTGCAGCCGTTCGTGCAGCAGAGTCTGTAGGCTATGAAAATGCAGGGACGATTGAATTTCTTCTCGATGAAGCGAGTGGCAATTTCTACTTCATGGAAATGAATACTCGTGTGCAAGTTGAACACCCAGTCACAGAGTTTGTTTCAGGTGTTGATATCGTCAAGGAGCAGATTCGCATTGCTGCCGGGCAACCTTTACCTTTCAAACAAGAAGATATCGTCCTACGAGGTCATGCTATCGAGTGTCGGATCAATGCGGAAAATCCTGCTTTTAACTTTGCTCCAAGTCCAGGTAAAATCACCAACCTCTATCTTCCAAGTGGGGGAGTTGGCTTGCGTGTGGACTCTGCAGTCTATCCAGGCTATACCATTCCCCCCTACTATGATAGTATGATTGCTAAAATCATTGTTCATGGGGAGAATCGTTTTGATGCCTTAATGAAGATGCAACGGGCACTTTATGAACTTGATATTGAAGGAGTGCAAACCAATGCAGACTTCCAGTTGGATCTGATTTCAGACCGCCGAGTTATCGCTGGTGACTACGATACTTCCTTCTTGATGGAAACTTTCTTGCCAAAATACCAAGAAAAAGAATAGACTTTCAAACAGCATGAGAACTAAAAGGGGGAGTTATGGCTCTATTTAGTAAAAAGGATAAGTATATTCGGATCAATCCTAACCGTTCCGTAAGGCAGAAACCACAAGCCAAGCCTGAGGTTCCGGATGAACTCTTCTCCCAGTGTCCTGGTTGTAAACACACCATTTATCAAAAGGACCTTGGGAGTGAGCGCATTTGTCCCCATTGTAGCTATACTTTCCGTATTTCAGCTCAGGAACGCTTGGATTTGACGATTGATTCTGACAGCTTTGTGGAGATGTTTACGGGTATTGAAACTCAAGATCCATTAAACTTTCCTGGCTACCAGAAAAAATTGGCTACTATGCGTGAAAAGACAGGTTTGGATGAAGCAGTACTGACTGGTACAGCTAGTATCAAGGGACAAAAAGTTGCCCTTGGGATCATGGATTCAAATTTTATCATGGCTTCTATGGGAACCGTTGTGGGTGAAAAAATCACGCGCTTGTTTGAGTATGCAACGGTAGAAAACTTGCCAGTCGTTCTCTTCACAGCTTCTGGTGGAGCCCGTATGCAAGAAGGAATCATGAGTTTGATGCAGATGGCTAAAATTTCTGCGGCAGTTCAACGTCATTCCAAGGCAGGACTTTTTTACCTAACTATCTTAACCGATCCGACAACAGGTGGGGTGACTGCTTCTTTTGCTATGGAAGGTGATATTATCCTAGCGGAGCCACAGAGTTTGGTTGGGTTTGCTGGACGTCGTGTTATCGAAAATACAGTTCGTGAGACCTTGCCGGATGACTTCCAAAAGGCAGAATTTCTACTTGAACATGGATTTGTTGATGCAATTGTTAAACGGAGAGAATTGCCTGAAACAATTGCTAAATTAGTGAGATTGCATGGAGGAAGTCGCGGATGAATATTGCAAAAATAGTCAGAGAGGCACGCGAGCAGAGTCGCTTGACTGCACTTGATTTTGCCAATGGAATCTTTGACGAGTTTATCGAATTGCATGGAGATCGCTCTTTCCGTGATGATGGTGCGGTTATCGGTGGAATTGGCTGGTTAGGTGAACAGGCAGTAACTGTCGTTGGTATCCAAAAGGGAAAAAGTCTTCATGACAACCTCAAACGAAATTTTGGGCAACCTCATCCAGAAGGCTATCGTAAGGCTTTGCGCCTAATGAAACAGGCAGAAAAGTTTGGTCGTCCAGTTGTGACCTTTATCAATACGGCGGGTGCTTACCCAGGTGTTGGAGCCGAGGAACGTGGACAAGGTGAAGCAATCGCCCGAAACCTGATGGAAATGAGTGACCTCAAGGTTCCAATCATTGCGATTATTATCGGTGAAGGTGGATCTGGTGGGGCCCTAGCTCTAGCCGTAGCTAACCGTGTCTGGATGTTAGAAAACTCAATCTACGCAGTACTTAGCCCGGAAGGATTTGCCTCTATCCTTTGGAAGGATGGAAGTCGTGCTATGGAAGCGGCGGAGTTGATGAAAATCACTTCACATGAACTTCTAGAAATGGGAATCGTAGATAAGGTAATCTCAGAAGCAGGGCTGTCAAGTAAAGAACTGCTAGGATGCATTAAAAATGAATTGCGTGCAGAACTAGATAGGTTGAAAGAACTACCACTCGACCAACTTATCGAAGAACGTTACCAACGCTTTAGAAAATATTAAGAATGACTAAATGAGACTAGAAAGGTCTCATTTTTTTCTAGAGACCATACATTTCAGGACGAAAAATTAACAGTTGAGGAGATAGACTATAAAATAGACAAAAAAAGAAATATACTATAAATGTGAGCCTACAACAATCTATTTTAAGAAGGTACTTGCAGTGACAGGTACAGAAACATTTACAGTTCTTTCGTCAGAAGACTTAGAACAAATCTCAGGTGGTCTTGCTGTTTGGGAAGATGGATATGGTAGATGGTTATATTATAGAGAATTTGCTCTCTATATTGGGCAAGGGGCACTTAATTCTTATAGAGATGCTTGGAAGTACGGCTTCCGAGCAGGATAATCTTTCAAAAAAGTACGATGAGAAACACAAAGAAACTAAGACAATTTGGAATATTTTTGCTTATTATTTTACTATCTACCTATTTACCACAAACAATTGTATTGTATGTGACAATCATTTTAGGGTTAGGAGCTGATGTCTATTCTCTTATTTTAACAATGGGATTAGTGGGAAGTTCCCTTCTATTAATTTGGTGGTTAAAAAAGAAAAAGATGCTCTTTATCTTTGAGAAAAAGAGCTGGAACTGGTCATTTGTCTTCTACTTATTTGCAACTTATGTGGTTTATCAGATTCTCGGTAATTTTTGGGCACGCTATGCTCATTTGATTAATCATAGGAATATTCATGATGAGTATTTTACCGTGGTTCTTTCAAATGGACAACCAACTTTTTTATCGACTATCTTATCTTTTGTCCTGTCTGTAATCATCGGTCCTGTTTTTGAGGAGACAATCTATAGAGGTTATTTTATGAATACCTTCTTTCCGAAGTCGGAATTTTATTTGGATGTGATCTTGTCTTCTTTCATCTTTGGGCTCAGTCACTTAGTTCTATCGCATCGTGATCCCATCAGTCTCCTAATGTATAGTATTCTTGGTCTTCTATTTGCAGTCGCTTATCGAGTTACGGGTAGTCTTCGATTTACCATTGTTTGTCATAGTTTCTATAATGTTATTCCCTATGCTCCGTCGATCTTATTTTATATTTATTATTTGATTTTGAGATAGTAGGAAGTAAAGAAAAAGTGTTTGATAATTGTCAAACACTTTTTTCTTTTTACTGTTCTTCTGTTACAAACTGGCTGAGCAGTCCGTTGATAAAACGGGCAGATTTTTGATCTGAGAAGTCCTTTGCAAGCTCGATAGCTTCATTAACCGCAACCAGCTGTGGAGTGTCAAATGAAGTGATTTCAAAGACTCCCAAGCGAAGGAGGTTTCTCTCCACGAGTGTTAAACGCTCGATGGTCCAACCTGCTTTTAAATGCTGTGTGATTTGCTTGTCTAGTTCTTCCTTTTTAGCCTGAACACCAGAAACTAGCTCTGTCAAAAAGGCTGGAAGTTGCACATCCGTATCTTCACGATCATGAGTATAGGCGAAACGACAAGCAGTTTCGACATCCGTACCGAATTCAAGGCTCATGAGAGCTTGAAAAGCGCATTTACGGAGTTGGCGTCTAGATTCTAATAGTGGACTAGTCATTGAGGAAGTCCTCGTCAAATAGATCTTTCAATTCTGGTTTTGGTGTTTTATCTGGGACGATACCTGCAACGTGGATATTGATAGCAGCGAGTTCTACATCAGCCATATTGCGGACTGCATCTTTGACAGCTTTCTGGATAGCAACCGCTACCTTAGGAACTTTTACTCCGTACTCAAGGTAGAGATAGATATCTGCTGTGAGCTCTTCGTCCACGTTTTTAAGATAAACACCACGGCCAAGAGAAAGTTTTGAAAGGGTGTCAGATACTGATTTATTTGAAAAAGAGTGAACACCCTCTACTTTTGCAGTAGCAATAGCAATGATTTTTTCAAGTACACGTGGGGCGATAACGATTTCGCCAAGTTGTTCTTCAATTCCCATAGAATGACCTCTTTCTAGAGATTAGGCACGAGAAACGTAAGTTCCTTCTGCAGTGTTGATAACGAGTTTTTGTCCTGCTTCGATGAAGTCTGGAACGTTTACGACAAGTCCAGTTTCCATCGTTGCTGGTTTACCAGAACCTGTAACAGTAGCACCTTTGATAGATGGTTGAGTTTCTGCAACTGTCAACTCAACAGTAGTAGGAACGGTAACACCAATCACTTCAGTTCCGTAGAATTGGATCTTCACTTCTGAGTTTTCAAGGATGTAAAGCAACTCGTTTTCAACGTTGACTACAGGAATTTCGTATTGGTCGTAAGTTTCTGTGTTCATGAAGTAGGCTGTGTCATCCATTTTGTACAAGTATTGAGCTGGGACAGTCTCGATGATGGCTTGTTCAAATTTTTCCTCTGGACGGTAGCTTGTGTCAAATGTAGAACCAGTACGGACATCACGTAATTTCATACGCATGATTGTGTTTCCTTTACCTGGTTTGTGGTGGCTAGCTTCCAAAACGCGGATCAATTTTCCGTCAGCTGTTTCAAAGGTCATACCAGCCTTTAATTTACTTGCTTCAATCATGTTTTTACCTCTTTAATAAAATAATTTACTCTTTATTGTACCATAAAAGACAACATTACTCAAATGTCAGAAGGAGCTTAATTAGTTGACTGGTACGATATTTCCATCTTCGTCTTTGGTAACGAGGACGTATTTTCCATCGACTTCGATGTAAAAATTCTTGCTGGCAGTTTGTCCAGTGTTTTGAGCAGGTGCTTGATTTTGGACTTGTTGGCTTAGTTGACCACCGAGAGTTTGGCCAAGATTCATGCCCATAAACATGTTCATCCCATTGCCATTTCCTTCGTTGGCAGCTGCAGCAATAAGGGCTTCGTTACGAGCACGGCGTTCTTCGATTTCAATCGTGTTGTACTTCATTGCCACGAGCTCACTATCAAGCTTGCGAACGATATCAAGACTTTCTTGATCGTAGCTGAGGTCTTCAAGCAAGATATTAGTTGCTTCAATTCCGTAGAGGCCTGTCCAAACCTTGTTGACCTCTTGTTTAGCGAGTTCGTTAAAGGTATCTTGGTTGGCATTGAGGCTATAGATATCAACCTTGTTTTCGTTGGTATATTTGGCGATGGCAATCGCAATTTTTGGTGCGATATTTTGACGGAGCGTTCCTTGAGCTACATCTTGGATAGTAAATGGCTGTCCGTCAGTAATTTGACGGCTAACAGAACTCACGTAGAAGAGGACTGGATCTGCTATTTTTACATCAAACAAGCCATAGAAACGGATGTTGAGCAGTTGTTGGTAACGTTCGCTGAAGTATTCGACCGCATTTTGTGTGCCGAACTTATTGCCCGCGATGGGTTGCATGCGGATAAAGATAATTTCCTGTTGGGTGATGACTTGTCCACCAAAAGAGAAACGGTTTTTAAAGTTTTCCCAAGTGCCTTTTAAACCACCTTTTTCAAGGAGCCAGGCGTTATCACCAGCTTGCCATTCGTGGCTACCAGCTTCGAGAACTTCACCAAGGAAGGTACCGTTGTTTACCAAAACAGCGCTATAGCCTTGAGGAACGATAACTATACTGCCATCTGACAAGAGGCCTGTATTTTGATTGCTGTGACGAGAACGTCCATCTGGGTCTTTTGTGAGCAATTGCCCCTTGATGGCCAGGGCGTCGCCAGAGACATTATCTGGAAGGACAATGGCTTCCTTGAATTTACTATCATTAAAACTATTTAAGCCTGCTGATAAGGCTGCACGTATAAATCCCATAATTCCTCCTAATTATAAAGCTCGTCTTCATCCACAACATCATAGGTATCGAGTACCCATTGGTTTGGACTGCGAGAGAGATTGGCACCACAGTAGTCGCATTCGCTAACCGCAGAGATTTTCAATGGGGCGCCACAGTTTGGACAGTGGTCGCTCACAACTTGGTCTGGATTGACTGCTTGCGTTTGGCTACCGTGTTGACGGATAAAGTTCAATTGATACACGGTGAAGAGATCTTTTTCAGGGTCTCCTTCAATGACACGGCGAGTCTCATCGTCAATGACATAGTCTCGTAAAATTGATGATAGAATCACCACTAAGGTATCGTTTCCATCAGGATTTTCAATAAACTCCTTGATGCGAACATTTTCGATACAAACTTTCTCTAAAACATTGGTTGTTTTAGCACGAATATGGTCTTCGAGTTGGGCACTGTGTTGGGAGTAGAGACTGGTACTTTCTAAAGCGCGGACAGAGTTCCAATTTTTCTCAGTCCAGGCAACCTGCAATTTAAGGTAGACTTCCTTAACCCAAGATGTGAAAGCTTCCGCGTCAAAGTTTGGATCCCCGTATTTCACAAGACTAATGGCCCGTGTGTTGTGTTCAACTCGACGATGGAGCGTTTGAGAATCATTACTAGTGTCTGTTGAACTTGAATCTTCTGAGTTATTCTTCGAGGCTTTAAAGATACTAACTAGGAAAACTCCTGCGACAATCAGGAATACCAATCCCATTTCGAATGAGTTGGTAGAGCTACTAGAGGATGATCCATATCCAGAGCGGTAGTAGTGGTATGATGATCCGCCAGAACGACTTCCACCTCCACTTGAGCGGCTACTACTGCGGCTGCTCCCTCCACTTCTGGAATGTCCGACACCCGCATCAACGATTTGAGGCACGGATAGAAAAATAAGTAATAAACAGGTCATTAAAAGAGCATAAAACTTTTTCATGTGTCTCCTAACTATATGATTGGAAAGGTAGAATTCTGAATTCGAATGATTATTAAACTATTTAATAACCTTTAAAAATCATCTAAGATATACTAGGCGTTATTTACTAGCATTTAGCTTCTTTATGGAATGGCGTTCGATGAGCCATCCCACAATCCATCCTATTGCTAGCAAGTAATTTTCAAAAGCACCGATAGCATTTACAGGAGAGTGATACTCCATATAATTGAGTAAGTGATTTGTTCCTATTCCAATTCCGCCAATAATGAGAGCAAGAAGTGCGATTCGTAGATAGAACCAATCGTATTTAATATTGACAGCGAGAATAATAATCAATACAGCTAAATTCCATATTCCAATTTCTCGTTGCCGACCAGCAGATATTCCGTACCCGGAGTGGCTTCCCATGTACGATGGAAAGAAAATTTGTAGTATAGAAGCGCCTAACATAGCGATGATGACTAAGACAAATAGCAATCGTAAAAATTTGTTCATTTATTCTCCTTGTCTCATTCTCGTTTTAAAAGTAGAAAAAAGTGTATAAAGAGTAAATTACTCACTTTCTTTCAACTTCGCCAATTCCTGTGCAAGCAGTTTAAGGGCAACTTGTGGATTGGCTTGCCCTTTGGTTGCCTTCATAAGGAATCCTGTGAAGGCCTTGTCTGCGTTGCGTTTGCCTGACTTGAAGTCGGCAACGGCAGCTTCGTTATCCGCAAAGACTTGGTGGATGATTGGAATCAGAACATCTGGATCTGAGATTTGCACCAAGCCTGCTTTTTCCACGTATTCACGCGCGCCACCACCATTTTTAGCCAGATGGACAAAGACTTTCTTGGCAATCTTAGAAGAGATCGTGCCGTCTTCGATGATGGCAATCATTTCTACTAAGTTTTCTGGTGTCAATTCGATTTGTTCCAGTGTTTTGCCTTCAGCATTCAAGAACTGAGCGACTTCACCTTGGAGCCAGTTAGAGACTTGTTTGGCATCGCCACCGAGGGCAACAGCTTTTTCAAAGAAGTCAGAAGTGACTTTGTTTGCAGTCAACTGGCTAGCATCGTAGTCTGACAAGCCAAGATCAGATACGTAGCGAGCACGGCGTTCTTTTGGAAACTCTGGCAATTCTGTACGCATTTCCTCAATCCACTCATCTGAGATTTCAAAGAGAGGTAGGTCTGGTTCTGGGAAGTAGCGGTAGTCTGCAGCACCTTCTTTGACACGCATGAGGATGGTTGCCTTGTTGGCTTCATCGTAACGACGTGTTTCTTGGCGAATTTGACCACCTGAGCGAAGGATTTCAGCTTGGCGTTGGACTTCGTATTCAAGCCCCTTACGGACGTTAGAGAAGGAGTTGAGGTTTTTCAACTCAGTCTTGGTACCGAATTTCTCTTGACCATAAGGACGAAGGGAGATATTGGCATCCACACGCATGGAACCTTCTTCCATCTTAACGTCTGAAATGCCAGCGTACTGGATGACTTCCTTGAGGGCAGTAAGGTATGCATAGGCTTCTTCTGGCGAACGCATGTCCGCTTCAGATACAATCTCAATCAATGGCACCCCTTGGCGGTTGAGGTCAACATAAGAGTAACCATCTGTACCGTGGGTGTTTTTACCAGCGTCTTCTTCTAGGTGAGCACGTTCGATACCGATTTTCTTGGTTGTACCATCTTCTAACTCCACTTCAATCCATCCGTTGTAACCGATTGGTTCATCAAACTGAGAAATTTGGTAGGCTTTAGGATTATCAGGATAGAAGTAGTTCTTGCGGTCAAAGTGCATGTGCTTGTGGATGTCCATGTTGAGGGCAAGAGCTGCCTTGATACCAGCATCGACAACCCCTTTATTGAGAACTGGCAGAACTCCTGGGAAGGACCAGTCAATCACGTTGGTGTTGGCATTTTGGTCATTTCCAAAGTGGGCAGAAGTTGGTGAGAAGATTTTTGAATTGGTGTTGAGCTCTACGTGGACTTCAAGTCCAATGACTGTTTCAAAGTTCATTAGTTGTCACCTCCAAAAATCACGGGTTGTTGTTTGTGGTAGTCTGTTGTTGCTTCAAAGGCAGCAGCAGCTTGGTAAATGGTCTCCTCAGAGTATTTAGGACCAATCAATTGCAGACCAACAGGTAGACCTTGAGAGAATCCAGCAGGAATCGAAATTCCTGGTAGACCTGCCAAGTTGACTGGGATGGTCAAAAGGTCAGCCAAGTACATGGCAACTGGGTCATGGTTGAGTGAGTCCAAGTCATAAGCAACACTTGGAGCAGTTGGTCCCAAAATCAGGTCATAATCCGCAAAGACGTTTTCGAAATCTTGGATGATGAGGGTACGGACCTGACCAGCTTTCTTATAGTAGGCATCGTAGTAACCTGATGAAAGGCTGAAAGTACCTAGCATGATACGGCGTTTCACTTCTTCACCGAAACCTTGGCTACGGCTATTTACATAGATTTCATCAAGGTTGCTTGCATCTTCTGCACGATAACCGTAACGGATACCGTCAAAGCGTTGCAAGTTTGATGAGGCTTCTGATGAAGCGATAATATAGTAAACGGCAACACCGTATTTAGAATGAGGAAGGCTGACTTCTTCAACGATAGCACCAAGTTTTTCAAAGTGTTTGGCTGCGTTAAGAATTGTTTCCTTAACTTCTGGGTTAATTCCTTCACCAAAGTATTCCTTAGGCAAAGCAATTTTCATGCCCTTGATGTCTAGGCCAATTTTTGAAGTAAAGTCGGCAATACGGACAGGAGCAGAAGTAGAGTCTTTGGCGTCTTCACTAGCAATAGCGTTGAGTAAGAAGGCATTTTCCTTAACAGTTGGTGCAAAAGGTCCAATCTGGTCTAATGAGCTACCGAAGGCAATGAGACCGAAACGTGAAACTGTTCCGTAGGTTGGTTTGAGACCAACAATCCCGTTGAAGGCAGCAGGTTGGCGGATAGAACCACCAGTATCAGAACCAAGTGACAAACGAACTTGTCCTGAAGCTACAGAAGCCGCAGAACCGCTTGATGATCCACCAGGAACCTTGCTATGGTCCCAAGCATTTTTAGTGGCACCATAGTGTGAAGTCTCACCAGAACCACCCATGGCAAATTCGTCCATGTTGGTTTTTCCGACGACAATCATGCCCTTGGCTTTGGCATTGGCAACGGCTGTCGCATCAAAGATAGGCTCGTAGTTGTAAAGCATTTTTGAGGCTGCAGTTGTGAGGATACTGTCTGTAGAGATATTATCCTTAACAGCCAGTGGAATTCCTGAAAGAACATTGTCCACGTCAATTCTAGCTTCATCAATAGCCTTAGCTTGAGCAAGGGCTTGTTCTTCAGCGATAGTGACAAAAGCATTGATAGCTGTTTCTCGAGATTTAATATCTTCAAGCGTTGCTTGTGTCAATTCAGTTGCAGAAATTTCCTTAGAGACAAGGAGGTTGTGCAAGTCTTCAATAGTTTTGTTATTAAAAGTCATTAGGCATCTCCTCCATCATCTAAGATAGCTGGTACCTTGATATAGTAGTTTTCTTTTTCAGGTACGTTTTTAAACAAGCGATCACGGTCTGTTCCTTCTTCGGCCACATCAGGTCGGAGTACGGTCTTACGGTCAGCCATGGTCGTAGTAGGTGCGACACCAGTTGTGTCGACTTCGCCCAGCAATTCAACCATATCAACAATCTTAGACAAGGTTGTTGCAAAGGCAGCAGTTTCTTCTTCAGAGAATCTTAATTTTGAAAGATTGGCAACGTGTGTTACCTCTTCTTGCGTAATTTTCATCTTGCATCCTTTCGTGAAATGATGATTTTTAGTCTGTTCTATTTTACCATATTTTCCTATAAATAAGGGAGCCAAACTGAAAAGAAATAGAAATTGAAAAATCGCTTTTAATTCGCTATAATGGTTAAACTAGAGAATAGAGAAAATAAGAGTTAGGATAAAAATATGTTCCATCAATTTATCACCAGATCTCAGACGGTTCCTCCTCCTATTCCACTCTTTTGGTATGGGGCTATGATGCTTCTTTTAGTGCTTTGTATTTATGGAGCACTTGCTTATCACCAAAATCCGAAATTTGTCCGCTTGTTTAAGTGGATTCAGATTCTCCAGTTGCTAGCCCTATATAGTTGGTATGTTGGTTTTGGGATTCCATTTTCTAATAGCCTTCCATTTTATCATTGTCGTTTGGCTATGTTTGCGGTGGTTTTTTTGCCTGATAAATGGCGGAGCAAGCAATATTTTGCCCTCTTAGGAGCAAGTGGAGCGGTCTTTGCTTTGGTTTACCCCGTTTTTGACCCCTATGATTTTCCTCATATTACCAGTTTTTCATTTTTGATTGGCCACTATGCCCTTTTGGTGAATTCCTTGGTTTACTTGATGAATCACTATGATAAGACCTTGCTCAAGAAATATATGATTGTAGCCTATACCTTTATCCTCAATCTCTTTCTAGTTGGGGTTAATCAGGTGACGGGTGGAAATTATGGTCTCTTAAGAGATACACCGTTTATCTCGAATGCTCCTCTATGGCTAAAGTACCTCCTTGTGTCGGCCATCCTTTCACTGGCTCTTGTTCTCTTTGATATCTTGTTCAAGAAACGGTGGGAAAATAGAAATCAGGTAAAATCTATACTCTAGCTTACCTTTTCATCAGATGAGCAATTGAAAAACTCCCCAAAATCCGATATAATGGAGAGTTGAAAGGAATGGTAAAATCCAATGTAAACATCATTCTTAGCTACTGAAACAACTAAAAATAGAGAATCAAAGAAAGAGAACTTATGACTATTCAAGAAGAAATCAAGAAACGCCGTACCTTTGCCATCATCTCCCACCCGGACGCGGGGAAGACAACCATCACTGAGCAGTTGCTCTACTTTGGGGGCGAGATTCGTGAGGCTGGTACCGTAAAAGGGAAGAAAACAGGGACTTTTGCAAAGTCTGACTGGATGGATATTGAGAAACAACGTGGTATTTCGGTCACGTCATCTGTTATGCAGTTTGACTATGATGGTAAGCGCGTGAACATCCTAGACACACCAGGGCACGAGGACTTCTCAGAAGATACTTATCGTACCTTGATGGCGGTGGATGCTGCGGTCATGGTCGTCGACTCTGCCAAGGGTATCGAGGCCCAAACCAAGAAATTGTTTGAGGTTGTGAAGCACCGTGGCATTCCAGTCTTTACCTTTATGAACAAGCTGGACCGTGATGGCCGTGAACCACTAGATCTCTTGCAAGAACTAGAAGAAGTCCTAGGTATTGCAAGTTATCCAATGAACTGGCCAATCGGGATGGGGAAAGCTTTTGAGGGCTTGTATGACCTCTATAACCAACGTTTAGAGCTCTATAAAGGGGATGAGCGTTTTGCTAGTCTAGAAGAAGGTGACCAGCTTTTTGGCAGCAATCCTTTCTACGCTCAGGTTAAGGACGACATCGAACTTTTGCAAGAAGCGGGAAATGAATTTTCAGAAGAAGCTATTTTAGCGGGTGAATTAACACCAGTCTTCTTTGGTTCAGCCTTGACAAACTTTGGGGTGCAGACCTTCCTTGAAACCTTCCTTAAGTTTGCTCCAGAACCACATGGGCACAAGAAAACAGATGGCGAAATTGTGGATCCTTATGACAAGGATTTCTCAGGATTCGTTTTTAAAATCCAAGCCAACATGGATCCTCGTCACCGTGACCGTATTGCCTTTGTCCGTATCGTATCGGGCGAATTTGAGCGTGGGATGAGTGTTAACCTTCCTCGTACTGGGAAGACTGCCAAGCTTTCTAATGTCACCCAGTTTATGGCGGAAAGTCGTGAGAATGTGACCAATGCCGTGGCAGGTGATATTATCGGGGTTTACGATACTGGTACTTATCAGGTTGGGGATACCTTGACAGTTGGAAAAAATAAGTTTGAATTTGAACCACTGCCAACCTTTACCCCTGAGATTTTCATGAAAGTTTCTGCTAAGAACGTTATGAAACAAAAATCTTTCCACAAAGGGATTGAGCAATTGGTGCAAGAAGGAGCCATTCAGCTTTATAAGAATTACCAAACTGGCGAGTACATGCTAGGGGCTGTGGGACAACTCCAGTTTGAAGTCTTTAAGCACCGCATGGAAGGCGAGTACAATGCAGAAGTAGTCATGAGCCCAATGGGTAAAAAGACCGTTCGTTGGATCAAGCCTGAGGACTTGGATGAACGGATGTCCTCAAGCCGCAATATTTTGGCCAAGGACCGCTTCGACCAACCAGTCTTCCTCTTTGAAAATGACTTTGCCCTCCGCTGGTTTGCGGACAAGTATCCAGATGTAGAGTTGGAAGAAAAAATGTAACTCAGCACCAACAATTGGAACTAAAGTTCCTAATTGTTGGACGCTAGTCGCTATTTGGCGAACTAGCTAACTGCCTTACTAACTACGTTTGGCAAATAGAATCGATTTGCCAAACTCCGTGTCGTAGTGTAAAATCGGCTTACCGAAACGCTTCACTAGGAAAAGTCCACGAATCAATACCGTTCGTGGACTTTTTCCCTAATAGATAGGCAAAAGATTTTTCTAATTACTCTCTAAATTCTGCATAGAATAAGGTAGGCTGGACTAATCTCTGCACAGTAAAGATAATTGGAGTTAAGGGAAAACAAGAACCTCAGAAGTGTTCACCTTTTGTGAATTCTCTGAGGTTCTTTGCGTTTTAGTTTCCATATTTCTGGTAAAAATCGACCTTAACCTGGATAAAGGTTTCGGCTTCGCGTAGTAGCTGCAGGAGGGTGGCACGGGTTTCAAACTCCTCACGTGTTTTAGGGAGACTCCGATTGCGGAAGACTTGCAGATAGCGTTCGATGTCATCAAGTAGGTCATGAGCAGGATTGGTCTGACTTAGCTGGGCAGCAATCTTTGAAAAGAGCTGGGCCAAGATCAAACTCTCACTGGCGGCTAGGTGACAGGTATTGATCTGCTGGGCCATATTTCGCAGGATGCGACTTTGTCTCTGCCTCATCTCAAAGTAGTGGATGTGGTAGTCCGTCTGGTGAAAGAGATGATCCGAGTGATCCAGGTAGACCAGTTTGAGAGCTTCATCGAGGAGGTTGTCTAATTGGTCAACGAGTTGGGCTTGATTGCGTCCGTCTCCTCTTGACAGATAGTATTTAAAGCGAAGCAGGATGTCTTTTAACTTTTCTTCGACCTGAAGGTGGTAGCTTTGAATGGCTTTCTCACGAGAGGGCATGTAAAGGTTGACCAACAGAGCAAAGCTTGTCCCGATGAGAAAGAGAAGCACTTCATTGAGCAAGAGTTCTGAAGAAGTAGACTCCTGTACCAAGAGATGACCGACCAAGACACTGCTAGGGGTGATGCCGATTTCCCAACCCATTTTATAGGCTAGAGGCACATAGAGAGCCAGATAGAGGCCTAGACTCCAGATGTGAAAGCCCGTAAGCTGAAAGGCTAGAACGCCGATAGCGAGCGCTAGGAGCATGGAGAAGAGGCGGTTACGTGCTAATTTCAGTGTGCTTCGGCGCGTGTCAGAAAGGCTTAAGAGGGCGATAATACCAGCTGAAACAGCTGAAGATAAATCCAAAAAATAAGCGAGAAAACAAGCGAGACAGGTCGCTAAGATCAGTTTTGTCGTACGTTGGGTGATAGACATGAGAATTTCCTAAACTAATAGAATCGAGTGTTTAACGAGGAATCAGGTACTAGGGCCGAGGTTTTCGGTTTGTAGCATACTCGGCAACCGCTGTAAAGAGAACATCTGTAGAAGAGTTCAGGGCTGTTTCGCAGGAGTCTTGAACAACTCCGATCACAAAACCGACTCCGACAACCTGCATAGCCAAGTCGTTGGAAATCCCAAAGAGGCTACAAGCGACAGGAATGAGGAGAAGCGATCCCCCAGCAATTCCAGATGCCCCGCAGGCAGAAATGGCAGCTACTACACTGAGCACAAATGCTGTCCCAAAGTCTACCGAGATTCCGAGTGTATTGACAGCAGCCAGGGTCAGGACATTTATGGTAACGGCAGCGCCAGCCATATTGATGGTCGACCCAAGCGGGATGGAAACAGAGTAGGTGTCAGGATTCAGTCCCAGGTCTTGGCAAAGTTTCATATTGACCGGGATATTGGCAGCAGAGCTACGAGTGAAAAAGGCTGTAATACCACTGACACGTAGACATTTCAAAACAAGGGGATAGGGATTTTTCCTCATAAAAAGAAAGGCGATGAGTGGGTTGACGATGAGAGCAACAAAAGCCATGGTAGCAATCAAAAGTCCTAGGAGGACACCATAGTTTGCCAGACTGGCGATGCCCTTGTCTGAGATGGTCTTGAACACCAAGCCTAAAATTCCAAAGGGAGCTAGGTTGATAATCCATTCCACGATTTTAGAGGTGACATCCGCCATGGTTTTCAGTAATTCTTTACTGTGTTTACTTGCCTCTCTCATAGCCAGACCAAAGACGACTGCCCAAGAGAGAATCCCGATATAGTTGGCTTCAACAATGGCATTCAAGGGATTGTCCACCAGTTTGAGCAAGAGGTTGCTGAGAACTTGACCGATACCGTCAGGAGCAGCAACTTCTGTATTTGCACTGGTCAGAGTGATTTGTACAGGCAGTAAGAAACTAGCTAGAACGGCTACCAATGCAGCAGCAAAGGTTCCGAGCAAGTATAGGAAAATAACAGTCTTCATATTGGTATTTTGTCCCTTTTGATGTTGGGAAAGGGCATTAGCAACAAGGGCAAAAACCAAAATAGGAGCGATGGCTTTCAGTCCACCTACAAAGAGGTCTCCAAGCAGAACAATTCCTGTAAGGTTTGGAAAGAGCATCCCTAATGTCGCTCCCAAAATCATTCCAATAAGGATTCGTTTGATGAGGCTGGCCTTGGTCCAGGCTCTAATGATTCGTTTCATAGCAGTCTCCTTCAAAATGTATTGTTTATAATTATAGTATAAATATGCTATAGAGGCAAGTGATATTTTGAAAATAGGAACAATAATTGAATAATTATGAAAGAAAAGAGAAGGACGATTTTATGGTATAATAGGAAAAAGGAGTTTTATATGCAAGATTTTTTTCAACGCTATTTTGATAAACTTGATTTAACAACCATATTAGAGAATCTCTTGACCAAGGTGATTTCTCTTTTGATTTTGTTTTTACTATTTTATATAGCTAAAAAGATGCTTCACGCTACTGTCCGAAAGATTGTCAAGCCCTCACTTAAATTTTCAAATCGAGATGCAGGAAGACAAAAGACCATTTCGCGTTTGCTGGAGAATGTCTTTAACTACATTCTTTATTTCTTTTTAATCTACTGCATCCTGTCTATTTTGGGCTTGCCAGTTTCCAGCCTCCTTGCTGGGGCAGGGATTGCTGGGGTAGCCATTGGTATGGGGGCGCAAGGCTTTCTATCCGATGTCATTAATGGCTTCTTCATCCTTTTTGAACGCCAGCTTGATGTGGGTGATGAAGTGGTCCTCACAAATGGACCGATTACCGTCTCTGGAAAGGTCGTTAGCGTAGGAATCCGTACAACACAACTGCGAGGTGATGATCAAGCTCTTCACTTTGTTCCTAACCGCAATATTACCGTTGTTAGTAATTTATCCCGTACTGAATAGTCCGACTATTTTAGCAGATTTGTGGTACAATAGAAGGAGTTTGGTAAAGGAGAGAGTATGCTATTTGTAGAGAAAAAATTAGGTCACGATCGTACTTGGATAGACCTTGATGTGGACAAGATTAAAAATATGGAAGATCTTTCTGACATCTATGGATTGGACAAGGAAACCATCGAGTATGCTCTGGATAGAAATGAACGAGCCCACATGGATTATAACCGTGAAACGGAGACGGTAACCTTCATTTATAATGTTCTTGATTTAGAAAAAGACAAAGAATATTATGAAGCGATTCCGATGACCTTTATCGTTGAAAAACAACGGCTGATTACCATCAGCAATCACAAGAATACTTATGTGATTAAACGCATGGCAACCTACCTTGAAAGCCATGAAATTATTTCAATCTACAAATTTCTTTTTGCCAGTTTAGAGATTATTAGCAATGCTTACTATCCAGTTATTGAAGAGATGGATAAAAGTAAGGATGAAATCAGTGCACTTCTTCGTCAAAAAACAACTAAAAAAAATCTTTTCGCCCTCTCTGACTTGGAAACTGGTATGGTTTACCTGACAGCAGCTGCCAAACAAAATCGTCTCCTCTTGGAACACATCCAAGGGCATGCTCTTTATCGTAATCTTAATGAGGTAGAAAGAGAGCAGTTTGACGATGCTATGATTGAAGCCCATCAGTTGGTTTCAATGACAGATTTGATATCTCAAGTCTTGCAACAACTCTCAGCCTCTTACAACAACATCCTAAATAATAATCTAAATGATAATTTGACAACTTTGACAATTATCTCAGTCTTGCTAGCTATCCTTGCGGTTATTACAGGATTCTTCGGAATGAATGTTCCCTTACCGTTTACAGATGAACCAAATGCTTGGATTTATATTTTGATAGCTAGTCTCATTTTATGGGCAGTCTTAGCTCAATGTTTAAAGAAAATTGCTAGAAATTAAAAAAAGGAGCCAGAATGGCGATTGAAAACTATATGCCAGATTTTGCTGTGGAAGTAGTTTATGATCTGACAGTCCCAAGCCTGCAAGCGCAGGGGATCAAGGCTGTTTTGGTCGATCTGGACAATACCCTCATTGCTTGGAACAACCCTGATGGGACGCCAGAGATGAAGCAATGGCTACATGACCTTCGGGACGCGGGCATTCGCATCATCGTAGTCTCAAATAATACCAAAAAACGGGTTCAACGTGCAGTTGAGAAATTTGGGATTGATTACGTTTATTGGGCCTTGAAGCCTTTCACATTTGGGATTGACCGTGCCATGAAGGAATTCCACTATGAGAAAAATGAAGTGGTCATGGTTGGTGACCAGCTCATGACAGATATTCGGGCAGCGCATCGTGCAGGTATTCGCTCAATTTTGGTCAAACCCTTGGTCCAACATGACTCTATCAAAACGCAAATCAACCGGGCTCGCGAGCGCCGTGTCATGAAGCAAATTACTGAAAAGTACGGACCGATTACATATAAAAAAGGAATCTAACTATGGAAGAAATTCTCTGTATTGGTTGTGGAGCAACCATTCAGACGACAGACAAGGCTGGTCTTGGATTTACTCCCCAGTCGGCACTTGAAAAAGGTTTGGAGACTGGCGAAGTCTATTGTCAACGCTGTTTCCGTCTCCGCCATTACAATGAAATCACAGATGTCCAGTTGACGGACGATGATTTTCTCAAACTCTTGCACGAGGTGGGAGACAGTGATGCCTTGGTGGTCAATGTCATTGATATCTTTGACTTTAATGGCTCTGTCATCCCAGGCTTGCCACGTTTTGTATCGGGCAATGATGTCCTCTTGGTCGGAAATAAAAAAGATATTCTGCCCAAGTCAGTTAAACCGAGCAAGATTAGCCAGTGGCTCATGGAGCATGCCCACGAAGAAGGACTTCGTCCAGTGGATGTCGTCCTGACTTCGGCTCAGAATAAGCATGCCATTAAGGAAGTCATTGACAAGATTGAACACTACCGTAAGGGACGCGATGTCTATGTGGTCGGTGTGACTAACGTTGGAAAATCAACTCTAATCAATGCCATTATTCAAGAAATAACGGGTGATCAGAATGTCATCACGACTTCACGCTTTCCAGGGACAACCTTGGACAAGATTGAGATTCCACTTGATGATGGATCTTATATCTACGATACACCGGGGATTATCCACCGACACCAGATGGCCCACTACTTGACGGCTAAAAACCTCAAGTATGTCAGCCCTAAAAAGGAAATCAAGCCAAAAACCTATCAACTCAATCCTGAACAAACCCTGTTTTTAGGTGGTCTTGGACGCTTTGACTTCATATCAGGAGAAAAGCAAGGATTCACAGCTTTCTTTGACAATGAACTTAAACTCCACCGTACCAAGCTAGAAGGCGCTAGTGCTTTCTATGACAAGCACGTCGGAACCCTTCTAACACCACCAAATAGCAAGGAAAAAGAAGATTTCCCAAAACTAGTCCAGCATGTCTTTACCATCAAGGACAAGACAGACCTAGTCATTTCAGGCCTAGGCTGGATCCGCGTAACAGGCACCGCCAAAGTCGCCGTCTGGGCACCAGAAGGCGTCGCCGTCGTCACACGAAAAGCAATCATTTAAACACAGAAAGGAAAGGGTTATCTTTATAAAGGCGAGCATTGCGAGCCCATAGAAGATACTTTTCGCCGTGGTGTCAGTTGGTACAAGGAATTGTACCAACTGCGGAAAATTAGAGACCTTAGGCTCAAATTTTAGTCATGAAAGTCCGCAGGACTTTGCTGACGTCCATCACCACTTCAGAAAAGTATTAAAAGAAACTCTTTTAAAGAAATTATGTCATTAACATCGAAACAACGTGCCTTCCTCAACAGCCAGGCACACACCCTCAAACCTATCATCCAAATCGGAAAAAATGGACTCAACGACCAAATCAAAACCAGCGTACGTCAAGCTCTTGACGCCCGTGAATTGATCAAGGTTACGCTCTTGCAAAACACAGATGAAAACATCCATGAAGTAGCTGAAATCTTGGAAGAAGAAATTGGTGTAGATACTGTCCAAAAAATCGGACGCATCTTGATCTTGTTTAAGCAATCCAGCAAGAAAGAAAATCGCAAGATTTCTAAAAAAGTCAAAGAAATCTAAAACCTACTCCAAACAACTGTTTTTACAGAGAATTAAAGGAAGACGAGCCTATGGCAATCGAATTATTGACTCCCTTTACCAAGGTAGAGTTGGAGCCAGAAATCAAGGAGAAAAAACGCAAACAAGTCGGGATTCTAGGAGGGAATTTTAATCCCGTTCACAATGCCCATCTAATCGTTGCTGACCAAGTACGGCAACAGTTGGGACTGGATCAAGTCTTGCTCATGCCCGAATACCAACCTCCTCACGTGGATAAAAAAGAAACTATCCCTGAGCACCATCGTCTCAAGATGCTTGAATTGGCAATAGAGGGGATTGAAGGTCTCGCCATTGAAACCATTGAGCTAGAGCGCAAGGGCATTTCCTACACCTATGACACCATGAAGATTTTGACCGATCAACATCCAGACACGGATTATTATTTCATTATAGGGGCTGATATGGTGGACTATCTGCCTAAATGGTACCGAATTGATGAGCTGGTCGACATGGTTCAGTTTGTTGGAGTTCAGCGCCCGCGCTACAAGGCAGGGACTTCCTATCCAGTTATATGGGTGGATGTTCCTCTCATGGACATCTCCTCCAGCATGGTGCGTGACTTCATTGCCCAAGGTCGGAAGCCTAACTTTCTCCTACCTCAGCCAGTGCTAGACTACATCGAGAAGGAGGGGCTTTACTGATGGCATACCAAGACTATATCAACTGTTCCCGAGAGGCTTTGTTGGAAAGAATGGCAGAGCTTCTACCTGAAAAACGTTTAACCCATTGTTTGGGAGTGGAGCGTGCAGCCATAGAGCTGGCGAAGCGATTTGGAGTCGATGTTGAGAAAGCTGGTCTAGCAGGCCTTCTTCATGATTATGCAAAAAAGCTGTCAGATCAGGAATTTCTAGACTTGATTGACCGTTACCAATTAGACCCTGACCTTAAAAACTGGGGTAATAATGTCTGGCATGGCATGGTTGGTATCTACAAGATTCAGGAAGATTTGGATTTACATGATCCTGAAATCCTGCGAGCTATTGAAATTCATACAGTTGGGGCTGGTCAGATGAGCGACCTAGATAAAGTTGTCTACGTCGCAGACTATATCGAGCACAATCGTGCCTTTCCAGGAGTGGATGTGGCGCGTGAAATTGCAAGTTTGTCGCTCAATAAGGCAGTGGCTTATGAGACAGCTCGTACCGTGGAGCATTTAGCTTATCAGGGATTTCCCATCTATCCCCAAACCCTTGAAACCTATAACGCCTTTGTGCACTATTTGAAAGAGGACTAAATGAACGAAAAAGAATTACTAGAACTAGTCGTGAAAGCGGCTGATGAGAAACGTGCGGAGGATATCCTTGCACTTGATGTACAAGATTTGACCAGTGTGACGGACTACTTTGTCATCACTAGCTCGATGAATAGCCGTCAGTTGGACGCTATCGCAGATAATATCCGTGAAAAAGTAGCGGAAGCAGGCTTTAAAGGCAACCATGTTGAAGGTGATGCAGCAGGAGGCTGGGTTTTGCTAGACCTCGGTGGTGTCGTTGTGCATATCTTCTCAGAAGAAATGCGTGCCCACTATAACCTAGAAAAACTGTGGCATGAGGCGGAGTCTGTAGATATTTCTGAAGCCTTGGCCTAGTAGATGAACTCAGTTGCAGTCAACTGGGTTTATTTGCTTATTTTAGAAAAAAATGGATAGAAAGGTGAGGGCGTCGTGTTTTGTTCATCTCGAAACTGAACACGAGCTAAAAGCTACGAGAAAAAGAGTAACTTCCTTTGTATTTGACGATATAGCAGAAAGTTTCCTATTTTCTCCTTGCTTTTAACGCTCTTTGTATCTTAATTATGGCGACATATGAAACTTTTGCGGCTGTTTACGATGCTGTGATGGACGATAGTTTATACGATAAATGGACGGATTTTTCTCTACGTCATTTGCCTAAGACCAAGGATAGAAAGAAACTCTTGGAATTGGCTTGTGGGACAGGTATCCAGTCTGTGCGCTTTTCTCAAGCAGGCTTTGATGTGACGGGGCTTGACTTGAGCGCAGATATGCTGAAGATTGCGGAGAAAAGAGCTACTTCAGCCAAGCAAAAGATTGATTTTATAGAGGGCAATATGCTGGATTTGTCCAAGGCTGGTCAATACGACTTTGTTACGTGTTACTCGGACTCTATCTGCTATATGCAGGATGAGGTGGAGGTAGGAGACGTCTTTAAGGAAGTCTATAATGCCCTCAATGAAGACGGAGTTTTTATCTTTGATGTGCATTCAACTTACCAGACAGATGAAGTTTTTCCAGGCTATTCCTACCATGAAAATGCGGAAGATTTTGCCATGCTTTGGGACACCTATGAGGACGAAGCTCCTCACTCCATCGTGCATGAGTTGACTTTCTTTGTCAAGGAAGCGGACGGTTCCTTTAGTCGCCACGATGAGGTACATGAGGAGCGGACCTATGAGGTCTTGACCTATGATATTTTGCTGGAACAGGCCGGTTTCAAGTCTTTCAAACTCTATGCGGACTTTGAGGACAAGGAACCAACAGAAATTAGCACCCGTTGGTTTTTTGTCGCGCAGAAGTAGGAGATTTCTATGACCATCACAGGTATTATCGCGGAGTTCAATCCTTTTCATAATGGCCACAAATACCTGCTTGAGCAGGAGGAGGGACTGAAAATCGTTGCCATGTCTGGGAATTTCATGCAGAGAGGGGAGCCTGCTATCGTGGACAAGTGGACACGGGCCCAGATGGCGCTGGAAAATGGAGCGGATCTGGTAGTGGAATTACCCTTTTTAGTCAGTGTTCAGGCAGCGGATTTCTTTGGACAAGGAGCAGTAGATATCTTGGATCGGTTGGGCATTGATAGCCTAGCTTTTGGGACAGAGGAAGTTCTGGATTATCAGAGAATTGCCGACCTATACACCGAGCAAGGTGCTGACATGCAGAAATTTGTAGATAATCTGCCTGATTCCCTCTCCTATCCCCAGAAAACCCAGGCCATGTGGAAGGAATTTGCAGGTCTCGATTTTTCAGGCCATACCCCCAATCATGTTCTGGCTTTGGCCTATGCCAAGGCGGTTGCGGGACGAAATATTAAGCTGCATCCGATTCAGCGTCAGGGAGCTGGCTATCATTCTGTGGATAAGGATGTGGACTTTGCCTCGGCAACAGCCCTCCGTCAGCACCAATCAGACAAAGATTTTTTAGAACGCTTTATGCCTTCTGTTGCCCTCTTTGAAAATGCTAATAAGGTGAGTTGGGATAACTATTTTCCCTTGCTCCGCTATCAAATCTTGTCAAATCCAGACCTAACCACTATCTATCAGGTCAATCAAGAAATGGCGGTGCGCATCAAGGAAGATATCAAAACAGCCCAGTCTGTTGACGAATTGGTCGAGGCAGTTGCGACCAAGCGTTATACCAAGGCGCGTGTCAGACGCCTCTTGACTTATATTTTGGTGCAGGCCAGAGAAAGCGACTTGCCAGAAGCCATTCATGTCCTTGGCTTTACCGAAAAAGGCAGACAACATCTCAAGTCTCTGAAAGGGCAGGTCCATCTAGTCAGTCGAATTGGCAAAGAACCTTGGGATGCTATGACTCAAAAGGCAGACCAGATTTACCAACTGGGGCAGCCAAGTATCGCAGAGCAGAATTTCGGCAGAGTGCCTATCAAAATCGAATTAAACTAAGTCTACTGAAAGGTAGGCTTTTTTATTTTAGAAATTTTAGTTAGCAGATTGAAGATAAAATTTTTGGAAAATGACAGATTTCCTAAATTAAGAAATCAGCAAAAAATTATTAATATAATAACTAGATTCTTGTCCTTGGATCCACTTTATAACTCTTATTTTATGGTATAATCATGATAATATAGATTAAAAGGGGGATATACGAAAATATAATGCCGAGGATTCTTAATTTTCTTCTGAAATTCAAACCATTGAAATATTTATTGAAAAGACCATCATGGAGTAGTAATGTTAGAGTTGTTGAGTGGTACAAAATATTTATAGCTAGTATATGGGTACTGTATCTTGCACTTGAGATTGAACAATTTAAACGCTTTGTTTTACCTATCTATAAATTTGTATCTAATTATAATTTTTTAAAAGTTATTATTTCAATTTTGTATGAGAATCGTGTAATAATATTGTTAGCACTGACTATACCAACAATATTGTTCTGGTTTTTAGACATAATTTTTAAAAAAGTTAGTTATAAGAAACTGGACCCAGAGCTATTTCCAGAATATGACTTGGATGACCATCCTTTTCAAACTCATCTGGTGGAGTTTTTAAATAGTCCAGACTCTATCCATAATGTCTTCTGGCTGGATGGTTCTTGGGGTAGTGGGAAAACATTTTTTATAAAGACGTTTTTTGAAAATCAAATTTACAAAAAGAAAGAAATCTACTATATTTCCTGCTTTGGGATAAAAACAAGAGAGCAAGCCGAGAAAATATTGATCAATGAAATAGAAAAACAATCCATACTCGGAAATTTGGACTTTATTCCACTTGTTGGAGGAGTTTTTAAATGGTTCTTTAAAACAGTTGGAACGGATTTGATGAAGCGAGATTCTATCATTATTTTTGATGATTTCGAACGGGTTTCATATGCAGAAACATCAGATAACCCTTCAGATTACAATGATTTATTGGGTTATATTGACTATCTTTCTGAGAATAAAAGATTTAAAATTATTGTAATTTTAAATATTAAGGAAATAGGGTCAGCAGAGAGACTCATTTATAGTAAATTTAAGTTAAATCAAAATAAAATGGTATCTGCAGAAGAAGTCATAGATAATATTTTGAAAAAGAGTAAATTGAGAGATGATGACTTTGGAAAAATGTTATCATTGATTTTTAAAATTCATTATGTAGATATAGGTGAAAGAGTTGTAGAAGATAAAAATAAAGATTCAAAACTAAAAAAACTAAGCTTGAGAGAGTTCCAGAAGTCGTTAGAAAAACTTTCAAATATAACTGATAATAATGAGAAAGCAGACTACATTATCAATTGGATGAATGGTTGGGAAGAAACAGATAGTATTCTAGTATTATTTTTTCAATGTTATAAATATTTTAATGGCATAGATATGTATAACAAGTTATTTGAGTCTAACGGATATTTTCATTTTGAAATGTTAGCAAAGATTGTAGATTTTAATATTGAGGATCTTATAGCAAGTTCAGATGTTTATTTGAACGTAGATGGAAACTCATATAATAAGAAAAAGGACTATCTTTCTCAACTTTTATCGTGTTTATGGGAGATAGGGCTAAGAAATTTATTTTTATCAGAAGAATTTAAGGATATATTTTATAGTGACTATAATTATTCTAGTTATGAAATAGAGGAGCGTCTAGTTGAAATATACTATGATGTTTTAGACAAGAATATAAAAGATGATTATCGAATTAATAACATAGAGAAACTAGAAAATCCAGAATATCAGAACTTTATAAAAAAATGCCTACCTTTGGAATCAAAAGGGCAAATTACAATTAATCAAATTCCACTAGATAACTTAGTATTAAGTGATAGCTGAACTAGAAATCTTTTCTTCTAAAATTCACACAAAACTCTTCAATTTGGGTTTGTGAAAATCGGTTTTTTATGATAGAATATTAAGGAATGTATGTCATTCGATAAACAAATTTAATGAGGTAAAAACATGGAAATCATGACACTTGCGATTGCTGTTTTTGCCGTCATCATTGGTTTAGTCATTGGATATGTCAGCATCTCAGCTAAGATGAAATCATCTCAAGAGGCTGCAGAGTTGATGCTTCTAAATGCTGAACAAGAAGCAACTAATTTACGAGGACAAGCTGAGCGCGAAGCGGATTTGTTGTTAAATGAAGCCAAGAGCGAAAGCAAGTCTCTTAAAAAAGAAGCACTATTGGAGGCCAAAGAGGAAGCCAGAAAATACCGTGAAGAAGTGGACGCTGAATTTAAGTCAGAACGTCAGGAGCTCAAGCAAATTGAAAGTCGTTTGACGGAGAGAGCTACGAGCCTTGACCGCAAAGACGACAATTTGACGAACAAAGAAAAAACACTTGAACAAAAAGAACAAAGTATTTCTGATAGAGCAAAAAACCTTGATGCACGTGAAGAGCAATTAGAGGAAGTCGAAAGACAAAAAGAAGCTGAACTTGAACGTATCGGCTCGCTTTCCCAAACTGAGGCTCGAGATATTATCTTGGCTCAGACAGAGGAAAACTTGAGCAAGGAAATTGCTAGCCGCATTCGTGAGGCTGAGCAAGAAGTGAAGGAGCGTTCAGACAAGATTGCGAAAGATATCTTGGTTCAGGCTATGCAGCGTATCGCTGGTGACTATGTAGCAGAGTCAACAAACTCGACAGTTCACCTACCAGATGATACCATGAAGGGGCGCATTATCGGTCGTGAAGGTCGCAATATTCGTACCTTTGAAAGTTTGACAGGGGTCGATGTGATCATCGACGATACGCCAGAAGTGGTAACCTTGTCAGGATTTGATCCGATTCGTCGTGAAATTGCTCGTATGACCATGGAAATGTTGCTCAAGGATGGCCGCATCCACCCAGCTCGTATCGAGGAGTTGGTTGAGAAAAACCGTCAAGAGATTGACAATAAGATCCGTGAATATGGTGAGGCTGCTGCCTATGAGATTGGTGCGCCAAACCTCCATCCAGACTTGATGAAGATCATGGGACGCTTACAGTTCCGTACTTCATATGGACAAAATGTCTTGCGTCATTCGATTGAGGTTGCTAAGTTATCTGGTATCATCGCGAGTGAACTTGGTGAAAATGCGGCTCTTGCCCGTCGTGCTGGATTCCTTCACGACATCGGAAAAGCTATTGACCGTGAGGTTGAAGGTAGCCACGTTGAGATTGGTACGGAGTTGGCTCGTAAGTATAAGGAACACCCAGTTGTGGTGAATACCATTGCTAGCCACCACGGCGATGTCGAAGCTGAAAGCGTCATTGCGGTGATCGTTGCTGCAGCAGATGCCTTGAGTGCAGCGCGTCCAGGTGCTCGTAGCGAGTCTCTTGAAAGTTATATCAAGCGTCTCCATGACTTGGAAGAAATCGCCAATGGCTTTGAAGGCGTGCAAAATAGCTTTGCCCTTCAAGCAGGACGTGAAATCCGTATCATGGTAAATCCAGGACAAATCAAAGACGACAAAGTCACAATCTTGGCTCACAAAGTTCGTGAGAAAATTGAAAACAATCTCGATTACCCAGGAAATATCAAGGTAACCGTGATCCGCGAACTTCGTGCAGTAGATTATGCGAAATAAATAAAAAAGAGCAGTTGAAATATTACTGCTTTTTTGTTACACTAGATAGAAAGACTGTAGGAGGATAACTGACCTTATCATCAGTATCCGAGAGAAATTTTACTTTATTTCACAGACTAACTAAAGGAGACATAATGGCAGACCGAGGCTTGCTAATCGTTTTTTCTGGTCCTTCAGGAGTTGGGAAAGGAACGGTTAGAAGAGAGATTTTTGAGAGTTCTGAGAATCAATTTCAATACTCTGTATCGATGACGACGCGTGCGCAACGTCCTGGTGAAGTGGACGGAGTGGACTATTTCTTCCGTACTCGTGAAGAGTTTGAAGAGCTGATCCGTCAAGGCCAGATGTTGGAATATGCAGAATATGTCGGTAACTATTATGGAACTCCTCTGACCTATGTCAACGAAACTCTGGATAAGGGAATCGATGTCTTTCTTGAGATTGAAGTGCAGGGAGCTCTTCAGGTTAAGAAAAAGGTTCCAGACGCTGTCTTTATCTTTCTAACGCCACCAGATTTGGATGAATTGCAAGATCGTTTGGTAGGTCGTGGAACAGATAGCGCTGAAGTGATTGCCCAACGAATCGAAAAAGCCAAGGAAGAAATTGCCCTCATGCGTGAGTATGATTATGCCATTGTCAACGATCAGGTGCCCCTCGCTGCTGAACGTGTCAAGCGTGTGATCGAAGCAGAACACTTCCGTGTGGACCGTGTCATTGGTCACTACCAGGAGATGTTGCCAAAATCTCCAACTACTCGATAAACTATAGGAAACAGGTACAAGCAAATGATGTTAAAACCCTCTATTGATACCTTGCTCGACAAGGTGCCATCAAAATATTCACTCGTAATCTTGGAAGCAAAACGTGCCCACGAACTAGAAGCAGGCGCGCCAGCAACTCAAGAGTTTAAGTCTGAAAAATCAACTCTTCGTGCTTTAGAAGAAATCGAGTCTGGAAATGTAACCATTCACCCAGATCCAGAAGGAAAACGTGAAGCAGTTCGTCTCCGTATCGAAGAAGAAAAACGCCGCAAAGAAGAAGAAGAAAAGAAAATCAAAGAGCAAATTGCTAAAGAAAAAGAAGATGGTGAAAAAATTTAAGGTTGGGGGGACTCAATCTTATTTTTTCTATTGCAAGAATTTGCTGACAAGAAGGAGGTGAGAAAATGGCTATCGCAAAGATTATCGTGGATGTCTCCTTGATGCAGACGGACCAGCCCTACAGTTACAAGGTCCCTGAGGAATTTATAGACATGCTGGAAGTCGGTATGCGGGTCCATGTCCCCTTTGGCAAGGGCAATCGTTTGATCCAAGGGATTGTGTTGGCCTTGGAGCCCCAGTCGGATGAAGAAGTGGCAGATCAGGATTTGAAAGAGATTGCAGAGGTGCTAGACTTTTCTCCAGTCTTGACCCAGGAGCAACTTTGGTTGGCTGAGGAGCTACGTAAGTCTGTCTTTTCTTACAAAATCTCCATCCTAAAAGCTATGTTGCCGGGATTTTTAAACTCCAGTTATGATAAGATTCTCTATCCTCTGGAAGGTCTGAGTCAGGCAGATCGAGAGCGCTTGTTTGGTTCAGAAGATTCGCTAGCCTTTTCTTCTCTAGATTTGGCCAAGCAGGCAGAAATGATGCGATTGACCAGGAAAGGTCTGCTCCGCTTAGAATACCAGGCAGTCGATCAAAAGAATGTCAAGACCCAGTCTTGGTATGAGGTTGATGCTACTCAGCTAGAGAAGATCGAGATTTCCGCGCGTGCTAAGAAAAAGGCAGAGCTGAGAGACTATCTGCTGTCTCATCCTGAAAGTGCTCCTCTGGCTAGCTTGTTAGAATCCTACTCACGCGAGCAAGTCAACTTCTTTGTGGAACAAGGTGCTGTGTCCATAGTCCAAAAGGAAGTGCAACGCTCAGCTGTTTATTTTGAAGGCATTGAAGTCAGCCAACCTTTGGAATTGAATCCTGAACAAAGACAGGCACGTTATGCGGTTGTCAGTGCTATTGGCAGTCAACAGCCTCCCTTCCTCCTTCAAGGAATTACAGGAAGTGGGAAAACTGAGGTTTACTTACAGATTATCCAAGGGGCCTTGGACAAGGGTAAGACAGCTATTTTACTGGTACCTGAGATTTCCCTGACTCCACAGATGACGGAGCGCTTCATTGCTCGTTTCGGCAAGAAAGTAGCCATCCTTCATTCAGGCCTGTCCAATGGTGAAAAGTACGATGAATGGCGCAAGGTTGAACGTGGCGATGCCCAAGTTGTTGTTGGTGCCAGATCAGCCATCTTTGCCCCGCTGAAAAATCTAGGTGTCATGATTATCGATGAAGAGCATGAAGCTAGCTACAAGCAAGACAGCAATCCCCGTTATCATGCTAGAGAGGTCGCCATTCTACGGGCCCAGTACAATCAAGCAGCCCTAGTCCTTGGTTCGGCAACACCGAGCTTAGAAAGCCGTGCGCGGGCTGGCAAAGGTGTCTATCAACACTTACGCCTGACCCAACGAGCCAATCCTATGGCTACGATACCCGAGGTTCAAGTGATTGATTTTCGTGACTATATCGGGCAGAATGAGACATCAAACTTTACGCCTCCTTTGCTAGAGGCCATTCGAGACCGTTTGGATAAAAAAGAACAGGTAGTCCTCATGCTCAACCGCCGGGGTTATTCTAGCTTTGTTATGTGTCGGGAGTGCGGGACCGTGGATACTTGTCCCAACTGTGACATTTCTCTCACCCTGCACATGGATACTAAGACGATGAACTGCCATTACTGTGGCTTTTCGAAGGGAATTCCTCATGTCTGTCCCAACTGTCAGAGTCGCAGCATTCGCTACTACGGTACAGGGACTCAGAAAGCCTACGATGAGCTAGCAGAGCTCTTTCCTCAGGCCCGCATTCTGCGGATGGATGTGGATACGACCCGCAGGAAGGGTAGTCACCAAGCTCTTCTTGACCAGTTTGGCCGAGGGGAAGCAGATATCTTGCTGGGAACTCAGATGATTGCCAAGGGCTTGGATTTTCCCAATGTGACTCTGGTCGGAGTTCTTAATGCAGATACGGCCTTGAATCTACCCGATTTCCGTTCTTCTGAGAGAACCTTCCAACTCTTAACTCAGGTGGCTGGTCGTGCAGGTCGAGCGGAAAAGGCTGGGCAGGTCTTGATCCAGTCTTACAATCCTGAGCACTATGCCATTCGTTTTGCAAAAGATCAGGATTATGAAGGTTTTTATGCCTATGAAATGAGTATCAGGCGCCAACTCGGCTATCCGCCTTATTATTTCACTATTGGGATTACCCTCTCTCACAAGAAAGAAGAAGAGGTTGTCAAACATGCCTATGAAGTCATGGGAATTTTGCGCTCAGGTTTATCGGAAACTAGTAAAATCCTTGGACCGACACCAAAACCCATTGCACGTACCCACAACCTTTATCATTACCAGATTTTGATTAAATACCGTTTAGAAGATGAGCTGGGACCAACCCTCAATCAGGTCTTGGCTTTGACTCAAGAACGGGAAAATAGCGAGCTTCGTCTCAGTATTGACCACGAACCGCAGCAATTTTTATAAGAAGGAGAAGAAATGACAAAACTAATCTTTATGGGGACACCTGATTTTTCAGCGACAGTTTTGAAGGGTTTGTTATCAGATGATCGTTACGAGATCCTAGCTGTTGTGACCCAGCCAGACCGCGCTGTCGGCCGTAAAAAAGTGATCCAAGAAACCCCAGTCAAGCAGGCTGCCAAAGAAGCAGGTCTTCCCATTTACCAGCCTGAAAAATTATCTGGAAGTCCAGAGATGGAAGCTATTATGAATTTAGGAGCGGATGGGATTGTGACCGCTGCTTTTGGACAGTTTCTCTCAAGTAAACTCCTTGATAGCATGGATTTTGCGGTCAACGTTCACGCTTCCCTTCTTCCCAAACACCGTGGTGGTGCCCCCATTCATTATGCCTTGATTCAAGGGGATGAGGAAGCTGGTGTGACCATTATGGAAATGGTTAAGGAGATGGATGCAGGGGATATGATTTCTCATCGCAGTATTCCCATCTCAGATGAGGACAATGTCGGGACCTTGTTTGAAAAATTGGCAATCGTTGGTCGTGATTTGCTTTTGGACACTTTGCCTGCCTATATTGCTGGGGAAATCAAACCTGAACCGCAGGATCCAAGTCAGGTTACCTTCTCGCCAAATATCAAACCAGAAGAAGAAAAACTGGATTGGACTAAAACCAATCGCCAACTCTTTAACCAAATTCGTGGGATGAATCCATGGCCTGTTGCCCATACTTTTCTCAAAGGCGACCGCTTCAAGATTTATGAAGCTCTACCAGTAGAAGGTCAGGGAAATCCAGGTGAGATCCTCTCTATTGGCAAGAAAGAATTGATCGTCGCAACGGCTGAAGGAGCTCTATCTCTCAAGCAAGTGCAACCAGCTGGTAAACCTAAGATGGACATTGCTTCCTTCCTCAACGGAGTTGGACGGACATTGACTGTAGGAGAACGATTTGGTGACTAAAGTAGAAACGGCTAGAAGTCTAGCTCTAACAGTGCTAGAGAATGTTTTTGTCAACCAAGCATACTCCAATATTGCCTTAAATAAACACCTCAAGGGGAGTCAACTCTCAGCGGCAGACAAGGGGTTGGTGACAGAGATTGTCTATGGAACGGTAGCCCGAAAACTGACTCTGGAATGGTACCTGTCCCACTTTATCGAAGACCGGGATAAGCTAGATAGCTGGCTCTATATCCTGCTTCTTCTGAGCGCCTACCAACTTCGGTATCTAGATAAGGTTCCTAATCACGCAGTGGTCAATGAAGCAGTAGAACTCGCCAAAGCCCGTAAAAAAGGCAGTGAAAAATTGGTCAACGCCGTCCTTCGTCGTATTTTGCGAGAAGGCTGGCCAGATGTTGACAGCATCAAACGCAAAAACAAGCGTGATTCCATTGCCTATTCTCTCCCGGTTTGGCTAGTATCTAAGCTCAAGGAAGAGTACGGTGAAGAGCGAGCACAAGCCATCTTTAAAAGTCTCTTGGTGCGCAACAAAGCCAGCATCCGGGTGACTGACTTGAGCCGAAAAGAGGAAATCAAGGCCGTGTTAAAGGCGAGTGATTCACCTTTGGCCGCTTCTGGTTTGGTCAAGGAGCAGGGACACTTTGCGGGACATGATTTGTTCTCGGAGGGTGCTATTACCATCCAAGATGAGTCCAGTCAATTGGTTGCTCCGGCTCTTCATCTACAAGGCCATGAGCAGGTTCTGGATGCCTGTGCCGCTCCGGGGGGGAAAACAGCCCATATTGCCTCTTACCTCACATCTGGAAAGGTGACCGCTTTGGATCTTTATGATCACAAGTTGGACTTGTTCCAAGAAAACGCCCAACGTCTAGGTGTGGCGGATCAAGTGCAAACGAAAAAAAAGGATGCAAGAAAAGTGCATGAGTTTTTCGGTCGAGACTCTTTTGATATGATTTTAGTAGATGCCCCTTGTTCTGGAATCGGTCTCTTGCGCCGCAAACCAGATATCAAATACAATAAAGAAACAGCAGATTTCACATCCTTACAAGAAATTCAGCTGGAAATATTAGGTAGTGTTTGTCAAACACTACGAAAAGGTGGTATAATAACGTATAGTACCTGTACTATTGTCTCTGAGGAGAACTTTCAAGTCGTTGAGGCATTTTTAGAAAGTCATCCCGAGTTCGAGCAGGTTAAACTAGAACACGAATGTAAAGATATCCTGAAAGATGGCTGCATCCTGATTACTCCAGAATTGTATGGAAGTGATGGATTCTTTATTAGCCAATTTCGCAAGATATCAGAATAGGAAGGAACTGACACAATGGAAATAGCATTAATAACAGATGTTGGTCAGAAACGGACAAATAATCAGGACTATGTCAATCACTTTGTCAACCGAGCAGGACGCACTATGATCATCTTGGCTGACGGGATGGGAGGACACCGTGCAGGAAATATCGCTAGTGAGATGGCGGTAACAGACCTCGGTGTAGATTGGGTGGATACCCAAATTAACTCAGTCAATGAAGTTCGTGAGTGGTTTGCCCACTACCTGGAGATTGAAAATCAAAAAATTCATCAACTAGGTCAGGACGAAGCCTACAGAGGCATGGGGACAACGCTAGAAGCTGTTGCGTTTATTGACAACCAAGCCATCTATGCTCACATTGGAGATTCTCGTATCGGTTTGATTCGTGGAGAAGAATACCACCAGTTGACGAGTGACCATTCCTTGGTTAATGAATTGCTCAAGGCTGGTCAATTGACTCCAGAAGAGGCAGAAACTCACCCTCAAAAGAATATCATCACACAGTCTATCGGACAAAAAGATGAAATCCAGCCTGATTTTGGGATGATTACACTGGAGTTAGGAGATTATCTCTTGCTCAATAGTGATGGTTTGACCAATATGATTTCGGCAAGCGAAATTTATGATATTGTAACCAGTGATATTTCCCTAGCAGACAAGGCGGCAACCCTCATTCGTTTTGCTAACAATGCAGGAGGTTTAGACAACATTACGGTTGCCCTTGTTTACATGAACGAGGAGGCGGCGGAATGATCCAAATCGGCAAGATTTTTGCCGGGCGGTATCGGATTGTCAAGCAGATTGGTCGAGGAGGCATGGCAGATGTTTACTTGGCCAAGGATTTGATCCTAGATGGGGAAGAGGTGGCAGTTAAGGTCCTGAGGACCAACTACCAGACGGACCCGATTGCTGTGGCACGTTTCCAGCGGGAAGCGAGGGCTATGGCGGATCTGGACCATCCTCATATCGTCCGGATAACAGATATCGGTGAGGAAGATGGCCAACAGTACCTAGCTATGGAATACGTAGCAGGACTTGACCTCAAGCGTTATATCAAAGAACACTATCCTCTTTCAAATGAAGAAGCGGTTCGGATTATGGGACAGATTCTTTTGGCTATGCGTTTAGCTCATGCTAGAGGAATTGTTCACCGAGATTTGAAACCTCAAAATATCCTCTTGACACCAGATGGAACTGCTAAAGTTACTGACTTTGGGATTGCAGTGGCCTTTGCAGAGACGAGTCTGACCCAGACCAACTCGATGCTGGGTTCGGTTCATTATTTGTCACCTGAGCAAGCGCGTGGTTCTAAAGCGACTTTCCAGAGCGATATCTATGCGATGGGGATTATCTTCTATGAGATGCTGACGGGACATATCCCTTATGATGGAGATAGCGCGGTTACGATTGCCCTCCAGCATTTCCAGAAGCCACTTCCGTCCGTCATTGCTGAAAACCCATCTGTCCCTCAGGCTTTGGAAAATGTTGTCATCAAGGCAACTGCTAAGAAATTGTCTGATCGCTATCAGTCTGTTTCAGAAATGTATATGGACTTGTCAACTAGCTTGTCTTATAATCGTCGGAATGAACCGAAACTGGTCTTTGACGATGCGAGTAAGGCGGATACGAAGACTTTACCTAAAGTCCCACAAAGTACATTGACCTCGATTCCAAAAGCTCCGGCGCAGGAAGAACGTCCTCAGTCAAAGAAATTAACCCCAGAGCAAGCACCTACGCAAAAGCCAACTAAAAAGCGGAAGTTTAAGGCTCGCTATATGATTCTTTTAGCTAGTCTTCTATTAGTTGCAGCCTCTTTGGTCTGGATTTTATCTAGAACACCAGCAACGATTGCTATTCCTGACGTAGCTGGACAAACTGTTGCAGAGGCAAAAGAAGCTCTTAAAAAATCCAAGTTTGAAGCCGGTGAAGAAAAGTCAGAGGCTAGTGATACCGTAGCAGAAGGACGTGTTATTCGAACGGATCCAGAAGCTGGTAGTAGCCGAAAAGAAGGAACCAAGGTTAATTTGATCGTTTCTTCTGGTAAGCAATCCTTCCAATTGAGCAATTATGTTGGACGCAAGTATACGGATGTCGTAGCTGAACTCAAGGAGAAGAAGGTTCCTGAGAATCTAATCAAGATGGAAGAGGAAGAATCCAGCGAAAGCGAACCTGGAACCATTCTCAGACAAAGTCCTGCAGCAGGTACGACTTATGATCTTTCAAAAGCTAGCACAATTACTTTAACGGTTGCTAAGAGAGTAACAAGTGTTTCTATGCCAAGTTATATTGGTTCAAGTCTCGAATTTACAAAGAATAATTTGACTCAGATTGTCGGTGTAAAAGAGGCCAATATTGAGGTTGTCGAGGTTTCGACTGCTCCTGAAGGGACAGCAGAAGGTACAGTTGTAGATCAAACACCAAAAGCGGGTGAACAGGTTGACCTTGCTAGCACGCGTATCAAACTTTCCATCTACAAACCGAAAACACCACCATCAACTTCATCTTCTAGTTCTGCACAACGTGGGAACCAAGGTTCTTCTACAACTCCAAATCAGGGGAACCAACAAGGAAACACTCCTTCAACTAGTCAATCAAATAGTGAAGGAACCCGTGAAAGTTCTCGAGATTAAACGAATCTTTGTCATGATTTCATGACAAAGATTTTTTTTCATTGATTTTTGTGATAAAATATAGGAAGCAGAAAAGGAGGAGAAAATGGACGAATCGAGAGAGTTGAATGCCGTCATTGATGTGATTATGCTAGCTGGAACCATTCTCTTAAAAAGCGGTTCGGAGATTTATCGGGTGGAGGACACCATGATCCGTATCGCTCATTCACAGGGAATAGTGGATTGCAACGTTCTTGCCATGCCAGCAGCTATTTTCTTTTCTATTGAGAATACCAATATTTCTCGTATGAAACGAGTAACTTCTTCCTCCTACAACATCGAAAAAGTCTGCGATGTGAACCAAGTATCACGGGAGCTTGTCGGAGGGCAGATCGATCTCTCTACGGCTTTTGAAAGGCTAAAGGAAATCAGAAATCAAGCTCTTCCTTATACCAAGTTCCAAGTGACTATTGCAGCAACTCTCAGTGCCCCTTTTTTCTCGATTATGTTCGGGGGGAATACCTATGATGCTTTTGGTGCAGCCATTGCGACCTTACTTGGTTTTGCTTTTTCTCTCTATGTAGAGAAGTTTGTCCGCATTCCTTTTGTAACCGCCTTTGCGGGTGCCTTTGTTTTTGGATTGATTGCCCAGTTCTGGGCCCGCTATACAGGATTTCCTTCGACGGCAGACTTGATCATAGCGGGAGCCGTCATGCCTTTTGTTCCAGGGATTGCTCTGACAAATGCAGTTCGGGATATCATGACCAACCATATCAACTCTGGTATGAGCAAGATGTTTGAATCCTTGCTCATTACCCTCGCTTTAGGGGCCGGCACCTCCGTCGCCCTTGTTTTGATGACATAAGATGACTCTAACAAGTATTTTACTCCAAGCAGTGGCGAGTTTACTCGCCATTATCACCTTTCTAATCGTACTAAATGTTCAGCGTTCCATGCTCCTACCTGGTGGTGTTCTGGGAATGGGTGTCTGGCTCCTCTACCTCGTGCTCAAAGAACCAACCAATGTTATTGTTGCGACCTTTATTGCAGCGGTGGTTGGTTCTTGTATCAGCCAAATTTTAAGTATTGTATATAAGACGCCAGCAGTGGTCTTTGTTTTGGCCATTCTTGCTCCCTTGGTGCCCGGTTATCTATCCTATCGAACGACAGCCTTCTTTGTGACAGGCGATTACAGTCATGCCCTTACCAGTGCAACACTAGTAGTTATGTTGGCTCTGGTCATTTCTATCGGGATGGCAAGTGGAACAGTGATTCTGAAACTTTATTACTATATCCGAAAACAGCGAGGCATATCCTCCTAATGCTGTCAAAGCAAAGACTTGATTTGTTGAATCAAGTCTTTTTTCTCTCATTTGTTCCTATTTGTGATAAAATAGAATAGAACGATTTTTTACAATGAATGAAAAAACAGAGGTAAATATGACAATCGGTATTGATAAGATTGGTTTTGCGACCAGTCAATATGTCTTGAAATTACAAGACCTAGCAGAAGCAAGGGGAGTTGACCCCGAAAAATTTAGCAAGGGACTCTTGTTAAACGAAATTAGCATTGCACCATTGACTGAGGATGTTGTCACCTTAGCTGCCAGTGCAAGCAACTCTATCCTCACAGATAAAGAAAAAGAAGAAATCGATATGGTCATCGTGGCGACCGAGTCAGGAATTGACCAGAGTAAGGCAGCAGCGGTCTTTGTTCACGGTCTATTAGGTATCCAGCCGTTCGCTCGCAGTTTTGAAATCAAAGAAGCTTGTTACGGAGCAACAGCTGCCCTCCATTATGCCAAGTTGCATGTGGAAAATTCTCCAAAGTCCAAGGTCTTGGTCATCGCCAGCGATATTGCCAAGTATGGTGTAGCGACTCCAGGTGAACCAACTCAGGGAGCTGGGAGTGTGGCGATGTTGATTACGCAAAATCCGCGTACCATGGCCTTTAACAATGATAATGTTGCCCAAACGCGTGATATTATGGATTTCTGGCGCCCAAACTATTCAACCACTCCTTATGTAAACGGCTTATACTCAACTCAGCAATATCTTGACAGTCTTACGACGACTTGGGATGAATACAAGAAACGTTATGATTGGACTATGAATGATTTTGTGGCCATCTGCTTCCACTTACCTTACCCTAAGTTGGCCCTAAAAGGCTTGCGCAAGATGATGGATAAGACTTTGTCTCAGGAAAAAAAGGATAGTCTGCAAGAAAACTTTGATAAGTCCATTCTCTACAGTCAGATGATTGGGAATATCTACACAGGTTCCCTCTTCCTTGGGCTTCTCTCCCTTTTGGAAAATGCAGAAAATTTGAAGGCTGGAGATAAAATTGTCCTCTACAGTTACGGAAGTGGAGCGGTTTCAGAGTTCTTTAGTGGAGAACTGGTAGAAGGTTATGAAACTTACCTTGATAAGGATCGCTTGAGCAAACTCAAGCAACGTACAGCATTGTCTGTTGCAGACTATGAAAAAGTCTTCTTCGAAGAGGTAGAGTTGGATGAATCTGGTTCAGCCCAGTTTGCAGGTTTTGAAAATCAAGACTATGCCTTGGTTGAAATTCTCGACCACCAACGTCGTTATAGCAAGGTTGAAAAATAATGAAGAGAAGTTGGAATGGATTTTCTAAAAAGTCATACCATGAGCGCCTTGAGTTACTGAAAGCTCAGGCGCTCCTTAGTCCTGAAAAGCAAACCAGTCTGGAGCAGGATGAACAAGTCAGCTTGGCAGTTGCAGATCAGCTGAGTGAGAATGTAGTGGGAACTTTTTCTCTGCCTTATTCTATCATTCCAGAGCTTTTGGTGAACGGTCAGGACTACACAGTTCCCTATGTGACAGAAGAACCCTCAGTGGTTGCTGCGGCCAGCTATGCAAGTAAAATCATCAAGCGAGCAGGTGGCTTTACTGCTCAAGTACATGAGCGCCAGATGATTGGTCAGGTATCCCTTTATCAAGTTGCTAATCCAGATCTAGCGCAAGAGAAGATTGCCAGCAAGAAAGCGGAGCTCTTAGAACTTGCCAATCAAGCCTATCCCTCCATCGTCAAACGTGGTGGTGGGGCGCGTGATTTGCATGTAGAGCAGATCAAAGGTGAAACAGACTTTCTCGTCGTCTATCTCCATGTCGATACTCAGGAAGCCATGGGAGCCAATATGCTTAACACCATGCTGGAAGCCTTAAAATCAGTCTTAGAAGAACTCAGTCAGGGACAGAGTCTTATGGGAATTTTGTCCAACTACGCGACCGATTCTCTGGTGACTGCAAGCTGTCGTATCGCCTTTCGCTACTTGAGTCCCCAAAGGGACCAAGGACGAGAAATTGCGGAGAAAATAGCTTTGGCTAGCCAGTTTGCACAGGCTGATCCCTACCGAGCAGCTACTCACAATAAAGGGATTTTTAATGGTATTGATGCCATTTTGATTGCCACTGGTAATGACTGGCGTGCCATCGAAGCTGGGGCCCATGCCTTTGCCAGTCGAGATGGACGCTATCAAGGTCTTAGTCAATGGACACTGGACATGGAAAGAGAAGAATTGGTCGGTGAGATGACCCTACCCATGCCGGTAGCGACCAAGGGTGGCTCTATCGGTCTCAACCCACGTGTAGCCCTTAGTCATGAACTACTGGGAAATCCTTCTGCCAAAGAATTAGCTCAGATTATCGTGTCTATCGGTCTCGCCCAAAACTTTGCGGCCCTCAAAGCCTTGGTAAGTACGGGCATCCAGCAAGGCCACATGAAATTGCAGGCCAAATCCTTAGCTCTCCTAGCAGGTGCTAGTGAGTCCGAAGTTGCTCCCCTCGTTGAGCGCCTCATCGCAGATAAAACCTTTAACTTAGAGACAGCCCAGCGTTATCTGGAAAATTTACGATTATAAAAAAACTCAGACGAATTCGTCTGAGTTTTTTGTACTTAAATACTTTTTCCTGGTAATAAGGTAACTGGTAAGAAGTAACCAGTTGTCGCGACTTCCTTATCTTCGATCTTCTGCAAGAGGAGATCAACAGTGAGGTGGGCAATCTCTTCCAAGGGTTGCTTGATGGTCGCGAGTTGAGGGTAGTAGTTCTCAATAAAGTAAGTCCCGTCATAGCCGATGACTTTGAGCTCTTCAGGAACAGAGATTCCCAGTTCCTGAGCGATTTTGATCACCAGAATAGCTGTCAAATCATCCGAAGCAAAAATCGCATCTGGTTTCTGATGAGTCAAGATATTCTTGATTTCCATTTCTTTTCGGACGGGAGAAAAGTCACTCGAAACATTGATAATAGGAGCTTTTGGGAGAACGGATGCAAAGCCAGCATGACGCAGTCCAGTAGGCGAGTTGGAATTGTCATTCCCTGTAATCATGATGATAGACTGGGCGCCTGTCTTGACCAAGGTTTGGGCTGCGAGAACACCGCCGCCGTAGTTATCAGAGGAGACGACAGGGATGTCTGGAGACAAGTTTCGGTCAAAGGAAATAATCGGTGCCGTCACACGATTGTAGTCTTCGATTCCCAAGTTGTGACTTCCAGAAATGATACCATCGACCTGGTTGGCCTCCAGCATTTCAATGTACTCCCGTTCTTTTTCAGAGTCATGTTCGCTGTTACAGATGATGGTCTTGTAGCCATTTTTGAAGAGTTGGTGTTCCAACTTGTCAATCAACTCCGCATAAAAGACATGACTGATGTTTGGAAAAATAAGTCCAATCAACTTGGCAGATTTTCCTTGGAGACTTCGAGCCAGATTATTGGGCTTATAGCCTAGCTCTCGCATGGCTTCATTAACCTTTTGAATGGTTTTCTCAGATAGATACCCCTTTTTATTGATGACCCGTGAGACGGTAGTGGGGCTGACGCCTGCAAGTTTTGCGACATCAGTTAGTTTTGCGACCATAATCTAATTCATAGTAAGTTCCGGTTGGGTTTCCAGACTTGATCAGGATACCATTTTGGTCCGCATGTGGGAAGACACGACCAGAAAATACTTTTTCTCCTTTATTGATGAAAATTTCAAAGACTGACTTGTCGATGAAGATAGTGGCAGTAGTAGCTTGGTTATCGATAGGGCAAGAACGAGTCGTACCAAATTCTTGGGCGTACTGTTCACCAGCCTGACTACGATCTACTGTCACTTGTCCATTGACAAGGTCAAAGTTGATGGAAAGCCCCTTGCCTTCTTGATCAGCAAGTAAGATAATCTCGCTCTGGCTATTGGCCTCCAAGTTGAGCTCGAGTTCATAGGTGTTGTTGGTTTGAGTACGATTTGAGAAGACCTCTTCAGAAGAACGAAGTTCTTTGATAGCTGCGATAGGGTATTGGTAGAGTTTCCCATCTTTGATGGTCAGTTCCTTAACCAGTGAGAGGGCACCTTGATAATCAAATCGATCAGATGGGTAGGCTACATCTGGTAACCCAAGCCAACTTACTGCTAGTGCACGTCCGTCAGGAGCGTTGAAGGCTTGAGTTGCATAGGCTTCGAAACCATAGTCTAGATTATGAAGTTGAGACACATCTACCATTTTAGCATTTTCAGGATCAAAGGAAGCCCCGATTTTGTACATATTTGGAAAGATATTATCGTAGTCTAGAACTTTTTTATCCAATCCTTGTGGACAGTAAAGAAGGACAGGTTGCTCCCCTACAAAGACCAGATTTGGGCATTCCATCATGTAGGCAGTGCGATCGTTAGCGAAGTCAAGGTCGCCAACTGCTTGCCAGTTTGTATAGTCATTGTCCACAGCCTTGTAGAGACGGACGAAGCCTTTTTTCTCCAAGTCCTGTCCGCCGACGATAGCATAATATTGTCCCTTAAAGTTAAAAACTTGCGGATCGCGGAAGTGGTCAGTAGAGTCTGCTGGCTGGTCAATCAAGATCTTGTCAATCTTTGTAATCTTACCATCCTTATCCATCAAAGCACCAATCTGGTAAGGGTGACGAATCCAGTTTTCATCACGGACATTTCCTGTATAAAACAGGAACAACTGATCGCCAAACTGCATGGCAGAACCAGAGTAGGCACCGTGGCTATCTAATGGAGTATCTGGCAAAACTTTGACTCCAGTTTCTCTAAAGTGTACTAAATCATCACTTTCAAGCTGCACCCAAGACTTCAACCCATGGGCTGCACCAAAGGGGAAGTTCTGGTAAAAGAGAATCCATTTGCCATCAAAATAAGAAAAGCCATTTGGATCATTGAGAAGCCCCATTTTAGGCTCGACATGGTAACGAGTATGCCAAGGAGATTGTGCTATCTTTTCCTTGATTTGCTTGATTTCATCATTAGACCAATCTTCATAGCGTCTATAACGGCGCTCAGTTGTCCATTCCATTTTATCTTTCCTCCATAAGTTCTATTCTATTATTAATAGTAAACGTTTTCGATAAAAAAAGCAAGTCTTTTATGTTAAAAAAGAGAAAAATATGTCAAACGATTACCAGAAATCAAGCAAAGGAAATTTGACAAATTTTCACGAAAAAATGAAAGAAAATGTAAATAAAAAGCTTTGAACCCTCTAATATAAGGATATTTTTTTGAGGAAAAAGAAAATATCCCTCAAAAACGAGCAAGAATAATCAGGAGTAAAAGAAAGAAAATAAAAAATTCTGCAAAACGCTTGACATATTTTAGAAACATGATAAAATAATAGTCGTAGGGCGAATAAAATCGCTTTCAAACAAGAACAAAATTTTATAAGGAGATTTTTGCAAATGAACAATCAGGATATTGCAAAAAAGGTCATCGAAGCCCTCGGCGGACGTGAAAATGTCAACAGTGTAGCCCACTGTGCGACTCGTCTACGTGTCATGGTCAAAGATGAAGGGAAAATCAATAAGGAAGTGATTGAGAACTTGGATAAAGTTCAAGGAGCTTTCTTTAACTCAGGTCAATACCAAATCATCTTTGGTACTGGTACAGTAAATAAGATGTACGATGAAGTGGTTGCACTTGGTTTGCCAACATCTTCTAAAGAAGATATGAAAGCAGAAGCTGCTAAACAAGGAAACTGGTTCCAACGTGCTATCCGTACTTTCGGTGACGTCTTTGTGCCAATCATCCCAGTTATCGTAGCAACTGGTCTCTTCATGGGTCTTCGTGGACTCTTGAACGCTCTTGGAATGACACTTCCAGAAGATGTTACCATTTACAGCCAAATCCTCACAGATACAGCCTTCATCATCTTGCCAGGTTTAGTTGTGTGGTCAACCTTCCGTGTATTCGGTGGTAACCCAGCTGTTGGTATCGTCCTCGGTATGATGCTGGTTTCTGGCTCACTTCCAAACGCTTGGGCTGTAGCATCAGGTGGTGAAGTAACAGCTATGAACTTCTTTGGCTTCATTCCTGTTGTTGGTTTGCAAGGTTCCGTTCTTCCAGCCTTCATTATCGGGGTGGTCGGAGCCAAGTTTGAAAAAGCTCTCCGCAAAGTGGTCCCAGATGTCTTGGATCTCTTGGTGACACCGTTCGTGACACTTTTGGTCATGTCTATCCTTGGACTCTTTGTCATCGGACCAGTCTTCCACGTCGTTGAAAACTACATCCTTCTTGGAACAAAAGCGATTCTTGCCTTGCCATTTGGTCTTGGTGGTTTGGTCATCGGTGGGGTTCACCAATTGATCGTCGTATCAGGTGTACACCACATCTTCAACTTGCTTGAAGTGCAATTACTTGCTGCTGACCATGTGAACCCATTTAACGCTATTATCACTGCAGCGATGACAGCTCAAGGGGCTGCAACTGTTGCCGTTGGTGTCAAAACTAAAAATCCAAAACTGAAAACACTTGCTTTCCCAGCTGCTCTTTCTGCCTTCCTCGGTATTACAGAGCCTGCTATCTTCGGGGTAAACTTGCGTTTCCGTAAACCATTCTTCCTTTCATTGATCGCTGGTGCTATCGGTGGTGGATTGGCTTCAATCCTTGGACTTGCTGGTACTGGTAATGGTATCACCATCATCCCTGGTACAATGCTTTACGTTGGTAACGGTCAATTGCTTCAATACCTTCTTATGGTAGCTGTATCATTCGTTCTTGGTTTTGCCCTTACTTACATGTTTGGTTATGAGGATGAAGAAGAAGTCGCTACTGAAGTTGCGACAGAGCGCTTGGTCCAAGAAGAAACAACTGGTAACATTCCAGTAGCTCCTCAAAATGAAACAATCCAAACTCCTATCGTTGGGGACGTAGTTGCTCTTGAGAATGTCAATGACCCAGTCTTTTCAAGTGGTGCAATGGGACAAGGGATCGCTGTAAAACCAAGCCAAGGTGTGGTTTACGCACCAGCTGATGCCGAAGTATCGATCGCCTTTGCTACAGGACATGCTTACGGTTTGAAGACAGCAAATGGAGCTGAGATCTTGATTCACGTTGGTATTGATACGGTGACTATGAACGGTGAAGGCTTTGAACAAAAAGTTGCTCAAGGCGACAAGGTCAAAGCAGGAGACGTTCTCGGAACCTTTGACTCAAACAAAATCGCTGCTGCAGGTCTTGATGACACAACAATGGTTATCGTGACTAATACAGCAGACTACGCTTCTGTGACACCAGTCGCAAGTGGTTCAGTTGTCAAGGGTGACGCGATCATCGAAGTGAAAGCCTAATCCTCTTCAAAAATCAAACCTAAAAACGAACAAATGTCATGTTTGTTCGTTTTTACTTGAATGGTAAGATTTACAGAGGAAAATCTAAAATATAGAGAAATGTAGACTTTCAAAATGTGCTATAATAGAGAAAACAAAGATAAGAGGTTTATCATGACAAAATTATACGGAAGCTTAGAAGCAGGCGGTACAAAGTTTGTCTGTGCTGTCGGAGATGAAAATTTTAACATTGTAGAAAAAACACAGTTTCCTACAACAACTCCTATCGAGACTATCGATAAAACCATCGAGTTCTTTTCAAAATTCGATAATCTTGCAGGTCTTGCTGTCGGATCGTTTGGCCCTATCGATATCGACAAAAATTCAAAAACCTATGGCTTTATCACAACGACTCCAAAACCTCACTGGGCAAATGTAGACCTACTTGGTGCCCTTCGTCGTGCCCTAAATGTGCCCATGTATTTCACCACAGACGTAAACAGCTCTGCCTACGGTGAAGTAGTTGCTCGTAACAATGCTGGCGGTCGTATCGAGAATTTGGTCTACTACACGATCGGTACAGGGATTGGTGCAGGTGTTATCCAACGCGGTGAGTTTATCGGAGGTGTCGGACACCCTGAAATGGGGCACTACTATGTGGCCAAACACCCAATGGATATTGAAAAAGAATTCAACGGTGTTTGTCCATTCCACAAAGGCTGTTTGGAAGGTTTTGCGGCTGGACCAAGTTTGGAAGCTCGTACAGGTATTCGTGGTGAAAATATTGAACTCAACAGCCCTGTCTGGGATGTTCAAGCCTACTATATCGCTCAAGCCGCGGTCAACGCAACAGTGACTTTCCGCCCAGACGTGATCGTCTTTGGTGGTGGAGTCATGGCCCAACAACACATGTTGGACCGTGTACGTGAGAAATTCACAGCTCTGCTCAATGGCTATCTACCAGTACCAGACGTGCGTGACTACATCGTGACGCCAGCAGTCGCAGGCAATGGTTCCGCTACACTTGGGAATTTTGTCCTTGCAAAAGAAGTTTCAAAATAAAAAAAGCATCCGTTTGGGCAACCAAACGGATTTTTCTATTCTTAAAACATCTGCCAGAAGAAATCAATAATATAGGTCAAACCATAAGTATAAACCACTAGGGTAAAGGGTTTGGTCAAAACGATGATAATCATATAGCGCTTGAAGGTCATCTTGGTCAAAGCTGCCAGCATGCAGAGAAAGTCAGCTGGGCTAACTGGCCAGATCATCATAAAGATAAAGAAACGCTCAAAACGATTGCCCTTATCTAGCCAGCCAATGTACTTGTCATAGGTGCGCTTGCTGACGACGGACTGGACAAAGGCCGCACCGTAGAGGCGAACCAGATAAAAGATAATGGCACAGCCAATCACGATACCGATATAGTTATAGATAGTCCCGATGATATGTCCGTAAATAAAGACCCCAGCCACTGAGGTCAAAGCTCCCGGAATGATCGGAACAACGGTTTGTAGGATCTGTAAAAAGATAAAGAGTGGTGGCCCCCAAATCCCAGCTTGCTGGATAAAGGCCGATAGGGTTTCTTTGGACTGTAAAACACCCGCCTGATAGGCCCAAATACAGAAAATCAAGGTGCCGACTCCCCCGACGATAGACGAAATATTGATGACTTGCTGCAGAAGGGGAGAAACAGCTTTCATTTGCTTATGCTGTGACATAGAAACTCCTTATAGATAGTATGATTCTACTATACCATATTTTTCTTATAAAGACTAATTTGATTCCTTATCTTGCTTTTTATATAAGTGTGGTACAATTAAAGAAGTAAGTCAAGAGATATAACGGTGAAAGAAATGTTAGATTTAAATTTTAAAGGAAGATGGAGAAAATACCAAAAACAGGTCTTGGATCGTTTTCAAGACTATCAAGCAGATGGGCATGTTCACCTAGTGGCGGCACCAGGGTCCGGCAAGACCACCATTGGTATCGAGCTAATCGCTCGTTTTGGCAATCCAGCCCTTGTCTTGGTTCCAACTGTCACCATTCGTGAACAATGGGTGGACAGGATTCAAACAGCCTTTTTAGAGAACGAACAGAAGATTTCAGATCTCGTTTCCCAAAACTTAAAGGAAATGAAAGCATTAACGATTGTGACCTATCAGGCTTTTCATAGCGCCATGAACCAATTGCAATCACAAGAAGATGGAGAAGCAGAGGATTTTGTGGGGTTTGATTTGTTTTCAAGTCTAAGAACTCAGAAAGTTGCTACCCTTTGCTTGGACGAATGCCACCACCTGCGCAATGAATGGTGGAAAAGTCTGGAAGCCTTTCGCAAGCAGTATGAACAGCTGCAAGTCATCTCCCTGACAGCGACACCACCTTATGACAGCGAGCCTGAACTCTGGGAACGCTATATCCGTATGTGTGGGGAAATTGACCAAGAAATCACGGTACCTGAACTAGTCAAGGAAGACACTCTTTGCCCTCATCAGGATTTTGTCTATATGTGTTCACCAACAGCTGAAGAGGCGGAACGTCTCAAACGGTTTGAGGAGTCTAAGTGGGACTATATTCACCACCTTATAGTTGATCCTGATTTTCAAACATTTGTAGTAGGGTCTAAGGTCCTCAAAGGGGATATTTCATCTGATTTGCTCTTAGAAGATCCCAAGTACTTGTCTGCTATTTTGATTTATATGCATTCTCAGGGGTTAACGATTCCTCCCTCTTTGCAAAATTTACTGGGAACCCAGAAGCTTCCAGCATTGACCTCCTACTGGCTGGAGACGCTGTTGCAGAGCCTACTCTATCAGACACCAGATTGGTATGAGGGTCCAGATGGATATAAGAAAAAGTTAGAGGCTGACTTGAAGGCGCGTAGCTTGGTGGAAAAACGTCAGGTTTATCTGGTTAAGTCTAAGGCTTCTGACCAGCTTTTAACCCAATCTCTGGGGAAGTTGTCTGCCATTGTCGATATCTTTTTGACGGAGTATGAGAGTCTAGGTCAGGAACTGAGACAGTTAGTACTAGCTGACTATATTCGCAAGGATTTTGCTACCTATCTGGGAGATAATCAGGCAACCATTTCTCAGTTGGGGGTACTTCCTTATTTTGAAAGCATTCGTCGAAAAGCTCAGGAGCAAGAGATCCCTGTATCTTTGGCTGTCTTGTCAGGTAGTGTCGTTATTTTGCCTACCGATGTGGTAGCAGAGTTGAAGGAACTCTTGCCTCAGGTTCCTCTTAGTTTCTCATCTATTGGTCACTTGGATCCAAAAGATTATGTGCAGGTTGGTTTTCCTAGCTCAGCTAAGGGAATCGTAGCGGCAGTGACGGAGCTTTTTCAACGAGGGCAGATTCAAGTCCTAGTCGGAACCAAATCTCTCCTCGGAGAGGGTTGGGATGCTCCTTGTGTTAATTCCCTAATACTCGGAAGCTTTGTGGGGAGCTTTATGCTAAGTAACCAGATGCGTGGCCGTGCCATTCGTATCTGGCCGGGACATCCAGAAAAGACCAGCAACATCTGGCATCTGGTAGCCGTTCAAGCGCAAGCACTTATCACTCTTCCTGGTGAGGAGCCTAGACCAGAGAGCAATCAGGATCTGCAGACCTTGTCGCGACGGATGGAGCATTTTCTTGGCTTGGCCTATAATCAGGAGAGTATTGAGACCGGTTTGGATCGTTTGGATTTTCCCAAGCCCCCTTTTAGGAAAAAGCAAATCAGCGAGTATAATGAGCGAGTTAAGAGTCTCTCCAAGGATCGAGCAGGCTTGCGCAAAAAATGGCAAGATGCTCTCGTAGTGGCAGATCGATTTGAGATTGTCACTGAAGTCGCTGCTCAACAACAGAAGATTCCAATCATGCTCCAGTTTGATGCATTAAAATGGGTTCGCATGTCTTTGTTGCTCCTAGCAGTGGATTTATTGCTCTTGTTGTTTAGATTGAGACTGATTAGAGTTTGGTGGCTTACGGCAGCCTGTCTCCTCTTTTTTGCCTTTGCATCTTGGCGCTACCTCTGCTATAAGAGTCCCTATAAACGATTGCAGTCTCTGGGTGAGCAGATTCGAAAGGCTCTGCTAGATTTGGGGCATCTAACGGACGGTCAATCCCGCGTTCAGGTAGAGGAGGACAAGGGAAATTATATGATTTTTGTCTATCTCAAGGGAGGAAGCATGAGGAACAAGGAGTTGTTTGCTCAGACTGTGGGAGAATTCTTTGCTCCAGTGGACAATCAGCGCTATCTCTTGAAGGCAGAGAAAGTCCGACAAGATCAGTCACCTTACTATGCCGTGCCTAGTCTTTTTGACAAGCGCAAGGAAGAAGCGCAGAAATTCCTCGACTTTCTGACTCCGACTATCGGACATTATCACCTCGTCTACACACGAACAGAGGCCGGACGGAAAACTCTTCTCGAAGCTCGTATCAAAGCTCTCTCCAATAAAAACGACCGTACCTTGACTAAGAAGAAGGTTAAGAGCCGGTTGGAGTAGGAGCGTATGGAAAAATCCATCTGAAACATGATATAATATAGTAAAATTGTGCATTATAAAGGAGAGAATGATGCAAGTAAAACCAGAACTGGAGATAGAAAAACAACTAATCACCCAACTGGTAACTGGGGAAAGTCAATGGACTTATCGAGAAGATTTAAAAACAGAAGACCAATTATGGGACAATTTCTTTACTAAACTAGCCCAAAACAACGTTGCCCTGCTAGCAGACTATCCTTTGACAGAGCAGGAAAAACGCCAGATAAAAAACCAACTCAACTTTATCAGCTACTATGATGCTGCCAAGTGGTTGGTCGGTGAAAACGGCATTGCCAAAGTCGAGGTTCAAAGAGAGGATGCAAGCCTAGGAACCATCCGCTTATCCGTCATCTGGCGAGACAATATCGCAGCTGGTAAGTCTAGCTATGAAGTTGTCAATCAAGTCGAGAGAGACAGGGCCAATCCCCTAGATCAAGACCGTAGGCTAGATGTGACCCTCCTCATCAATGGCTTGCCCATGATTCAAATTGAACTTAAAAGTCCTAGAGTTCCCTTTTTAGATGCCTTTCATCAGATTAAAAAATATGACCGCGAAGGCAAGTTCCGTGGCATCTACTCTAGTTTACAGATGTTTGTTGTGACCAATAAGGTAGACACTCGCTATATCGCTGCAGCTAGGGAAAATAAACTCAATAAGCAATTTCTAACCAAGTGGGTAGATAAGGACAATCATCCTGTGACAAACTTAACCAGCTTTGCTCACGAAGTCCTTTCCATCCCTCGTGCCCACCAGATGGTCATGCAATACTCGGTCATTGATGATAGCAAGAAAGCTCTCATCCTCTTGCGCCCCTACCAAATCCATGCTATCGAAGCGGTGCAAGAAGCTTCTCGCCAGCAAGCATCAGGATATGTTTGGCATACGACAGGTTCAGGGAAGACCCTGACTTCTTATAAGGTGGCTCGGAATCTCCTCCAGATTCCATCCATCCAAAAGACGATTTTTGTCGTTGACCGCAGGGACTTGGACCAACAGACCACTTCATCTTTTCTCTCTTATGCGACCAATGATGTCATTGATATCGATGAGACGGATAATACCCATGATTTGGTCAAGCGCTTAGGAAGCAATGATAAGCGTGTCGTGGTGACAACAATCCAGAAAATCACCACCATGATGCGCAAGTTTGAACAAGGACTTTACCAACGAGATGCGGACAAAATCAAGGGACTCCGAGTGGCCTTTGTCGTGGATGAATGCCACCGTGCCGTGACTCCACAGACACAAAAAGATATTAAGGCCTTTTTCCCTCAGTCCCTCTGGTATGGCTTTACAGGCACCCCCATCTTTAAGGAAAATAAACGCCAGCAAGTCGGCGACCTAGCCCAAACCACCCAGCAACAGTATGGAGACCGTCTACATGAGTATACAGTCAAGGAAGCCATCCATGATGGCGCAGTTCTAGGGTTTAAGGTGGATTATCGCAATACCCTCATCACAGATCAGTCTGAAGATCAAGTCCCAGATAGTGTCTACGAAGATGAGGAGCATATGCTGGAAGTCTTGGATGCCATTATCAATAAATCCCGGCAACAGCTAGGCTTCCAAAAGGGAGTAGGTAAGACCTACAATGCCATCCTAACCGTTAAGTCCATCCCTCAAGCCCAAGCCTACTATGACCTACTCAAACGAGTCAAGGCTGGGGAGACGAGAGTCAAGGTATCGGAGAGGGTCAAGCAAGTCCTTCCTGATTTTCCAAAGGCGACCATCACCTACTCCGTTACGGAGAATGAAGAAGAGTCAAGAGCCAACCAAGACCACATGAAGCAGGTTCTAGAAGACTATAATCGAGAGTTTGATACCCACTTTACCATGGCGGATCTTCGTGGCTTTAATACAGATGTCAATAACCGCCTAGCTCGAAAACAGGACAAATACCTCTATCGCAAGGAGCAGTTAGACTTGGTTATTGTGGTCAATCGTCTCTTAACGGGATTTGATGCTCCTTGTCTATCGACTCTCTTTATCGACAGAAAGCCTATGCAACCGCAGGACTTGATCCAAGCCTTTAGTCGAACCAATCGGATCTTTGACTCCAGTAAGACCTATGGTCATATCATCACTTTCCAAAAGCCTCTAGCCTTTAAGGAAGCGGTGGATAATGCCCTCAAGCTCTACTCAAATGGTGGAGAAAACGAGGTTCTAGCCCCAAGCTGGGAAGAGGAAAAGAGGAACTTTTTACGGAGTTGCAGTGATTTCCAAAATCTCATCACCGATGATCCTGATGAAGGACTCCAAATCGAGCAAATCTCTACATCTGAGTTGAGAAAGCTCGCCAAGGCCTATCAGGTCTTTGATAAATACTTAGCTTCTATCCGAGTTTATAAAGAGTATGATGAGGAAGAAATCTACGCCCAGACGGGACTAAGCGCAGAAGAATTGGAAACCTATCTAGGCTTTTATCAAAATATCCTGGCAGAATTAAAAAGTCGAAGAGATGATGGTGGTGAGGATGGGGAGCCCCTTGATATTCACTATGAACTAGAGTCTATCCAAGTGGATGAGATTAACTATGCCTACATCCTAACCTTAATCCAAAGCCTGATCGAGCAAGGTCAAAGTCAAGAAAAGAACCTAAGCGCTCAAGATAGAGAAGCAGTGGATAACTATATTGAGAGCCTTGAGAAGACCAATCCAAATCTTGCCCAGATCATCACTGAACTATGGAGAGAAGTCCAAGCAAATCCAGAAAGCTATCGTGGTCAGTCCATTGCCAATATCTTGGATCAGATGATCGAGGCAGTTATCCAGCAACATATCCAAGTCTTTAGCAAACGTTGGTATGTCGGAGAGGATGAACTCCGTTACTATGTCGAGCACTACCGCAAGGGAGCTAAAAAACAACTAGGAGAGAGCCAGCTGACCAAGAGCCAGCGCTATCAGGACTATAAGATAGAAGTGGCGGATGCCCTCAATCCCCTCCTCTATAAAAAACAAATCAAGGAAGCTTGTAAGCAACTTGTCGAAGAAGTTATTGAGCCACTCAGAGTGGGGAGATAGTCCTTCGAAGTTTCGAAGATATAGACTTCCTAAAGTTTATATGTATTCTAAGCTTCGAATGATAAGAAATACATAAATTTATGAGTGTTCTAAGCTTCGAATACTCTACCTGAGAAAGTTTTGAGGTCTTCGAACTTTCGAATAGTCGTCTTTCCTAAAGTTTAGATGTATTCTAAAGCTAGAAAAGTTAAAATCTAAAAATAGTAAGAGTCTCTATCTGACAGACGGATGTGTGTCTAGTCAGATAGAGATTTTCTGTTTCTGAAATGGCTGATTTATCCTGTAAAAGTAAGAAATAGACTGAAAAAGTGCTGTTGAGCTGATAAAGTAGACAGTTGAGCGGATGAGTGTCCTAGGTTCTTTGCTATTTGTTAGAATTGTCTTATCAACTTAAAGGAGAAATCTGATGAAGAAAGATAAAGTAAATGAGGAGAGTTTCCTATCGGTGCTTCCTCTATGGGGACTCCTATTTTTGCTCTGTTCATTGTTTCAAGTCTATGTAGGAAAGGATAGACCTTTGATTCAACCTGATAAACAAGGAAGTATTGTAAAAACAGATCAAAAACAGGTCTATCTTCCAGAACTAATCCAGTCTTTATTTGATAAAGAAAAAACTAAATGATTCGTTAAATAGAAAGGTTATCATCATGACAAAAACATTCACCATCCGTCCGCTAAGCTATACCAACTTTACCAACCGCGAGTTTGAAAGTCTCATGGTAGATACGGGTCAACTACTAGAAGTTTTTGCCAAGGCACATAAGGACGAGCCTATGTATAGCAAGCACCTCGATTCCTTCAAGAGCAAGCTAGCAGACTTCCAAGGGCAACTCGCTATCGTGGAAAAGAAAGAGACGACGAACCTGACCGAGGTCGATCGCAATCGTGATAGCGCCCTAGTCGGTCTCTTTACTCTTCATAGGGGCTTTGCTAAGATCAAGGAGAGCAAGCTCAAAGAAGCTCATGAGACCTTGAAACCAGTCTTTACCAAGTACAAGGATATCACCAAGCATAGCAATGATGTGGAAACCGCAGAAATCAAGAGTCTGCTCAAAACGCTGAGCGAAGAACCCTACCAGATGGCAGTTACTAGCCTGGGACTAACCCCTATGCTGACGGCGGTGACTAGTGCGCAGGAGGAATATGATAAGGTGGAAAGTCAGGCGCGTGCGCATAAGTCTGCCAAGGAAGTCGGAAAGACCAGACAAGTCCGTACCGAACTAACCAGCATCTACGACCTCTTTATGCGCTACACCGCAGCCAGCGCAGAAGCCTACCCAGAAAAAGAACACCTAACCAAACTCCTCAAGGACCTGAATACAATCCGAGATAGCAAGCGACGATTGACTGGTTCAGGTAAGAAGGATAAGAAAGTGAAAACAGAAGAAACTACACAAGTAGCAGGATAAAGACAAACGTCTTTAGATATATTATTATCTAAAGGCGTTTTTTGGTGGATTCGTGGTATAATTTTAGTAGAAGATAATGGAGGAAAAATTTTCTTTAAAGTTTCAGATTTTATGGTAGTCGTGTTTTAGATATTTAGAAGAGAGGCAGGATAATAAATTGGAAGTTAATAATAATTCAATAAAAATTAAAGAAGTAACAACTCATCTTGGGACATTTGATATTTTATCAAATACTAAGTTGGAAGTTTTTTCGTTTATAATAAATGCCAATGAGTTTGACTATAGAAATGCTATAGAATATTTGTTAGAATCAGTCGCGGAGTTTGCTTTATCTAGGAAGATAAATAAAGAATACAAAGATAGCCCACTGCATTTATCAAAAAAAGCTAGAGAAAAATTTAGAGATTATACAAAGAATACAGGGGAATTAGGGGAATTTTTTTTATATTGCTTTTTAGAAGGTCATCTTGGAGCACCAAAAATTCTATCAAAATTAGAGTTAAAGACAGCAAAGAATATGTATGTGAATGGTGCTGATGGTTTACATTATTTAAAATTAGATGATGGGAATTATCATTTGATTTTTGGAGAATCAAAGGTCGAGAAAAAATTAACTGATGGCTTGAGGAGTGCTTTTGAATCAATCAGTGATTTTAAAGAAGGTAAAAATAAAAAAGGTGATAATAAAAGTGGAATAATGTTTGAAAAAGGCTTATTAAATTCAAATCTTAGTAGAGAAATTGAAGATGAAGATGAGAAGATGTTTTTGAAAAGCATTATTTATCCATCCTCTAAGTCAGATTTTTATGTAGATGATGCTTTTGGAATTTTTGTTGGATTTGAGTATAATTATTCCGAATTGCAAAAATTATCTAATATTGAATTTAGAAAAGCTATTAAAGAAAAAATTTTAGAAGCAACAAAAAAGCAAATTAAGAATATCAATAGATATGTGCAAGTGAATAAATTGTTTGGTCACACTTTTTATATATATGTTTTGCCATTTGCGGATATCGAAATTGATAGGAAAATGATTTTAAAGGAGTTATTGAGTTAATGAACTTTATAGAAGAACTAACAGAAGAAGCTCTTCGTGATGAATATTTAACTTCGTTAGTTACTAAAATTGAAAAGAGTTATGGACGTTTTCTTTTCAATGGTAATTATATAAGATTGGATAATAAAGAATTTTATGATTTAATGCGCTTCACAGATATCTTATCTAGAAGTAATAATACGAAAGCGAAAAATTTAGTATTGAAAATTTTAGCACTTTGTAGTGAGCATCCTAATATAAAAGAAAATCAGGATTTTAAAATTTTTGCTTCAAGTGCTTTGGTAAAAATGGGAAACTTCCCATCTCTAAATATTGTTAATCCAGACGGCGAATTAAATTCTGAAATTGTTATTGATAAAGTAGTAAAGGAAGTTTTTCAAGAGTCACCTAAAGAAGGTTATTTCTTTACAGATGCTCAATATAAGTTGTTTGAAAATCTGAAAGATAGTAATCATTTCAGTTTTTCTGGTTCAACTTCTTTTGGGAAATCATTTGTAATTGAGTCGTTCATTAAATATATTATAGATACAAAAAATTCCAGTGAAAATATTGCTATCATAGTTCCAACTAAAGCATTAATTAATCAAAATGTTTTGAAATTAAAAGATGAATTGAATAATGATAAGTATGAGGTTGTTGCTTATCCTAAAATACCGTTACTTTATAAGTTAAAAAATAAGCGTTTTATATTTGTTTTTACCCCAGAAAGGTTAATTTCATATTTTGCTGAAAATTCTAATCCCTCAATAGGTTACTTATTTGTTGATGAAGCACAAAAATTGTTAAATGATGATACACGAGCGCCCCTATTGTACCATTCTATTGCTCAAGCTAAAAGGAAAAGTGTCAATATTTATTTTGCGTCACCCAACATCCCGAATGTAGAAGATTTTTTAAAACTTTTTGGTAGTAGTAGAGAAGAAAGTATGGCAATTTATGAAAAGTCGGTCACACAAAATAAGTTTTTAGTGGATTCGTTTAATAAAAAATCTGCTATGATATTGGAGAATGAAATTGAGTATCCGTTGGGAGGATTAAATTATTTTGAAACAGAAGATGAAAATATAAGAGAAATTCTTACAAAGTTAGGAAGAGGATGTCAAAATATAGTATATTGTAACACAGTGAAGTATACTTTAAATTTTTCAGTAAATTTTGCTATAAATTTACCTGATATAAAAAATGAGAAATTAGAGAAATTAATTAAAAGAGTATCTTCTACTATTCATAAAGACTATTATTTGATTGATTGTTTACGGAAGGGAGTTGCTTATCATTTTGGAAATTTACCACAGGTTGTTCGAGAAGGAATCGAAGAATTGTTCAAAGAAGGTGTTATAAAATACTTGTTTTGTACATCAACACTTTTAGAAGGAGTGAACCTACCGGCAAAGAATATTTTTATTTTTTCTGAAAAAATAGGTTTACAAAAAATGGATGATATTGATTTCTGGAATTTATCCGGTAGAGCGGGTAGACTAACAAAAGAATTAAGTGGCAATATCTTTTGTTGTTATATAATTGACAAAAAAGGATATTGGAAAGACAGTGATTTTGCTATTTTAAAGAAGAAAAAAATTGAACAAAAGATTCCTGTCTTGTTAAGAAAAAGGAATCAAAATTTCTATCAAAATATAAATAATTTGTTAAATAATGCACCATTAACTAATAAAAAATTACCTGAACCTAAAAAGAAAATTTTAGAAATGTATTCAAACATACTTCTATACCAAGATTTTGTTGAAGGATCTTCTATTTTGAAAGATAAATTTTTAGAAAAAATAGGTGATAGTGGTAGGAAAACATTGAAAAAAAAGCGATTAGAATTAGTAGTTCCAGAAAAAATTATTGAACAAAGCATTAATATTAATTTAGACTCACAAAATAAAATATTGACAGGTATAGCTACTCCTTTTCCAAATAAATTTGACTATGATGCTTGCTTGGAAATATTAAAAATATTATGCCAAAAATACAACTGGCTTATTTTAGAGAGCGGTGGTAATCATCCGTTGTTAAAAAAAGAAAGTCAACTTAAATATTTAGCAACATTGATGTTAAATTGGATTAGTGGCAGACCCTTAAATCAAATTATTAATTATATGATTAATTATTACCATAATAAAGGAAATCCTCGAGATTTTGAGATAGATAATAATTTTTATATTCCTTTTGACAAATTTAATAGAGATCATGTAAATGCATTAATTAATCAAATTATTAGAGACATAAATACGAAGATTCAATTTAAAATTAAAAATTATATTTCTAATTATGTCCTGTTACTTATTGAAAAAGGTATCGAAATTGATAGTGAGTGGGCTAGTTATTTAGAATATGGGACTACTGAGAAACAAGTAGTAGAATTGCAAAATTTAGGTTTTTCAAGAACAACTTCCTTATTTCTAAACAAAAATTTTATTGAACAGTTTATCTTTAATGAGATGGGAGAAATTATAGAGATAAAAGAGGAAGAGTTGCAAAAAAAATTGGACGTGGCAGAATTCTCTGAGGAATTTCATGAAATTAGCGAAATATTGAGATGGGAGAAATGATGGGAAAAAAGAATATTCCTAGAGTTAGATTTAATGGCTTCAATCATCAATTTGCTACCAAAATATTTGGTGAGCTCATAAAATCAATAAGTACAAAACATTACATTACAAATGTTATAAGTAATTCAGGAGAATATGCGGTCATACAACAAGGAGATATTCCGATTTTAGGTTATTCTAACGAGCAACCATTTAAAAAATATAATAGTGTCATTCTTTTTGGAGATCATACTTTATCACTATATAGACCTGAGTTCCCATTTCTTTTAGCTACTGATGGATTAAAAGTTTTGCAATCGAGTGTCTTGAAACGAGATTATTTATATTATCTAACTCAAAAATATGTTCCGAAAAATCAAGGATATAAGAGGCATTTTTCAATTCTAAAAAGCATTTTTATTAATTTCTCGCAAGATTTAGCTGAACAATTCGCCATAGGTTCTCTTTTCCGCACCCTTGACGAACTTCTTACTAGCTACAAGGACAATCTCGCCAACTACCAATCTCTCAAGGCAACCATGCTCTCCAAGATGTTTCCCAAAGCTGGAAAGACTGTTCCTGAGATTCGTTTGGATGGATTTGAAGGTGAGTGGAGAATTATAAAATTAGGTGATGTATTATCTGAGTTAAAAAGTGGCTTGTCACGAGAATTATCAAATGATGATATTGGTCTTCCGGTTATTCGAGCTAACAATATTAGTGACGGCAATTTGAATTTGGATAGGGATATAAAATACTGGTTTAAGGAAGATCCTAAAGGAGCCAATACAGCAAATTATTTTGTAAAAGAGAATGACATATTGGTTAATTTTATAAATAGTGAGGCAAAAATGGGGACGGCTGCAATTGTGTTAAGGAAACCAGATAGAGAGACAATATATACAACAAATATATTGAAATTAACCGTAAAAGAAGACTATTATCCTTATTTTATATATTTAATGACTTTCGTACAAAGTTATCAAAATTATATAAAATCTATTACTAAACCTGCGGTAAATCAGGCAAGTTTTACAACTGTTGACTTTAAAAAATATGAATTTTTATATCCGGCATTTCAAGAACAACAAGCCATCGGCTCCTATTTCTCAAACCTTGATAACCTTATCAATTCTCACCAAGAAAAAATTTCTCAGCTTGAGACTTTGAAAAAGAAACTTTTGCAGGATATGTTTATATAAAAAGGAGAACTTATGGTATCTGTAACACAACGTATCAAAGAAATTAATCAACCTCGAGGTGGTTATCTGCCCATCAAGTTATTTTCAGTAGAGCAGTTCGAAGATCACAGAGTGCTGCATCCTGTAGAGTCTGTATCTCCTAGTTTAGTGGGGATTTGTGTGGACTACTTGACTCGTTTTATGAAAGGGGCAGAAGCCCGTGATGCTTTCAGAATTTCTCTCATGGGAGCTCGGATGGTTGGCATGGGAGACCTAGCAGAAGCACTACTCGATTTGGTGATAGGATTGGATGACTTATCGATAGAAAGTGCTTGTCGTTTGGTTTCTTTTGATGTCGTTTTTCGTGCAGGGGTTAAGTATTATAAACCTTTTGAAGAAATTACGGTGGATGCTGAAACGATAGAGAATATTCGCATCATGGTAGAACGAAGTCTTTGCTTTTTCGACCTCTATGGTCCTTTGGTAAAGGATGGCTTTCATTTTCTTGGAGGTTATACAGATACGATTGATAAGGGTGATGGAGATTTTCTTACCAAGGATACATTATGGGATTTTAAGGTGACTAAAACAGCTCCTAATAAAGACCATACGCTACAAGTCCTTGTATACTATATCATGGGCTTACATTCCTTTGATCCTGACTTCCTTTCTATCGAAAATCTTGGATTTTATAATCCTCGAAAAAACATCGTTTATCAACTTCCAGTCTCTTCTATTCCTTTAGATTTGATTCGAACGATAGAAGATGAAGTGATTTGTTATAAATGATTGCTTGTTTAAAAAATAATTGCAAAACTTAGAAAGAAACACTATGGAAACAACACAAACTTCCCAGTCGCTCTACCAAGCCCTGTGGAACTCATCGGATGTTCTCCGCTCCAAAATGGATGCCAACGACTACAAGTCCTATCTTTTGGGCATGGTCTTTTACAAGTACCTGTCTGACAAGATGCTCTTTTTCGTAGCAGAGACTATGGAGGAGGGGACAGATAGTCTGGAGGATGCCCTTAAGCTTTATCGCTCCTACTACGAAGATGCGGACACTCACGAGGATCTCCTAACGGTCATGAAGGATGAACTCAACTATAGTATCAAGCCAGATCTGACCTTTACTGCTCTGGTAGCACGTGTCAATGAGGGGACTTTCCAGTTGGAAGACTTGGCTCAAGGTTTTCGTGATATCGAGCAGAGTGACGACCTCTATGAAAATCTCTTTGAAGATATCGACCTCTACTCTAAAAAGCTAGGGGCTACTCCGCAAAAGCAAAACCAAACGGTAGCAGCAGTCATGAAGGAGTTGGCTGTGCTGGATGTGGCTGGTCATGCAGGCGATATGCTGGGGGATGCCTATGAGTATCTGATCGGTCAGTTTGCGACTGACTCGGGTAAGAAGGCTGGTGAGTTTTATACACCTCAGCCAGTTGCCAAGCTCATGACTCAGATTGCCTTTTTGGGTCGTGAGGATCAGCAAGGTTTTACCCTCTATGATGCGACTATGGGGTCTGGCTCTCTCTTGCTCAATGCCAAGAAATATTCTCATAAACCGCAAACGGTTGTCTATTTTGGTCAGGAGCTCAATACCTCCACTTATAACTTGGCTCGGATGAATATGATTCTACACGGGGTTCCAGTTGAGAATCAATTTCTCCACAATGCCGATACCTTGGATGAAGACTGGCCGACACAGGAACCGACCAACTTTGATGGGGTTCTCATGAACCCTCCATACTCTGCCAAGTGGTCAGCAAGTTCTGGCTTCTTGAATGATCCTCGTTTCTCTCCTTTTGGGAAACTGGCACCCCAGTCCAAGGCTGACTTTGCCTTCCTTTTACATGGTTACTACCATCTCAAGCAAGATAATGGAGTTATGGCTATCGTCCTTCCTCACGGTGTTCTTTTCCGTGGAAATGCGGAAGGGACCATTCGTAAGGCCTTGTTAGAAGAAGGGGCTATTGACACAGTTATCGGTCTTCCTGCCAATATCTTCTTTAATACCAGTATTCCGACCACGGTCATCATTCTCAAAAAGAACCGCACCAATCGTGATGTTTACTTTATCGATGCTTCTAAGGAGTTTGATAAGGGCAAAAACCAAAATATCATGACGGATGCTCATATAGAGAAGATTCTGGAAGCCTACAAATCTCGTGAGGAGATTGACAAGTTTGCCCATCTGGCAAGCTATGAAGAAATCGTCGAAAATGACTACAACCTCAATATCCCTCGCTATGTAGACACCTTTGAGGAAGAAGAAGTTGAGCCGCTGACAGACATCGTCAGCAAAATTAACGACACAAATAAAGCTATCGAAAGTCAAACAGCTTCTCTACTTGAAATGCTGAGCAAACTCCACGGAACCACACCAGAAGCCGATGCAGAACTCAAAGAGTTTTTGAAAAAATTTAAAGGGTGATGAGGAAATAAGGATATAGCAAAGGAAGTGTGCTTATGAAGTCAAATGAAAATGAAAAAAATCAAACAAGTGTAGGAATAACATTGACCTCACGTCATGAAATTAGTAGTGATTCAGATAAATCGGCTTGGGATTTTTATTTGAAATATTATGGGGAAAGTTTATATAAAGAGGGAAAAAAATTTCTTTTCTCAAATAAAGTGGAATCAATCGAAGTTAACGGAGATGTGTCTTTTAATATAGATTCTACAGTCTTTAATAAAGGTACTAAACTTTATGAGTCAATTTTAAAGGAGACCAATATTTCGGAAGGGTTAAAGGATTCTCTTGGCGTTATGCGTTATTCGCCTATGAACATCAGTATCATGCCTAAAACTGGTGGTTTAAATATCATAAAAAAATCTTTAGGGAACGATAGATTTGATACTTTTGCTTACTTTATTAATCAATATTATGAAGGCTTTAAAACTCCCATCATTAATGCTGGTTCTTTAACAATGGGAATTGGGAATAGATTGTTTTTAGAAAAATTTTTGGATAGCTATAAAACTGCTGGAGAGTTCTTTGAAGATATCTATGGTATTGATGAAACATTTGTTAGCGAATTGATAGAATCAGGTAAGTCTCTAATAATAAATAGAGAAGACTACTGTAATTACATGAAATTAGCTTGTAAGTATTGGGAGTTGAGACTAAAACAGAAGAAAATTAAGAATTACATAGATAGTAGTATGATTAAAAACTATCAAAATCATTTGAATACCATTTTAAACGAGATTGAAATACTAGAAAATAGTATTAATAAGCAATAAAGCATACTTCAAGAGTCTACTTTATAGGACTGTTACTTTGTTTCCATATTTCCTGGAAACGGATAGATAGCAAGGAGAAACATGGAACAAACTAACCAAAAATCCCAGTGCCAACAACTCTGGGCTAGAAACAAATATCTCGTTTTGAGCCATTCCAGCAATATTTACAATGAGATTCGTCAATATCTCAAGAATGAACAGGTGGAGGTAAGTCATGTTCAAGAACTGATCGACCGTGCCTGTCAAATCCCAGAGCATAGAGGTCAGGTTTGTAATGCCTTTCAGCATATTTGGGGCTATTTCAAAAAGAAAGCGACAGATGCCGAGCGTAAGGACTATATGCTCTTGCTGGATCGCTACCGCTTTGGTCAAGTTTCCAAGGAAGACTTGATTACTAAAACTCGAGAGTTGCTTGATCGCTATCCGAATACCTACTTGCAACATTCGACCTTACTGAAAGGAGACACCTATGAGACTTTGGCATGAGGCTTTGATTTCACAACTTCCCCGTCCACAGCTTTTGGGGCAACACCGAGAGTGCTGTGCCCTTCGTGGCAATGGCTGGGGCAGAAAGCATGCGACGGTGGACTATGTCTTTACCCACTCGCCCTATCGTCTCTATGCCTATCATCGCTTGATCATGGAGGAGATGGCCGACCGTGGCTATAATGTCAGTCCAGAGTGGCTGGACAAGGACTACCGAGGTAAGACCTGCCCTCCTTATCAAGACTTGCCTGAGGAGAACCTAGGTAATCCCGTCTATAGTGAGCATGACGCAGGATACTATGAGGAGTGCTTAGCTAATCTTCGTGAGAAGGGGATTGAGCTGGAGTAAGAGTCAGACTTATCTCCAATTTATAACTCTTCTCGTAATTTTTTCGAATAATAAAAATGAGACCTTTAGATTTTTTCTAAGGTCTTCTTTTTATGAGTGTTAAGATTTACTTTCAATAACTTTTGAGTTATAATTTAATTAGAAAGAGGCTACTTGGTTCATACGATTTACTTCTATAAGGACAAAAATGGAAACGAGCCAGTCTTAGATTATATGAGAGAATTGGCTAGTCAGAAAAGTAAGGATAGTCGCATCAAACTCAATAAACTAAACGACTATATCGAGTTGCTTAGTCAGCATGGGACTAGAGCAGGTGAACCCTATATCAAACATTTGGAAGATGAGATTTGGGAGCTTAGACCTCTTAGGGATAGGATATTATTTGTGGCTTGGCTTGGTGGGAGTTTCGTTCTCTTACATCATTTTGCCAAAAAGACTCAGAAAACTCCTAGAAGAGAAATTGAAAAAGCCAAGCGTGAACTGAATGACATAAAAGAAAGAGGGTTAAGTGATGAAGAATAGGGCTATTGGGAGTAATTGGAAGGATGTCCGATCTGAACTCCTTACCAAGGAGGAAATTCTTGAAAGTGATATGCGAGTGGCTATTATGAGTGAGTTGATTGAGGCTAGACATGAGCAAGGTATTAGTCAGAAAAAGCTAGAGGAACTCAGTGGGGTAAGCCAGCCTGTCATAGCTAGGATGGAAACAGGAAAGACTAGTCCTCAGTTGGATACGGTCTTGAAAGTCTTAGCCAGTTTAGGAAAGACACTAGCAGTCGTCCCACTTGAACAGGAAAAAAGTTGATAGAGATGAGATTACTTGGTTGGCTAAAATTATCCACAGAACAATTTTACCTCCCGTCCGCACTTTTCAAGGGAAATATCAAAAATACCAAAGGAAAATCAACCTATAGTCTTTTCTAATAACAAGCCATAGTCACTTATAAGAATCGTCAATATCTCGTTTGAGCATTCCAACTAAAATACAGCCACAAAACAAGCTATACAAAGGATTTGAGACATTTGTTTCAAGTCTTTTTCTTTTGACCAAAAGAGTGATATAGTTTCAAACTATATCAAAGCCTAATTATTTACAATTATACAGACAGTTTCTTTTCTGTTAAGATAGTTTCAACAACAAATTTTGGAGGACACATCATGTCAACTACGATCATCGGTTTCCCTCGTTTGGGTGAATTCCGCGAATTAAAATTTACAACTGAAAAATATTTTAGAAAAGAAATCTCAGAAGAAGAACTCCTTGCAGTAGCAAAAGACTTGCGTGCTAAACACTGGAATATTGTCAAAGATAAAGGCATCACTGAAATTCCATCAAATGACTTTTCTCACTATGATAACTTCCTAGATGCAGCCTTCCTCTTCAACGTGGTTCCAGCTTCTGTTCAAAACTTGGACTTGTCTGATCTTGAGCGCTACTTTGCTTTGGCGCGTGGTTACCAAGGTGAAAAAGGGGACGTTCGAGCCCTTCCGATGAAGAAATGGTTCAACACTAACTACCACTACATCGTTCCTAAATTTGAAAAAGACACTCAAGTCAAATTGGCTGGTCACAAGATTTTTGATGAGTTCCAAGAAGCAAAAGAACTTGGTCTTAACACTCGTCCTGTCCTTGTAGGTCCATTCACTTTCCTTCAATTGTCAGACTTTGAAGAAGGCGTGAAAGCGGAAGACTTCGTAGATAGCTTAGTGGCTGCTTACCAAGAAGTTTTTGCGAAATTGGCTGAACTTGGTGCGACACGTATCCAACTCGATGAAGCGGCTCTTGTCAAAGATTTGACAGCTGAAGAAAAAGCTCTCTTCTTGAACATCTACAACAAACTTTTGGCTGACAAGAAAGGTCTTGAAGTCTTGCTTCAAACTTACTTCGGAGATGTTCGTGACGTTTATGCTGACCTTGTCAAATTACCAGTAGATGCCATCGGTCTTGACTTCGTTGAAGGTAAGAAAACTCTTGAATTGGTTAAAGGTGGTTTCCCAGCTGACAAGACTCTCTATGCAGGGATTGTCAATGGTAAAAACATCTGGCGCAACAACTACGAAAAGAGCTTGGCTGTTCTTGAGCAAATCCCAGCTGAAAACATTGTCTTGACAAGCTCATGCTCACTTCTTCATGTGCCATTTACAACTGCTAATGAAGAATTTGAACCAGCTATCTTGAACCACTTTGCTTTCGCAGTTGAAAAATTGGATGAGATTCGTGATTTGGATGCTATCCGCAACGGTCAAGGGGATCAAGCTCTTGCAGCTAACAAAGAACTCTTTGCGACTGAGCGTGTGGGTGTAAATGCGGAACTTCGTGCCCGTATCGCTGGCTTGACTGGCGCAGACTATACTCGTTTGCCAGCCTTTGCAGAACGTGAAGCTATCCAAGAGGAAGCTTTCAAACTTCCAGCTCTTCCAACAACAACCATCGGTTCATTCCCTCAAACAAAAGAAGTTCGTGCTAAACGTTTGGCCTTCCGTAAGGGTGAATTGAGTCAAGAAGAATACGATGCCTTCCTTGCTGAAACCATCGACGAATGGATCAAATGGCAAGAAGAAGTTGGATTTGACGTGCTTGTACACGGTGAGTTCGAGCGTAACGACATGGTTGAGTACTTCGGTCAAAACTTGTCAGGTTACCTCTTCTCTAAGAATGGTTGGGTACAATCATACGGTATGCGTGGGGTTAAACCACCAATCATCTGGGGTGATGTCACTCGTCTCAACCCAATCACTGTCAAATGGTCTAGCTACGCACAAAGCCGTACTGACAAACCTGTTAAAGGTATGTTGACTGGACCTGTTACCATCCTTAACTGGTCATTCCCACGTGAAGACATCTCTATTAAGGATTCTACTCTTCAAATCGCTCTTGCAATCAAGGATGAAGTTCTTGACCTTGAAGCTGCAGGCGTGAAGATTATCCAAATCGACGAGGCTGCCCTTCGTGAGAAATTGCCACTCCGTCGTAGCGACTGGTACGAAGACTATCTTGACTGGGCTATTCCAGCCTTCCGCTTGGTACACTCAACAGTAGCGCCAGATACTCAAATCCACACTCACATGTGTTACTCAGAATTTACAGATATCATCCCAGCTATCGACAACATGGATGCGGACGTTATTTCCTTTGAAGCAAGCCGTTCAAACCTTGAAATCTTGGACGAACTCAAAGCGAAAAACTTCCAAACAGAAGTGGGACCTGGGGTTTACGATATCCACTCACCTCGTGTGCCAAATGAAGGCGAAATCGATCACACTATTGAAGCTATCCTTGCTAAAGTTCCAAGCAGAAAAGTTTGGATCAACCCTGACTGTGGTTTGAAAACACGTGGTATCCCAGAAACAAAAGAAAGCTTGATCCGCCTTGTCGAAGCAGCAAAAGCTGCGCGTGAGAAATTGTAAGATAAGATTTCTCTCTTGACACTGACTGTTCAAGGAACTGCTTGGCCCTAGCTGCTCAGCAATAATGAAATCAAAAAGAAAAGGATAATGACTATGTCACGCCAAACGCCGTCACTTTCATTTGAAGTGTTCCCTCCAAACCCAGCTGTGGGTAATGATAAAATTATTTCAGCCTTGCAGGATATGCGGGAGCTGACACCGCACTTTATCAGTGTGACCGCCAGCAATAATAAGTTTAATATCAAGGAAACAACGGTTCGTTTGGCTGACTTTATCCAGAATGATTTGGCGATTCCAACTATTGCCCACTTGCCAGCTATCTATCTGACCAAGGAAAAGGTTGCTGAAACCATTGCAGACTTGGATAAGGTTGGGGTACAGAAAATCTTGGCCCTGCGTGGGGATATTATCCCTGATGTGGAACCACAAAAGGATTTCCGCTATGCAACGGACTTGATCGGGTTCATCAAGGAACAAGCCCCTCACTTTGATATTGTTGGCGCTTGCTATCCAGAAGGGCACCCTGACTCGCCAAACCAGATCTCGGATATTCAAAATCTCAAGAAGAAAGTGGATGCAGGCTGTTCAAGCCTTGTAACGCAGCTTTTCTTTGACAATGAGCGTTTCTATGATTTCCAAGACAAGTGTACCTTGGCAGGGATTGATGTTCCTATTCATGCGGGGATTATGCCAATTCTGAATCGAAATCAGGCTCTCCGTCTCTTGAAGACTTGTGAGAATATCCACCTTCCACGTAAATTCAAGGCCATCTTAGACAAGTATGAGCATGACCCTGAGTCGCTCAGAGCAGCAGGACTTGCCTATGCCGTGGATCAGATCGTGGACTTGGTGACCCAGGATGTCGCAGGTGTGCATCTCTACACCATGAACAATGCTGAAACAGCCAAATATATCCACCAAGCAACCCATGCCTTGTTTAATCATCAGTCTTTAGGGTAATCGATTCTTTTAGCACTGAGACGACAGCTTGTCATTCACTTGCTTTTAAATGAAAAATGACAGTTGCGAGAGCCAAAGAATTTGCTAAATAAAATAAACAACAAACCATTCCTCTTTTCATGGGGGAATGGTTCCTTTTTAATAGAAAAGCCCGCACTTTTTAAGAAAAATATGATAAAATAGACTCTGTACGTACTTGATACAAAGATGAGGGTATAAAATAATACAATGCATTCAAATTGCAAGATTTAGCGACACGAGCGAGTCAAATCGATATTATTTGACAAGGGAGTTAGTAAAGCATTTAGCTAATCGCATGATAGCGATTAGCGTGAAAGGCTTAGATGCTTTAGCATCAATCCTTTCTAATGATTTGTATCTTGAGTAATTGAACCCGGCCGAAAAGCCGTGTAAAAAAGATAAACTGTCTTGTCTTCATCGAAGACTTCGCCAGTTTCCTATTTTTACTTTGCTTTTTGCGGCCTTAGTATCTTGATCTTTGTAGGCAAGGCGTATAATTTCATCAATCCAAAGGGGATTAAAATGACAAAACAAGTGTTTCAAACGACTTTTGCGGGTCGTGAGTTAATCGTAGAGACTGGTCAGGTTGCTAAGCAAGCAAATGGCGCTGTTGTTGTGCGTTACGGTGAGTCAACTGTACTGACTGCGGCCGTTATGTCTAAGAAAATGGCAACTGGGGATTTCTTCCCACTTCAAGTCAACTACGAAGAAAAAATGTATGCGGCTGGGAAGTTTCCTGGTGGCTTTATGAAACGTGAAGGACGTCCTTCAACAGATGCGACTTTGACAGCGCGTTTGATTGACCGTCCAATCCGTCCGATGTTTGCGGAAGGTTTCCGTAACGAAGTGCAAGTGATCAACACTGTGCTTTCTTATGATGAAAATGCATCTGCACCAATGGCAGCCATGTTCGGTTCATCTTTGGCATTGTCTATCTCAGATATTCCATTTGACGGACCAATCGCTGGGGTACAAGTGGGCTATGTCGATGGTCAAATCATCATCAACCCTACTCAAGAACAAGCAGAGCAATCTCTTCTTGAATTGACAGTAGCTGGTACCAAGCACGCTATTAACATGGTTGAGTCTGGTGCCAAAGAATTGTCAGAAGAAATCATGTTGGAAGCCCTTCTCAAAGGGCACGAAGCAGTCAAAGAATTGATTGCCTTCCAAGAAGAAATCGTTGCTGCAGTTGGTAAAGAAAAAGCAGAAGTGGAACTGCTTCACGTAGATGCTGAATTACAGGCTGAAATCATCGCAGTCTATAACAGCGACCTTCAAAAAGCCGTTCAAGTCGAAGAAAAATTGGCTCGTGAAGCTGCTACTCAAGCAGTTAAGGATCAAGTAACTGCTGTTTACGAAGAAAAATATGCAGACCACGAAGAATTTGACCGTATCATGCGTGATGTGGCTGAAATCTTGGAACAAATGGAACACGCTGAAGTGCGCCGTTTGATCACAGAAGATAAGGTTCGTCCTGACGGTCGTAAGGTCGATGAAATCCGTCCTTTAGATGCGCAGGTTGACTTCCTTCCTCGTGTGCATGGTTCCGGTCTCTTCACTCGTGGCCAAACTCAGGCTCTTTCAGTCTTGACCTTGGCTCCGATGGGTGAAACTCAAATCATTGATGGTTTGGATCCAGAGTACAAGAAACGCTTTATGCACCACTATAACTTCCCTCAATACTCTGTAGGGGAAACAGGTCGTTATGGTGCACCAGGTCGTCGTGAAATTGGTCACGGTGCTCTCGGTGAGCGTGCCCTTGCTCAAGTCTTGCCAAGTCTGGAAGAATTCCCATACGCTATCCGTCTGGTAGCAGAAGTCTTGGAATCAAATGGTTCTTCTTCTCAAGCTTCTATCTGTGCGGGAACGCTTGCCCTTATGGCTGGTGGTGTGCCAATCAAAGCACCAGTAGCAGGGATTGCCATGGGTCTCATCTCAGATGGTAATAACTACACAGTATTGACCGATATCCAAGGTTTGGAAGACCACTTTGGAGACATGGACTTTAAGGTTGCTGGTACTCGTGAGGGGATTACAGCCCTTCAAATGGATATCAAGATCCAAGGGATTACTGCAGAAATCTTGACTGAGGCTCTTGCCCAAGCTAAGAAAGCCCGTTTTGAAATCCTTGATGTGATTGAAGCAACCATTCCAGAAGTGCGTCCAGAATTGGCTTCGACTGCTCCGAAAATTGATACCATCAAGATTGATGTCGACAAGATTAAGATTGTCATCGGTAAGGGTGGAGAAACCATCGACAAGATTATCGCTGAAACAGGCGTTAAGATTGATATCGACGAAGAAGGTAATGTTTCTATCTACTCTAGCGACCAAGATGCTATTAACCGTACCAAAGAAATCATCGCTGGCTTGGTTCGTGAAGCTAAAGTCGATGAAGTTTACCATGCTAAGGTTGTTCGTATCGAGAAATTTGGTGCCTTTGTTAACCTCTTTGACAAGACAGATGCCCTCGTTCACATTTCTGAAATGGCTTGGACTCGTACCAACCGTGTCGAGGACTTGGTAGCTATCGGTGATGAAGTCGACGTTAAGGTTATCAAGATTGATGAAAAAGGCCGTATCGATGCCTCTATGAAAGCCCTTCTTCCTCGTCCTCCAAAACCTGAGCATGATGAAAAAGGCGAAAAGTCTGAGCGACCTCACCGTCTACGTCATCACAAGGACCACAAACCTAAGAAAGAATTTACAGAAACACCAAAAGATTCAGAATAAGAAAAGGAGAAATGTATGGGATGGTGGCGCGAAACCATTGATATTGTAAAAGAAAATGATCCAGCGGCACGCAACAGTTTGGAAGTTTTGCTGACTTATCCAGGTGTCAAGGCCTTGGCTGCCCACCGTCTCTCACATTTTCTATGGAAGCACGGCTTCAAACTCCTGGCTCGTATGCACAGTCAGTTTTGGCGCTTTTGGACTCAGATTGAGATTCATCCAGGTGCCCAGATTGATTCAGGTGTCTTTATCGACCACGGTTCGGGCTTGGTGATTGGAGAGACAGCGATTGTTGAAAAAGGCGTTCTGCTCTATCATGGAGTGACTCTCGGTGGAACAGGGAAGGATGTTGGCAAACGCCATCCGACTGTGCGTAAAGGAGCTCTCATATCAGCCCATGCCCAAGTTATCGGACCAGTGGAAATTGGTGAAAATGCCAAGGTCGGTGCTGCAGCAGTTGTCGTGGCAGACGTACCTAGTGATGTGACAGTGGTCGGAATTCCTGCTAAAATCGTCCGAGTTCATGGACAGAAGGATGAGCCAATGATTCATGAAGTTGAAGAAAAACGAGAGTACTACGTCAATAAACTCGAGCATGCTAGAGAAGCCAGCCACAGATCGTCGGGGTTGTAGAGAGTTGTGATGCTTTAGGTAGGAGGTTAGGTAAATGCTATTAGAAGAATTCGAAAATGTACCTGCTGTTATCGAACCAACTGATCGAAGTATTCGTGGTGGTGGAGAAATTTGTGATACGATTATTTTATCTTTTAATGGAGAAATTGTTGAACGAGTAAAGCAGTTTAAAGATGTTTACGAAGGTGGCTATCTAACCAATCTAAATGGTAGATTTCCATGGTATATCTATGAAAAAGATGGGAGTAAGGTAGCAGTTGCTATAGCTACGATTGGAGCCCCGATGGTTGTTGGACTCTTAGAAGAACTCAAAGCAAGAGGATTTAAGAACTTTATTGTTTTGGGTTCTTGCGGAGTTCTAGATCAGTCTATTCAGGCAGATAAGATTATCCTACCAAGTTCAGCTCTACGTGATGAAGGTACAAGTTACCATTACGCTCCTGCAAGTGATGAAATAGCTTATGATGAAACTCTACTCTTAACCATAGAAGAAGCTTTGAACAAATCTGATATTGAGCACATTCGAACAAAGGCTTGGACCACAGATGCTTTCTATCGTGAAACAGCTGATAAGGTCAAACGTAGATTAGCAGCAGGTGCGACTGTTGTGGATATGGAAGCTTCTGCAATTATGGCTTGGACGCAATTTCGACAAGCCAAAGTTTATCAATTTTTTTATACGGCTGATTATGTTGACCATCACAATCATGAATGGGATGCAAGACACGAAGAAAGAAAAACAGATGCTATGACTTTCTTTGAGATAGCCTTAGTAATTGCTAGAGAGTTGGATTGAAACGACTCTTTACTATAAACAAGAAACAAAAAGGAGACAGTGAGTGATTAAAATCTATGACACCATGTCTCGTGATTTGCGAGAATTTGTCCCAATCGAGGACGATAAGGTCAAGATGTATGTCTGTGGGCCTACGGTATATAACTATATCCACGTGGGGAATGCCCGTTCGACGGTGGCTTTTGATACCATTCGTCGTTATTTTGAGTACCGTGGGTACGAGGTTGCCTATATTTCCAATTTTACAGATGTGGATGATAAGATTATCAACCGTGCCAAGGAAGAAGGTATCACGCCTCAGGAGATCGCGGACAAGTACATCGCTGCCTTTCGTGAGGATGTGACGGCTTTGGGCGTGAAACCTGCGACTTGCCATCCACGTGTAGTAGAGTTCATGGCTGACATTATCCGCTTTGTGGAAGACTTGATTGAAAAAGGCTTTGCCTACGAGAGTCAAGGGGATGTTTACTTTCGTGTGGAAAAATCCCACAACTATGCCAAGTTAGCCAATAAAACCTTAGAAGATTTGGAGCTGGGTGCTTCAGGTCGTACAGATGAAGAAACGGCTCGTAAGGAAAATCCTGTGGACTTTGCCCTCTGGAAAGCTGCCAAGCCAGGCGAGATTTCTTGGGATAGTCCTTGGGGACCTGGTCGTCCAGGCTGGCATATCGAATGTTCGGTTATGTCAACAGAGATTTTGGGCGATACCATTGATATCCACGGTGGTGGAGCCGATCTGGAGTTTCCGCATCATACCAATGAAATTGCCCAATCAGAAGCTAAAACAGGTAAGACTTTTGCCAACTACTGGATGCACAATGGCTTTGTCAATATCGACAATGTCAAGATGTCTAAGTCTTTGGGGAACTTTATCACTGTTCATGATGCCCTCAAAACCATCGATGGTCAAGTCCTTCGTTTCTTCTTTGCAACACAACACTACCGCAAACCAATCAACTTTACGGAAAAAGCAGTGCGGGATGCAGAGACCAATCTTAAGTATCTAAAGAACACTTACGAGCAACCATTTACTGGGACTGTTGATGCTCAAGAGTTACAAGACTTTAAAGATAAGTTTGTAGCGGTTATGGATGAGGACTTTAACGCTGCTAACGGTATCACAGTTGTCTTTGAAATGGCCAAGTGGATCAACTCTGGCAACTATGATGCAAGTGTTAAGAAATCTCTTGCGGCTATGTTAGAGGTCTTTGGGATTGTCTTTGTTGAGGAAGTTTTGGATGCAGACATTGAAGCCTTAATCCAAAAACGTCAAGAAGCGCGTGCTAATCGTGACTTTGCGACAGCAGACCAAATCCGTGACCAACTAGCTGCTCAAGGAATTAAGCTCCTTGACACTAAGGATGGAGTGAGGTGGACTCGTGATTGATGTCAATCTCATTAATGGGATTGCGCTGGCTTTTGAGGGGGATGCGGTTTATTCCATGTATATTCGCCGTCACCTCATCCTCAAAGGCATGACCAAGCCCAATAAACTTCACCAAGAGGCGACCAAGTATGTCTCAGCCAAGGCTCAGGCTCGCCTGATTTCCCTCATGTTGGAGGAGCAAGTCCTTACGGAAAAAGAAGAAGAAATCTATAAACGAGGTCGCAATACCAATAGCCACACAAAGGCTAAAAATGCAGATGTGGTGACTTACCGCATGTCCACTGGATTTGAAGCAGTCATGGGCTATCTCCATCTGACTGAAAATGTGGAGCGTCTAGAGATCTTAATTTCTTGGTGCATCCAAAAAGTGGAGGGCTAGAATATGATTGCAAAGGAATTACAAGACTGGTTTCCTGAGGCTCAGATTTCAGATCAGCCGATTGAGAAATCAGGATATCTCACTCTCCCTTTAGCTTCTCAGCAGTGGATTTTACTGGAGGAAGCTGGGCTCAGCGAGCGTGAAAAGCAGCTTGTTGCCCTTTTGACTCAGCAGGAGCAGGCTCGTTCGCTCAATCCTTGGTATCCCTATCTGATTGAGGGGAAGGGGCAGGCACCGCAAGCTTTTAAAAAGATTCAGCTGGTTTATTGCCATTTGTCTTATTACCAACAGGAAAATCTTTTCTCTTGGCTGGATATGATGCGGACTCTTTTTCCTAATTGTCAGACGGTGCTACAGGTCGGAGCTCAGGATTATGTATTTGTGCTTCAACAAGATAAGTACACCTCTGTTCGCTCTATCTTATCTGATACGATTGAAGCGGTTGAGTATGACTTTGGCCTTCGTCTGTCTATCATGTTAGGCCAGGTGTGGTCTCAGACAGGCCCTCAAGCTCTATCAGACTTAATCAAAGCGGAGCGGGACTTGTTTAAGACTTGGTGGCGTCAAGGTCATCAAGGTGTTCACACTTTTTCACAACTCTATCTCTGGAGTCTTGGGGAAGGGCTTGTGGATCTGAGGGTTATTAAAGAATGCCTGCATCAGATGATCTTGGATCAGGACCAGATTCAGGAAATTATTCTTTCTCTTTGGGAAAACAGTGCTGTCTTAACCAAAACTGCCCAGCAACTCTACCTGCATCGCAATTCTCTCCAATACAAGATTGATAAATGGGAAGAATTAACAGGGCTTCAGTTAAAAGAATTGACAGATTTGACCTTATGTTATCAGTTGATTTTACCAGATATTCTCTAAAGTTTTGTGCAAGTTGCACAGAACTTTTTTATTTTTTTGGTCACCTTGCCATAGAAATATAAAGCGTTTTCATTTATAATAAAACTATCAAAAATAAAAGGAGTTCACCTTCCATGGTAGAATTAAATCTTAAAAACATTTACAAAAAATATCCAAATAGCGAACACTACTCAGTTGAAGATTTCAACTTGGACATCAAAGACAAAGAATTTATCGTTTTCGTAGGTCCATCAGGATGTGGTAAATCAACAACTCTTCGTATGATCGCTGGTCTTGAAGACATTACAGAAGGTACTGCGTCTATCGATGGTGTGGTTGTCAACGACGTAGCTCCAAAAGACCGTGACATCGCCATGGTATTCCAAAACTACGCTCTTTACCCACACATGACTGTTTATGACAACATGGCTTTCGGTTTGAAATTACGTAAGTACAGCAAAGAAGACATCGACAAACGTGTACAAGAAGCTGCAGCAATCCTTGGTTTGAAAGAATTCTTGGATCGTAAACCAGCTGACCTTTCAGGTGGTCAACGTCAACGTGTTGCCATGGGTCGTGCCATCGTCCGTGATGCAAAAGTGTTCTTGATGGACGAGCCTTTGTCAAACTTGGATGCCAAACTTCGTGTATCTATGCGTGCTGAAATTGCGAAGATTCACCGTCGTATCGGAGCTACAACTATCTACGTAACTCACGACCAAACAGAAGCAATGACACTTGCCGACCGTATCGTTATCATGTCAGCAACTAAAAACCCTGCTGGTACAGGTACTATCGGACGTGTAGAACAAATCGGTACTCCTCAAGAAGTTTATAAAAATCCAGTTAACAAATTTGTTGCAGGATTCATCGGAAGCCCAGCTATGAACTTCATCAACGTAAAATTGGTTGGTAGCGAAATTGTTTCTGACGGTTTCCGCTTGAAAGTTCCAGAAGGTGCTTTGAAAGTTCTTCGTGAAAAAGGCTACGAGGGAAAAGAATTGATCTTCGGTATTCGTCCAGAAGACGTGAATGCAGAGCCTGCTTTCCTTGAAACATTCCCAGAATCAGTTGTCAAAGCTACTATCTCAGTATCAGAATTGCTTGGTTCAGAATCTCACCTTTACTGCCAAGTTGGTAAAGACGAATTTGTTGCCAAAGTGGATGCTCGTGACTACTTGCAAACAGGTGCAACAGTTGAACTCGGATTTGACTTGAACAAAGCACACTTCTTCGACGTAGAAACTGAAAAAACAGTTTATTAGGATAAATAAAAACAGTAAAGCACTGCAGAGTTTCTCTTGCAGTGCTTTTTCCTTTTAAATGCAGAGGCTAGGCATGAAAATAGGCTTTTCTAGTTTTAATATTCTTAAAAAAGTGATAAAATGGTAGGAAGAATTGGAGAGTATAGATGCCGAAAGAAGTGAATTTGACGGGCGATCAGGTAGTCGCTTTAACGAGAGAATATTTAACAAAGGAAGACGTTGCTTTTGTACAAAAAGCATTGATTTACGCAGTTGATTGTCATAGTGGGCAGTTTCGGAAATCAGGTGAGCCCTATATTATCCATCCCATTCAGGTAGCAGGCATTCTGGCTAAGCTCAAGTTGGATGCCGTAACCGTTGCCTGTGGTTTTTTGCATGACGTTGTTGAAGACACAGATGCGACACTGGATGATCTGGAGAGAGAATTCGGTCATGATGTTCGGATTATCGTTGATGGGGTGACCAAACTTGGTAAGGTTGAGTACAAATCACTCGAGGAACAATTGGCGGAAAATCACCGCAAGATGCTCATGGCCATATCTGAGGATATCCGCGTTATTTTGGTTAAATTATCGGATCGTTTGCACAATATGCGGACTCTCAAACACCTTCGAAAGGACAAGCAAGAACGTATCTCCAGAGAAACCATGGAAATTTACGCACCACTTGCTCATCGTCTGGGTATTTCCAGCGTCAAGTGGGAGTTAGAAGACTTGTCCTTCCGCTATCTCAATCCAACTGAGTTTTATAAGATAACTCACTTGATGAAGGAAAAACGCAGAGAACGTGAGGCTTTGGTCGATGAAGTCGTGACAAAGTTAGAGGAGTACACTTCCGAACGCAATCTAAAAGGGAAAATCTATGGCCGTCCCAAGCATATCTACTCTATCTATCGCAAGATGCAGGATAAGAAGAAACGCTTTGAGGAAATTTATGACCTGATTGCCATTCGTTGTATCTTAGATACCCAGAGTGATGTTTACGCTATGCTTGGCTATGTGCATGAGCTGTGGAAACCGATGCCAGGGCGTTTTAAAGATTATATCGCCAACCGTAAGGCCAATGGTTACCAGTCTATCCATACGACTGTCTATGGACCAAAAGGGCCGATTGAATTCCAGATTCGTACCAAGGAAATGCACGAGGTTGCTGAGTACGGGGTTGCGGCTCACTGGGCTTATAAAAAAGGAATCAAGGGGCAGGTTAACAGCAAAGAATCAGCTATCGGGATGAACTGGATCAAGGAAATGATGGAGCTCCAAGACCAGGCTGATGATGCCAAGGAATTTGTGGATTCTGTTAAGGAAAACTACCTAGCTGAGGAGATTTACGTCTTTACCCCAGATGGGGCTGTGCGTTCCCTTCCAAAAGATTCAGGCCCCATTGACTTTGCCTATGAAATTCATACCAAAGTCGGTGAAAAGGCAACTGGCGCTAAGGTCAATGGCCGTATGGTTCCTCTGACAACCAAGCTCAAAACTGGGGACCAGGTTGAAATTATCACCAATCCCAACTCATTTGGCCCGAGTCGTGACTGGCTCAACATGGTTAAGACTAGCAAGGCACGCAACAAAATTCGTCAGTTCTTTAAAAACCAAGATAAGGAATTGTCTGTTAACAAGGGCCGTGAAATGCTGATAGCTCAGTTCCAAGAAAATGGCTATGTAGCCAATAAATTCATGGACAAGCGCCATATGGACCAAGTCCTTCAAAAGACTAGCTACAAGACAGAAGCATCTCTCTTTGCGGCCATTGGTTTTGGAGAAATCGGTGCCATTACGGTCTTTAATCGTCTGACTGAAAAGGAACGCCGTGAGGAAGAGCGTGCCAAGGCCAAGGCGGAAGCAGAAGAGCTTGTCAAAGGTGGCGAAGTTAAGGTTGAAAATAAAGAAACCCTCAAGGTCAAGCACGAGGGGGGTGTGGTGATTGAAGGTGCCTCAGGACTCCTCGTTCGGATTGCCAAGTGTTGCAATCCCGTTCCTGGAGACGATATTGTTGGCTATATCACCAAGGGCCGTGGTGTGGCCATTCACCGCGTGGACTGTATGAACCTTCGCGCCCAAGAAAACTACGAGCAACGTCTCCTTGATGTGGAATGGGAAGACCAGTACTCAAGCAAGGAATATATTGCTCACATCGATATCTACGGCCTCAACCGGACAGGTCTCTTAAATGATGTTCTGCAAGTTCTTTCCAACACAACTAAGAATATCTCAACTGTTAACGCCCAACCAACCAAGGATATGAAATTTGCCAATATCCATGTGTCTTTTGGAATTTCAAACCTTTCTACGCTGACAACGGTCGTTGACAAAATCAAGAGTGTGCCAGAAGTTTACTCTGTCAAACGAACCAACGGATAATTGAATAGGAAGGCGCCTATGAAAATCATCATTCAACGGGTTAAAAAAGCCCAAGTGAGTATCGAAGGTCAGGTTCAGGGGAAAATCAATCAAGGCCTCTTATTGTTGGTCGGTGTAGGCCCAGAGGACCAAGAGGAAGATCTGGATTATGCTGTGAGAAAACTGGTCAACATGCGGATTTTTTCAGACGCAGAAGGCAAGATGAATCTGTCTGTTAAGGATATTGAAGGGGAAATCCTTTCTATTTCTCAGTTTACCCTCTTTGCGGACACTAAGAAGGGCAATCGTCCAGCTTTTACAGGTGCAGCCAAGCCTGATAGGGCATCAGACTTTTATGACGTTTTCAATCAAAAACTAGCACAAGAAGTGCCTGTTCAGACAGGTATCTTTGGAGCGGATATGCAGGTGGAGCTGGTTAATGATGGGCCAGTCACCATCATCCTTGATACTAAAAATAGATAAGAAAACCAAGCCCAGTCGGCTTGGTTTTTGTTTAGAGACAATCCCACAAAGAAATATGTTTGTCGTAAAAGTCTGGATAGTTTTCTCTTAGGTAGTTAGCCGTCAGATAATAAAAAGTAGAATGGCAAGAAGTGACGATTGGCATAAGAGAGGAAAATCGCTGAGAACTAGTGAAGGCTAAAAGGACAAATAATAGAAAATCAATGATGAGAACCCCTAAATAGTAGAGGCGAATTTTTTTGTTCATCTGAGGATAAATCTCAGCGAAATGATGTTTGAGTCGGAAGACCAAGCGAAATAGCAGTAATCCCTGAGCAAGGATTAAAATGAAGCCAGAGAGCAGGAGCCAGTCCAAAGAGGGATTGTTTTTGGAGATAAAAATTACTAACAGTAGCAAATCGCTGAGTGCAATGACTGCGAAGTGTAGTCTAAAGAGTTTTTTCATAGGATGACCTCCCTCTTTTATCTAACTTCATTTTACACCAAACGAATGGGAGTTGCAACCAACATAATAAAAAATCCCTGAAAGGAGTTTCTTTCAGGAATAAGGGGTTAGTTGATTTTTTCGACATAGAGTTGTTTGGCGATATCCAGACTAACTTGGAGGTCTTCGTCTTTGTTGATCAGAGTAAAGCTATTGGAAAAGCTATCAAACTGCTTGACTTGGAGTTGGTCACCGATATGAATTGCGTGCTTTTCTAAATATTTGAGTAGTTCAAAGCTATCATGAACACGAGTCAGGAGATAGGTTCCAGCTTCCTGGACGGTTGCTAGTGGCAGGTTATTGATTTCAACCAAGAGTTCTCCCTCGGCAGGTATGGTTCCACCGTGGGGACAGGTTTGAGGGAAGCCAAGCAGTTTATCCAGTCTCTTTACAAATAGGTCAGAGACAGTGTGCTCTAGGACCTCAGCTTCTTCGTGGATTTGATCGCTAGTATAGTCCAGATGGTGAACTAGAAAGACTTCAATCAACCGGTGTTTGCGATAGAGCTCGGAGACTAGTTTGAGCCCAATATCTGTCAATAGATAGCCATTCTCCTTGTCCTTGAGGATGAGATCTTCACTTTTCATACGTTTGATCATCTCTGTTACGGCAGGTGGAGAGACTTGCATACGGGCAGCAATTTCTTTGTTGGTGATTTTTTGCATGTCCGTACCGATTTCATAAATACATTTTAAATAATCTTCTTTATTTGGAGTCATTCGTTTCCTCTTGTTCCTTCTCTCCATCTAGTATACCAAAAAAAGCTAGATTTCTCTAGCTTTCTGCCATAATGCTTGTGATTTTAGTCTAGTTCTTTAACCGCAGCAATGGCAGCTTCAAAGTTTGGCTCCGTGTTGATATTGTCAACGTATTCTACATAACGGATGATATTGTCAGCATCGAGAACAAAGACGGCACGTGCAAGGAGATGCCATTCGTTGATCAAGAGGGCATAATCACGTCCGAAAGAATGGTCAAAGTAGTCTGAAAGCATGATGGCATTGTCAAGGCCTTCAGCCCCACACCAGCGTCCTTGGGCAAATGGTAGGTCCATAGAAACAGTAAGAACGACAGTATTGTCAAGGTTGGCTAGTTCTTGGTTGAAGCGACGCGTTTGCGTTGAGCAGATACCAGTATCGATAGAAGGGACAACACTCAAGACCTTTTTCTTCCCATCAAAGTCGGCAAGACTTTTTTTAGAGAGATCGGTTGTAGTGAGGGAAAAGTCGAGCGCCTTGTCTCCGACTTGTAGTTGTTTACCTGTAAAGGTTACAGGATTTCCGAGAAAAGTGGTCATGAAACTACTCCATTCTTTTTTCTTCCATTTTACCGAGAATTGTCAGTTTTTTCCAATGATTTGACCGGAAAGTGTAAAAAAACGCCAATTCCGTGAGAACGACGTTTTTTAATGGATTACTTAGACAAACCTTCAGCAATCTTGTCAAGGTTGTATTTCATCATGTTGTAGTAGCTGTCACCTTCTTTACCTTCTTCAGCGATTGAGTCAGTAAAGATTTGTGCGTAGATTGGGATATTTGTGTCTTGTGAAACAGTCTTCATTGGACGGTCATCGACACTTGATTCAACAAAGAGTGATGGAACTTTTGTTTGGCGAAGTTTTTCAACCAAGGTCTTGATTTGTTCAGGAGTCCCCTCTTCTTCCGTGTTGATTTCCCAGATGTAGGCACTTGGAACTCCGTAAGCTTTAGAGAAGTATTTGAAGCATCCTTCGCTGGTTACGATGAGTTTCTTCTCAGCAGGGATATTGTTAAATTTCTCTTTGGCTTCCTTGTCCAGTTTGTCTAGTTTTTCAGTATAGTCTTTAAGATTTTTTTCGTAGAATTCCTTGTTGCTAGGGTCTTTTGCAATGAGCTGTTTAGCGATATTTTTAGCATAAATCATCCCATTTTCAAGGTTGAGCCAAGCGTGTGGATCTTCTTTGCCTTTCTCGTTTTGGCCCTCAAGGTAGATAACATCAACGCCTTCGCTAACTGCAAAGTAGTCTTTGTTTTCAGTTTTCTTGGCATTTTCTACTAATTTGGTAAACCAAGCATTGCCACCCGTTTCAAGGTTGATACCGTTATAGAAAATCAAATCAGCTTGAGAAGTTTTCTTAACGTCTTCAGGAAGTGGTTCGTATTCGTGTGGGTCTTGACCAACAGGAACGATACTGTGAAGATCAATCTTGTCACCAGCGATATTCTTGGTAATATCAGCGATGATTGAGTTTGTAGCAACAACTTTTAGTTTTTGACCAGAAGCTGCATCTTTTTTCCCACTAGCACATGCTACAAGTGCAATGACGGAAAGAAAGAGTACAAGCAATGTACCTAATTTTTTCATTAGATTCCTCCAATTTATTGGGACTTTGCCCCTTATTTTAACAAATGTTTATTTTTTAGTTTCAAATATCGTTGTTTTGGAGCGATAAAGAAGCTAATGAGAAAGAAACTAGCAGCTGTGAGCACGATGCTCGATCCTGCTGCAAGATTTAAGCTATAGCCGATAAAGAGTCCCACAACAGAAGCAAGGGCTCCGAGACTTGATGAAAGGAAAATCATGCTCTTTAAGCTATTAGCATAGAGATAAGCCGTCGCAGCTGGGGTGATCAACATGGCCACGATAAGAATGGTTCCAACACTTTGCATGGCAGTGACTGACACAAGGGTCAAGAGCACCATGAGCAGATAGTGGTAGAAATTGACGGGCATTCCCATGGCTTTAGCCAGGAGTTCGTCAAAGGATGTAATCAATAGTTGTTTAAAGAAAATCCCGATAATCAAGAGAATCAATGCACCCACACCAATGGTGATCCACATGTCCGTATCTTGGACAGCGAGGATATTCCCAAAAAGGATATGGAAGAGGTCTGTCGAACTCTTGGCAACACTAATCAAGATGACACCTAAGGCTAAGAAAGATGAAAAGGTAATACCAATGGCAGTGTCACTCTTGATGATAGAGTTCCCCTTGATGTAGGTAATGATGATGGAGGCCATCAAGCCAAAGATGATCGCTCCAATAAAGAAATCAATTCCCAGGATAAAGGAAAGGGCTACGCCGGGCAAAACTGCATGAGAGATGGCATCTCCCATGAGAGACATCCCACGTAGGATGATAAAACATCCCACGGCTCCAGCAACCACCCCGATGACTATAGCTGTTATCAAGGCGTTTTGTAGGAAATGGAAATGTTGCAATCCATCGATAAATTCTGCTATCATAGGTCACCTCCATTAAAGAAGAGCTTACTACCATAAGCTTTTTTGAGATTGGCTTCGGTAAAGGTTTCTTCAGTCGGACCAAGGTCTATTAATTCTCGATTGAGAAGCAAAACTTGGTCGAAATAATGGGGGACTTTGCTGAGGTCATGATGGACGATGAGAACGGTTTTACCAGCTTTTTTAAGGTCTCTCAGCGTATTCATGATAATCTCTTCACTGATCGAGTCAATCCCGACAAAAGGCTCATCTAAAAAGATGTAGTCAGCTTCCTGCACTAAGCAGCGGGCAATCAAAACACGTTGAAATTGTCCTCCTGAGAGCTGACTGATTTGGCGATCAGCATAGTCTGAGAGTCCAACGATTTCAAGTGCATCCGCCACTTTTTTCCAGTGGCTGGCCTTTAAAGTGTGGAAGAGCGGGATAGATGGATAGAGTCCCAGTGAGACACATTCCTTGACCTTGATAGGGAAATTGTAGTCGATATGGATTTTTTGCTCGACATAGGCAACTCGATGTAAAGATTTCTTGACTTCTTTGTCATCGAGAAAGGCCTGACCTTCGTGTGGGATAATTCCCAACATACTTTTTAATAAAGTTGATTTTCCAGCACCGTTTGGACCAATAATTCCGGTAATAGTTGGTCCGTGGAGCACTAGTGAAATATCCTTTAGTGCCAACGTTTCTTTGTAGGAGACACTGAGGTGTTCAATACGTATCATAACAAATTCCTCCCTCCTGTATTTAATATACCTTAAAAAAAAAATTAAGTCAAGTTAATTTTTGAAAAATTTAAAATAATAACTGAAAAATGAAGAAAAAAGAGTGACCATTTTTAATTGCATTCCCAAGTGTTTTTTGCTAAGCTAAGAATAAGTGAAAAATGAAAGCGAGAACAAGATGACACGTTATCAAGACGATTTTTATGATGCAATCAATGGCGAATGGGAAAAAACAGCTGTCATTCCAGCTGACAAATCTCGAACAGGTGGTTTTATTGACCTTGATGAGGAAATTGAAGAGTTGATGCTAGCGACTACGGACAAGTGGTTGGCAGGTGAGGATGTCCCAGAGGATGCTATCCTCGCCAACTTTGTTAAGTACCATTGCATGGTACGCGATTTTGACAAGAGAGAAGCAGATGGGGTTAAGCCTGTCCTTCCTCTACTCAAGGAATACCAAGATCTGGAGAGTTTTGCGGATTTTACCAGCAAACTAGCAGAATTTGAACTAGCTGGTAAACCAAATTTTCTTCCTTTTGGTGTTTCACCAGACTTTATGGATGCTAGAACCAATGTTCTCTGGGCCAGTGCACCAGGCATCATCCTACCAGATACGACTTACTATGCTGAAGACCATCCTCAACGTGAGGAGTTGCTAGGTTTGTGGAAGGAAAGTACCACAAATCTTCTCAAAGCCTATGATTTTTCAGATGAGGAAATCGCAGACTTACTAGAGAAGAGATTGGAATTGGACCGTCGTATCGCAGCGGTGGTTCTTTCTAACGAAGAAAGTTCAGAATATGCCAAACTTTACCATCCATATGCCTTTGAAGATTTCAAGAAATTTACCCCTGCCCTACCTCTGGATGATTTCTTCCAAGCAGTGATTGGACAAACTCCAGATAAGGTTATCGTAGACGAGGAACGTTTCTGGCAAGCAGCAGACCAATTCTATAGTGAAGAAGCGTGGCCTCTACTTAAAGCAACCTTGATTTTGGGCGTTGTCAATCTCTCAACAAGCTATCTCACAGACGAGATTCGTGTCTTGTCAGGTGCTTATGGTCGTGCTCTTTCAGGTGTTCCAGAAGCTCAGGACAAGGTCAAGGCAGCTTATCACTTGGCTCAAGGTCCTTTCAAGCAAGCCCTTGGTCTCTGGTACGCGCATGAAAAATTCTCTCCAGAAGCTAAGGCAGACGTAGAGAAAAAAGTAGCGACTATGATTGATGTTTATAAGGAACGCTTGGCTAAGAACGACTGGCTCACACCTGAAACGCGTGACAAGGCCATTGTCAAACTCAATGTCATCAAGCCTTATATCGGTTATCCAGAGGAATTGCCAGAACGCTACAAGGATAAGGTAGTGGACGAAACTGCCAGTCTCTTTGAGAATGCCTTAGCCTTTGCGCGTGTGGAAATCAAGCACAGCTGGAGCAAGTGGAACCAGCCGGTTGATTACAAGGAGTGGGGAATGCCAGCTCACATGGTCAATGCCTACTACAATCCTCAGAAGAACTTGATTGTCTTCCCAGCTGCTATTTTACAGGCTCCATTCTATGACTTGCATCAGTCGTCTTCAGCCAACTATGGTGGTATTGGTGCTGTTATTGCCCATGAGATTTCTCATGCCTTTGATACAAATGGTGCTTCCTTTGATGAAAATGGTAGCCTCAAGGATTGGTGGACTGAGAATGACTATGCTGCCTTCGAGGAAAAGACTCAGAAAGTTATCGACCAGTTTGATGGTCAAGAATCTTACGGAGCAAGGATCAACGGAAAACTAACCGTATCAGAAAATGTTGCCGACTTAGGAGGGATCGCTGCAGCGCTTGAAGCTGCCAAGAGAGAGCCAGACTTTTCTGCTGAAGAATTCTTCCACAATTTTGCTCGTATCTGGCGTATGAAAGGCCGACCAGAGTTAATGAAACTCATGGCCAGTGTCGATGTCCACGCGCCTGCTAAACTCCGTGTCAATGTCCAAGTACCAAACTTCGATGACTTCTTTACAACTTATGATGTCAAAGAAGGCGACGGTATGTGGCGTTCACCAGAGGATCGTGTGATTATTTGGTAAGACAAAAACCAAGGATGCTATCCTTGGTTTTTTTGCTTGCTAAAAAAAGGATTAAAGGTCTTTTCATGAGCGATGGTCGTAGCTGGACCATGCCCTGGATAGACATCGTAGTTAGGAAGAGTAAAGAGTTGAGTCTGAACACTATGGAGGAGTTGTTCCATGCTACCTGTAGGAAGATCCGTCCGTCCGATGGTTTCGCGGAATAGAGCATCTCCTGTTAAGACTAAGCGGGCATCAGGAAAGACTATAGAAACACCTCCGATAGAGTGGCCAGGTGTTGGCAATACTGTAAAACGGAACTCTTTGATCTGGTATTCCTCGTCAAAGACATAGGTGTGTTCAGCTGGTTTGCAGACGACATCCTCCATATCGTCGTGCCGTGGGAGGCCAGAGAGATTGTCTACAGGAGTGTAGAGCCAGCTGGCTTCACTTTCTGCGACGTAGACTGGGGGATTTCCAAAAGTATCTCTGACCAAGTCAAGAGTCATAATATGGTCGTAGTGGGTGTGGGTCAGGAGAATCGCACAGACGGGTTTGTTGATTTTCTTGATAGTTTTGCGAATAGCTTCCCAATGGCTACCAGGGTCGACCACAATCAGGTGTTGGTCTCCCTCTATGTAGTAGGTGTTTTCATAGGCAACGGGATTCACGGTTTTATGGATTTTCATAAAGGCTCCAATCTCAAAGAAAGTACTGTTATCAGTATAACATAGAAGAGAAGAATGAGGGTATCAGAAGGTCTTTTTCCTACCTTAACGATTTTTCCAAGCTTGGTAGCGGGTGTCAATCAAGAGTTGGGTTAGGCGTCCCATGGTTTCTCTTTCTTCGGGAGTGAGGGATTGAGCTTGGACAAAGAGATGGTGAATGTGTTCAATGACCTTGAAGGAAGAAAGATCGTTGATAGAGGAGATGCCTGCATCAAGAATGATTCCAAAAAAGAGGTCGAAGTAGAGCTGCAGTTCCGTATCAGGGACCGTCTCAACCCATTCCTTGAAAGTAGTATCGACTTGCTGACTGTCACTATTGGTCTCATCCAGTTGGACAAAGTGTTTGTCTTCAACCTGCCAACTAAAGGTGTCGTGCTGGGCAAGACCACCTAAAGCAGTGCTTCGAACGACTATTTTCTTATCAGGGATTTCCAGCATCATTCCGATGATAGAACCTTGTGGGACAAATACTTTTGTTCTTTCCATCATGTTTTGATAGCCAGCTGTTTCGGTCAGTTCCTTGTGAAGTCCAGGCGCATCAAAAGTATAGACGGCGACAATGTTTTTTTGTAAAAGTGGGTCGAGTTGACTGGCAGCATAGACAGCTAAATTGCCACCCTTTGAGTGTCCTGCTAGGATAACCTTTTGGTTAGGATGTTGGACAAAAAAGTCCTGTAAATACTGTAGGGCATGTTTTTGAGCTGGGATTTCCTTCATATAGGTCATATGGAAATCTTCTTTCCAACCGATGATACTGTCATCCGTCCCACGAAAAACAAGCAAATAGGTATCGAGACTGATACGATAAGTCATAGCCGCAAACTGTTTTTGCAATTCAGGATCAATATCATTGATAAAGTTTGAGAGCTTACAATTTTTAAACCGTTTGTGTTGAGAGAGTTGATCCAACAACTGGAGGCGGTTCTTATTGGTCAACATAGTCATTTCTCTAGGGATTTGAGGTGCTAGATCTATGAGACGCTTTGGTTCTTGAGCGACTAAATCATCAAAAGGAAGATAGGTTAATTCAGTCAAGGCAAGAACATCTAACTCGTTCACGGGGAGGTCATAAAAGGAATCGTATGCTACATCATTCAAGTAGTCAAAAATATTGGCCATAAAAGCTCCTTTCTCTATGTTTATCCTATCATATTTACATAGAATTAGCTAGTAGGCTTGCTGGCTTTTACTATTTGACTAGAGTGCTGATTCAAATACAGGTTTGCGTTTTATCCAATTAGAAAATCTGTTATAATAATAGAAAAAGGAGGAGCGCATGCACAAGATTTTACTAGTAGAAGATGACCAAGTTATTCGGCAACAAGTGGGAAAACTGCTCTCTGAGTGGGGCTTTGAGGTCATTTTGGTGGAGGACTTTATGGAAGTATTGAGCCTTTTTGTTCATTCAGAGCCTCATTTGGTCCTCATGGATATTGGCCTGCCACTCTTTAATGGTTACCACTGGTGCCAGGAGATTCGTAAGATTTCTCAGGTACCTATCATGTTTCTGTCTTCGAGAGATCAGGCGATGGATATTGTCATGGCGATCAATATGGGTGCGGATGATTTTATAACCAAACCTTTTGACCAGCAGGTGCTCCTTGCCAAGGTTCAGGGATTGTTGCGCCGTTCCTATGAGTTTGGACGGGATGAAAGTCTGCTGGAGTATGCGGGTGTGATCCTCAATACCAAGTCTATGGACCTGCACTATCAGGGGGAAGTCCTGAGTTTGACCAAGAATGAATTTCAGATTTTGCGGATTTTGTTTGAACATGCGGGTAATATCGTGGCGCGTGATGACCTGATGCGGGAACTCTGGAACAGCGACTTTTTCATCGATGACAATACCTTGTCTGTCAACGTTGCTCGCTTGCGCAAAAAGTTGGAGGAGCAAGGCTTGGCAGGATTTATCGAAACCAAGAAGGGAATAGGGTACGGACTGAAACATGCTTGATTGGAAATTATTTTTTCTGGCCTATCTGCGTTCTCGCAGTCGTCTTTTTGTCTATATTTTTTCATTGGGTTTTCTTGTTTTTCTCTTTCAGTTTTTATTCGCTAGTATAGGATTTTATTTCTTCTATTTTTTCCTCCTCAGTAGCTTTTTAACCCTTTTATTTTTGGTTTGGGATATTTTTGCAGAAGCTCAGATTTACCGGCAGGAAGTACTGTATGCTGAAAGAGACCCAAAGTCTCCTTTGGAATGTGTGCTAGCGGAAAAACTCGAAGAGCGTGAGTCTGAATTGTATCAAAAGAAGTCAGAAGCCCAAAGTAAACTGACGGATTTGCTTGACTACTACACCTTGTGGGTTCATCAGATAAAGACTCCTATTGCAGCGAGCCGTCTCTTGGTAGCAGAGGTCTCTGATCGTGAGGTTAAGCAGCAACTGGAACAGGAAATCTTTAAGATTGACTCCTATACCAATCTGGTGTTGCAGTACCTGCGTTTGGAGAGTTTCCATGATGACTTGGTATTTGAAAAGGTTCAAGTGGAGGAACTGGTGAAGGAAGTTGTTCGTAAGTATGCTCTTTTCTTTATCCAAAAGGGACTGACGGTCAATCTACATGACCTTGACAAAATCATCGTGACCGATAAGAAGTGGCTGTTGGTCGTCATTGAACAAATCCTCTCAAACAGCCTCAAATACACCAAGAAAGGTGGACTCGAGATTTATATGGAGGGTCAGGAGCTCTGTATCAAGGATACGGGAATCGGGATAAAAAACAGTGATGTGCTCCGAGTCTTTGAACGTGGCTTTTCAGGATATAATGGTCGCCTAACCCAGCAGTCATCTGGACTTGGACTTTACCTATCTAAGAAAATTTCTGAAGAACTGGGTCACCAGATTCGTATCGAGTCTGAGGTCGGAAAAGGAACGATAGTGCGGATTCAGTTTGCTCAAGTGAACTTAGTCCTTGAGTGAGAAGAGTAGATAAGAGCCCAAGATAAGACAACTGGGCTTTTCTATCTTTAACTGTGTATCCTAGTAAATTATTTTATCTACTATAAACAAATCTCTGAGGGATATGAAGACCACGAACGAAAAGGTAGGTCTAGATCAAAAGCAGATTAAGCAAACCATTAACAAGCAAATCTTGACAGTTTTCTTCCTTCCTGTAATTTTTGCATTTCTCCATTGGCCTTTGCTTATCATATGCTTAGTTTAGTTCTCGAGATCATTGAAGTAGTCGATGATACCATGAGGTTGACGATAACTTTCTCTATCTGTTCAATTGATAGATTTCTTCAGATAAAGACTGTAAAATTTTTGATATAACGTTAAGGATGGACTGACGGATATTTAAAGGATAATTTTCAAAAAAATAACAGGTGAGAATTAAAAATATGTAAGATTGAACAGAAGTCTCTCTACCATCATCCAAGCAGAAACAAGATTATATGAAATAAAAGGAGTAACCAATGACCGGAAATTATTCAACACGTGAATACCGTGAGAAATTATATGATGATCTTCATGTTCGATTAAGAGATACAGTGATTTTGATGTGTGCGATTTTTATTGCCTCTATAGGTTTAAATATGAATTCAACAGCTGTCGTTATTGGAGCCATGTTGATTTCCCCTCTTATGACACCGATTGTTGGACTCGGATTTGGTTTAGCTATTTTTGATACCCGTTTAATCAAACAATCTCTAGAGGTTTTATTTACTCAAGTATTGGTCAGTTTGCTTGTCTCGACTTTGTATTTCTGGATTTCTCCCTTATCTTATGCAAGTAGCGAACTGATTGCACGAACCTCTCCAACCATTTGGGATGTTCTCATTGCTATTGCAGGTGGGATAGCAGGTGTCATTGGGTCAAGGAAAAAAGAAGCAAACAATATCGTACCAGGAGTAGCCATTGCAACAGCTCTGATGCCACCTATCTGTACTGCAGGCTATGGTTTAGCTAATGGAAATGTACGATTTTTATTTGGAGCTCTCTATCTTTTCTTGATCAACTGTGTCTTTATCATGCTAGCCAATATTGTCGGAACAAGAATTTTGATGAGAAAATCTCCCTTAAGTTCATTTAAAGAGCTAAATATTAAAATGAGAATTGGGTTGATATCCTTGATTGTATTATTGGTTCTTCCAGCCAGCTATTCAGCAGTCACTCTGTCGATAGATCAAGCGCGAAAAGAAGGAATCAAACAGTTTATAGCAAAAGAGTTCGTCAATCACACGGTCATCAATCAAGTCTACAAGTCAAGGAACAATGAATTGGTCTTGACGGTTGTTGGAGATCCGATTTCAGACGAAGAATTAGAAACGCTCCATCAAAAACAAGCCTCTTACGGTATTCAATCTGTTCAATTAAAAGTCAATCAAGTTCATAATTCGACAAAATTAGACAGTGATACGACCAAGGAATTTTATGAAACCATTAACAAGTATATCGATCAAAAACTCTCTGAAAAGGATTCACAAAAAGAGATCGTAAAAGAAAATGAAGCAGATAAGGATTGAGGATATTGACCTTATCTAACTCATGAAAGCAAATCTTGTGTGGTGGTTTGACCAATCACTACTAGCTCAGATTAAATAAAATATAAAAAGCAACAGCTGAAATAGTTGTTGCTTTTTCTGGCTCTGAAAAATGTTTCTCAGACTGTGATTGTTTTATTTCTCAACGCGTGATTTGTTGGCGATATCAGTTAGGATAGCTTGAATAAAGTCATCAACTGGGATAGTTTGTGTTTCTTTTTGGCCGTAGCGACGAACGTTGACAGTTCCGTCTTCCATTTCCTTGTCACCAACGATCAATTGGTAAGGAATCTTGCTTGTTTGAGAAGCGCGGATCTTGAACTGCATTTTTTCATTGCGTTCATCGACGTCGGCACGAACCCCACGGTCACGAAGTTTCTTCGCCACTTCCCAAGCGTAGTCCACATGTTTTTCGTTAGACACTGGGATAAGGGTTACTTGGTGAGGGGCAATCCAGGTTGGGAAGGCACCCTTGTAGTTCTCAATCAAGATGGCAGTAAAGCGTTCCATGGTTGAGATAACCCCACGGTGAATCATTACTGGACGGTGTTCTTCCCCATCCGCTCCGATGTAGTGAAGGTCAAAACGTTCTGGAAGCAAGAAGTCCAACTGGATGGTAGAAAGAGTTTCTTCCTTACCGAGAGCTGTTTTCACTTGGATATCCAATTTTGGTCCATAAAAGGCTGCTTCACCTTCAGCTTCGTAGTATTCAACACCCATGTCATCAACAGCTGCTTTCAACATGCGTTGTGCATTTTCCCACATCTCATCGTTGTCAAAGTATTTGTGTTTATCTTCTGGGTCACGATAAGACAAGCGGAAACGGTAATCTGTCAAATTAAAGTCTTCATACACGTCGATAATCAATTGAAGAATTTTCTTGAATTCTTCCTCAATTTGTTCTGGAGCTACAAAAGTATGACCATCATTGAGGGACATTTCACGTACACGTTGAAGACCTGTAAGGGCGCCAGATTTTTCATATCGGTGCATCATGCCAATCTCAGCGATACGGATTGGTAATTCACGGTATGAGTGTACATGGTGTTTATAAACTTCGATATGGTGAGGACAGTTCATTGGGCGGAGGACAAACTCTTCACCGTCTCCCATGTCCATAGTTGGGAACATATCTTCACGGTAGTGATCCCAGTGACCAGAAGTTTTATAGAGTTCCACTGAGGCAATTGGTGGAGTGTAAACATGTTGGTAGCCTGCAGCGATTTCCTTGTCGACAATGTAGCGTTCCAATTCACGACGGATAGTGGCTCCGTTTGGTAACCAGAATGGTAAACCTTGTCCGACTTCTTGTGAAATCATGAAGAGGTCAAGTTCTTTACCGAGTTTACGGTGGTCACGTTCCTTGGCTTCTTCACGCATTTGAAGGTAGTTCTTCAAGTCTTTCTTGTCAAACCAAGCTGTACCGTAGATTCGTTGCATCATCGCGTTGTCGCTATTTCCACGCCAGTAGGCACCAGCTACGTTGAGCAGGTGGAAAATTTGGATACGACCTGTTGATGGGACGTGAGGACCACGGCAGAGGTCCACGTATTCGCCCTGACGGTAGATAGTCAAACCGCCTTCGTCTTCTGAGTGTTCTTCAATCAATTCCAATTTGTAAGGGTCGTTCTTGAAGATTTCACGGGCCTCGTCCTTAGTCACTTCTTCACGGATTGATGGGAAGTTTTCTTTAACGATTTTTTTCATTTCTTCTTCGATACGAGGCAGGTCTTCGTTGGAGATTTGGCCAGCAGTATTGTCGGTATCGTAGTAGAAGCCGTCTTCGATAGCTGGACCGACACCCAAATGAATGTCTGGGAAGAGGCGACGAGCTGCTTGGGCAAACAAGTGAGCAGCTGAGTGGCGCAAGATTGGCAGAGCATCTTCGTGATCAGGCGTCACGATTTCGATGCTTCCATCTTCAGTGATAGCACGAGTTGTATCGATGAGTTTGCCGTTAAATTTACCAGCCAAGGCCTTTTTAGCAAGGGAATTGCTGATAGATTGGGCAATTTCAAAAGTAGTAACGCCAGATTCGAATTCACGAACAGCGCCATCTGGGAAAGTAATCTTAATCATGGTTTTCTCCTTAAATATTTATTCTTTTTTTGTTGGACAATTTTAAGAGCCGAGCAACTTCTTCCGCAGTCTGATTTTCTGATTGACTGCCATCTGTTATGAGACTAGAATAGCCTAATTTCATCGCTTCCTTACGAACCATTTGAGCAAAAAGAATATCTCGTTGCATCCAGTTTTCAAAAGCTTGCTCAGGGTTGGTTGTACCCTCTAAGACATAAGGAACCCATTCTCTCTGTCTATAATGCTTTTTTTGAAAATCGGCTGTTGGAGTCAAGCATAGATAGGAAGACGTTGGACATTCAAGCTCCTTTACCAAGTGAGGCAAAAGTCCAGCTCCCTCCACCAAGAGAGGTCTGTTTTGATTTTTTATCAAGTAAGATTTTACATAAGGAAAAATCTCTTCATAAAAGCGCCATTCTTCATCTGCCATCTCTTCTATCAAATCATCCAGTTTGATATGAAGTAGTTGATACTGTCTTGCAAGAAGTGAGGCAATTGTTGATTTTCCACTGCAAGGCGATCCGCCAATCATATAAAGCATTGTTCTTCCTCCTTCTGACAAAACAAAAAAGCGACATCCTCGAAAGGACGTCGCAACGTGGTTCCACCTTCATTTATGTTCCTCAAAAAAGAGGGACACCTCAGATCGGCTTTAACGTGGCCACCGTTTTATGTTTTCATAAAAGTCAGTTGAGTAGTATCAGTTTAGGCTCTCTATGCGTTTCCAGCAACCACGCACTCTCTAGTAGAAAGGGACTAAGTGACTTGTCTCTATGCATTATTATAGCATGATTGCGAGAATTTTCAAGGTTTTTGTATAATTTTTTTGTTTTTCTCTCTTTGGAAGACATGCTTGATACCCATGCCAGCAGCCAAGCCAAGTAGGGCAAAGAGTTCATAAGCTAGGAAATAAACGAGAATGAATTCATTAAAAGTGATGATGGTAAAGCAATAGAGCAATCCGACACCAAGCAGCCACCACAGTGAGAATTGGAAACGGTAGCTATAAAGAAGGGACACGATGAAGGTTGCCAAAGGTGAAAAGACGAGAATGTTGTAAATGTACAGTCCCTTCAGTGTATATGGGTCAGTGATGAGTAGTGAGAATAGCTCATAGAGGGGCCAGTAAAAGAAGAAAATGACAAGGTAGTATGGGAGATACTTAAGATAGTTACGCATGGCAATAGTCCTCCAATCTACAAAAATTGAGAGAGGTTGAATACCACATAATCCTAAATGAAGGGGAGCTCTCTACCTATATTATAGCACATCTTGGAAGCCTTTACAAGTTAATCCAGTGAGTAGTGATAGTGCTCTTTTTGAGTGTTTTCTGCTATAATACTAACAAAAGAAGTAAGAGGAAATGAGGAGAAAGGATGACGAAAATAGCAGTTCTTTCAGACATACATGGGAATACGACAGCCTTGGAAGCTGTACTGGCTGATGCTAAAAAGTCAAAGGTAGATGAGTACTGGCTTTTGGGGGATATTCTTATGCCGGGAACGGGACGTAGAAGGATATTGAATCTTTTAGCGGCTTTGCCTATTACTGTAAGAGTTCTTGGTAATTGGGAGAATAGTCTCTGGCGAGGTTTGCATCGTAAGCTAGATTTGACAAAAGCTAGTCATCGCTACCTCCTACGTCAATGCCAGTATATATTAGAAGAAATCAGCCCTGAAGAAATCGAAGACCTTCACAATCAACCCATGCAAGTTCATCGTCAGTTTGGTGATTTGATGGTGGGAATCACTCACCATCTCCCTGATAAAAACTGGGGTAGGGAGTTGATTCATACGGGAAAACAAGAAGATTTTGATAGATTAGTGACGGAACCGCATGCCTCCATCGCAGTATATGGCCATATCCACCAACAGTTGCTTCGTTATGGAAGTGATGGACAGTTGATTCTTAATCCAGGGTCCATTGGACAACCCTTCTTTTTAGATGCGGGATTACGTAAGGACCTACGGGCCCAGTATATGATTTTAGAGTTTGATGAAGCAGGTTTGTCTGATGTTGATTTTCGTCGAGTGGATTATGATGTAGAAGCCGAATTACAGCTGGCTAAGGATTTAAAGCTCCCCTATTTCCAGATTTACTATGAAAGCTTGGTAAATGGAATTCACCACACTCATAACCATGAATTGTTGGTGCAGATTAGCGAGCAAGAAGGTTATGATCAGGATGTTGAACTCTGGGTGGAAAGAGAAAAGAAAGATTGGTTTTAAAAGGAGTTTTGACTAGAAATAGGATAGTCTAGTGACTGCTGTTTCGCGATAAGTCGAACTGGATATGAATTGACTACTTATAAAATTTATGCTAGAATATGGAAAAATATATAATTTGAACACCATACTAATTGATGTTCAAAATAATAGGGAGATAATTTATGAAGCCAGAAGAATTACAGGCAATTGCGTCGGGATTAGGCCTACAGTTTGATGAGGAGTCTGGAAGCATTTATGGCGTACAATCAGGCTACTTGCTATTGCTACATGAAACAGATGTAAAAAATCAGTTTCGACTTAGTGTCAGTGTGAGCTTGAATGGCAATCCTGCGGATTCAGAAGAAAACGAGTTGGTGTGGGATGACTTTAAGAGCGAATCACTTCCAAACTTGTCAACCTTATCTATTAATCAGTACACTGTATCTATTGTTGTCAAGGGTGCGATGCGCAAATCAAAGACAATTGAAAAGTTACAGACACTTATAAGAGACTTTGTAGATTTCCTTGAATCCCATCACTTCGTTCAAGTTTGTGACTACAGTGGTCAAGAGGGGCCAGTTAGTCTTTATCAATTAGGAGAGTCGGTTTTCATTATCAATGAAGAAAGCTATCAATTTTTGAAGAGCAATCTCCAAATTGAAATGGATTCTTATCATAGTCAGAAGGAAAATGTTCTTCTTGGAACCATTGGAGCCTTACTTGGAGCCTTGATTGGTGGGGCGGTTGCTCTTTTCATCGCACGTCTTGGTTATGTAGCTGTCGCAGCGGGGCTTGTTCTTGGAATTTGTACCATTAAAGGATATGAAATGTTTGCAAGAAAGTTATCACGAAAAGGGATTCTGATTTCTGTTGTTTTGATGGTAGTTACAGTCTTTTTAGTAAATCAAATCGATTTGGCAATGGAAGTCGTAGCTCAACTAGGGGTTGAGTTTGCCTATGCTTTCCGAGTGGTCAATGAACTAATTGCAAGCGGAGAATATCCAGATAATTATTTCTTTAATCTAGGGATGTTAGCTGTTTTTACCTTGGTCGGTGCGGGGATTTCTATCAGTTCAGTCTGGTCAAGTCACAAAACAAAGGGAACTGCTCGTAAAATTGGATAAAGGATAAGCTTTTGTATTCTCTATGTCATTGGACTTATTAGGGAATACAAGGCTTTTTTAGAGGACACTCTTTGTAGTAATAATTGACATTACAACATAAAAGGGTATAATGGGTATCAGATAGGATGTAAAAGGAGAAGAAGATGCAAATTTCAAGTCGATTTACGATTGCGACTCATATGTTAATCATTATTGCCATTAAGAGTCAAGAGAGTAAGGTAACTAGTGATTTTCTCGCAGCCAGTGTTGGAGTCAATCCAGTTATTATTCGCAAAACCTTGTCCCAACTCAAAAAAGCTGAACTGATATCAGTTGCGCGTGGGACGGGCGGTACCGAAATTATAAAGGACCTACGAGATATCAACCTTTTTGATGTGTATCAGGCTGTCGAATGTTTGGGAAAATCTGGTAAACTCTTTAGTTTCCATGATAATCCCAACCCCAACTGTCCAGTAGGGGCCAATATCCATAAAGTCTTGGATCAAAAATTGCTGGATATCCAACTAGCGATGGAAAACCAGCTTCGTCAGACGAGTCTGGCTCAGGTTGTGGCTGATACTCAGAATAAAATGACAAAGTAAGAGGGCTAGAGTCCTCTTTATCTATTGCCATAATTATGGTACAATGTAGTCATCAAAGGAGAAGACTATGTACTTTATTACAGGATTTTTTGTCCTATTTTTTCTGATTTCATTTTTTAGGGACAATCGCAGTCTCTGGAATCCTGCTCTTTTGCTTTTGTCTCTGCTCTTTTCTTATATGTCCATTGCCAATCTTTTTTACGAAGCTGGACAGAAAGAAGTGCACATGGTTTTCTTTGCAGGGATTTTTCTCCTGCTGCCTCTTTTAGTTTTTCTAAGTGGTTTTTTCCTTATTTATAATGGATTTGTGTTATTGAAAAAAGAAGGAAAATCCAAGGCAAATTATTTGTCTCTAGGATTAGGTTGTGTGATTCTATTCTTTTTTGTGATCATGGCGATTCGAGTGAGCGATACCAAGGGCTTGTTTTACACCAATCATCTAGTGAATATTATCTTTTTCTTTTTGATTTATTCGTATTTGATTTTTGGTTTTGCCTTTGCAGGATTTCTGCTTTATTCTATCCTGTATCTTTTTATTCCTAAGAAAAAATATTATGATTTTATTATCATTCACGGAGCAGGCTTGTTGAATGGAGAAAAAGTGACTCCCTTACTGAAGAGTCGCATTGATAAGGCAGTAGAAGCTTATCACCAGTCTCTCAATCCCAATGTTAAAATCATCGCAAGTGGTGGTCGAGGTGGGGATGAGAAGATTTCCGAAGCTCAGGCAATTTGTAATTATTTGCTGGAAGAGACGGATGTTCCGAGAGAAGCAATTTTCCTAGAGGACGACTCAACGACAACCTATGAGAATCTTCTCTTCTCAAAAGAAATAGGAGAGAGGCTGGTGACCAGTCCACGTTTTCTCTTTGTGACCAATGATTACCATGTTTTTCGTACCAGTACCTATGCTCGCCGTATTGGGATGAAGGGAGATGGCCTTGGTTGCCGTACAGCTGCCTACTATATTCCATCGGCCTTTATTAGAGAATATATTGCTCTATGTGTGAAGATGAGATGGCTTTTTATCGCTTTCTATGTTTTGTTGATTTTAGCTCTGATTTTCTCTTATAGAGGTATTCTATGGTAATATGTAAAATTCATATTGTAATTCTTGTTAGAATCTCTAAAAAATCCTGTAGTAATCCTAAGGGAAAAAGTGTCACTAGTAATGAAAGAGCAGGGTAAGTGATTGTGAGTGCGGTTTTTGGAACGGCTTCATGATTGCTCGTCAATCAATTGAACAATTTCTAACCTAGTTACAGATTTTCAGAGAGAGCCAAAAATAGGCAACTGAATATGAGTAGACTAGAATTTTACAGTCAACGACAAATAAAAATGTGAACAACAACAGAGGTTCACATTTTCTTTTTGGTCTATGGCAAAATGGCTTTTAGTTCCTTCAGGATAGTTTGCAAGGTTACGATCGCTTGTTCTCCTTGTTGTGGTTGATAGAGTAGTTGGAAATACTTGCGAATAGTTTCTTCAAATTGTTTAGGGAGGAGGGTACAATTGGTCTTTGCGTACTCCAACATTCGTTTTTCACCAGGATGGGTTTGCTCATTGAGCGCAAATAACAAGTCAAAGTAGGAAGCAAAAAACTCACTCGTACGATGATTCATACTGAGAAGATCTTGGCGTTTGATAGCTTTTTCTATTTGGTGAGAGAAGGCAGGCATGGCTTGTTCTAGCAAAAGGAGTTGCCTTTCGATGATATGCTTTTTGAGTTCCTGTGGATAGGGAATCTGGTAGGCTCTTTGGAGCGAAGCATAGTTTCCATTCGGATCGTATAGAATCTTGCTGTGGAGTAGATTATGCCACATGCAAGTTGTATAAGCATTTTGAGCTTTGTGTTGAAAAACGGTTGAGTTCAATTCTTGTTCAAACGACTCCAGCGAACGATAAATCAACTCGATTTGGATACCGTTGTTTAGTACACAGTCGTCCTCTAACTCCCAAAACTGATTTCCAATTTCCATATGGGAGCAGTATTTACTCAAAATTTTTAGGCGAGTCGCCTCGTCAATAGAAGCGTTGAGATAGACATAAACGTCATAGTCAGAATTTTGATCGTAGTCTTGTCCTGCACGTGAACCACCAAGAGCGATAGCTTCTACTTGTTCCAGTTGAGAGAATTCTTTGTAAAGGTCTTGAATCATTGTTTTTCTCCTTGCTTTATGGTTTTAAAGTCATTTTACCAAAAAGTAAAACGTTTGCATAGCATTGAGTTGCCCTTTTTCATTTATAGCAAAAAATGTGAACCCTTGTTTTGAGTTCACATTTCTTTCTTTATTCTGCTGCTTGTTGCCAACGTTTTGCCAGCTTATGAGACAAGCTAGAAATAGCAAAGTTAAAGATAAAGTAAATCAAGGCAATCAGGATATAAAGACTGAAGACCTGCTCTGGTTCGAAATAGCGTCCCATGAGAATTTGGCTAGCGCCAAAGAGTTCTTGTAGAGCGATAACAGAGTAGAGAAGGCTAGTATCCTTAATCACAGTTACAAACTGAGAAATGATGGCTGGCAGCATTTTACGGATCGCTTGTGGGAGAATGATGTAGTAGAGGATTTGCGCAGAGGTGAATCCTTGCGACATTCCTGCTTCGTACTGCCCCTTGTCTACGGCATTGAGGCCACCTCGGATAATCTCAGCTAGGGCTGCTGATGTAAAGAGGGTGAAGGCGGTAATGCCAGCTGGCGTCGACTTCATCTTGAAAACCAAAAAGATAGTGAAAATCCAGAGAAGGTTGGGAACATTACGCACAAATTCGATGTAAATGCTGGAGATGATCCGTAAGATAGGATTTTTCCCATTTCTCATGACGGCTAGTACTGTTCCGATAAGGGTTGATAGGACGATAGCAATTAGAGAAATGTAGAGGGTCAAGCCAAATCCTTTAAAGATAAAGATTAGGTTATCTGGGGTCAAAACTTCTAAAATAGATTCCATAGTAACCTCCTAAAGTGAATAGGCTTTTTTGTTGGCTTGCTCCATCTTGCGACCAAACTGGGCAACAGGGAAGCATAGAGCAAAGTAGAGAAGAGCAGCGCCTAAAAAGGCTGGGATATAGTTTCCGTTGAGAGCCGACCAAGACTTGGTCACAAACATCAAGTCCACTCCAGAGATGATGGCTACGGTAGAGGTGTTCTTGATGAGATTAACAATTTGGTTGGTCAATGGAGGGAGAATGATACGGAAGGCCTGAGGCAAGATAATTAAGCGCATAGCACTGATATAGGTAAATCCTTGTGACAAGGCGGCCTCCATCTGACCGCTAGGGATAGACTGAATCCCTGAACGAATAACCTCAGCGATATAGGCGCCGTGATAGAGTCCCACGCAAAGTACAGCTGTCCAATAAATCGGAATCATGATGGTGTGTTCACTGATAAGAGGCAAACCATAAAAGACGATGACAAACTGCACCAAGAGGGGAGTGTTTTGGTAAAATTCGACAAAGATACGAGCCAAAATACGCAAGAATGGGCGTTTGCTGGTTGACATGGCTCCAAAGAAGATGCCCAAAACCATGGCGAGGATAAAGGAACCAATCGCTAGGGCAAGGGTGAAGAGGAAACCATTGAAAAATTGTCCAAAATCCTGAAAATAGGCTGTCCAAGATGATAAATCTGTCATGGGGTGTCCTCCTTAATCTGCGGTATGGCTAGATGGTTTGAGCTTGTAACGGTCATAAAGTTTCTGCAAACTACCGTCCTTGGTCCATTTAGTGACCAAGCTATCAAGATAATCGTTGAGCTCGGTGTTTGATTTCTTGGTAACAATACCGTAGTCAGATGGTTTAAAACTATCATCTAGTAGTTCTGTCCGTTTACTAATGTAGCCAGATAGGATAGAGCGGTCCACGGAAAAGGCATCAATACGGTGAGCGTGAAGGGAAGTAATCAATTCTGGGTAGGAACCAAGTTCGACAAATTTAAAGGTTAGACCTTTCTTTTTGCCCAGTTCAGTAATCAGGCGTTGGGTGATGGAACCTTGGGCAACCCCAATGGTTTTGCCGTTTAGGTCCTCAATGCTTTTGATGTTGGCGGATTTATTGACCAAAAATCCAGAAGCGTCCGTATAGTAGGGACTGGTGAAGTTATAGAGTTTTTTACGTTCTTCTGTGATAGTAAAGGTCGCGATATCCAAATCGACTTGTTCATTGTCAAGAAGGGGGCCACGAGTTTGAGCGGTAACAGGAACGTAGCGAACCTTGACCTTGAGTTCATCCGCAATCATCTTGGCCAGGTCTGTTTCGATACCAGAATAAGTCCCTGTCTTGGGATCCTTGTAACCAAAATTGGGAACGTCTTGTTTGACACCGACAACTAGTTCGCCTCTTTTTTGAATGTCTGCGACGCTGGTATCAGCCTGAACTGGTTTGGCAGCAACAAGGCTGAAAAGGCTAATCAATAATGCTGATAAAAAGAATTTCTTTTTCATAGGCACCTCCTTATTTGACTTTATCACTTTCGTGGTTGATAATTTTGCTGAGGAATTGTTGGGCACGAGGTTCGCTTGGATTGTCGAAAAAGTCATCGACATCTGTCGTATCTACTAAAACTTCTCCGTCAGCCATAAAGATGATGCGGTCCGCAACTTCACGGGCAAAGCCCATTTCGTGGGTAACGATGATCATGTTCATCCCATCATGCGCCAGTTTTTGCATAACTGCTAGAACATCTCCGATGGTTTCAGGGTCAAGAGCAGATGTTGGCTCATCAAAGAGGAGGAGTTCCGGATGCATAGCGAGGCCACGTGCGATGGCGATCCGCTGTTTTTGTCCACCAGATAGCATGGCGGGATAGGAATCTTTCTTGTCCCACATATTTACAAATTCCAGATATTTTTGGGCGGTTTTTTCAGCTTCTTTTTTATCAATTCCTAGAACTTTTATGGGTGCGAGTGTTACATTTTCTAACACTGTTTTGTGTGGATAAAGGTTAAAATGTTGAAAAACCATGCCGACTTCCTTACGAAGAGGAACCAGATCTTTCTGGCTAGCACCTGCTACTTGGTGTCCATTGACCAGGAGACTTCCTTTGTCAACAGCCTCTAAACCATTGATAGTACGGATAAGAGTGGACTTCCCAGAACCAGAAGGTCCAAGCAGGACAACAACTTGTCCTTTTTCAAAACGGAGATTGATGTCGCGGAGTGCGTGATAGTCTCCGTAATATTTTTCGACGTTTTTAAATTCTACTAAAGCCATGAGAGATCTCCTTTGTGTTAGATTTTATAACATGATTCTACAACAAAAGAATGTTCTTGTCAAATCATATCTGAAAAAAATTCACTAAAATATTATAAAAAAGCAATCTGGATAGAGAAAATGCCTAAATCATGTTATAATGAAACGATAGAATTCTTAGAAAGAGTGGATGTCTTTTTGATAACTCCTACTTATGAATGGCAGTTTGCCCCGCAGGTTGAAGATGCGGATTTTACAAAGATAGCCAAGAAGGCTGGGCTGGGTCCTGAGGTGGCTCGATTATTATTTGAAAGAGGAATTCAGGATGAAGAAAGTCTAAAGAAGTTTTTAGAACCTTCTTTAGAGGACTTGCATGACCCCTATCTGCTCCATGATATGGACAAGGCAGTGGAACGGATTCGTCAGGCCATTGAAGAAGGGGAAAACATTCTCATCTACGGAGACTACGATGCGGATGGTATGACTTCAGCGTCGATTGTGAAGGAAAGTTTGGAACAGCTTGGCGCCGAGTGCCGTGTTTATTTGCCAAATCGTTTTACCGATGGCTATGGTCCCAATGCCAGTGTCTATAAATATTTTATCGAGCAAGAGGGAATTTCCTTGATTGTGACAGTGGATAATGGGGTTGCAGGTCACGAAGCCATTGAATTGGCTCAGACTATGGGTGTGGATGTCATTGTGACCGATCACCATTCCATGCCGGAAACCCTTCCTGATGCCTATGCGATTGTTCACCCTGAGCATCCAGATGCGGATTATCCCTTCAAATATTTGGCCGGATGCGGAGTGGCTTTCAAGCTAGCTTGCGCTCTTTTAGAAGAAGTGCAAGTGGAATTGCTTGATTTGGTTGCTATCGGTACCATTGCAGATATGGTGAGTTTGACAGATGAAAACCGTATTTTGGTTCAATATGGTCTGGAAATGCTGGGGCATACTCAGCGTATTGGTCTACAAGAAATGCTGGATATGGCTGGGATTGCTGCGAATGAAGTTACAGAAGAAACGGTTGGTTTCCAGATTGCCCCTCGTTTAAATGCCTTGGGGCGATTGGATGATCCCAATCCTGCCATTGATTTGCTGACTGGGTTTGACGATGAGGAAGCGCATGAGATTGCCCTCATGATTCAGCAGAAAAATGAAGAGCGCAAGGAAATCGTCCAGTCTATCTATGAAGAAGCTAAGACCATGGTGGATCCTGAGAAGAAGGTCCAGGTCTTAGCCAAGGAAGGCTGGAATCCTGGCGTTCTGGGTATCGTTGCTGGTCGTTTGTTGGAAGAGCTAGGGCAAACAGTTATCGTTCTTAATATAGAAGATGGTCGTGCCAAGGGTAGCGCTCGTAGTGTGGAAGCAGTCGATATTTTTGAGGCTCTGGATCCCCATCGAGACCTCTTCATCGCCTTTGGTGGACATGCTGGTGCAGCAGGGATGACGCTAGAGGTTGAGAAACTCTCAGATTTATCCCAGGTTTTGGAAGATTATATCCGTGAAAAAGGTGCAGATGCTGGTGGTAAGAACAAGTTAAATTTAGATGAAGAGTTGGACTTGGAGACTCTTAGCTTGGAAACGGTCAAAAGTTTTGAACGGTTGGCACCTTTTGGAATGGACAATCAGAAACCTGTCTTTTATATCAAGGATTTTTATGTCGAAAGTGCCCGTACTATGGGGGCAGGCAATGCCCACCTAAAACTAAAAATTTCCAAGGGTGAGGCGAGTTTTGAAGTGGTGGCCTTTGGACAAGGTAGATGGGCGACAGAGTTTGCTCAAACCAAGAATCTAGAATTGGCAGTCACCTTGTCTGTCAACCAATGGAATGGGCAAACTGCCCTCCAGTTGATAATGGTGGATGCGCGTGTGGAAGGTGTTCAACTCTTTAACATTCGTGGGAAGAACGTAGCCTTGCCAGAAGGGGTTCCAGTCTTGGATTTCTCTGGAGAGGTGCCAGATTTAGCGACTAGTGATGCTGTGGTTGTGAAAACCATTCCCGAGGATATTACCTTGCTGAAGACCATTTTTCAGGAACAAGATTTCTCTGCTGTCTATTTCAAGAACGACATCGACAAGGCCTACTATCTAACAGGTTATGGGACTAGAGAGCAGTTTGCCAAATTATACAAAACCATCTACCAATTCCCAGAGTTCGATATTCGCTATAAGCTGAAGGATTTAGCATCTTATCTCAATATTCAACAAATCTTGCTGGTCAAGATGATTCAAGTATTTGAAGAGCTAGGTTTTGTGACAATCAAAGACGGTGTCATGACAGTCAATAAAGAAGCGCCGAAAAGGGAAATTGGTGAAAGTCAGATTTACCAAAATCTCAAACAAACTGTCAAAGACCAAGAAATGCTGGCGCTGGGGACAGTGCAAGAAATGTATAACTTTTTGATGAGAAAAGAGTAGAAGTTAGGAAAGAGTTGGGCAACCAGCTCTTTTTTGAAAACAAACCTTCATTTTGAAAATCATCAAAAAAATGGTATAATGGTAGGAAAAGATTCGGCTGAAAGTTTTAGAACTTTTAGAATAAGAGGGTAAACCTACCCTATAATCAAGATAAATTAAGTTTCGGAGGGGAAATGAGTAATATCAGTTTAACAACACTAGGTGGTGTACGAGAAAATGGGAAAAATATGTACATTGCTGAAATCGATGAATCTATCTTTGTTTTGGATGCAGGGCTTAAATACCCTGAAAATGAACAACTAGGGGTTGATGTCGTCATTCCAAACATGGACTACCTTTTTGAAAATAGCGACCGTATCGCAGGGGTCTTCTTGACTCACGGGCATGCGGATGCCATTGGTGCCCTGCCTTATCTCTTGGCAGAGGCTAAGGTGCCTGTGTTTGGCTCTGAGTTGACTATCGAGTTGGCGAAACTCTTTGTCAAAGGAAATGATACGGTTAAGAAATTCAATGACTTCCATATCATTGATGAAAACACGGAGATTGACTTTGGGGGAACGGTTGTTTCCTTCTTCCGTACGACTCACTCTATCCCAGAAAGTCTGGGAGTTGTGTTAAAAACACCAAAAGGGAACATTGTTTACACAGGCGACTTCAAATTTGACCAGACGGCTAGTGAATCCTATGCGACGGATTTTGCGCGTTTAGCCGAAATCGGCCGTGACGGTGTCTTGGCACTTCTCAGTGATTCTGCGAATGCAGACAGCAATATCCAGGTGGCGAGCGAGAGTGAAGTTGGAGATGAAATTACCCAAACTATCGCTGATTGGGATGGTCGTATCATCGTTGCAGCAGTTGCCAGCAACCTTTCTCGTATCCAGCAGGTTTTTGATGCAGCTGCGGAGACTGGTCGCCGAGTCGTTTTGACTGGATTTGATGTTGAAAATATCGTTCGTACAGCGATTCGTCTCAAAAAATTGTCTCTAGCTAATGAAAGCCTTTTGATTAAACCAAAAGAAATGTCTCGTTTTGAAGACCATGAGTTGATTATCCTAGAGACAGGTCGTATGGGTGAACCCATCAATGGACTTCGCAAGATGTCCGTTGGGCGCCACCGTTATGTAGAAATCAAGGATGGGGACTTGGTCTATATCGTAACAACTCCATCCACCGCCAAAGAAGCGGTTGTGGCTCGCGTTGAAAATATGATTTACCAAGCTGGTGGTGTGGTAAAACTCATTACCCAGAGCTTGCGAGTATCTGGACACGGGAATGCGCGTGATTTGCAGTTGATGATCAATCTTTTGCAACCGAAATATCTTTTCCCTGTACAAGGGGAGTACCGTGAGTTGGATGCGCATGCCAAGGCTGCCATGGCAGTTGGCATGTTGCCAGAACGCATTTTTATCCCTAAAAAGGGAACGACCATGTCCTATGAACATGGAGACTTCGTCCCAGCTGGAGCAGTTTCTGCAGGCGATGTCATGATTGATGGAAATGCCATTGGTGATGTTGGGAATGTCGTTCTTCGCGACCGTAAGGTCTTGTCAGAGGATGGAATCTTTATCGTGGCTATCACTGTTAACCGTCGTGAGAAGAAGATTGTGGCTAAGGCTCGTGTTCATACGCGTGGATTTATCTACCTTAAGAAGAGTCGCGACATTCTCCGTGAAAGTTCCGAATTGATTAACCAAACGGTAGAAGAGTATCTTCAAGGTGATGACTTTGATTGGGCAGATCTCAAAGGCAAGGTTCGTGACAATCTGACCAAGTACCTCTTTGATCAAACTAAGCGTCGCCCAGCAATCTTGCCAGTCGTGATGGAAGCAAAATAATAAGCAGAATACCTACAGAAAAAGTCGAAATTCGGCTTTTTCTTATAGAATAGTAAAAGGAGAGATTCATGGCGGTTATGAATATTGAGTATTACTCAGAAGTTTTGGATATGGAGTGGGGTGTTACCGTACTCTATCCAGATGGCAGTCGGGTGACTGAACCAGATTGCACAGATATTCCTGTCCTTTATCTTTTGCACGGAATGTCAGGAAATCAAAATAGCTGGCTCAAGCGAACTAATGTCGAACGTTTGTTGCGCGGGACCAATCTCATTGTCATCATGCCCAATACTAGCAATGGCTGGTACACAGATACCCAGTATGGTTTTAACTACTTTACTGCTCTAGCAGAAGAGTTACCTCAGGTTATGAAACGTTTCTTCCCCAATATGACCAGCAAGCGAGAAAAGACCTTCATAGCAGGTCTCTCCATGGGTGGCTACGGCTCCTTCAAACTCGCTCTATCGACGAATCGTTTTTCTCATGCGGCTAGTTTTTCTGGTGCGCTCAGTTTTCAAGAATTTTCTCCTGAAAGCCAGGATTTGGGCTCTCTTGCCTACTGGCGAGGAGTTTTTGGAGAAATCAAAGACTGGACAGCTAGCCCTCATTCGCTTGAAAGTCTAGCTGCGAAATCGGATAAAAAGACCAAACTATGGGCTTGGTGTGGAGAGCAAGACTATCTCTACTCTGCCAATAATCTCGCAGTGAAAAACCTCAAAAAGCTTGGTTTTGAGGTAACCTATAGTCACAGTCCAGGTAAGCACGAGTGGTACTACTGGGAAAAACAATTGGAACGTTTTTTAGCTACTCTACCAATTGACTTTGTCTTGGAAGAACGCTTATCTTAGTTTTAGATTTCTTTCAGCTTTATTCAGTAAAATAGAGAATCTATCTTGATTAAGGAGAATGTGATTTCAAGATAGGTTCTTATTTTTATGAAAGGTGGAGTGTCATGTTCTGGATTATTCGATTATTGTTCCGATTTCTGTTGGGAATTTGGCGTTTCTTCTGGCGTCTGGTTTGGACTGTGGTCATTCTACTACTCATTGCTTTTGGAGTGGTTTGGTATCTGTCTGGTGATTTTCATTCTGCGGTCAATCATGTTGAAAAAATGAGCAAGATTGGTCAAGGTGGCTGGAATCAATGGAAAGAGACGGGGACGCTGGAAGTCTTGTCTCAGACAGACAGTCACCAACATGCAGAAGGCAAGTGGGCTCAGGCCTCAGCTCGCATCTATATTGAGCCTCAAATGGATGAGACCTTCCAAGCTGCCTATGCAGAAGCTATAAAAAACTGGAATCAAACGGGAGCCTTTACCTTTGAGGTGGTTGCGGATCCTAGTCAGGCAGATATTGTGGCAAGTGAGATGAATGATGGATCGACAGCTGTAGCTGGGCAAGCCGAGAGTCAAACCAATCTATTGACCAATCAATTTATATCTGTAACGGTTCGCCTAAATCACTATTATCTATCCAATCCAAACTATGGATATTCTTACGAACGGATCGTGCACACGGCAGAACATGAGCTGGGGCATGCCATCGGATTGGATCATACCAGCGAAATTTCTGTCATGCAGCCGGCAGGTTCCTATTATGGGATTCAGCCTCGGGATGTGAAGGCTGTTCAAGAACTCTATGCCAGTAGCGACTAGATGAAGTCGATACAATCTAAAATAAAATCAAAGCTCCTCCAACAAGTGATTGGTGGGGCTTTTTGTTCGTCCTGTTACGGCCTTTTTGCTATAATGGAACTATGAATAACTTGATCAAATCAAAACTAGAGCTCTTGCCGACTAGTCCTGGATGCTACATTCACAAGGATAAAAATGGCACTATTATCTATGTAGGAAAGGCTAAAAATCTGCGCAATCGCGTGCGGTCCTATTTTCGTGGGAGTCACGATACCAAGACGGAAGCTCTGGTATCTGAGATTGTAGATTTTGAATTTATCGTTACCGAGTCTAATATCGAGGCCCTTCTGCTGGAAATCAACCTCATCAAGGAAAACAAGCCCAAGTACAATATCATGCTCAAGGATGATAAGTCCTATCCTTTTATCAAAATCACCAATGAGCGCTATCCACGGCTTATTATCACCCGTCAGGTCAAAAAGGACGGTGGTCTTTATTTTGGCCCTTATCCTGATGTGGGGGCAGCTAATGAAATCAAGCGACTACTGGATCGGATTTTCCCTTTTCGTAAGTGTACCAATCCACCCTCTAAGGTTTGTTTTTACTATCATATTGGCCAATGTATGGCCCATACCATCTGTAAAAAAGATGAGGCCTATTTCAAGTCCATGGCTCAGGAGGTTTCTGATTTTCTAAAAGGACAGGATGACAAAATCATTGATGACCTCAAGGGGAAGATGGCAAAGGCAGCCAAAAGTATGGAGTTTGAACGTGCGGCGGAATATCGTGACCTGATTCAGGCCATTGGAACGCTTCGGACCAAGCAACGGGTTATGGCCAAAGATCTTCAAAATCGCGATGTCTTTGGCTACTATGTAGATAAGGGCTGGATGTGTGTTCAGGTTTTCTTTGTCCGTCAAGGCAAGCTCATTGAGCGGGATGTCAATCTCTTCCCTTACTACAACGATCCGGACGAGGATTTTTTGACCTATGTAGGACAATTCTATCAAGAAAAATCCCACCTAGTTCCCAACGAGGTATTGATTCCACAGGATATCAATGAAGAAGCTGTCAAGGCCTTGGTGGATACCAAGATTCTCAAGCCCCAGCGTGGTGAGAAAAAACAGCTGGTCAATCTAGCCATAAAAAATGCCCGTGTTAGTCTGGAGCAGAAGTTCAATCTGCTAGAAAAATCTGTCGAGAAGACCCAAGGAGCTATTGAAAATCTGGGACGCTTGCTTCAAATACCGACTCCAGTTCGCATCGAGTCCTTCGATAACTCTAATATCATGGGAACCAGTCCTGTTTCAGCCATGGTGGTCTTTGTTAACGGAAAACCGAGTAAAAAAGATTACCGTAAATACAAAATCAAGACGGTTGTTGGACCAGACGACTATGCTAGTATGAGAGAAGTCATTCGCAGACGCTATGGCCGAGTTCAACGTGATGGTTTAACCCCGCCAGATTTGATTGTCATCGATGGGGGACAAGGTCAGGTCAATATCGCTAAGCAAGTCATTCAAGAGGAGCTGGGCTTGGATATTCCAATTGCAGGTCTGCAAAAGAATGACAAGCACCAAACCCATGAACTGCTCTTTGGAGATCCGCTTGAGGTGGTGGAGTTGTCTCGTAATTCTCAGGAATTTTTCCTTCTCCAACGCATCCAGGATGAGGTGCACCGCTTTGCTATCACTTTCCACCGCCAACTGCGCTCCAAAAACTCCTTTTCATCACAACTGGATGGGATTGACGGTCTAGGACCTAAACGCAAGCAAAATCTCATGAAACATTTTAAGTCTCTCACTAAAATCAAGGAAGCCAGTGTGGATGAGATTGTCGGAGTTGGGGTGCCAAGGGCAGTCGCAGAAGCTGTTCAGAGAAAGTTGAACCCTCAGGAAGAAGTGGAATGGGCTCAAGTAGCGGAACCATTAAAAGAATTAGAATAAGTATCTAGATAGAAAGTAGAAGAAATGAATAGGATTGAGATTGACAGAGATATACTCCTTTTTTTACGATTTGCTTACTTTGGGAATTCAAAAGATTTATTTTTAGCTGCAACTACTCGAGCCTATCTTGATTTTAATCGAACCTTGCGATTTCATGGCATGCCAGATGAACAGCGCTTGGAGATGAGAAATCGAGCTTCTAAGTGTATCAAAGAAGCGATTTTAAATCTCTTGAATCGGGACAAGCTGTGTCAAACTGATTTTGATAGTTGGCATCATAGGACTTGTGATGTTCTGATAGATTGCTATCGCTCAAATGGGATTCGATTCACTTACGGTCATGCTCAAAAGTGGATTAATATGACTTTCAAGTATCTGTATATGCTTGAAGCTGTAACCCTAGACTTCGTTTTTCCTTTTTTACACGTACCGATAGATAACATCGTGTTAGAGAGGGCGAACAAACAGTTGTGTATCCCAAGACCTTCTCAAGTGTGGAGTAGTTGGGGAGATTACGCTTTCTATCTTCAATATCAAGGTTATTTGAGACAAAGAATAGGCAAGGAAGATCCTCTTCGTTGGGAGTTTCACAATTGGCTAGATGAAATAGAAAAAGGAAATCATCATGAACCATAAAATCGCAATTTTATCAGATATTCATGGCAATGCAACGGCATTAGAAGCAGTGATTGCAGATGCTAAAACTCAAGGAGCCAGTGAATATTGGCTTATGGGAGATATTTTTCTTCCTGGTCCAGGTGCAAATGATCTGGTTGCTCTGCTAAAGAATCTTCCTATCACGGCAAGTGTTCGAGGCAATTGGGATGATTGTGTCCTTGAGGCTTTAGATGGGCAATATGGCTTAGAAGACCCACAGGAAGTCCAGCTCATGCGATTAACCCAGTTTTTGATGGAGCGAATGGATCCTGAAACGATTGTCTGGCTACGAAGCTTGCCTTTGCTGGAAAAGAAAGAAGTTGACGGACTGCGCTTTTCTCTCTCTCATAATTTACCTGAAAAAAACTATGGTGGGGACCTGTCTGTTGGGAATAACACAGAGAAATTTGACCAACTCCTAGATGAGGAAACTGACGTGGCAGTCTATGGTCATGTCCACAAGCAGTTGCTTCGTTATGGAAGCCGAGGACAACAAATCATCAATCCAGGTACGATTGGCATGCCCTATTTTGATTGGGAAAAGTTAAAAAATCACCGTGCCCAGTATGCTGTGATAGAAGTTGAAGATGGGGAATTGGTAAATATCCAATTTCGTAAAGTCGCTTATGACTATGAAGCTGAGTTAGAATTAGCCAAGTCTAAGGGGCTTCCCTTTATCGAAATGTATGAAGAGCTACGTCGTGAAGATAACTATCAGGGGCACAATTTGGAACTTTTGGCTAGTTTAATCGAAAAGCATGGGTATGTAGAGGAGGTAAAAGATTATTTTGATTTTCTGCAAAGTGAGAAATAAAGCGGGTGGCCCTTAATTTGAAGTGAGGTTTGTAGTCGAATCGCTTAGAAAAGAGTTAGACGATGATAAGGAAAAAGAGATAGCTCAGCTAAAGTTTGACATTGAAATTATTTTGTTATACAATGAACTTAATTCTTAATATAAAGGAGAACATTATGAAGAAAATTATTACAGCCAGTATGGCTCTTTTATCTGTTGTTGTTTTAGCAGCATGTTCAGGGAAAACAACGTCTGATTCTTCGACTAAGGCTTCAAGCTCTGTAGAACAAACTTCTTCTTCAGAGACTTCATCAACAACGTCTAGTTCAAAGACAGAAAATAATGAGGTTGTTTTGATCACCGATGAAGAAATTGACAATGCTAAAACTGTTGGAGATGTGAAGAAAGTCTTTGGTAAACTAGTCGACAATTATAAAAAGCATGCAGTTGAAATTGGGGAAAAAATTCCAGAGAGTGGAAAAGAAGCATATAACGCCCAAGTTGAACCCGCGCTTAAGTCTATGGAGACTGTAAGAGAGTCATTTAACGAAAGCCTTTCAAGTATTGGTTCTGATGATACAGTAGTGCCAGAACAAACTCGTACTCTATTTGTTCAACAGTTGAAAACTGGACGTGATACAATGAAGAAAGCGCTGGAAGCGGCTTATAAAGCAGTTGCTCCATACACATCTGGTCAATAATATGAGAAAGTAGGTGTTCGATCACCTGCTTTTTGATTGTCTCAAATCTAAAACGATACCTACCTAAAGAGCTACAAGTGAATAGTAGAGAGTTTGAAAGAAGTACTAACTCTATTAAAAATCTCTGCAAGCTCTTTCAAAATATGGTAGAATGGATGCAGTAGAATTAGAAAAGGAAATCGATTATGAAATTTCTTGAATTAAATAAAAAACGTCATGCGACTAAGCATTTCACTGATAAGCCGGTGGATCCCAAGGATGTGCGTACGGCTATCGAAATCGCAACCTTGGCCCCAAGTGCCCATAACAGCCAGCCATGGAAGTTTGTGGTTGTTCGTGAGAAAAATGCTGAATTGGCAAAATTGGCTTATGGTTCGAACTTTGAGCAGGTATCGTCAGCGCCGGTGACCATTGCCTTATTTACCGATACAGACCTTGCCAAACGTGCTCGTAAGATTGCTCGCGTTGGTGGTGCAAAGAATTTCTCAGAAGAGCAACTTCAATACTTTATGAAAAATTTGCCTGCTGAATTTGCACGTTACAGTGAACAACAGGTCAGTGACTACCTAGCCCTCAATGCTGGTTTGGTTGCCATGAACTTGGTTCTGGCTTTGACAGACCAAGGAATCGGTTCTAACATTATCCTTGGTTTTGACAAATCAAAAGCCAATGAAGTTTTGGAAATTGAAGACCGCTTCCGCCCAGAACTCTTGATTACAGTGGGTTACACAGATGAAAAATTAGAACCAAGCTACCGCTTGCCAGTAGATGAAATCATCGAGAAAAGATAGAAAGAAGAAAAAATGACAGCAATTGATTTTACAGCAGAAGTAGAAAAACGCAAAGAAGACCTTTTGGCTGACTTGTTTAGCCTTTTGGAAATCAACTCAGAACGTGACGACAGCAAGGCGGACGCTCAGCATCCATTTGGGCCTGGTCCGGTAAAAGCCTTGGAGAAATTCCTTGAAATCGCAGATCGTGATGGCTATACAACTCAAAATGTTGATAACTATGCCGGACATTTTGAGTTTGGTGATGGAGAAGAAGTTCTTGGAATTTTTGCCCATATGGACGTGGTGCCAGCTGGTAGCGGTTGGGATACAGACCCTTACACACCAACTATCAAAGATGGGCGCCTTTATGCGCGCGGAGCTTCGGATGACAAGGGACCTACAACAGCTTGTTACTATGGCTTGAAAATCATCAAAGAATTGGGCCTTCCAACTTCTAAAAAAGTTCGTTTCATCGTCGGAACAGACGAAGAATCAGGTTGGGCAGACATGGACTACTACTTTGAACATGTAGGACTTGCGAAACCAGACTTTGGCTTCTCTCCAGACGCTGAATTCCCTATCATCAATGGTGAAAAAGGAAATATCACAGAATACCTCCACTTTGCAGGTGAAAATGCAGGTGCTGCCCGTCTTCACAGCTTTACAGGTGGTTTACGTGAAAACATGGTACCTGAATCAGCGACAGCAGTCGTTTCAGGTGACTTGGCTGACTTGCAAGCTAAACTAGATGCCTTTGTTGCGGAGCACAAACTCAGAGGAGAACTCCAAGAAGAAAACGGTCAGTACAAGGTGACTGTGATTGGTAAATCAGCTCATGGTGCTATGCCTGCTTCAGGTGTCAATGGTGCGACCTACCTGGCCCTTTTCCTCAGTCAGTTTGACTTTGCTGGCCCTGCAAAAGACTACCTCGACATCGCTGGTAAGACTCTCTTGAATGACCATGAGGGTAAAAATCTCAAGGTGGCTCATGTGGATGAAAAGATGGGTGCCCTTTCTATGAATGCAGGTGTTTTCCGCTTCGATGAAACAAGCGCTGACAATACGATTGCCCTCAACTTCCGTTATCCAAAAGGAACAAGTCCAGAGCAGATCAAGTCAATCCTTGAGACATTGCCAGTTGCTTCTGTTAGCCTTTCTGAACACGGACACACGCCTCACTATGTACCGATGGAAGATCCACTTGTGCAAACCTTGTTGAATGTCTATGAAAAACAAACTGGACTTCAAGGTCATGAACAAGTCATCGGTGGTGGTACCTTCGGTCGCTTGCTAGAACGTGGGGTTGCCTACGGTGCTATGTTCCCAGACTCAATTGACACCATGCACCAAGCCAACGAATTTATCGCCTTGGACGATCTCTTCCGAGCAGCAGCAATCTATGCTGAAGCTATTTATGAATTGATCAAATAAAACGATAGAAGTCTGAGATTTTATGCTTAGACTTCTTTTTGGAGGGAAAACAGATGTCTCAAATCGAAAGAATCAAGCAAGCCATTATGGCGGATCCGCAGAATGCCAGCTACACAGAACGCGGAATCGAACCTCTCTTTGCGGCGCCAAAAACTGCTCGCATCAATATTGTCGGTCAAGCTCCGGGGTTTAAAACGCAAGAAGCTGGAATTTATTGGAAGGATAAGAGTGGTGACCGTCTGCGTGAGTGGCTAGGTGTTGATGAAGACACCTTTTACAATTCGGGTTTGTTTGCAGTTATTCCCATGGACTTTTATTTCCCAGGACATGGAAAATCAGGCGACCTTCCACCTCGTACAGGTTTCGCAGAAAAATGGCACCCACAACTCCTCAAGGAATGTCCAAATATTGAATTGACCCTTTTGATTGGGCAATATGCTCAAGCCTATTATTTACATGAGAAAATTAGTGGCAAGGTAACAGAACGGGTAAAACGCTACAAAGACTATCTACCAGAATTTTTCCCTCTGGTTCACCCATCACCACGAAATCAAATCTGGATGGCTAAAAATCCTTGGTTTGAGTCAGAAGTGGTGCCAGATTTGAAAAAAAGAATTAAAATCATTTTATAGTCAATGAAAATCAAAGAGCAAACTAGGAAGCTAGCTGCAGGCTGCTCAAAGTACAGCTTTGAGGTTGCAGATAAAACTGACGAAGTCAGCTCAAAACACTGTTTTGAGGTTGTGGATAGAACTGACGAAGTCAGTAACCATACCTACGGTAAGGCGACGCTGACGTGGTTTGAATTTGATTTTCGAAGAGTATTAGGAGAAAAAGAATGAAAGAAATTTCCTTCGATGAATTTTATCAGCTTTACCAAAATGGTCAGCTTTCTCTAGTAGACGTGAGAGAAATAGAAGAGTTCAAGATGCTTCATTTAGAAGGTGCACACAACTTACCGCTTAGTCAACTGGCTGATACTTATGAGCAGTTGGAAAAGGAGCAGTTACATTATGTTATTTGTAAATCTGGGATGAGATCAGCTCGTGCTTGCCAGTTTTTAGAGGAGCATGGATATAAGGTCATCAATGTTCAAGGTGGCATGACGGCCTTTGAAAATCTTTAAAATTTTGCATTTCTCCTACTTGGTGTGTACTAGGTAGGAGAATTTTGTTTTTAGATAATTCTTATTTTTAAAAATATTGAAAACATTCAATATTTACTTCGTGATGCTTTTTTCATACTCTTATTCGTGATATACTAGGTCAGTATTTTAGAAATATGAAGGAGATTCTTTATGGCTAAAAAAGGTGCCCTAACAGGTTTGCTCCTGTTTGGAATATTTTTTGGTGCGGGGAACTTGATTTTTCCGCCTTCTCTAGGTGCCCTATCTGGAGAACATTTTCTTCCTGCCATTGCAGGTTTTGTCTTTTCAGGCGTCGGTATCGCCGTTTTGACTCTCATTATTGGAACTCTCAATCCTAAGGGATACATTTATGAGATTTCTAAGAAAATCTCACCTTGGTTTGCGACGCTTTATCTCGCAGTCCTCTATTTATCAATTGGTCCCTTCTTTGCCATTCCACGTACAGCCACAACAGCTTACGAAGTCGGGATTAGCCCCCTTTTATCAGATGCGAATAAAGGACTTGGATTGATTGTCTTTACCGTACTATATTTTGCAGCGGCTTATTTGATTTCACTCAATCCATCAAAGATTTTGGATCGGATCGGACGTATCTTGACACCAGTCTTTGCTTTGTTGATCGTTATCTTGGTTGTACTAGGTGCCTTCAAGTATGGTGGAACAAGTCCTCAAGCGGCCTCAGAAGCCTATCAATCCTCTGCTTTTGGAACAGGTTTCCTAGAAGGGTATAATACCTTGGATGCTCTTGCTTCAGTCGCCTTTAGTGTGATTGCTGTTCAAACCTTGAAACAACTTGGATTCTCAAGTAAGAAAGAGTACATTTCAACTATTTGGGTGGTTGGTATCGTTGTAGCTCTTGCCTTTAGCGCTCTTTACATCGGTTTAGGATTCCTTGGAAATCACTTCCCGGTACCAGCAGAAGCAATGAAGGGTGGAACACCAGGTGTTTATATCTTGTCGCAAGCTACTCAGGAAATCTTTGGTTCAACAGCTCAACTCTTCCTTGCTGTTATGGTAACTGTAACCTGCTTCACAACGACAGTTGGCTTGATTGTGTCTACAGCTGAGTTCTTTAATGGACGTTTCCCACAAATCAGCTACAAGGTCTATGCAACTGCCTTTACCTTGATTGGATTTGCTATTGCAAACCTCGGTTTGGATGCAATCATCAAGTACTCAGTTCCAGTATTAGTAATCTTGTACCCAATCACCATCGCCATTGTGATGATTGTGATTGTTAATAAGTTTGTCGCCCTATCAAAACCAGGTATGCAGTTAACTATTGGGCTTGTTACAGCGATTGCTCTTGCAAGCGTCCTTGGAAGTTCTTTTAAGATTGAGTTTCTAGCAAATCTCGTCAATGCTCTTCCGTTTGCAGCTGTCTCTCTACCATGGTTGGTGCCAGCAATTATCGGAATCTTGCTTTCATTGGTTCTACCAAACAAACAAGAGAGTGACGTTTTTGAGATGGAATAAAAAAATTCTTGGTCATCGACCAAGAATTTTTTGTATGAGCACGACTCATTAGTTGGTTTGTTCAGTATAACCAGCTTCTTTAAGCATTTTTTTCGAGGCAGCAAAGCTTACACGGTTTCCAATACCAGAATATTCGTTCGGCATTGCTTTTTTCAATTCGTCAAGACTCGCGACAGTCATGTCAACCTCGATGTTTTGGATAACTTTTCCGTCTTGAATTTCAACTTTTTGTGTAACCCCTTTGACCCCTTCATAACCTTTATAAGTATCGTCAACAATTTCCTTAATACCTTCCGCGGTATTATTAAGTTTTTCAGGGTCAAGTACATTATGAACAGTTTGTTTTACAACGTCATCTCCCTTCACAGTATAAGTCAAGGTAGAATGAATCCCAGGTTTGCTATTGTGGACAAATGTGTGAGTTTCTGTCTCATCTTTCTTTTCAGATGATTGTTGACTGCTTTGTTTGGTCTCGCTTGACTGAGTTGTTGTGTCTTCTTTGCTACTGCTGCTAGCAGGTGTTGATGCCTGTTTGGAACATCCGAGTAGGAGGACAAGTGAAGCCACAAGGGTTAGTGATACTTTAAAGTAGGATTTCATATTTTTACTTTCCTTTCATAATCAAAGTATTTGTATTATAACATGGATCTATAGTGAAAGCAACTAAACACAGTTTTTCTCCTTTTGAGAAGGAGTCTGACTAGAAAAATGTTATAATGGTAGGAAGGAGGTGAAGAAATGAATCAAACTGTAAACTATATCAAAGAATTAACCGCTATTGCATCTCCAACAGGCTTTACTCGTGAGATTTCAGACTACCTAGTCCATACTTTAGAAGAGCTTGGTTACCAGCCGGTTCGTACAGCCAAGGGCGGTGTCAATGTGACCATTAAAGGTCAAAATGATAAGCAACAACGTTATGTGACTGCCCATGTGGATACGCTAGGAGCTATTGTTCGTGCAGTCAAACCAGACGGTCGTCTCAAAATGGACCGTGTCGGTGGTTTCCCTTGGAACATGATTGAAGGGGAGAACTGTACGGTTCATGTGGCTAGCACAGGTAAAAAGGTATCTGGAACCATCCTCATCCACCAGACTTCTTGCCATGTCTACAAGGATGCAGGAACTGCAGAACGCACACAGGACAATATGGAAGTGCGTTTGGATGCAAAAGTGACCAATGAAAAAGAAACTCGTGCCTTGGGCATCGAGGTTGGCGATTTTATCAGCTTTGACCCGCGAACTGTCGTGACAGAGACTGGTTTTATCAAGTCCCGTCACTTGGATGATAAAGTCAGCGCAGCGATTTTGCTCAATCTTCTTCGTGTTTATAAGGAAGAGGGGATTGCATTGCCAGTAACAACTCATTTTGCTTTTTCAGTCTTTGAAGAGGTGGGCCACGGTGCCAACTCCAATATTCCAGCTCAGGTAGTAGAATATCTGGCTGTCGATATGGGAGCTATGGGCGATGACCAGCAGACGGATGAGTATACAGTGTCTATCTGTGTCAAGGATGCTTCGGGTCCCTATCACTACGACTTCCGTCAACATTTAGTGGCTTTGGCAAAGGAGCAAGATATTCCATTTAAGCTCGATATTTATCCATTTTACGGTTCGGATGCTTCCGCAGCTATGTCAGCAGGAGCAGAGGTCAAGCATGCCCTCCTTGGAGCTGGTATTGAGTCCAGTCACTCTTACGAACGAACACACATTGATTCGGTCGTGGCGACTGAGCGTATGGTAGACGCCTATCTCAAGAGTGCATTGGTAGACTAATATGTGCTTGATTTGTCAAAGAATTGAATGGATAAAGGTAGGGAAGAATCCCTACTTTGTAAAAGAACTAGAAACAGGCTATGTTGTTATTGGAGACCACCAATACTTTAGGGGTTATACCTTATTTCTAGCAAAGGAGCATGTCACAGAACTCTATCAGATGGAGAGTTCTGTGAAACTTCGTTTTCTAGAGGAAATGAGTTTGGTCCAAGAAGCTGTTGCCAAAGCGTTTAAAGCTGAAAAGATGAACATCGAACTTCTAGGAAATGGAGATGCCCACGCTCACTGGCACCTCTTTCCAAGACGATCAGGTGATATGAATGGTCATGGTCTTAATGGTCGTGGTCCAGTCTGGTGGGTGCCCTGGGAAGAAATGGCGGCAGAAGATTGCCAAGTGCAATCCCGTGAGTTGAAACAAATGATTAAAACCTTATCCGATGAATTAGAGAAGCATGTGATTTAAGAGAGGAAGAAAAAAATGAAAAAAAGATACATCGTTTTATCCGGTTTGCTAGCAGTAACCCTAGCAGCATGTTCTCAAGAAACACCTAAAAATGAAGAAAATACTCAAAAAACGGAACAAACTAGTCAACCTGAGGGTACTGTAGGGAGCAAATCTCAAGCTTCTAGTCAGAAAAAGGCAGAAGTTGTGAATAAGGGAGATCACTATAGTATACAAGGGAAATACGATGAAATCGTCGTGGCTAATAAGCACTATCCTTTGTCAAAAGACTACAATCCAGGAGAAAATCCAACAGCCAAGGCGGAGTTGCTGAAACTCATTGCAGCAATGCAAGCAGCTGGCTACCCAATCAGCGATCACTACAGTGGTTTTAGAAGTTATGAAACTCAAACCAAACTTTATCAAGACTATGTGAATCAAGATGGTAAGGAAGAGGCAGATCGCTACTCAGCCCGCCCTGGATACAGTGAACACCAAACAGGTCTTGCTTTTGATTTGATTGGGACTAATGGAGAATTAGTGACAGAGGAGAAGGCAGCCCAGTGGCTCTTGGATCATGCAGCTGACTATGGCTTTGTTGTTCGCTATCTCAAAGGAAAGGAAAAAGAGACTGGCTACATGGCGGAAGAATGGCATCTTCGCTACGTTGGAAAAGAAGCCAAAGAAATTGCTGCAAGTGGCCTTAGTTTGGAAGAATACTATGGCTTTGAAGGCGGAGATTACGTCGATTAAAAAAGAAATTTTTCTCTTGCATTTTTAGATAAATAGTGTATAATAGATGGGTATGTGTAAAGCATACTTGTGGGAGGTAAAAATCTTTAATTACCGCCAAAACCACAAAGGAGGATTTAAAAATGGCTAAAAAAGTCGAAAAACTTGTAAAATTGCAAATCCCTGCTGGTAAAGCTACACCAGCTCCACCGGTTGGACCTGCTCTTGGTCAAGCTGGTATCAACATCATGGGATTCACAAAAGAGTTCAACGCTCGTACAGCTGACCAAGCTGGTATGATTATTCCAGTTGTTATCTCAGTATACGAAGACAAATCATTTACTTTCGTTACAAAAACACCACCAGCTGCTGTTCTTTTGAAAAAAGCTGCAGGTGTTGAAAAAGGATCAGGTACACCTAACAAAACTAAAGTTGCTACAGTTACTCGTGCACAAGTACAAGAAATTGCAGAAACTAAGATGCCAGATTTGAACGCAGCAAACATTGAGTCTGCAATGCGTATGATCGAAGGTACTGCTCGTTCTATGGGATTCACTGTTGTTGACTAATCAATAACACAGTAGAAAATCTCACAGCAGTCTATTAGTTGCTTTTCATACTAGGCAAGTGACTGACGCTTGTACTTGGGTACAGCAAAGGAACTGAACGAAGTAGGAATAGGAAAAGGAAAATAATAGACTGAAAACCCGCAAGACTTCATCATTTCGAGAAGTGACGTGGGAGATGAAAATCGATTGAACCACTTACAAGGAGAATAGAAAATGGCTAAAAAAAGCAAACAACTTCGTGCTGCTCTTGAGAAAATCGACAGCACAAAAGCATACAGTGTAGAAGAAGCTGTAGCACTTGCAAAAGAAACTAACTTTGCAAAATTTGACGCAACTGTAGAAGTTGCTTACAACTTGAACATTGACGTTAAAAAAGCTGACCAACAAATCCGTGGCGCAATGGTATTGCCAAACGGTACTGGTAAAACTTCACGCGTTCTTGTTTTCGCACGTGGTGCAAAAGCTGAAGAAGCAAAAGCTGCTGGTGCAGACTTTGTTGGTGAAGATGACCTTGTTGCGAAAATCAACGACGGTTGGTTGGATTTCGACGTAGTTATCGCTACACCTGACATGATGGCTCTTGTTGGACGTCTTGGACGTGTCCTTGGACCACGTAACTTGATGCCAAACCCTAAAACTGGTACTGTAACAATGGATGTTGCTAAAGCAGTTGAAGAGTCTAAAGGTGGTAAAATCACTTACCGTGCTGACCGTGCAGGTAACGTTCAAGCAATCATCGGTAAAGTATCATTTGAAGCTGAAAAATTGGTTGAAAACTTCAAAGCTTTCAACGAAACAATCCAAAAATCAAAACCAGCTACAGCTAAAGGAACTTACGTAACAAACTTGACAATCACAACTACTCAAGGTGTTGGTATCAAAGTTGACGTAAACTCACTTTAATCAGTAGTTTATAAAAGAGAAGACGAGTACGAAAGTGCTCGTTTTTTTGATGAGTATTACCTTTTAGAAAAATCAGTTCATTGATCAGCTTTGTAGCAATAGTGCTTTTCCTCTTCTTCTTTCACAGAAAATATGGTATAATAGAGAGTAAAAAATTTTGAAAGAAAGAAAAAGATGAATTTAAAAGATTATATCGCAACGATTGAAAATTATCCTAAGGAAGGCATCACCTTCCGTGATATCAGCCCATTGATGGCAGATGGAAATGCCTATAGCTATGCTGTTCGTGAAATTGTTCAGTACGCAACAGACAAAAAAATTGACATGATCGTGGGCCCAGAGGCTCGTGGATTTATTGTCGGATGCCCCGTTGCCTTTGAGTTGGGAATTGGCTTTGCACCTGTTCGTAAACCAGGGAAATTACCACGTGAAGTGATTTCTGCTGACTATGAAAAAGAGTACGGTATTGATACTTTGACCATGCATGCTGATGCCATCAAACCAGGTCAACGCGTTCTCATCATAGATGATCTCTTGGCAACAGGTGGAACTGTCAAGGCAACAATTGAGATGATTGAAAGACTTGGTGGAATTGTAGCAGGCTGTGCTTTCTTGATTGAACTGGATGAACTTAAAGGTCGTGAAAAAATCGGAGATTACGATTACAAGGTACTTATGCACTATTAATGAGAAACAGTCCTTGGGGCTGTTTTCTCTTCTTTTGCTATATAAATTAACTATAGCTAGTTAGAGAAAAACTATAATTGAAAACTATATCTTCATACAGTATAATAAGGGGAAGAAGTATTTGGAGGTTTTTGCTTTCAAACAGACAACATCATTCCCGAAATAGAGAACTGTTAGGAGGGTATTATGCCGATTCGACTTGATAAAAAATTACCAGCTGTTGAGATTTTAAGAACAGAAAATATCTTTGTTATGGACGACCAACGGGCCGCTCATCAAGATATTCGCCCCTTGAGGATTTTGATTTTAAATCTCATGCCCCAAAAGATGGTAACAGAAACGCAACTCTTGCGGCATTTGGCTAATACACCGTTGCAATTAGATATTGATTTCTTATATATGGAAACACATCATTCAAAGACAACCCGTGCCGAACATATGGAAACCTTCTATAAGACCTTTCCAGAGGTCAAGAATGACTTCTTTGATGGAATGATTATCACGGGAGCGCCAGTGGAGCATTTGCCTTTTGAGGAGGTGGATTACTGGGAAGAATTCAAGCAGGTCATCGAATGGTCCAAGACGCATGTTTTTTCAACTCTGCATATCTGTTGGGGAGCACAAGCAGGTCTTTATGTTCGCTATGGTGTTGAAAAGCACCAGATGGATCGGAAGCTATCAGGTATTTACCCACAGGATACCTTGAAAGAAGGGCACCTTCTTTTTAGAGGTTTTGATGATCGCTATGTAGCTCCTCATTCTCGTCACACTGAGATTTTAAAAGAAGAAATCTTAAACAAGACCAATCTAGAGATTCTGTCAGAAGGTCTTGAGGTTGGTGTTTCTATCTTAGCTAGTCGAGATTTGCGTGAGATTTATAGTTTTGGTCATTTGGAGTACGATCGTGACACTTTAGCAAGAGAGTATTTTCGTGATTATGAGGCGGGGCTCGACCCTCATATCCCAGAGAACTACTTTAAAAATGATGATGTGAATGAGACACCGTGTCTCTGTTGGTCTTCATCAGCTGCCCTCTTTTTCAGCAATTGGGTGAACTATGCAGTTTATCAGGAAACCCCTTTTGACTGGAAAAAGGTAGAGGATGATGCGGCTGCATTTGGATATTTATAAGAGGAATTATGACATATTTTGACGCTTTCAAATCAGGGAACTTGCTTTTGCCAAGTGCCCTGCTCTTGCATTTTAAGGAACTCTTTCCTTCCAGCGAAGATTTTCTGGTCTGGCAATTTTTCTATTTACAAAATACCACAGCCCTAGGAGATGTTTCGCCTAGCCAAATAGCTGAAATCATTGGGAAAGAGGTGGCAGATGTCAACCAATCCATTTCGAATTTGACTGAAAATGGTTTGCTACAATATCGGACCATTGAACTAAATGGGGAAATTGAGCTGATTTTTGATGCTAGTCTGGCTTTTGAACGCTTGGATAGCTTGTTAGATAGCCAAACTCCAGCTGCAACTGCTCCAAACTCCAAAAATCAATTGAAGGATCTGGTTGAAACCTTTCAGCAGGAATTGGGGCGCTTGTTAACCCCATTTGAAATCGAAGATCTTTCCAAGACTGTCAAAGAAGATGGAATCAAGGCGGATTTGATCAAGGAAGCTCTCCGAGAGGCGGTTTTTAATGGCAAACCAAACTGGAAGTACATTCAGGCAATCCTTCGTAACTGGCGCCATGAAGGTATCCAGTCTGTGGCTCAGGTGGAGGCCAAACGAGCAGAGCGAGAAGCGAACAATCCCAAACAAGTTCAGGCTTCAGCTGATTTCCTCGATGCTATGAATTTGTGGCAAGATTAGTCGCTTGAAAAATCTTGAAAATTAGAGTATGGTTTGCAAGCTCCTTATAAATATGATAGAATAATAGTGAATAAAATGAAAAAAGAGGTATGTGAAATGTCACGTAAACCATTTATCGCTGGTAACTGGAAAATGAACAAAAATCCAGAAGAAGCAAAAGCATTCGTTGAAGCCGTTGCATCAAAACTTCCTTCATCAGACCTTGTTGAAGCAGGTATCGCAGCTCCTGCAGTTGATTTGACAGCTGTTCTTGCTGCTGCTAAAGGTTCAAACCTTAAAGTTGCTGCTCAAAACTGCTACTTTGAAAATGCAGGTGCATTCACTGGTGAAACTAGCCCACAAGTTTTGAAAGAAATCGGTACAGACTACGTTGTGATCGGTCACTCAGAACGTCGTGACTACTTCCATGAAACTGACGAAGATATCAACAAAAAAGCAAAAGCAATCTTTGCAAACGGTATGCTTCCAATCATCTGTTGTGGTGAGTCACTTGAAACTTACGAAGCTGGTAAAGCGGCTGAATTCGTAGGTGCTCAAGTATCTGCTGCATTGGCTGGCTTGACAGCTGAACAAGTTGCTTCAACAGTTATCGCTTACGAGCCAATCTGGGCTATCGGTACTGGTAAATCAGCTTCACAAGACGATGCACAAAAAATGTGTAAAGTTGTTCGTGACGTCGTAGCAGCTGACTTTGGTCAAGAAGTTGCGGACAAAGTTCGTGTTCAATACGGTGGTTCTGTTAAACCTGAAAACGTTGCTTCATACATGGCTTGCCCAGACGTTGACGGTGCCCTTGTTGGTGGTGCGTCACTTGAAGCTGAAAGCTTCTTGGCATTGCTTGATTTTGTAAAATAATCTAGCTTATTCCAGACAGACAGTTAAAAGTACTAAGTGACTTTGACTGCCTGTCTTATTTTTACTTGGAGCATTCTTGTGAAAGAGGGATTTTTCTAGACTAGGAAAGTTCTTTAGGGAAAGAAAGGCGTGCAGATGCGCGCTCTTTTCTATATCAAAAAGTTATGAAAGGGGGAGTTATGCTCTATATTTGGTCTTATTTGAAAAAATATCCCAAGTGGTTATTCTTGGATTTCTTTGGAGCGGTTTTCTTTGTTATTGTCAATCTTGGACTGCCAACTGTTCTGGCTCGGATGATTGATGAAGGTGTGAATAAAGGGAATGAACAGCAATTGTATGTTTGGGCTGCAATTATGCTGGTGATTATCCTATGTGGAACCTTGGGGCGTATAGTCTTAGCCTACGCTGCTAGTAAGCTGACGACCAATATGGTCAAGGATATGAGGGATGATCTCTATGCCAAATTACAAGAGTATTCTCATCATGAATATGAAAAGATTGGAGTGTCTTCACTGGTTACTCGCATTACCAGTGATGCCTTTGTTCTCATGCAGTTTGCAGAACAGACCTTAAAACTGGGTGTCATCACCCCCATGATGATGCTGTCTAGTATCTTAATGATCTTCCTGACCAGTCCGTCATTAGCCTGGATAGTGGCCTTTGCAGTACCTTTCTTAGCCGTGGTGGTCATTTATGTAGCGGTCAAGACTCGACCATTATCAGAGAAACAGCAGGCTACCTTAGATAAGATAAACCAATATGCCAGGGAAAATCTAATGGGACTCCGTGTCATTCGTGCCTTTGCCCGTGAGGAGTTTCAAGAGGAACGCTTTGCAGGACAAAATGCAGTCTATGCAGCTAATTCCAATCGTCTGTTTAAACTAACCGGTTTGACGGAACCCTTGTTTGTTCAGATTATCATTGCCATGATTGTAGCTATTGTCTGGTTTGCTCTGGACCCTATCAAACAAGGAAGCTTGCAAATTGGGGACCTAGTAGCCTTTATCGAATATAGTTTCCACGCCCTCTTGTCCTTCCTTTTCCTATCCAATCTCTTCACCATGTATCCTCGTACAGCCGTTTCGAGTGAACGTTTGAAAGAAGTCATGGATATGCCGATTTCTATTGATCCCAATGAAGGAGGAGTCAGAGAGACAGAAACTCACGGTTATTTGGAATTTGAAAATGTCACATTTGCCTATCCTGGTGAGACGGAAAATCCTGTTTTGCACAATATTTCTTTCAGTGCTAAACCAGGTGAAACCATTGCCTTTATCGGATCGACCGGATCGGGCAAGTCCTCTCTTGTGCAATTGATTCCTCGTTTTTACGATGTCACACTTGGGAAAATCAAGGTTGATGGTGTCGATGTGAGGGATTACCGCCTCAAGTCTCTCCGTCAAAAGATTGGTTTTATCCCGCAGAAGGCCTTGCTGTTTACAGGAACTATCGCTGAAAATATCCGCTATGGGAAGGAAGATGCTAGTCACAAAGACCTACATCAGGCAGCGGATGTGGCGCAAGCTAAAGATTTTATCGAAAGCCGAGAAGAAGGCTTTGCGACCCATCTAGCTGAAGGTGGAAGCAACCTTTCCGGAGGACAGAAACAACGTCTCTCAATTGCCAGAGCGGTTATAAAGAATCCTGATATCTATATTTTTGACGATTCTTTCTCAGCCTTGGATTATCGTACGGATGCCATTTTGCGCCGTCGTCTCAAGGAAGTAACACAGAATGCAACGGTTTTAATTGTTGCTCAACGTGTCGGAACCATCATGGATGCGGACCAGATCATCGTTCTGGATAAGGGTGAAATCGTGGGTCGTGGTCGACATGAAGAATTGATGGAGACAAATGCCATCTATCGTGAGATTGCTGAGTCGCAGTTGAAAAATGCATCTCTAACAGAAGAATAGGAGGAAATATGAAAACACAATCTAGTTTGGCTCGTTTGTGGAGCTATTTGAAAGCCTACCGTTTTTCTGTCTTCTTTGCAGTCTTTCTAAAAATTTTGAGTGTGGTCATGAGTGTCTTGGAGCCTTTTGTCTTGGGGCTAGCCATTACGGAGTTGACAAAAAATTTCTTAGATATGGCTAATGGTCTTTCAGGCGTTCGTATCAATACTGGCTACATCGGAACTGTTTTAATCATTTACCTCTTTAGAGGTCTCTTGTATGAACTTGGTTCTTATTATTCTAACTATTTCATGACCAATGCGGTCCAGTCTATGACCCAGGATCTGCGAAATGAAATGACCGAGAAAATCAATCGTATCCCAGTATCTTTCTTTGACAAACACCAATTTGGTGATTTATTGGGGCGCTTTACCAGTGACGTTGAGACAGTGTCTAATGCTCTTCAACAGTCTTTTCTCCAAATTGTAAATGCCGTTTTGACGATTGTTCTCGTCATGGGAATGGTTTTATACTTGAACTTTCAACTGGCTATAGTGGTGATTCTATCCATTCCAGTGACCTATTTCGGTGCAAGAAGTATCCTGAAACGTTCTCAGCCTTATTTTAAAGAGCAGGCGGCTATTTTAGGACGGATGAATGGCTATGTGCAGGAAAATCTTACAGGTTTTAATGTCTTGAAACTCTACGGTCGTGAGGAAACTTCTCATAAAGAATTTTCTAAGATTACTGACGACCTCCAACGTGTTGGCTTTAAAGCCAGCTTTATCTCTGGGCTTATGATGCCAGCCCTTCATGCTGTATCGGACTTAACCTATCTGATCGTTGCAGTTCTTGGTGGTTTGCAAGTGATTGCGGGTCGTTTGACAGTGGGGAATATGCAGGCCTTTGTTCAGTACGTTTGGCAGATCAGCCAGCCTATTCAAAACATCACACAACTTGCGGGTCAAATGCAAAGTGCTAAGTCTTCGCTAGACCGCATCTTCGATATCTTGGATGAGACAGAGGAAGTCAAGGGAGAAGAACTCGAAATCCTTGAACCCTTAACAGGTCAGGTGACCTTCCAACTTGTTGACTTCCAGTATGTTGAAAACAAACCATTGATTCGAGACTTTAATCTGGAAGTTCAACCGGGAGAGATGGTGGCGATTGTCGGTCCTACTGGAGCTGGTAAGACGACCTTGATCAATCTGCTTATGCGCTTTTACGATGTCACAGCAGGCGCAATCTTGGTTGACGGGCAGGATATTCGCCAGTTGTCACGTCAAGACTATCGCCGTCAGTTTGGGATGGTCTTGCAGGATGCTTGGCTTTATGAAGGTACGATCAAAGAAAACCTACGTTTTGGAAATCTTGACGCCAGTGACGAGGAAATAATAGAAGCTGCCAAAGCAGCAAATGTAGACCACTTTATCCGAACTCTTCCTGGCGGTTACAACATGGAGATGAACCAAGAGTCAAGTAATATTTCCCTCGGGCAAAAACAACTCTTGACCATCGCGCGTGCTCTCCTAGCCAATCCTAAAATTCTCATTCTGGATGAAGCAACTTCCTCTGTTGATACCCGTTTGGAACTCTTGATTCAAAAAGCTATGAAACGCTTGATGAAGGGAAGAACTAGCTTTGTCATCGCCCACCGTCTCTCTACCATTCAAGAAGCAGACAAGATTCTCGTTCTTAAGGATGGACAGATTATTGAGCAGGGAAATCATGAAAGCTTGCTCCAAGCAAAAGGCTTTTATTATGATCTGTACCAAAGCCAATTTTCAAGCAAATCCGAGCAAGTCGGCTAATTAAAACTGTCCAGACTATTCTTAAATTATCAGTCTATTACAACTTTTCTCAGATAGTACACTTTCCTTGCTATCGTTTTCTAGTAGTAGTATACTTATATTGTAACCACTAAGAAGATGGTTACAAAAAAATGAAAGAGGTAAGAAATATGGTTGAATTGAAAAAAGAAGCAGTAAAAGACGTTACAACATTATCTAAAACAGCGCCAGTAGCATTAGCAAAAACGAAAGAAGTATTGAACCAAGCAGTAGCAGACTTGTATGTGGCTCACATTGCCCTTCACCAAGTTCACTGGTATATGCGTGGTCGTGGTTTCCTCGTATGGCATCCAAAAATGGATGAATACATGGACAGCCTTGATGGTTATCTTGACGAAATCAGCGAACGTTTGATTACCCTTGGTGGCAAACCTTACTCAACTTTGACAGAATTCCTTCAACACAGTGAAATCGAAGAAGAAGAAGGAGAATTCCGTAACGTTGAAGAAAGCTTGGAACGTGTTCTAGCGATTTATCGCTACCTCATCGCTCTTTTCCAAAAAGCTTTGGATGTAACTGACGAAGAAGGCGATGATGTTACAAACGATATCTTTGTTGGGGCTAAGGCTGAACTTGAGAAAACAGTTTGGATGCTTGCAGCAGAACTTGGACAAGCTCCTGGTTTGTAAGATATAGTTGCTACCCCTTTTATCATGAGGCGCTTGATAAGTGCTCATGATCAATCATCTTTTAAAAGTCATGTAACTGTGAAAAGTTGCATGACTTTTTTGTCTGCTAGACTTAGGACACATTGTCAAAAGTAGGATTTTACGGTATAATAGTTGCTGTTCGAGAAATTTTGATTTTCAAAGAATAGTGAAATGTTATAAGGAGAACCTATGAACAATTTACCAAATTGCCCAAAATGTAATTCAGAATATGTCTACGAAGACGGAAGTCTCTTGGTCTGCCCAGAGTGTGCCTATGAGTGGAATCCTGCAGAAGTTGCAGAAGTAGAAGAAGGCGTTGTCGCTATCGATGCCAATGGAAATAAATTGGCTGACGGCGATACTGTAACTCTTATCAAGGACTTGAAAGTAAAAGGTGCGCCAAAGGATTTGAAACAAGGAACTCGTGTCAAAAATATCCGTATCGTAGAAGGTGACCACAACATCGACTGTAAGATTGATGGTTTTGGAGCTATGAAATTGAAGTCAGAGTTTGTTAAGAAAATCTAGCTATGAAAACGAACTACAAATTTATCTTTTATAGTCGTGTGCTCTTGTTCTTAGCGGCATTTACAGGAGTTTATTTAGAGATCACCAAGCATGGTGGTTTTGGTATGCTCCTTTACTACACAGTATTGTCCAATCTTTTGGTAACGATTTTCACGGGCTATTTGCTCCGTGTGATGAGCCGTTCAGGTGAAAATTGGCAAAGTCCGACCTTGCTTCGTCTCAAGGGTGGTGTTACCATGAGTATCATGATTACCTGTGTAATTTACCATTTTATGCTTGCTCCGATCGCGACAGACTTTTACCGTGTGGAAAATTTCCTTTGCCACTATATCGTTCCACTCTGGTTTTTAGCCGACACCCTCTTCTTTGATAAACAGGGTCAATACAAGATCTGGGATCCAGTCTTGTGGACCATCTTGCCCTTGGTTTATATGATTTTTGCCTTGTTTAACGGTCTGGTCTTAAAACTCAATATTCCGAATTCCAAGGACAATCCCTTCCCTTATTTCTTTTTAAATGTGAACAAGGGTTGGGACGTGGTTATCAAATGGTGTTTGATCATTTTTGCGGCCTATATGGTTGCAGGCTTCATCTTCTATCTGATCAAGCAAATCAAGCGAAAATAGTCTTCCTATTAGGAAAGTTAGGACGGAGTCTCTAGTTCAATCGGGCTCCTTCTTTTCTTGCCATCTTCCTTTTAAAAGGATAAACAGTGAGAAATATACAGAAAGAAAATTCATGAAACAATATTTAGAACGGGCTAGTATTTTGGCCCTCTCCCTCGTTTTGATTACCTCCTTCTCCATCTCAAGTGCTCTGCCAGCCATGTTTGACTACTATCAAGGCTATCCCAAAGAACAAATCGAGCTCCTGGTCAGTCTCCCTTCTTTTGGAATCATGATTATGCTGGTTTTAAATGGGTTTTTGGAGCGTTTGCTTCCTGAGCGACTTCAGATTAGTCTGGGACTTCTCATCCTCTCTATCGGTGGAACAGCTCCCTTCTGGTATCAGGAGTACAACTTTGTCTTTGCAATGCGGATTTTATTTGGCTTGGGTGTTGGAATGATCAATGCCAAGGCTATTTCCATCATCAGCGAACGCTATCATGGAAAGACACGGATTCAGATGCTGGGTCTCCGTGGATCAGCAGAAGTTGTCGGGGCGTCGATTTTGACTCTAGTGGTAGGTCAACTCTTATCCTTGGGATGGACAGTGACCTTCTTGGCCTACGGTGCGGGATTTTTAGTATTGATCCTTTATCTGCTCTTTGTCCCTTATGGGAAAGAAAAGAAAGAAACAAAGAAAAAAGAGGCCGAAACGACTCGTTTGACAGGACAGATGAAAGGCTTAATTTTTCTATTGGCTGTCGAAGCAGCAGTTGTTGTCTGTACCAACACAGCTATCACCATTCGTATTCCTAGTCTGATGGTGGAAAGAGGTCTAGGGGATGCCCAGTTATCTAGTTTGGTTTTAAGTATCATGCAGTTGATTGGTATCTTGGCAGGTGTGAGTTTTTCTTTCTTTATCTCTCTGTTTAAAGAAAGGTTGCTCCTTTGGTCAGGTATCACCTTTGGATTGGGGCAGATTGTGATTGCCTTGTCTCCGTCATTGGGTGTGATGGTAGTTGGAAGTGTTGTGGCAGGTTTTTCTTACAGTGTGGCCTTGACCACTGTCTTTCAGCTTCTTTCTGAAAGAATCCCAGCCAAGCTCCTTAATCAGGCAACATCTTTTGCAGTGCTAGGATGCAGCTTTGGAGCCTTTACGACACCTTTCATTCTTGGGGCAATCGGTCTGGTCACTCAAAACGGTATGTTGGTCTTCAACATTCTAGGATGCTGGTTGATTGTCACTTCTATCTTTGTTATGTACGCACTTCAAAAGAGAGCTTAGGATTGGTTTCCTAAGTTTTTCTTTTTGGGAATTTTGTACCCAGACAATTATTGGTTTTTAAACTTGTTTACACTTTTATTTCCTGATAAAATAGAAGTTATGACAAGATATAAAGCAATCATTTCCTATGACGGGTATGCATTTGCTGGTTTTCAGCGCCAGCCTCATGCGCGGAGCGTTCAAGAGGAAATCGAAAAAACCTTAACGAGACTCAATAAGGGGCATGCCATCACTGTTCACGGTGCTGGTCGGACGGATAGTGGGGTTCATGCTTTGGGACAGGTGATTCATTTTGACTTGCCCTATCAGATGGATGAGGAAAAACTCCGTTTTGCTCTAGATACCCAGTCTCCTGAAGATATCGATGTGATTTCGATTGAGATTGTGGCGGATGATTTTCATTGCCGTTATGCAAAACATAGCAAGACCTATGAGTTTATCGTGGATAGAGGGCGCCCCAAAAATACGATGCGCCGTCACTATGCTACTCACTTTCCTTATCCGCTTGATGTGGAGCGGATGCAGATGGCAATCAAAAAGCTAGAGGGAACCCATGATTTCACCGGTTTTACAGCATCTGGAACCAGTGTAGAGGACAAGGTTCGGACCATTACAGAAGCGAGTTTAACAGTCGATGAGACAGGCCAATTTTTGACCTTTACCTTTTCAGGAAATGGCTTCTTGTATAAGCAGATTCGCAATATGGTGGGGACGCTGCTCAAAATCGGAAATAATCGAATGCCAGTAGAGCAGATTGACTTGATCTTGGAAAAAAAAGACAGACAGCTTGCAGGTCCAACAGCAGCACCAAATGGCTTGTATTTAAAGGAGATTCGTTATGAAGAATAATCGTATTTTAGCCCTTTCTGGGAATGATATTTTTAGTGGTGGTGGTTTATCAGCCGATCTTGCTACCTATACCTTGAACGGCTTGCATGGCTTTGTAGCTGTAACTTGTTTGACGGCCTTGACCGAAAAGGGCTTTGAAGTCTTCCCTACGGATGATACTATTTTTCAACATGAGTTGAATAGCTTGCGTGAGGTCGAGTTTGCAGGGATTAAGATTGGCCTTCTTCCTACTGTCAGTGTGGCTGAGAAGGCACTGGACTTTATCAAGCAACGACCTGGAGTGCCGGTGGTATTGGACCCCGTCTTGGTCTGTAAGGAAACGCATGATGTGGCAGTCAGCCAACTCTGTCAAGAGTTGATTCGCTTTTTCCCTCATATCAGTGTGATTACGCCTAATCTTCCTGAAGCCGAATTATTAGCGGGTCAAGAGATCAAAACCTTGGAAGACATGAAGGTAGCAGCACAGAAATTACATGATTTAGGAGCGCCAGCAGTCATTATCAAGGGAGGTAATCGCCTTAGTCAGGACAAGGCTGTGGATGTCTTTTATGATGGACAAACTTTCACTGTCCTAGAAAATCCCGTTATCCAAGGCCAAAATGCTGGTGCAGGTTGTACCTTTGCCTCAAGCATTGCCAGTCACTTGGTTAAAGGTGATGAACTTTTACCAGCAGTAGAAAGTTCTAAAGCTTTCGTTTACCGTGCTATTGCACAAGCAGATCAATATGGAGTAAGACAATATGAAGCAAACCAAAACAACTAAAATCGCCCTTGTATCCCTCTTAACCGCCCTTTCTGTGGTTCTAGGTTATTTCTTAAAAATTCCAACACCAACAGGTATTCTAACTCTCTTAGATGCGGGTATCTTCTTTGCAGCCTTCTACTTTGGCAGTAAAGAAGGGGCTGTCGTTGGAGGACTAGCAGGTTTCTTGATTGACCTCTTATCAGGCTATCCACAGTGGATGTTCTTTAGCTTGATCAACCATGGCTTGCAGGGATTTTTCGCAGGATTTAAAGGAAAATGGCAATGGCTAGGCCTTATCTTAGCTACTATTGCGATGGTAGGAGGCTACGCCTTGGGTTCAACTTTGATGAATGGATGGGCAGCAGCCCTACCAGAAGTCCTACCAAACTTCCTGCAAAATATCGTGGGAATGGTTGTAGGGTTTGTGCTTAGTCAAAGTATTAAGAAAATTAAGTAAAGCGGCTGGAGAAAAGTTCTAAAAATCAGAAAAACGCATAATATCAAGTGTTGAAAAAACTTGATACTATGCGTTTTATTGTGGGAAGATTTTATACTCTTCGAAAATCAAATTCAAACCGCGTCAACGTCGCCTTGCCGTACTCAAGTACAGCCTGCGGCTAGTTTCCTAGTTTGTTCTTTGATTTTCATTGAGTATTAGATGAATATTAATCAAAATAAAGCAAGTCTTTGCTGGTGCTTGTAAAGAGGTCAAAGCCATCCTTGGTAACAACACCACAGTCTTCGATACGAACGCCGACTTTACCAGGGATATAGATACCTGGTTCAACAGAGAAGCACATGCCTTCTTCGATGACCATGTCGTTTCCTTCCATGATAGATGGGAATTCGTGGACATCCATACCGATACCGTGACCGAGACGGTGGTTGAAGTACTCACCGTAACCAGCTTTTTCGATGACTTCACGGGCAGTGCGGTCTACTTCATGAGCAGTCACACCAGGTTTGATAAAGTCAAGAGCAGCTTGTTGGGCTTCAAGGGTCAAGTTGTAAATATCTTTCTTGAATTGGTCTGGTTTGCCGACAGCGACTGTACGAGTCATATCTGATGCGTAGCCATTGACCATAACACCCAGATCAAAGAGGAGAAGGGCGTCTTTTTCGACCTTGTTTGCACCAGGAATTCCGTGTGGATTTGCAGCATTGTCACCAGTCAAGACCATGGTATCAAAACTCATTTCATAGCCTTCACGTTTTAAGGCGAAGTCGATTTGGGCGATGATATCTGTCTCTGTTTTATCAAGAGAGATATTGTCAAAACCAACTTTTACAGCTTTATCAGCATAGAGACCTGCAACCATCATTTTTTGCACTTCGTCAGCTGATTTGATGAGGCGCATGCGTTGGATGCGAGGAGTGAGGTTTTCGAACTCAGCATTTTCAAAGACTGCTTTCAAACCATGGTATTTGGTTAAGATGAGATTGTCAAACTCGACAGCGACACGTTTGAAATCGTGCTGAGGCAAAGCGTTTTTGATTTTTTGCCATGGATTTTCAGAATCCACATAGCCCACTACTGGGAAGGAAACAGTGCTGCTTGCACGCTCCACTTCAAGGGCTGGGACAAAAAGGAGAGGTTCCCGGTCCGCTAGGACAAAAAGGAACATTTGGCGTTCATGAGGGTCACTGTAAAAACCAGTGAGGTAATTAATAGTGACGGGGTCAGATACGACAGCGACGTCTAGTTTTTCTGATTCAAGATATGTTACGATTTGTTGTAATTTAGACATATGCTACCTTCTTTCTACCCCTCTATTTTGGCAAAAAAAGAGAGAAAATGCAAGAGAGAAGGGTAAAAGAACAGGCAAAAAGAACTCCGACAGGATAGTGGAGTTCTTTTATCTAATTTTCCTTAGTTTAAGAAAAGTCAGCCTTGCTTTTGACGTCGCTGTATTCTTCAGCGATTTCTTGACTGAGAATGTCCTCATAAGCAGGGAGTTGGATGTCCTGACCGTATTTTTTCCGGAGGGCAGTAGTAACCAGGCGATAAGCTAGATTGGCATTACGAGAGAGGATAGGTCCGTGGAAGTAGGAACCAAAGACATTCTTATAATGAACCCCTTCGCCGACCTTTTCTTCGTTGTTTCCATTTCCATAGACAACCTGACCCAGCGGTTTTTGGTCATCTGAGAGGAAGGTACGTCCCTGGTGATTTTCAAAGCCATAGTAGGTTTCATCAAAATCTTCATTGTGAATTTTGATGTCACCGATAAAGCGATTATTGGTCTGGTTGAGGGTATAGTGGCCCATGACACCGAGCCCTTCGATACGTTTGCCTGAAGCCTCAACATAATATTGCCCCAATAGTTGGAAACCACCGCAGATAGCGAGAACCACACCGTCATTTTGGATGTAGTTGTCAATGCTCTCTTTTTTAGCAGGAAGGTCGCCTGCGATGATGCTTTGTTCAAAGTCTTGACCGCCACCGAAAAAGGCGATATCATAGTGGTTTTCATCAAAGTCATCATGGAGAGAAACTATGTCAACCGTCACATGAGCTCCCAGTTTTTCAGCCACATACTTGAGCATGAGGATGTTGCCATTGTCCCCGTAGGTATTCATGAGGTTTCCATAGAGGTGGGCAATGTTGAGCTGATAGGGGTAATTGCCAGCTTTTGAGGAAAGTGAAGTATAAACCATTAGTTCATCTCCTTTCTAACAATCTGACGACTAGCCAGCAGTTCGCGGAATTCCAGCATAGCAGTATAGGTAGCCAGGATATAGGCATGCTTGCAGTCTTGGTTCTCAATGGTCTTGAGAACTTGTTCCAGATTGCTTGTCTCAGTGATTTTCTCAGCTGGATAACCCGTCACTCGTAGACGACGAGCGATTTCAGAATGACGGACACCGCCAGCGTTGATTTCTGGAATGTCCATGTCAGTGATTTGTTCAAAGTCAGCATCCCAGATCCAACTGGTGTCAATCCCATCAGCATAGTTGGCGTTGAGAAGGACAGAAAGACTAAATGGATAAGGCGCTAGTTTAATCATCTCGATAGCTTGAGTTGCACCGACTGGATTCTTAATCAAGACGAGAGTACATTCCTTGTCACCGATATGGAAGGTTTCCTGGCGTCCAAAGACAGCACGGCTCTTGTCAAATCCTTGCTTGATCCGTTGCGAATCTGCACCGAGGAAACGGGCAATAGCAACCGCAGCTAGCGCATTGTAGATGTTGTAAAGTCCACCGATTTGGATTCCGTATTCTTGTCCGTCAATGACAAAGCGGGAGCGATTGTTGCTCAACTCAACCAGTTCTGTCAAGCGATAGTCGAGATCAGGACGTTTGCAACCACAATTTTCACAGATATAGGCACCCAAGTTGGCATAGGTATTGAGTTCATATTTTAGTATGCCTTGACAGTCGGGGCAGAGAATCCCTTCGGTATTGTAGTGAGCAAGCTTTGCTGGACCTTTTTCCAAGTCAAAACCAAAATACTCTACAGGATTTGGAATAGCTGGCTTGTAGAAAAGTGGACTGTCACCATTGAGGAGAACAGTAGCCGTAGGCACCTTACGGATGGCATCCAAAATCATGTTATAAGTTGTGTAAATCTCACCATAGCGGTCCATCTGGTCACGGAAAATATTAGTGATAACAAAAAGGCTAGGATGGATGTAGTCACAGATACGAGAAAGACTGGCCTCGTCAATTTCTAGAACGGCAATGTTTTTCCCGGTTTTAGAGGATTTGGCCGTCAAGAAGGTTGTCGTTATCCCTGTGATCATGTTGGCACCACTTGGATTGGTCAGAACCTGACCATAAACCTCTTTTAAGATGCCGACAGTGAGGGCAGTTGTCAGGGTTTTTCCGTTGGTTCCAGTGACCACGACAATCTCGTAGTTCTTAGCTAGATGTTGTAAAATATCTTTATCAAATTGAAGGGCGAGTTTTCCTGGGAGCGTGCTTCCACGGCCAAGACGGCTTAAAACGAAGTGGGAAGAACGCCCAGCAAGAAGGCCCAAAGTAGTTTTTAATTTCATGTTTCTATTATATCATACTGCGCCCAGCAGTCCAATAACTAAAGTAACCTCTAAGATCAACTAAAGAAGTAACCTTAGAAGTGCTTTTTAGGTTCTGATTAAACCAAACCAATCAAATACAATATCTTTGGATTTGATAACTTTGGCAACTTTAAGAAATAAATCTTTCTCACTCTGAATATAAGAAAGGAGAGGACATCGATTATCCTCTACAGGTTTTAAAATTTCATTAATCCATTATAACTGACAAAGATACCTAACTTTTGGGATTTAGATCATTTTTTGGAAAGTCTCTTTTATAATAAATTACGAATTTTTTCTTTTATAAATGCGTTAAGAGGATAGTGTTTATCAAGATATTCTAGGAGTTCCTGAGCAGATTCAGAAATTCGTTCGTAACCTTGCAAAAAGTGAGGCAATTGTTTGGCCTCGTTTGGATAACCTTTTTCAAATCTTCTGTTGCTGTTAAAAATATCTATAAAATCAGATTTAGAAGTTTTTTCCAAATTGATTAGTTCGGTCCAAAGCTTGACGGATCTGTTTTGGATGAAATCATAAGCAGCCAATTTTTCGCCTCGTTGATAGCGACCTAGTCCTATATATAGGTTGCATAAAATTTCTCCCAACAGCCATTCACGGTCTCTATTTTCTTTTGATGGCAATCTTTGTGGCTGGCAGATTGTTCCATCAAAACCGACCTCCTTCCAGATAATCTTGCCTTCAGCGAAGGGAATGTTTACTAGTTCATGAGCTTCAAAGACAGCAAATTCACAAAAAACATCATCTTCAAATAGAACTTTATGTCCGTCCACTGTATTTTGGTAGTGAAATGCAATTGGTTCTAGATTACTTAACCAAGTTAGATCCTGTATATAGGCCTGCTTGTAGCCATCTTTTACAATAACAAAAAAATCCAAATCTGAGTATTGATCCAATCGGTCTCTTTCTACTCCGCAAGAACCAAGTGCCAGCAAAGCTAGTGCTTGTCTAGAATCTTTTAGAGACTGACCAATATCATCTAGTCTTTGTAACAGTAATTCTGTTTTATTCATATCGTTACCTCATTATTTCTTGTTTACAGACATTATATAGTTAATATTTTCGAAAGTCAATTTCATCCCATACCAAATATATACTAATGTAATATGGGATTTCTTTCGATATTTTTTACAATGATAAGGTTTAAACATTTTGCGGAGTATTGCTCATATTATCAAGAACGAAGAAATTTGAAGTATCCTTTGATTGATTAGAAAGTGATTCTTATCTTTAAAAAGATTAAATAATTTGTAAAATATTTAAGAAGAAAAAATATATCGACTTAGCCATCAAGTTGCAAACAGTAAAATCTTCTCACAAATGATGAAAATACACATATGACCGCGCGAAGAGTGCCTAATTTACCTAATTAGGCACGAAACAATCATTGCAAAATATCTTTTTAAATTACTCATAAAACGATGAGTTGAAGCAAGTTATTTAAAGTCATATGTATTGCTGATATTTAAAAGAGCGACCTGAGACTCAATATATAATTAGGACTGCTAAGTAAAGTGTGGACATTATATCATAAAAGAAAGAAAAGACAGATTTGAGATTTCTCAGAAACAAAAACAGCCCGAAGAGGGCTGTGAGTGATTAGTTCTGAAACCAAGTTGCGATTGGGAAGTCGTTTTGTTTCAGTTCCAGTTTTGTTTTAGTTAGAAGTTGGCCATTTTCTAAAGAATACAATAACAAATGTTGATTGGTTACGACCAATATCTTGTTTGTCAAACTTGTATCGATGTGTATTATCTCTTCTGTAGAATCAGGCAAATCTTTTCTGACATTAATCAGATAGCTAGATTCATCAGAGAGATTGACAATAGATAAGGCACAGCGATCATTTCCATCCGCCTCATGTTTTACAATCAATCGGTCTTCTTTCGGTGTTTTATAAAGAAGATTTGGGTTGTCCTCTGGTAGCTTGATGAAGTGCTTTTCCTTACTAGACAAGTTCATGACAAGTATGCGATTGTCTGGATCTTTGGAGAAAGTTTCTGTATTTCGAGTATAAGCAACGCTACTGTAATAAATGTCACCGATTAATTCAGAAGAAGTCAACATTTCAACGATCTTTCCTTCGCTTGTCAGAGGTGTGCGAGACAATTCCTTTAGTTGGTCATTTTCGTCCAATTCAACTAAATATCCATCAAACACTAAAGCGGGTCGTTGACGAGACTCATCGTGAAATCCCAGACCGAGGTAGAGGCGATTCCTTCTTCCATGAAACTGGATTGGAAAGGAAGTGGATTCGGAGAATGCTTTCTGAGTAATCAGCTTTCCTGAGATGTCAAACATACTGAGCACTCCATCCTCAGTTGTAGTTTGGCCTGTGTAGAAGAACTTGTCTGATACTCCAGCTCCCGAATAAGCATAGAAGGGAGTAGAAGTTTTCCGGATGTCCCCTGTCTGAAAGTCAAGGGATACGATGTTCTGAGTGGATGCCTTCCCTCTGGTATTTCCAGATGAGAAGACGAGATAGCGATTGTCAAACCGTCCCTGAGGAAACCAGAAATTGACATCTTCTGCAATGGAGACGTCCTCAGTCTTCGTGAGCTGAAACTGATCGTTTTGCAACTGATAACTTTGAATGGATTTCGAATTGACAAGGTAAAAATCAACAGTCTGATTGACTTTGAATTGCTGTTTTTGAGGTGAAATCAAGCGAAAAAGCATCCAGAAAAGTAGGAGAAAAATGAAGACTATACTGACACAGAAAACCAGTGTTTTCACAGCCGTACTTTTTTCTTTGGATAGGAAGGAAAAAGGAGAGTGTTTTGGTGATTTAACTTGCTTTCCCATTTGATTAGCCTCCTCTTTGAACAGAAAATGAAGACAACATCCTACACCTATATTATAAGCTTTTACAGCTAAAAGCACAAATAATCTTGTAAGGAAACTATGGATTGGATAGAAACAGACAAGCACCAAAATGGATACTTGTCTTGTGTAGAATATTTGAAATCTTAAATCGCAAACAAGTCATTCAAGTTCTCAGCCAAGGTTGGGTGAGTGAAGATTTGTTTTGTGAAGTAAGTGTAAGGAATCTTGTTGTCCATTGCAACAGTGATGATGTTGATGATTTCTTGAGAACCTTCTGAGAAGATAGTTGCACCGAGAATTTCTTTTGTTTCAGTATTCACAACAGCTTTGAAAGCTCCGCGAAGGTCGCCATTTACATGACCACGAGGCATGGCAGCAACAGGGATTTCCTTAACTGCGTATGGAAGTTTCAAATCAGCTGCTTGTCTTTCCGTCAAACCAACTTGTGAAAGAGCTGGTGTGATGAACATGGTGTTTGGTACATTGAGACGGTCTTCAAGTGTGTAGCTGCCATCTCCAGCAAGGTAGCTGTAGACAACACGGAAGTCATCAAGTGAGATGTAGGTAAATTGAGGTCCACCGTTTACATCTCCAACTGCAAAGACACCAGGAACGTTTGTCTGGCAGTGTTTGTCTACTTTAATAGCACCACGCTCAGTTAGTTCAATATCTGTATTTTCAAGTTGAAGTGGTTCTACGTTTGGTTTACGTCCAGTTGCGTAGAGAAGGGCGTCGAAACGGTAAGTTTCGTTTTCAGTTACGACAAGGACTTGGTCACCGTCGTTTTTGATTTCAGTAGTACGGATGTTTTGAAGCAATTCAATACCGTCTTCTTCCATGTATTGTTTAGCAAGAGCTGCGATGGAAGGTTCTGCACGAGGTAGGAAAGTATCCAAGGCATCTAGGACTGTAACTTTGCTTCCAAGTTTGTTGTAAAGACCTGCAAATTCAAGACCGATGTTTCCGCCACCAAGGACACCAAGTTTTTCAGGCAATTTGTCCAAGTTTTGGATACCTGTTGAGTCAAAGACGTTTTTGCTTGTAGCAAGTCCAGGGATTGGCAAGACGTTTGAAACAGCACCAGTGTTGATAACGATAGTTTCAGCAGTCAGTTCTTGTTTTTCATCACCAGCTTGGATTTCGATGACCTTGTTTGAAAGGAAGTGAGCTTCCGCATCAAATATATCCACACCTGTACCAGCAACAGTAGCATAGTTTTTACCGTTGAGGCGACTAGTGATAGTATTTTTGGTAGCAATGACTTCTTCAAAAGACAAGTCCTTCTCAGCAGCGACTAGCAAGGTTTTAGTTGGGATACATCCGATGTTGATACAAGTTCCACCGTACATAGCTTTGCTACGTTCAACGAGGGCAACTTTTTTGCCAGCTGAAGCCAATTTACCAGCTAGTGTCTTCCCAGCTTTACCAAATCCAATAACGATTAAATCATATGTTAACATTTATAGTCCTCCTGTTTGATTTTCATTCTAGCACAAGAAAACACTTTTTGCACAAATCTGCTACGGGAAATGAAGTAAGTTTGAAATGCTCCCTTCAAATCCTTTGATAAACAAGTTTCAGACCACTTTACTATTAGAAAATCGTTTACATGATTTTCCTTAAGGATTCTACTATCTTTTGCCCCGCTCTTGTGTTATACTAGATAGGTTGCAAAGAAACTAGTACTTTTCTTTCGTGGAAAAGAAGCAACACGGTATCTCTTTTTTGAAGAAGATATGTCATGAAAAGAAAAGTATAAACTAAAGCCCTATAGGGTGGCTTCGCACCACCTTTAGAAAGAAGAATAACGTGAAATTTAATGAATTTAACTTGTCTACTGAATTGCTAGCAGAGATTGAAAAAGCTGGATTTGTAGAAGCCAGTCCCATCCAAGAACAGACCATTCCCTTGGCTCTCGAAGGAAAAGACGTTATCGGTCAAGCTCAGACAGGTACAGGTAAAACCGCAGCCTTTGGCTTGCCAACCCTTGAAAAAATCCGTACAGAAGAAGCGACCATCCAAGCCTTGGTCATCGCTCCAACTCGTGAACTCGCTGTCCAAAGTCAAGAGGAACTGTTCCGCTTTGGCCGTAGCAAAGGAGTGAAAGTTCGCTCAGTTTACGGTGGTTCAAGCATTGAAAAACAAATCAAGGCTCTTAAATCAGGTGCCCACATCGTGGTAGGAACACCAGGCCGTCTCTTGGACTTGATTAAACGCAAGGCCTTGAAATTACAAGACATTGAAACCCTCATCCTTGACGAAGCGGACGAAATGCTCAATATGGGCTTCCTTGAAGATATCGAAGCCATCATCTCCCGTGTCCCTGAAAATCGTCAAACCTTGCTCTTTTCAGCAACCATGCCAGATGCTATCAAACGTATTGGTGTTCAGTTTATGAAAGACCCTGAGCATGTGAAGATTGCTGCCAAGGAATTGACAACAGAGCTAGTGGATCAGTACTATATCCGTGTTAAGGAACAAGAAAAATTTGATACTATGACCCGTCTCATGGACGTGGAACAACCTGAATTATCCATTGTATTCGGTCGTACCAAACGCCGTGTGGATGAATTGACTCGTGGACTGAAAATCCGTGGCTTCCGTGCAGAAGGAATTCATGGTGACCTAGACCAAAATAAACGCCTTCGTGTCCTTCGTGATTTTAAAAATGGCAATCTTGATGTTCTAGTTGCGACAGACGTTGCAGCACGTGGTTTGGATATCTCAGGTGTGACCCATGTCTACAACTACGATATTCCACAAGATCCTGAAAGTTATGTTCATCGTATCGGTCGTACAGGTCGTGCTGGTAAGTCAGGTCAGTCTATTACCTTTGTTTCTCCAAACGAAATGGGCTACCTTCAAATCATCGAAAACTTGACCAAGAAGCGCATGAAAGGTCTTAAACCTGCAAGTGCAGAGGAAGCCTTCCAAGCTAAAAAGCAAGTGGCGCTCAAGAAAATCGAACGTGATTTCGCAAATGAAGAAATTCGTTCCAACTTTGAGAAATTTGCTAAAGACGCTCGTAAATTAGCTGCAGAATTTAGTCCTGAAGAATTGGCTATGTATATCTTGAGTTTGACTGTCCAAGACCCTGACAGCCTTCCAGAAGTTGAGATTGCACGTGAAAAACCATTGCCATTTAAACCATCAGGTAATGGCTTCGGTGGCAAAGCTAAGGGAGGTCGAGGAGGCCGTCGTGGAGACGACCGTCGAGATCGTGATCGCCGTGGCAATGGTCGTCGTGATGAGTTCAAGAAAGGTAGTCGTGGAAACGACCGCTTTGATAAAGACAGACGTTACCGTAATAAAGACAATAAAAAACCTCGCAACACTTCAAGCGAAAAGAAAACAGGCTTTGTTATTCGTAACAAGGGAGACAAATAGAAAAAAGCGATTCACTGGGTGAATCGCTTTTATATATATAAGGAGACCGATAGTAAAAGAAGATGGTGATAGTAAAGGATAGGTGAAACGGAAAGGGATTTACCATGTCATCTTCTTATAATGTTATAATATCAAAAATAAAATAGGATGTCAATAAAAAAATCGCTTTTTTTCTAAAATATTTTTGCTGTTCAAAATTGCAATTAAATAAGCAATTTTCAGATAATAATTGAAAATTCACGCTCTTTATGTTATAATGGTAGCGATTAAATGCGAGGTAAAAAATGGCACACTTATTAGAGAAAACAAGAAAAATTACTTCTATTTTGAAACGCTCAGAGGAGCAACTTCAAGATGAACTTCCTTACAATGCGATTACACGCCAGTTGGCAGATATTATTGATTGTAACGCTTGTATTGTGAATAGCAAGGGACGCCTTTTAGGCTACTTCATGCGTTATAAAACGAATACAGATCGTGTAGAGCAGTTTTTTCAAACTAAGATTTTTCCAGATGATTATATTCAAGGTGCAAACATGATCTATGATACGGAAGCCAACCTTCCTGTTGAACATGATTTGACCATTTTCCCTGTAGAGAGCCGTGCGGATTTTCCAGATGGTTTGACGACCATTGCTCCGATTCATGTGTCAGGGATTCGCCTAGGTTCGTTGATCATTTGGCGCAATGATAAGAAATTTGAAGATGAAGATTTGATCCTTGTCGAGATTGCGAGCACGGTGGTAGGGATTCAACTGTTGAACTTCCAACGTGAAGAGGATGAGAAAAATATTCGCCGTCGTACTGCTGTTACCATGGCGGTTAATACCCTTTCCTATTCAGAACTTCGTGCCGTATCAGCCATTTTAGCTGAATTGGATGGAAATGAAGGGCAGCTGACTGCATCAGTTATTGCAGATCGTATTGGCATTACGCGCTCAGTGATTGTCAATGCGCTTCGTAAATTGGAGTCGGCTGGAATTATTGAGAGCCGTTCACTCGGAATGAAGGGGACTTATCTCAAAGTTCTAATTGGTGATATTTTTGAGGAAGTGAAAAAGAGGGACTACTAATGGCAAAGGCTTTAATCTCGATTGACTATACAGAGGATTTCGTAGCAGACCATGGAAAGCTAACTGCTGGAGCACCTGCTCAAGCCATATCAAAAGCCATTGATCAGGTAACTAGATTGGCTTTTGAACGTGGGGACTATATCTTTTTCACCATTGATGCCCATGAGGAGAAGGATACATTCCACCCAGAAAGCAAGCTCTTTCCACCGCACAACATCATCGGAACTAGTGGTCGTAACCTCTATGGTCCCCTAGCTGATTTTTATGCTGAGCATGGGGTGGATAGTCGTGTCTTTTGGATGGACAAGCGTCACTATTCAGCATTTTCAGGAACGGATCTAGATATCCGTTTGCGGGAACGTCGTGTAGATACAGTCATTTTGACCGGTGTATTGACCGACATTTGTGTTCTTCATACGGCTATTGATGCCTATAACCTCGGCTATCATATTGAGATTGTCAAGCCTGCAGTTGCCTCTATCTGGCCAGAACATCATCAGTTTGCTCTTGGTCATTTTAAGAACACTCTGGGAGCCAAGTTGCTGGATGAAAATTTGGCTGAAATCCAAGAATAATTCCCTTGGAAAAATGAAAAAAATCTGAAAAAAGTGTTGACAAAGATTTTGAAAGTTGATATACTAGTAAAGTAATCGACGCGGGGATGGCGGAATTGGCAGACGCGCAGGACTAAGGATCCTGTGACCGCTTTAGGTCGTGAGGGTTCAAGTCCCTCTCTCCGCATAGGGTAAGAGTTGGCTTTTGCTAGCTTTTTTTTGTTAGTGTGCATAGTGATTATTCAACAAGTGAGGTCTGCCTTTCTTGTTTTTTTCTTTTCTTTTAAATAGTGCTATAATTGCTATAATATAGATAGAAAGTAACCGTAAAAGCTCTTATACGAAAGATAATAGAGTAATGGATACTAATAGGTTTAGTTAAAGCAGATATATAAGTTAGGAAAGGAGGAGTAGATAGTCGTTTTGTATTTGAAATGAGTATTTCAAAAGTGTAAAGGAGGATTACGATGGGTAATGAACTTCAACGAATAATGAGTGCCGTTATTCAAATTCTCTTTATTATTTTACTACCTTCTATCTGGTGGTTTCTGACTGTGAGGGGGAAGGTCCCATTTATGGAATAGATGGGGCTAAAAGCTATCAAAAGAGTAAAAACTTTACAACTGATTTTATGGATGGTGGGGGGATTTTCCTTATATACTATTTTTTCTATCCTTATCTTTCCTCTTACTCGTGGTCTAGAAACAGCTACTTCGGCTTTTTCTGATATCGGTTCTAAGGCTTTACCAAGTGTTCTAATTTACAGTATTTTGCAAACATCTTTACCAGAGGAACTATTATTTAGAGGTTTTCTACTGAAACGAATGGCAAATCACATGCCGTTTGTCTTTGCAAATACCATACAGGCTTTCGCTTTTGGATTACTTCATGGAGTATTATTTGCTTCAGTAGTAAGTTTGGAAGTCACTTTTTTCATTGTATTTTTTACTGGAGCAATAGCAGCTTATCTTGGTTTTGTTAATGAAAAGAAAGCAGGAGGATCAATTATACCAAGTTGGCTAATGCATGCCACAGCCAACATCCTCTCTGGTTTAGTTTCTGCATTTTCTTTGCTTTGAGTGGATAAAGTTATAAAAATGGAGCTGGTAGAAATACCAGCTTTTTTTCAAAAAATAAATCAAAAAATATTTTTGATTTCATAAACATTTCATATTTGGATTTTATAATAGTCTTACAAATATGGAGGTGACAAATGAATCCAATCCAAAGAGCTTGGGCTTACGTCAGCAGAAAACGACTGAGAAGTTTTATTTTATTTCTGATTTTATTAGTCCTTTTAGCAGGAATTTCAGCCTGTTTGACGCTGATGAAGTCCAACAAAACAGTAGAAAGCAATCTTTACAAATCTCTTAATACCTCTTTTTCTATTAAGAAGATAGAGAATGGTCAGACCTTCAAGTTATCGGACCTAGCATCCGTGAGCAAGATTAAGGGACTGGAAAATGTCTCTCCTGAACTTGAGACGGTCGCAAATTTGAAAGACAAGGAAGCGGTGAGTGGTGAGCAGAGCGTTGAACGGGATGATTTGTCAGCTGCGGAAAAGAACTTGGTTAGCTTAACGGCTCTTGAGGATTCATCCAAGGATGTCACCTTTACCAGTTCGGCTTTCAATCTAAAAGAAGGGCGACATCTTCAGAAAGGGGATGCAAAGAAAATCCTTATCCACGAAGAGTTGGCCAAGAAGAACGGTCTTTCGCTTCATGACAAGATTCGCTTGGATGCTGGTCAGTCAGAATCAGGAAAAGGGCAAACAGTTGAGTTTGAGATTGTCGGCATCTTTTCTGGTAAAAAACAAGAAAAGTTCACAGGTTTGTCTTCCGACTTCAGTGAAAACCAGGTCTTTACAGACTATGAAAGTAGCCAAACGCTTCTGGGAAATAGTGAACCGCAAGTCAGTGCAGCGCGCTTCTATGTAGAAAATCCTAAGGAAATGGACGGACTCATGAAGCAGGTGGAAAACTTGGCTTTAGAAAGTCAAGGTTACCAAGTTGAGAAGGAAAACAAGGCCTTTGAACAAATCAAAGACTCAGTTGCAACCTTCCAAACCTTCCTCACCATCTTCCTTTATGGGATGTTGATAGCAGGAGCAGGAGCTTTGATTTTGGTCTTGTCTCTCTGGTTGAGAGAAAGAGTCTACGAAGTGGGAATTTTACTCGCACTTGGAAAAAGCAAGAGCTCGATCTTCCTACAGTTCTGTTTAGAGGTAGTGTTGGTATCTCTCGGAGCTTTGCTTCCATCCTTTATCGCTGGAAATGCCATCACATCCTATCTGCTCCAAACTGTACTAGCCAGTGGAGATCAGGCAAGCTTACAAGACACGCTGGCCAAAGCAAGCGGTCTATCAACCAGTCTCCTATCCTTTGCAGAATCCTATGTCTTTCTGCTCCTGATTGGTTGCTTGTCTGTAGCCCTTTGTTTCCTATTCTTATTTAGAAAATCACCGAAAGAAATTTTATCATCTATTAGTTAAGAAGGAGAAATCATGACTTTATTACAATTGCAAGATGTTACCTACCGTTATAAGAACACTGCTGAAGCAGTTTTATATCAGATCAAGTATAATTTTGAACCCGGAAAATTTTATAGTATCATTGGTGAGTCAGGAGCAGGAAAATCCACTCTCTTGTCCCTGCTTGCGGGTCTAGATAGTCCTGTCGAAGGTTCTATCCTTTTCCAAGGAGAGGACATTCGGAATAAGGGATATTCTTACCATCGCATGCACCATATTTCCCTGGTCTTTCAAAATTATAACTTGATAGATTATCTTTCTCCGCTGGAAAATATCCGCTTGGTCAACAAAAAAGCAAGCAAGGATACACTTCTTGAGCTTGGTTTGGATGAAAGTCAGATCAAGCGGAATGTTCTCCAGTTATCAGGTGGTCAACAACAACGTGTTGCCATTGCTCGCAGTTTGGTATCAGAAGCTCCAGTTATTCTTGCTGATGAGCCAACAGGAAATCTGGACCCTAAAACTGCTGGAGATATTATCGAACTGCTCAAGTCACTTGCTGAGAAAACAGGTAAATGTGTGATCGTCGTCACTCACAGTAAAGAAGTGGCACAAGCATCAGATATTACACTTGAATTGAAGGACAAGAAACTGACTGAAATATAGAATCTAGTTATTAAACTTTAAAATAGTATTAGTTGGTAACCAGATACGTGTAAAGTAATAATAAACAAAGTGAGTCTTTAACAACTATTTCCCGCAATAGTGATAGCCTAGATAATAACAGAGTTATTATCTAGGCCGGAATTTTTGAGACATATGGCTCAAAAATTAGGGATGAAATTCCTATAGGAAGTTGCTCCCGTTCACACAATCTAAGGGAAATAGTAAAAAAATAATTTATATAAGTTATAAGACATTGAAATAGAACAAAATCTAGAAAGGGAACCTATGTTACACAACGCATTTGCCTATGTTACAAGGAAGTTTTTCAAATCGATTGTTATCTTCCTGATTATTCTCCTCATGGCGAGCTTGAGTTTGGTCGGCTTGTCGATCAAGGGAGCTACAGCCAAGGCTTCTCAGGAGACCTTTAAAAATATCACCAATAGCTTCTCCATGCAAATCAATCGTCGCGTTAATCAAGGAACGCCACGTGGTTCTGGGAATATCAAGGGTGAGGATATCAAAAAAATCACCGAAAATAAGGCCATCGAGTCTTATGTTAAACGCATCAATGCTATCGGAGATTTGACTGGATATGACCTGATTGAAACGCCAGAAACCAAGAAAAATCTCACTGCAGACCGTGCCAAACGGTTTGGAAGCAGTTTGATGATTACAGGTGTTAATGACTCCTCAAAAGAAGATAAGTTTGTCTCTGGCTCATATAAGCTGGTTGAAGGTGAGCACCTAACCAACGACGACAAAGACAAGATCCTCATGCACAAGGACTTGGCTGCTAAACACGGCTGGAAAGTCGGAGATAAGGTCAAACTAGACTCCAATATCTACGATGCAGACAATGAAAAAGGAGCTAAGGAAACAGTTGAAGTGACAATCAAGGGACTCTTTGATGGTCACAATAAGTCAGCAGTAACCTACTCACAAGAACTCTATGAAAATACAGCTATCACAGACATTCACACTGCTGCAAAACTTTATGGATACACAGAAGACACAGCTATTTATGGGGATGCAACCTTCTTTGTAACAGCAGACAAGAACTTGGATGACGTCATGAAAGAGTTGAATGGTATCAGTGGTATCAACTGGAAGAGCTACACACTTGTAAAGAGTTCCTCTAACTACCCAGCTCTAGAGCAATCCATCTCTGGTATGTACAAGATGGCCAACCTCCTCTTCTGGGGTAGCTTGAGCTTCTCAGTTCTTCTCCTTGCACTCTTGCTCAGCCTTTGGATCAATGCTCGTCGCAAGGAAGTGGGGATCCTCCTCTCTATCGGTCTCAAGCAGGCAAGTATCTTGGGGCAATTCATCACCGAATCGATCTTGATTGCCATCCCTGCTCTCGTTTCTGCTTACTTCCTAGCCAACTACACAGCTCGTGCAATCGGAAATACTGTTCTTGCCAATGTCACTTCAGGTGTTGCCAAGCAAGCCAGCAAGGCTGCTCAAGCCTCTAACCTTGGTGGTGGTGCTGAAGTAGATGGCTTTAGCAAGACCTTGTCGAGCCTAGATATTTCTATTCAGACATCAGACTTTATCATCGTCTTTGTCCTTGCATTGGTTCTAGTGGTTCTCGTCATGGCGCTTGCCTCAAGCAATCTCCTTAGAAAACAACCAAAAGAACTCTTGCTCGATAGCGAATAAAAAACTTGCTACCTATTCTCCCCTAAATGGGGTATAATATAGGTAGCATTTTTATCTATTTTGCCTTGATAGGAAGAGGTCCTATCAAGGCAAAATAGAAAGATTTACAAGAAATTTAAAGGAATGTGAAACGTTTTTTCTATGAAAATTTTAATTGTAGAAGATGAAGAGATGATCCGTGAGGGAATCAGTGACTATTTGACAGATCGTGGTTATGAAACCATTCAGGCAGCAGACGGTGAGGAAGCTTTGGAGCAATTTTCAAACTATGAAGTTGCCTTAGTTTTACTGGATATCCAGATGCCCAAGCTCAATGGTTTAGAAGTCCTAGCTGAGATTCGTAAGACCAGTCAGGTTCCTGTCTTGATGCTGACTGCCTTTCAGGATGAGGAATACAAGATGAGTGCCTTTGCTTCTCTAGCAGATGGCTATCTGGAAAAACCCTTCTCCCTCTCCCTCTTAAAAGTGAGGGTAGACGCGATTTTCAAGCGCTACTACGATACAGGACGAATCTTTTCCTATAAGGATACCCAAGTGGACTTCGAGAGCTACAGTGCAAGCCTAGCAGGTCAAGAAGTGGCTATCAATGCCAAAGAGTTGGAAATTTTGGACTATCTGGTGAAAAATGAAGGACGGGCCTTAACTCGGTCGCAGATTATCGATGCTGTCTGGAAGGTGACAGATGAGGTGCCTTTTGACCGTGTTATTGATGTTTATATCAAGGAACTGCGGAAAAAGCTAGACTTGGATTGCATCCTCACTGTGCGCAATGTTGGTTATAAATTGGAGCGAAAATGAAACGAACAGGTTTATTTACAAAGATATTTATCTATACCTTCTTGATTTTTAGTGTTTTGGTCGTCTGTCTTCATTTAGCCATTTATTTTCTTTTTCCTTCGACTTATCTGAGCCATCGTCAGGAAACCATTGGTCAGAAAGCGACAGCCATTGCCCGGTCCCTAGAAGGAAAGGATAGGAAAAGTATCGAACAAGTGTTAGACTTGTATTCCCAGACTAGTGATATCAAGGGAGCCGTCAAGGGAGAGATGACAGAGGACAAGTTAGAAGTCAAGAACAGCCTTCCTCTGGACACAGACCGCCAGACCACCTCTCTCTTTATCGAGGAGCGTGATGTGAAAACGCAAGATGGTAGCGCCATGACTCTTCAATTTCTAGCTTCGATGGACTTGCAAAAGGAAGCAGAGCAGATTAGTCTCCAGTTTCTTCCCTATACCTTGCTGGCATCCTTTCTGATTTCCCTCTTGGTAGCCTACATCTATGCTCGAACCATTGTTGCACCGATTTTGGAAATCAAGCGGGTGACCCGTCGGATGATGGAACTGGATGCTCAAGTGCGATTGCGCGTGGATTCTAAGGATGAGATTGGTGATCTAAAGGAACAGATCAATAGCCTCTACCAGCACCTGTTGACCGTCATTGCGGACTTGCATGAGAAGAATGAAGCTATTCTCCAGCTTGAAAAGATGAAGGTCGAATTCCTACGAGGAGCTTCTCATGAATTGAAAACACCTCTGGCAAGTTTGAAAATCCTAATCGAAAATATGAAGGAAAATATTGGTCGTTACAAGGATAGAGACCACTATCTGGGAGTTGCCTTGGGAATTGTGGATGAGCTCAATCATCACGTTCTTCAGATACTTTCTCTTTCTTCTGTTCAGGAAATTCGAGAGGAGAAGGAGAACATTGACCTACTCCAAATGACGCAAGCCTTGGTCGAGGATTATGCTCTACTCGCTAAGGAAAGAGAGCTTCGGATAGAGAATAGCTTGACCCATCAGCAGGCTTACATAAATCCATCTGTGATGAAATTGATCCTTTCTAATCTCATCAGCAATGCCATCAAGCACTCCATTTCAGGGGGCTTGGTTCGTATCAGAGAGAGTGAAGGAGAACTCTTTATCGAGAATAGTTGTAGTCCTGAAGAACAAGAAAAACTGGCCCTGTCTTTTTCTGGCAATGCTAGTCGCAAGGCCAAGGGTTCAGGAATGGGGCTCTTTGTGGTCAAAAGTTTATTAGAACATGAGAAATTACCTTATCATTTTGAAATGAAAGATGATCGTTTGACCTTCTTCATGCGTTATCCTAAAGTCACACAAGACTAGGGGAAAGAAAGGGTTTACATTGATTGAGTTGGAAGAAATTCAATCTAAAGTATGGGAAAAACTAGCTTTTTTTGTCAAAAAGTGATAAAATGAACAATGTAAATGGGATGTCCCAAAAAATATATAGGAGGCCTGACAAATGGCAATCGTTTCAGCAGAAAAATTTGTCCAAGCAGCTCGTGACAACGGTTATGCAGTTGGTGGATTTAACACAAACAACCTTGAGTGGACTCAAGCTATCTTGCGCGCAGCAGAAGCTAAAAAAGCTCCAGTTTTGATCCAAACTTCTATGGGTGCTGCGAAATACATGGGTGGTTACAAAGTATGTAAACTTCTCATCGAGAACCTTGTAGAATCAATGGGAATTACTGTACCAGTTGCTATTCACCTTGACCATGGTCATTATGAAGATGCACTTGAATGTATCCGAGTTGGTTATACTTCAGTTATGTTTGACGGTTCACACCTTCCAGTTGAAGAAAACCTTGAAAAAGCTCGTAAAGTTGTAGAATTTGCTCATGCAAACGGCGTATCAGTAGAAGCTGAAGTTGGTACTATCGGTGGTGAAGAAGACGGAATCATTGGTGATGGCGAATTGGCTCCAATTGAAGATGCTAAAGCAATGGTTGCAACTGGTATTGACTTCTTGGCAGCTGGTATCGGTAACATCCACGGTCCTTACCCAGCAAACTGGAAAGGTCTTCACCTTGATCACTTGCAAAAATTGACAGAAGCAGTTCCAGGCTTCCCAATCGTATTGCATGGTGGTTCAGGTATTCCTGATGACCAAATCCAAGCAGCTATCAAACTTGGTGTTGCGAAAGTTAACGTTAATACTGAATGCCAAATCGCATTTGCTAACGCAACTCGTAAATTTGTTGCTGAATACGAAGCAAACGAAGCAGAATACGATAAGAAGAAACTCTTTGACCCACGTAAATTCTTGAAACCAGGTTTCGAAGCAATTACAGAAGCTGTTGAAGAACGTATCGACGTATTCGGTTCAGAAGGTAAAGCTTAATCTAGCTGAACAATACATACAGAACCTGCCCATTGGGTGGGTTTTTTTGGTGTTCTAGGGAAATTATCAAACCAGAATTTTTGATTAAAACTATTATTTTAAGAGTAAAATCTCTAATTTCATAATCTTCAGGCAAACGCTTGCATTCCGTTTTTTATTGGGCTATAATAGGTTGGTATAAAGCCTTCTGTAGTAATAAAATGTAGAAGTTGTAGAAAGTAAGGATTTAGATATTTGTAGTTAAAAATACAATGTTGCTATTCCTTGCTATAGGGAGAGATTTATGGCAATGATAGAAGTGGAACATCTTCAGAAAAATTTTGTGAAAACAGTAAAGGAACCAGGCTTGAAGGGGGCTTTGCGCTCCTTTATTCATCCTGAGAAGCAGACCTTTGAAGCGGTTAAAGATTTGACCTTTGAGGTATCAAAGGGTCAGATTCTAGGCTTTATCGGGGCCAATGGTGCTGGTAAGTCAACAACCATTAAAATGCTGACAGGAATTTTGAAACCGACGTCTGGTTTTTGTCGGATTAACGGCAAGATTCCGCAAGACAATCGCCAAGATTATGTCAAGGATATTGGAGTGGTCTTCGGACAACGTACCCAGTTATGGTGGGATTTGGCTCTGCAAGAGACCTACACGGTTTTGAAAGAGATATACGATGTGCCGGACTCGCTTTTCCACAAGCGCATGGACTTTTTGAATGAAGTCTTGGATTTGAAGGAATTTATCAAAGACCCCGTGCGGACTCTTTCACTTGGCCAACGGATGCGGGCGGACATTGCGGCGTCCTTGCTCCACAATCCCAAAGTTCTCTTTTTAGATGAGCCGACTATTGGTTTGGACGTTTCGGTCAAGGACAACATTCGTCGCGCCATCACCCAGATCAATCAGGAGGAAGAAACAACCATTCTCTTGACCACTCACGACCTGAGTGATATTGAGCAACTCTGTGATCGGATTTTTATGATTGATAAGGGGCAAGAGATTTTTGATGGAACGGTGAGCCAGCTCAAGGAAACCTTTGGCAAGATGAAGACTCTTTCTTTTGAACTGGTGCCAGGTCAAAGTCATCTCGCTTCTCACTATGAAGGCCTGCCTGATATGACCATTGATAGACAAGGAAATAGCCTCAATATTGAATTCGATAGTTCCTGCTACCAGTCGGCCGATATTATCAAGCAAACCCTGTCTGATTTTGAAATCCGCGATTTGAAGATGTTGGATACGGATATTGAGGATATTATCCGTCGCTTCTATCGAAAGGAGCTCTAAGATGGTCAAATTGTGGAGACGTTATAAACCCTTTATCAATGCAGGGATTCAGGAGTTGATTACTTATCGAGTCAACTTTATTCTCTATCGGATTGGGGATGTTATGGGAGCTTTTGTGGCTTTCTATCTCTGGAAGGCGGTCTTTGATTCCTCGCAGGAGTCTTTGATTCAGGGCTTTAGTATGGCAGATATCACTCTCTACATTATCATGAGTTTTGTGACTAATCTTTTGACTAGGTCGGATTCTTCTTTTATGATTGGGGAGGAGGTCAAGGATGGCTCCATTATCATGCGCTTGTTGCGACCGGTGCATTTTGCGGCCTCTTATCTCTTCACCGAGCTTGGCTCCAAGTGGTTGATTTTTATCTCTGTTGGACTTCCTTTCTTGAGTGTGATTGTCTTGATGAAAATCCTTTCTGGGCAAGGGATTGTAGAAGTGCTGGGGCTAACTACCCTTTATCTATTTAGCTTGACGCTGGCCTATCTGATTAACTTTTTCTTTAATATCTGCTTTGGATTTTCAGCTTTTGTGTTTAAAAATCTTTGGGGTTCCAATCTACTTAAAACTTCCATAGTGGCCTTTATGTCTGGAAGTCTGATTCCCTTGGCTTTCTTTCCAAAGCTTGTTTCAGATATTCTGTCCTTCTTGCCTTTTTCATCTTTAATTTATACTCCGGTTATGATCATTGTTGGGAAGTACGATGCCAGTCAGATTCTTCAGGCATTCGCTTTGCAGTTTTTCTGGCTCTTAGTGATGGTGGGCTTGTCTCAGCTGATTTGGAAACGAGTCCAGTCCTTCATCACCATTCAAGGAGGTTAGTATGAAAAAATATCAACGCATGCATCTGATTTTTATCAGACAATACATCAAGCAAATCATGGAATACAAGGTTGATTTTGTGGTTGGTGTTTTAGGTGTCTTTCTGACCCAAGGTTTGAACCTCTTGTTTCTCAATGTCATCTTTCAACACATTCCATCCCTAGAAGGCTGGGCCTTTCAAGAGATTGCCTTTATCTATGGTTTTTCCTTGATTCCCAAGGGATTGGACCATCTCTTTTTTGATAATCTCTGGGCACTGGGGCAGCGCTTGGTGCGAAAGGGAGAATTTGACAAGTATCTGACTCGTCCTATCAATCCTCTCTTCCATATCCTCGTTGAGACCTTTCAGATTGATGCCTTGGGTGAACTTTTGGTCGGAGGTATTTTGCTAGCGACAACAGTATCAAGCATTGCTTGGACTCTTCCCAAATTCCTGCTTTTCTTAGTCTGTATTCCTTTTGCGACCTTGATTTATACTTCCTTGAAAATCGCGACTGCCAGCATCGCTTTTTGGACCAAGCAGTCAGGCGCCATGATTTACATTTTTTATATGTTTAATGACTTTGCCAAATATCCAATTTCCATTTACAATTCCCTTCTTCGTTGGTTGATTAGCTTTATCATCCCCTTTGCCTTTACAGCCTACTATCCTGCCAGCTATTTCTTAGAGGACAAGAATGGGCTCTTTAACATTGGTGGGTTGATTCTGATTTCACTTATCTTCTTTGCAATTTCTTTGAAACTATGGGACAGGGGCTTAGATGCCTACGAAAGTGCGGGTTCGTAAGAGATAAGATAGGATGAGAGTTAAAAATTAAATATGTTACAAACAACCGTTGAAAATTATAGCGGTTGTTTTTGCATATTTATTTAAGTATAAGTTGTATCCATCCCCCCTTTTTGCGATTTTGGTAGTTATTCCGGTTAATTGATAATATTTTTGATGGTAGGAATGAGTTTATATTGTAGCCAGTTAACTATAATATTTATTGACTAGACTATTTGTTAACATGGATTAAAAAAAAAATTAACCTGGGTTAATTTTTCTTGACTTAAATTTTTTTAATTGATATACTGTTTTTCAGAGAGCTAACAATTATATATAAATGTACTACTCTACCCCACTAGATGATACGTCATAAAACTTTTTATAACAAAGGCTAGCAAGGTTAAAGTTTTCTATCTATTGGGTTTAAAATAAAAAATTAAGGAATTAAAATGAAAAAAAGTACGGTATTGTCATTAACTACTGCTGCAGTTATTTTAGCAGCATATGCCCCCAATGAGGTAATTTTAGCAGATGCACCTAGTTCTGAAGATGCTTTAAGAATTTCTGATAAAGAAAAAGTAGTAGCAGATGCACCTAGTTCTGAAGATGCTTTAAAAATTTCTGGTAAAGAAAAAGTAGTAGCAGATAAAGAAACAGAAAACAATGAACAATCTGAAGATATTCATAATGTTATAGAAACTTCAAAGGATATTGAGGAGAAGAAGACAACAGTTATTGAGGAAAAAGAGGTTGTTAGTAGAAAGTCTGAGATAGACAAAAAAACTAGTAACGAAGGAGCAAGTATCAAAGAAGACTCCAAGCAACCCAAAGGAGATGATGCGGACTCATTTGTAAATAAAGATACAGAAAATCCGAAAAAAGAAGATAAACTTGTCTATATTGCTGAATTTAAAGATAAAGAATCTGGAGAAAAAGCAATCAAGGAACTATCCAATCTTAAGGATACAAAAGTTTTATATACCTATAATACGATTTTTAATGGCGCTGCCATTGAAACAACTCCAGATAATTTGGACAAAATTAAACAAATAGAAGGTGTTTCGTCGGTTGAACGATCACAAAAAGTCCAACCAATGATGAATCATGCCAGAAAGGAAATTGGAGTTGAGGAAGCTATTGATTACCTAAAGTCTATTAATGCTCCATTTGGGAAAAATTTTGATGGTAGAGGTATGGTTATTTCAAATATCGATACTGGAACAGATTATAGGCATAAGGCTATGAGAATCGATGATGATGCCAAAGACTCGATGAAATTTAAAAAAGATGACTTAAAAGGCACTGATAAAAATTATTGGTTGAGTGATAAAATCCCTCATGCGTTCAATTATTATAATGGTGGTAAAATCACTGTAGAAAAATATGATGATGGTAGGGATTATTTTGACCCACATGGGATGCATATTGCAGGGATTCTTGCTGGAAATGATACTGAAAAAGACATCAAGAACTTTAATGGCATAGATGGAATTGCGCCTAATGCACAAATTTTCTCTTATAAAATGTACTCTGACGCAGGATCTGGGTTTGCGGGTGATGAAACAATGTTTCATGCTATTGAAGATTCGATCAAACACAATGTCGATGTTGTTTCGGTATCATCTGGCTTTACGGGAACAGGTCTTGTAGGTGAGAAATACTGGGAGGCTATTAGAGCATTAAGAAAAGCTGGAATCCCAATGGTTGTTGCTACAGGTAATTTTGCGACTTCTGCTTCAAGTTCTTCTTGGGATTTAGTAGCAAATAATAATCTGAAAATGACAGATACTGGAAATGTAACACGAACTGCCGCACATGAAGATGCGATAGCGGTCGCTTCTGCTAAAAATCAAACCATTGAGTTTGATAAAGTTAACATAGGTGGACAAAGTTTTAAATACAGAAATATAGGAGCTTTTTTCGATAAGAATAAAATCATAACAAATGAGGATGGCTCAAAAACTCCAAATAAATTAAAATTTGTATATATAGGCAAAGGTCAAGACCAAGATTTGATAGGCTTGGATCTTAAGGGCAAAATTGCAGTAATGGATAGAATTTATACCAAGGATTTAAAAGATGCTTTTAAAAGAGCAACGGATAAAGGCGCACGTGCCATTATGGTTGTAAATACTGTAAATTACTACAATAGAGATAATTGGACAGACCTTCCAGCTATGGGATATGAAGCGGATGAAGGGACTAAAAGTCAAGTATTTTCAATTTCAGGAGATGATGGTGTAAAATTATGGAACATGATTAACCCTGATAAAAAAACTGAAGTCAAAAGAAATAATAAGGAAGATTTTAAAAATAACTTAGAACAATACTATCCAATTGATATGGAAAGCTATAATTCTAATAAACCGAATGTAGGTGATGAAAAAGAAATTGACTTTAAATTTGCAGCTGACACAGACAAAGAACTTTATAAAGAAGATATCATCGTTCCAGCAGGGTCTACATCTTGGGGGCCAAGAACAGACTTGCTTTTAAAACCGGATGTTTCAGCACCTGGTAAAAATATTAAATCTACTCTAAATGTTATTAATGGTAAATCCACTTATGGTTATATGTCAGGAACTAGCATGGCAACTCCAATCGTAGCAGCTTCTACTGTTTTGATTCGGCCAAAATTAAAGGAATTGCTTGAAAGACCTGTCTTGAAAAATCTTAAGGGAGATGACAAAATAGACCTCACAAGTCTTACAAAAATAGCCCTACAAAATACTGCAAGACCTATGATGGATGCAACCTCTTGGAAAGAAAAGAGTCAATACTTTGCATCACCTAGACAGCAGGGAGCGGGGCTAATTAATGTTGCCAACGCTTTGAGAAATGAAGTTGTAGCGACTTTCAAAAATACAGATTCTAAAGGTTTGGTAAATTCATATGGTTCCATTTCTCTTAAAGAAATAAAAGGTGATAAAAAATACTTTACAATCAAGCTTCACAATACCTCAAATAGACCTTTAACCTTTAAAGTTTCTGCATCAACTGTAACTACAGATGCTCTAACTGATAGGCTAAAACTCGATGAAACATATAAAGATGAAAAATCTCCGGACGGGAAGCAAATTGTTCCAGAAATTCACCCAGAAAAAGTCAAAGGAGCAAATATCACATTTGAGCATGACACTTTCACTATAGGCCCAAATTCCAGCTTTGATTTAAATGCGGTTATAAATGTTGGAGAGGCTAAAAACAAAAATAAATTTGTAGAATCATTTATTCATTTTGAGTCAGTGGAAGAAATGGAAGCTCTAAACTCCAACGGGAAGAAAATAAATTTCCAACCATCTCTATCGATGCCTCTAATGGGATTTGCTGGGAATTGGAACCACGAACCAATCCTTGATAAATGGGCCTGGGAAGAAGGGTCAAAATCAAAAGCGATGGAAGGTTATGATGATGATGGCAAACCAAAAATTCCAGGTACCTTAAATAAGGGGATTGGTGGAGAACATGGTATAGATAAATTTAATCCAGCAGGAGTTATCCAAAATAGAAAAGATAAAAATACAACATCCCTAGATCAAAATCCAGAATTATTTGCTTTCAATAACGAAGGAATCAACGCACCCTCATCAAGTGGTTCTAATATTGCTAAAATTTATCCTTTAGATTCAAATGGAAATCCTCAAGATGCTCAACTTGAGAGAGGATTAACGCCTTCTCCACTTGTATTAAGAAGTGCAGAAGAAGGGGTGATTTCAATAGTAAATACAAATAAAGAAGGAGAAAATCAAAGAGACTTAAAAGTCATTTCGAGAGAACACTTTATTAAAGGAATTTTAAACTCTAAAAGAAATGATGCAAAGGGCATTAAATCTTCTAAACTAAAAGTTTGGGGTGACTTGAAATGGGATGGACTCATTTATAACCCTAGAGGTAGAGAAGAAAATGCCCCAGAAAGTAATGACAAAAAAGATCCTGCTACTAAGATACGAGGACAATTTGAACCGATTGCGGAAGGCCAATATTTCTATAAATTTAAATATAGATTAACCAAAGATTACCCATGGCAGGTTTCCTATATTCCTGTAAAAATTGATAACACACCTCCAAAGATTGTTTCAATTGATTTTTCAAACCCTGGAAAAATTAAGTTAATTACAAAGGATACTTATCACAAGGTCAAAGAGCAATACAAGAATGAAACGCTATTTGCGAGAGATCAAAAAGAACATCCTGAAAAATTTGACGAGATTGCCAACGAAGTTTGGTATGCTGGGGCCGCTCTTGTTAATGAAGATGGAGAGGTTGAGAAAAATCTTGAGGTCACTTATGCAGGTGAGGGTCAAGGACGAAATAGGAAACTTGACAAAGATGGAAATACCATTTATGAAATTAAAGGTGCAGGAGATTTAAGAGGCAAAATCATTGAAGTGATTGCATTAGACGGTTCTAGCAATTTCACAAAGATTCATAGAATTAAATTTGCTGATCATGCTGATGAAAAGGGGATGATTTCCTATTATCTAGTAGATCCTGATCAAGATTCATCTAAATACCAAAAGCTTGGCGAGATTCCCGAATCTAAATTTAAAAATTTAGAAAATAGAAAAGAGGATAGTCTTAAAAAAGATACAACGGAAGTAGAACATCATCAAGAAAATGAAGAGGCTACCGAAGAAAAATCTAGCTTGACTATTCATAAAACTATTTCAACAATTAGAGATTTTGAAAGTAAAGACTTAAAGAAACTCATTAAAAAGAAATTCAGAGAAGTTGATGACTTTACAAGTGAAACTGGTAAGAGAATAGAGGAATACGATTATAAATACGATGATAAGGGAAATATCATTGCTTATGACGATGGTAGTGCCTTACAATATGAAACTGAAAAACTTGATGAAATCAAATCAAAAATTTATGGCATTCTAAACCCGTCTAAAGATGGACACTTTGAAATTCTTGGAAAGATCAGTAATGTTTCTAAAAATGCCAAGGTATATTATGGCAATAATTATAAATCGATAGAAATCAAAACGACCAAGTATGATTCCCACTCAAAAACGATGACATTTGATTTATACGCTAATATTAATGATATTGTGGATGGATTAGCTTTTGCAGGAGATATGAGGTTTTTTGTCAAAGATGATGGTCAGATAAAAGCTGAAACTAAAATTAGAATGCCTGAAAAAAATAAGGAAACTAAAGCAGAATATCCGTATGCATCAAGTTATGGGAATGTAATAGAATTAGGAGAAGGAGATCTCTCAAAAAACAAACCAAACAATTTAACGGACATGGAATCTGGTAAAATCTATGCTGATTCAGAAAAACAACAATATCTGTTAAAGGATAATATCATTCTGAGAAAAGGCTATGCACTAAAAGTGACTACCTATAATCCTGGAAAAACGGATATGTTAGAAGGGAATGGAGTTTATAGCCAGGAAGATATAGCAAAAATCCAAAAGGCCAATCCTAATCTAAGAGTCTTATCAGAAACAACAATTTATGCTGATAGTAGAAATGTTGAAGATGGAAGAAGTACTCAATCAGTATTAATGTCGGCTTTGGACGGCTTTAACATTGTAAGATATCAAGTGTTTACCTTTAAAATGAATGATAAAGGGGAGGCAATCGATAAAGATGGCAATCTTGTGACAGATCCTTCTAAACTGGTATTATTTGGTAAGGATGGTAAAGAGTACACAGGAGAGGATAAGTCCAATGTAGAAGCTATAAAAGAAGATGGCTCTACGTTATTTATTGATGCAAAACCAGTAAATCTTTCAATGGACAAGAACTACTTTAATCCATCTAAAACTAATAAAATTTATGTACGAAATCCAGAATTTTATTTAAGAGGTAAGATTTCTGATAAGGGTGGTTTTAACTGGGAGTTGAGAGTTAATGAATCGGTTGTAGATAATTATTTAATCTACGGAGATTTACACATTGATAACACTAGAGATTTTAACATTAAGCTTAATGTTAAAGACGGTGACATCATGGACTGGGGGATGAAAGACTATAAAGCAAACGGATTTCCAGATAAGGTAACAGATATGGATGGAAATGTTTATCTTCAAACTGGCTATAGCGATTTGAATGCAAAAGCGGTTGGAGTACACTATCAATTTTTATATGATAATGTCAAACCAGAAGTAAACATTGACCCTAAGGGAAATACTAGTATCGAATATGCTAACGGAAAATCTGTAGTCTTTAACATCAATGATAAAAGAAATAATGGATTCGATGGTGAAATTCAAGAACAACATATTTATGTAAATGGAAAAGAATATAGATCACTTGATGATATTAAACAAATAACAGATAAGACACTAAACATTAAGATTGTTGTAAAAGATTTTGCAAGAAATACAACCGTAAAAGAATTCATTTTAAACAAAGATACGGGAGAGGTAAGTGAACTAAAACCTCATAGGGTAACTGTGACCATTCAAAATGGAAAAGAAATGAGTTCAACGATAGTGTCGGAAGAAGATTTTATGTTACCTGTCTATAAGGGTGAATTAGAAAAAGGATACCAATTTGATGGTTGGGAAATTTCTGGTTTCGAAGGGAAAAAAGACGCCGGCTATGTTCTTAATCTATCAAAAGATACCTTTATAAAACCTGTATTCAAGAAAATAGAGGAGAAAAAGGAGGAGGAAAATAAACCTACTTTTGATGTATCGAAAAAGAAAGAAAAAACACAATCTGATTCAACTAATGATGTCAACAGTATTGTTTCTGATGAAAATGATAAAAACTTTGAAATTGACAAGAACGTTTATCTAAATGAACAAGGGAACTTAACTAATAAAAATACTAACATCAATAGTAAATCAACTAGTAACAATCCTAATCAGTTGCCAAAAACCGGAACAGCAAGCGGAGCCCAGACACTATTAGCTGCCGGAATCATGTTTATAGTAGGAGCTTTTCTTGGATTGAAGAGAAAAAATAAAGATTAAGACAAAAGCTATAGAAAAAATGCTTTAAGTACTGAGATTAGATAGTGAGGTGATGACATAGTTTTGTGAAAATATTGATTTATAAATATATTATTTAGATTTCTATGAAAATAGGAGATTTTAAAGAGATATATGTAAAAGCCTTGTCACAGGACAGGCTTTTTCTAATGGAGATGGGTTCTGTTTAAAATCCATTTCTTCGGCTTATAAAAATATAAATACAAACTATGGTTTATATTTTGTGGTATAATGTATTGTAATAAATACTTGTTTTGATACCAATCTAGAGATATTTTTATAGTTATTTATTCTAGAAATTTTTGCTTGGATTTTTTTTAAAAGTCATAAAAGTTCATGGATAGTAACGAATGAAGTATCGTAAGCTTGGCTGAATATCAATCAAAAAGGAGAAAATTATGAATAAGAAAGAACGGGAAAAACAATTTGAAGAGATCAATGGACCTAAGCGGTCTGAATCAAAGTCGGCTCCGAATAAAAATATAAAAATCTATATTGGCCTAGCACTCTCTGTTTTAGTCACTCTCATCTTGGTAAGTATTTTCTCATATCTTCTGATTGGAAAGAAAGAGCCAAATCAAGCATCGTCTGCAGTTTCAACTACAGAGACAACAAGTCAAGCTTCTACAAGCCAAGGAAAAACGGATGAGACTGATAAGGATAAACAAGAGGAAATTCAGAAACTCAAGAATCAACTTGCTGCTTTAGATACCAAGATTACGGAAGCAGAAGCACTTGTTAGCAAGTTGAAGAAAGAAACTACCGTTCCAAAATTAGATATTGAAGCAATTAAGAACAATGACTTGTCTAGTTTAGAGGGTACTTGGCGTAGTCAATCTGGTAATGAATACATTATTAATGATTCTGGAGAAGTACGTGCGACTTGGTTTACAAATGATCAAAAGTACGAATCTGTAGTTGGATTAAAGGTATCAAAAGGTCAAGATAGTCGTAATCCTGAGACAGCTTCTATCAGTGCATGGGTAAAAGATTCTGTTGCTGGAGGATTTGTAGTAGTTGCTGTTCCAAGTGGAGTTGTTATGCAACCTGCTGATGATGGAAAGATTACGGATAAAAGCAATCATGCTGAAGAAAGACTACTTTCAGGACAAGATTATGGGTCTATGTTAATGAAACCAGAAAATGTTTATTATCGTGTGAAACCAGATACCAGTAAACTTGAGGAAGAAGAAAAGAACTTAGCTCAACTACAAGCAGACCGTGAATCAATTAAATCTTCTCTTGAGGCAAAGGAAAAGAAAAACTAGGTTGTATTCGTTCAAAAATACTGTTACAATCGGCAGAATCAAGAAGCCCATTAGGGCTTCTTTTTCTTTTATCACGACTATTCAACCACTTAGACAGAGATATTGACCAGATAGGCAAAAGGGCTTGTTCTTGAAAAATTCCTCTGCTATAATGATTCATGTAAGGGACGTGAGGGGTCAGTATCAGACAACTCAAGAACCTAAAAAAGAAAATGGAGACATAAAAATGAAAAAATTATTGGGACTTGTATTTTTAGTAGCAGCAGCGCTAGTATTGTATTTCGGATCTGTTGGCTGGCCAAGTTTGGATGTCAACCTCTGGTCACTCATTCCGGTAGGATTGTTCCTCTATTTCACGCTAGAAAACTTTTTGAAAAAAGACTACAAGTCTAGTCTGATGTGCTTGATCATTGCCTTTATCATTGCAAATGCTATTTTTGATCTCTTGCCAATTTCAAGTGGTTTGGTGATTGGTGCCGGTGTGCTAGCTTGTGTAGGACTTGGCTACCTCTTTCCTGATAAAGATAAAAAAGAAGGCAAATAAAAAGTCTCGAGATTTCTCGAGACTTTTTTTACTGACCAGCATAATATTTTTGGATCCCCTTTACGATGCCTGCGACCAGTTTATCTTGGTAGTGGCTATCTCTGATTTGTTGGTTTTCGGAGAAATTATCCATATAACCAAGTTCTAGGAGAACGGCTGGTTTGGCTGTTTCGCGTAGTACGGCATAGCTGCTCTCCAACAGGCCAGCATCCTTAGCTCCTGTTTCTGCTAGAAGAGAGGAGTGGATGGCAGCGGCGAGGCGTTTGCTTTCACTCATACGATCTGGGTGATTGTGCCAGTATTTATTAATCTTACTTGGATAATCAGGTTCATCGCTATAGGAGTAGGTTTGAATACCGCTCGCTTTTGAGTAGGTATTACCAGTAGCGTTGAAGTGAATACTGATAAAGATGTCAGAGTTGGTTTTATTAACCATACGAGAACGTTCAGTAACAAAGTCAACGTCAATATCACTATCACGAGAAGTGAGGACCTTGTAGCCTAGTTCTTCTAACTTAGTACGAAGCTTACGGTAAATCTGCATGTTGAGGTCTTTTTCAGCAACATTGTAGTAAAAGGCACCTGAATCTCGACCACCATGCCCAGGATCTAGGAAAATGGTATTGCTGTATAGTCCTTTTGTAAATCCGCCTTCAGTTGAAACTTCAGAAATCCATTGACCGTATTTTTGGAACAGGTGTTCCTTACCGTCTATCTTGTAAGTTCCTGAAACATAATGCCCATTATTATCTAGGTAGTAGCGAGCTTTGTCAGCGTTATCGTAAATCCATTCACTCTTTGCCATGTAACCACCTGACTTGAGGTAGTATGCTCCAATCCACTCCTGATTTGCATAACGACCATCCGCTTTTAGATAGAACCAGCTCTTGTAGGCTTTATCAAAGATCCACTCATTCTCCGCCATAGCTCCACTGGTTTTAAGGTAGTAGCTTTCTTTCCATTTGTCTGCTAGCATCCCACCATTCTGGTCAAATGAGTACCAAGAACCCTGAATTTTTTGCCAGTTTTCTTGGACATATCTCCCTGACCCGTTCGCATAGAACCAAGTATCCTTGATTTTGACCCAGTTGTTTTCTGCCATAGCTCCGCTCTGGTTAAAGAGGTAGCCCTTGAAGGTTGTCGCACTCAGCATTCCACCGTCTTTGTCAAAGTAATACCAAGAACCGTTGATTTTCTCCCATTTATCCTGTGAGATCTTTCCAGAAGGAGCGACATAATACCAAATTTGGTCTAATTTAGTCCAGCCCTTTTCTGCCATAGCTCCGCTTTTTGTGAGAAGATAGCCGTCAACGGCGGTGTTGCTGAGCATGCTTCCAGTTTGGTCAAAATAGTACCAAGAACCATTGATTTTTTTCCAGGTGTTCTGAGCTAGTCGTCCAGAGGAATCAGCATAATACCATTGATTGTCCAGTTTGGTCCAGCTATTTTCTATCATGACACCATCTTGGTCAAAGGCATAGCCTTTGTAGACAGTAGAATGAAGACGATTACCATCTTGATCGAAGTAGTACCATTTGCCTTGGATTTGTTTCCAGTTCAAAGCAGGCTTATCATCTTGGTAAAAACGCCAGTGATGATTTTCTTGGTACCACCCTTCTTTTTTTGTCTTGTCTTCTTGCGCATCTACTTTCGGAAGAACTTCTGATTTAGAGTTTTCCTCAACACTTGATTCTTTCTTTTCTTCTTTGGCAATTGCTTCCTTGACAGCAGATGTGGATTGAGTTGTGTTTTCTTCTCCTGAGACGGATGCGGGTGCTAATCCTGCGATTGAAAGGATTAAAGCACTAGTCAGTAGTATCTTTTTCACTTTCTATTTCCTAACTTTTTCGTTTTTCCTATTTATCAACTATCAAACTGAACTTCTTCTACTAAGTATTCGATAAAGCGTTCGCCCATCTTAGACAGGCTGGTTTTTTCATGCTGGATGTAGACTAGCTCGATAGGATCGTCTATGTCCAGTGGAATGGAAACGATATTGTCTCCGTTGAGGTTGCTGTTCAAAATCCCTGTTGCAATCGTGTATCCGTCCAAACCAATTAAGAGATTAAAGAGGGTGGCACGGTCGCTGACCACGATAGATTTTTTGTGGTATTCCTGCGAGAGAATCTCTTCAGAGAAGTAGAAGGAGTTGTGAGTCCCTTGGTCATAGCTGAGGTAAGGGAAGTTCTCCAAGTCTTCTAGTTTAACCTTATCTTTCTTTGCTAGAGGGTTGGTTTTGCTGACGAAGATATGGGGTTGAGCGGTAAAGAGGTGGTGGGCTAGCAGGTGATTGTCATCTAGCATTTTCGTTAAAACATCGCGATTGTAGCTATTTAAAAAGAGGACACCGACCTCACTACGGAAGTTCTTGACGTCATCGATAATCTCCCAAGTCCGCGTTTCACGAAGGAAGAGCTCGTATTTTTCCATATCACTTTTCTTGAGCAGAGAGACAAAGGCATTGACTACAAAAGCATAGTGTTGAGAAGAAACGCTGAAAAGTTCGCGGTGGGCGACAGGATTTTTATAACGTTCCTCCAGAAGTTGGGTTTGCTCAACGACCTGACGGGCATAAGAGAGAAACTCCATCCCATCACGGGTCAAGGTAATGCCCTTGGGATTGCGGATAAAGATTTCAATACCCATTTCATTTTCCAAGTCCCGAACGGCATTAGAGAGACTGGGTTGGGTGATAAAGAGTTGCTTGGCTGCTTCATTCATGGAGCCAGTTTCGACGATTTTGATAATATAGTGTAGTTGTTGAATTCTCATGCTTTTATTGTACCACACTTGCGGAAGAATGGGCAATGAAGACGAAGAAAATAGGGGGAAAGAGCCGGTCCAGTATTGAAAAAAAGTCTAAAATCTGTTAGAATGAAAGCTATGAAAACATTCTATGATGTGCAGCAATTTCTCAAACAATTTGGCATTATTGTTTACATGGGGAAGCGCTTGTATGATATTGAACTGATGAAGCTCGAACTCTCTCGGATCTATGATGCAGGTCTGATGGACAAGCTAGATTACCTAGAAGCGGAAGCTGTTCTCCGCAGGGAGCACAAGATAGAATTAGACTATATTGAGAAAAATGGAGAAATGAACTGATGATTACTTGGATTTTGTGGGCGCTTATACTGGCAATGGTGGCATGGATGGGCTATAACTACCTTCGTATTCGTCGTGCGGCTAAGATTGTGGATAATACAGAATTTGAAGCCTTGATTCGAAAAGGGCAGTTGATTGATTTGCGCGACCCAGCAGAATTTCACAGAAAACATATCCTCGGAGCTCGCAATATTCCTTCAAATCAGTTGAAGTCAAGCCTTGCAGCCCTTCGTAAGGATAAACCTATCCTTCTCTACGAAAACCAACGCGGACAACGAGTGACCAATGCAGCACTTTATCTGAAAAAACAAGGTTTTTCTGAGATTTATATCCTTTCTTATGGGTTGGATTCTTGGAAAGGGAAAGTGAAGACTAGCTAAGATTCTTTAAAAAACTGTCGAATGATAGATAAAGCTAGTATCTTAAGGTATCATTATTTATAATAAATTTAAGGAGATTTTATAATATGAATTCACAACAAAAGAAAAAACCTTCACTTATTTTAGGTATCTTATCTATCGTCCTTGGTTTGCTATTTCCAATAGTAGGTCTGATTTTGGGGATCATAGGATTGGTCTTGGCTTTTTCATACCAAAAAGAATCTGGACTAGACTATAAAACAGAAAAAATTCTCAATATCGTAGGACTTGTGGTTTCTGTACTTAACTGGATTGTAACTGTCGCAGTATTTTTTAGAATTGTAGCTGTCGCAGTATTTTTTAGATAAGCAATAAACAAAAAAGCTTTAAATTTAAAGCTTTTTTTCTTTTATCCACTTTTCTCTAAATAGTTTTTAATGATTTCTAATTCCTCTGGATTTAAGGGACGGTATTGCCCTTCTGATAGCTCTGAATTTAATGTAAAATCGCCGAACTGGACTCTTTTTAAGGCAGTCACCTTGACACCAACTGAGAGGAACATTTTTTTAACCTGATGAAATTTTCCTTCTGAGATGGTAATAGAGGCATGGCTCTCTGTTGGGCTTGCGTCTAGAATTTCAAGCTGAGCAGGTTTACAAGTGGTCCCATCTAAAAAGACAATCCCCTCTTTGAATGACTGGATATGGTCTGGTGTGAGCAGTCCATTTACCACCACTTGATAGGATTTATCAACATGGTGCTGGGGATGGAGGAGTTGGAATCCTAAAGGTCCATTGTCTGTCAAAAGGAGTAGCCCCGTCGTATCGCGGTCTAATCTGCCGACAGCATAGAGCTGGTCAGACTGGATGTCAGGTGGCAGGAGCTCCATGACGGTTGGTAGGTCCTTATCCTTGCTAGCTGTAACGACTCCGTTTGGCTTATGAAGCATGAGGTAGGTGTGCTCGTATCCTTGAATCTGCCGTCCTTGAAAAACTAGTTTCTGCAATCCAGTGTCGACATTTTGAGCGAGGGAGCTGGCTGGACAATCGTCCACTATGATTTCTTTTTTCAAAAGTGCCTGTTTCATAGCCTTGCGACTGACCTTTTCTTGGGCTAATAATCTATCTAAACGCATACCAGCTTATCTTATCATAAGTCTCTGACTTTGAAAAGAGTTGCCTTGACTAGAAAAGCGGAGTGAAAACATTTACACTTACTTGAATTATGTTATTTACTTGAAAATATGGTATAATTGCTCAGTTAGAAAATAAATTTTAAATATTATAGAGGAAATCATGACAAAATTAAGAGAAGATATCCGTAACGTAGCCATTATTGCCCACGTTGACCACGGGAAAACAACCCTCGTTGATGAATTATTGAAACAATCAGAAACGCTTGATGCACGTACTGAATTGGCAGAGCGTGCTATGGACTCAAACGATATCGAAAAAGAGCGTGGAATTACCATCCTTGCTAAAAATACAGCCGTTGCTTACAATGGAACTCGTATCAATATCATGGACACACCAGGACACGCGGACTTCGGTGGAGAAGTTGAGCGTATCATGAAAATGGTTGACGGTGTTGTCTTGGTCGTAGATGCCTACGAAGGAACCATGCCACAGACTCGTTTCGTATTGAAAAAAGCCTTGGAACAAGACCTTGTCCCAATCGTGGTTGTCAACAAAATCGATAAACCATCAGCTCGTCCAGCAGAAGTAGTGGACGAAGTCTTGGAACTCTTCATCGAGCTTGGCGCAGATGATGACCAGCTTGATTTCCCAGTTGTTTATGCTTCAGCTATCAACGGAACATCCTCCTTGTCAGATGATCCAGCTGATCAAGAAAAAACAATGGCGCCAATCTTTGACACCATCATCGACCATATCCCGGCTCCAGTGGATAACTCAGATGAGCCTTTGCAGTTCCAAGTGTCACTTTTGGACTACAACGACTTCGTAGGTCGTATCGGTATCGGTCGTGTCTTCCGTGGTAGTGTGAAGGTTGGGGACCAAGTTACCCTTTCTAAGCTAGATGGTACAACGAAGAACTTCCGTGTAACAAAACTCTTCGGTTTCTTTGGTTTGGAACGTCGTGAAATCCAAGAAGCCAAAGCAGGTGACTTGATTGCCGTATCCGGTATGGAAGATATCTTTGTTGGTGAAACTATTACTCCGACGGATGCCATTGAACCTCTTCCAATCCTACATATCGATGAACCAACCCTTCAAATGACCTTCTTGGTAAATAATTCACCATTTGCAGGTCGTGAAGGGAAATGGGTGACTTCTCGTAAGGTAGAAGAACGCTTGCAAGCAGAATTGCAAACAGACGTTTCCCTTCGTGTTGACCCGACTGATTCACCAGATAAATGGACCGTTTCAGGACGTGGAGAATTGCACTTGTCAATCTTGATCGAAACCATGCGTCGTGAGGGTTATGAACTTCAAGTATCTCGTCCAGAAGTTATCGTAAAAGAAATCGACGGTGTCAAATGTGAGCCGTTTGAGCGCGTGCAAATCGACACTCCAGAAGAATACCAAGGTTCTGTTATCCAAAGCCTTTCTGAACGTAAGGGTGAAATGTTGGATATGATTTCAACTGGTAATGGTCAAACTCGTTTAGTCTTCCTTGTACCAGCGCGTGGTTTAATTGGATACTCAACTGAGTTCTTGTCAATGACTCGTGGTTACGGTATCATGAACCATACCTTTGACCAATACTTGCCATTGATTCCAGGGGAAATTGGTGGACGTCACCGTGGTGCCCTCGTTTCCATCGATGCTGGTAAGGCAACAACTTACTCAATCATGTCCATCGAAGAACGTGGAACTATCTTTGTCAACCCAGGTACTGAAGTTTATGAAGGAATGATTATCGGTGAAAACTCTCGTGAAAATGACTTGACAGTTAACATCACCAAGGCTAAACAAATGACCAACGTTCGTTCTGCTACCAAGGACCAAACGGCTGTTATCAAGACTCCTCGTATCTTGACCCTTGAAGAGTCTCTTGAGTTCTTGAACGACGACGAATACATGGAAGTAACGCCTGAATCTATCCGTTTGCGTAAGCAAATCCTTAACAAGGCAGAGCGTGAGAAAGCCAACAAAAAGAAAAAATCAGCTGAATAAGAGCTAGAAAGAGATAAAGATGGTCTATTTAATCATAGGGATACTCTTATTACTACTCTATGTATTTGCGACACCTCAAAGTATCAAAGGAACAGTCAACATCGTTATCTTGGTCTTTGTAGTTGTTGCACTCCTGATTTTGCTGATGTTGTCCATCTTGCAAATCTTCCAACTACCGACAGAATTCTTTGTTACAATCGCCATGCTGGCCCTAGCCTACTTTAGCTTGAGAGACATTACGCTCATGTCTGAAAAAAAGAGCAAAAGAAGATAAATAGAAAGAGAGCTTCGGCTCTCTTTTTCTATGCTAGAATGAAGGCTAGAGCATTTTCGTTTAGTATTATTTCCATAAAAATGGTAAAATAGTAGGAGTAGAAATGGAGTTTGAGATATGAAAGTAATTGATCAATTTAAAAATAAGAAAGTCCTTGTTTTAGGTTTGGCTAAGTCTGGTGAGTCTGCGGCTCGTTTGTTGGACAAGCTGGGTGCTATAGTCACTGTTAATGACGGTAAACCTTTCGAGGAAAATCCTGCTGCACAAAGTCTGTTAGAAGACGGGATCAAGGTTGTCACTGGTGGGCATCCTTTGGAGCTCTTGGATGAAGAGTTCGCTCTGATGGTAAAAAATCCAGGGATTCCTTATAGCAATCCCATGATTGAAAAGGCATTGGCAAAGGGAATTCCAGTCTTGACGGAGGTGGAATTAGCTTACTTAATTTCAGAAGCACCAATTATCGGTATTACAGGTTCAAATGGGAAAACGACCACAACGACTATGATTGGGGAAGTTTTGACTGCTGCTGGACAACATGGTCTCTTGTCAGGGAACATCGGTTATCCTGCTAGCCAAGTGGCTCAAACTGCAACAGCCAAGGACACGCTTGTCATGGAACTTTCTTCTTTCCAACTGATGGGTGTTCAAGAATTCCATCCTGAGATTGCGGTTATTACCAATCTCATGCCCACTCATATCGACTACCACGGTTCTTTTGAGGCCTATGTAGCAGCTAAGTGGAATATCCAAAATAATATGACAGCAGCTGATTTCCTTGTCTTGAACTTTAACCAAGACTTGGCAAAAGAATTGGCTACTAAAACACAAGCCACTGTTGTTCCATTTTCAACATTGGAAAAGATTGATGGAGCTTATCTGGAAGATGGTCAACTCTACTTCCGTGGGGAAGTGGTCATGGCAGCTAGTGAAATCGGAGTTCCAGGTAGCCACAATGTAGAAAATGCCCTTGCGACTATTGCTGTGGCCAAGCTCCGTGGTGTGGATAACCAAACCATCAAGGAAACTCTTTCAGCCTTTGGTGGTGTCAAGCACCGTCTCCAGTTTGTGGATGAAATCAAGGGGGTCAAATTCTATAACGATAGCAAGTCAACCAATATCCTAGCTACTCAAAAAGCCTTGTCAGGATTTGACAATAGTAAGGTCATTTTGATTGCAGGTGGTTTGGACCGCGGCAATGAGTTTGACGAATTGGTGCCAGATATTACTGGACTCAAGAAGATGGTCATCCTTGGTCAGTCTGCAGAACGTGTCAAACGGGCAGCGGATAAGGCTGGTGTGGCTTATGTGGATGCCACTGATATTGCAGATGCGACCCGCAAGGCCTATGAGCTTGCGACTCAAGGAGATGTAGTCCTTCTCAGTCCTGCAAATGCTAGCTGGGATATGTATGCTAACTTTGAAGTACGTGGCGACCTCTTTATCGACACAGTAGCGGAGTTAAAGGAATAATATGAAAAAAATTGTCTTTACAGGTGGGGGGACGGTTGGACATGTCACCCTCAATCTTTTGTTAATGCCTAAGTTCATCGAAGACGGCTGGGAAGTTCACTACATTGGTGATAAACACGGAATCGAACACCAAGAAATCCTCAAGTCAGGTTTGGATGTTACTTTCCATTCTATTGCGACTGGGAAGTTGCGTCGCTATTTTTCTTGGCAAAATATGCTGGACGTGTTTAAAGTTGGTTGGGGAATTGTCCAATCCCTCTTTATCATGTTACGACTGCGTCCACAGGCTCTTTTTTCTAAGGGAGGATTTGTCTCAGTACCGCCGGTTATCGCAGCGCGTGTGTCAGGAGTACCTGTCTTTATTCACGAATCGGACCTGTCTATGGGCTTGGCCAATAAAATTGCCTATAAATTTGCGACTAAGATGTATTCAACCTTTGAGCAGGCTGCTGGTCTCGCAAAAGTCGAGCATGTGGGAGCAGTAACAAAGGTTTCAGATCAAAAAACTTCAGAACCAGATGAATTGGTGGATATCCAAACCCACTTTGATCCTAAATTGCCAACTGTATTGTTTGTGGGTGGTTCTGCAGGAGCTCGTGTATTTAACCAATTAGTGACAGACCATAAAAAAGAGTTGACAGAGCGCTACAATATTATCAATTTAACTGGAGATTCAAACCTCAATGAGTTGAGTCAAAATCTCTTTCGTGTTGATTATGTGACCGATCTCTATCAACCCTTGATGGAGATGGCAGATGTGGTAGTGACGCGTGGTGGTGCCAATACGATTTTTGAACTCTTGGCCATGGCGAAACTCCATCTCATTGTTCCTCTTGGACGTGAGGCGAGCCGAGGAGATCAGATTGAAAATGCTGCCTATTTTGTTAAAAAGGGCTATGCAGCAGAACTCCAAGAGACAGAATTGACCTTGGAAAGCTTGGAGGAGAAAGTCAGTCACTTGCTTAGTCACAAGGATCAGTACCAAGCTAACATGAAGGCATCAACTGAATTGAAATCTCTTGCGGATTTTTACGATCTACTAAGAAAAGACCTATCATAAGGAATATCAATGTCAAAGGATAAGAACAAAGAATCAAACCAGAAGCAAGAATTGTCTGAATGGCAGAAACGAAACCAGGAATACCTGAAGAAGAAGGCTGAGGAAGAAGCTGCCCTAGCTGAGGAGAAGGAAAAGGAAAAACAGGCTCGAATGGGGAAAAACTCTAAATCGTTAGAGGAAAGTAAGAAGTTATCAAGTGATTCCGACCAGAACGAAACTGTTCCAGACGAAGAATCATCCGAAAAAGAAGAAAAACCTCAAAAGGATGACCCTAAAGTCAACGAAGAAAAAGTGAAGAAGAAAAAAGAAAAACCAGAGAAACCAGCCAAACCTAAAATTGCGCCTGTTCATATTTGGCGAGCTGTGAGTATCTTAGTGCCAAGTACTCTGGTCCTCCTTCTCTCAGTCTATCTGTTGACTCCACTTTCGACCATCAAAAATGTCGAAGTTAAGGGAAATAGTAACACCCAGGCGGATGACATTAAACAGGCTTCTGGGATTCAAGATAGCGACTATACCTTAGCTCTGTTGTTGGATAAGGAAAAATACGCTGAGAGAATCAAGTCCAACCATTGGATAGAGTCAGCAAAGATTGATTATCAATTTCCAACTAACTTTACGATTGAGGTTAAGGAATTTGATATTGTTGGTTACTATGTGTCGGGTGAAGAATATTATCCAATTCTTTCTAGTGGTACAGTAGAGTCTACTCCTGTTAATCGCTTAAACTTGCCTGAGACTTATCTGACAGTTACTTTTAACGACGAGCAGCAGGTGAAAGAGCTGATCACGGGATTGTCTACTATCAGTGAGGATATCAAGAGCCAAATCCAGAAAATAGAATTAGCGCCAAGCAAGGCAACAGCAGACCTTTTAAAAATTACTATGCTGGACACAGATGAGATTTTGGTTCCCTTGTCAGAATTGAGTAAGAAATTGCCTTATTACAGCAAAATCAAGCCACAATTGACAGAACCGAGTGTAGTCGATATGGAGGCTGGAGCATACAGCTATACCATAGCGGATAAATTGATAGAAGAGGCTGAGGAAAAAGCCAAACAAGAGGCCAAGGAAGCTGAGAAGAAAAAACAGGAAGAAGAAAAGAAAAAACAAGAAGAACAGGGAAATCAAAGCCAAACGAGTCAGCAATCACAGAGTCGTTAGACTAACTTTTCCTCTTGATTTTGAATGGTATAGAAGTCCAGTTTCGAGTTTTTGCTTGACAAGTCCTACTATAAATAATAGAATAGAAAAAAACCTTTAAAGCAGTCCAGAGAGGCAGCTAAGGTTAGACGGTGAAAGGGTAGAGACTACCCATTTTTCGTGGAACCTTGCTGTTGGCAGGTTCCTTTTTTCGTGGTTTATTTTTGACCATACTCTCTTGCTAGCTAAGGTAAAAGGAGAAAGGTATGCGTGAATATCGTCCAGTTATTGCTCTTGATTTTCCTAGTTTTGAGGCGGTCAAGGAATTTTTATCTCTTTTCCCGGCAGAAGAAAGCCTTTATCTAAAGGTAGGGATGGAGCTCTATTATGCAACGGGTCCTGAGATTGTGTCTTACTTGAAAGGTCTGGATCATAGTGTCTTTCTGGATCTCAAGCTTCATGACATTCCCAATACAGTCAAGTCAGCTATGAAGATCTTGTCTCAGCTTGGTGTGGATATGACCAATGTTCATGCCGCTGGTGGTGTAGAGATGATGAAGGCAGCGCGTGAAGGTCTTGGGACACAAGCCAAATTAATCGCTGTGACCCAGCTTACATCAACGTCGGAAAGCCAGATGCAGGATTTTCAAAATATCCAAACCACTCTGCAAGAGTCTGTGATTCACTATGCCAAGAAGACAGCTGAAGCGGGCTTGGATGGTGTCGTTTGCTCGGCTCAGGAAGTGCAACTCATCAAGCAGGCCACCAATCCAGATTTTATCTGTCTGACACCGGGAATTCGTCCAGCGGGAGCTGCGGTTGGAGACCAAAAACGCGTCATGACGCCAGCGGACGCCTATCAAATCGGTAGTGACTATATCGTAGTAGGACGTCCCATTACCCAAGCTGAAGATCCTGTTACAGCTTATCATGCTATCAAGGATGAATGGACACAGGACTGGAATTAAAGAAATAGATTAGAAAAATAAAAGGAGAATACCATGACACTTGCTAAAGATATCGCTAGCCACCTCTTAAAAATCCAAGCCGTTTACCTCAAACCAGAGGAGCCTTTCACTTGGGCATCTGGTATCAAGTCACCGATTTACACTGATAATCGTGTGACACTAGCCTATCCAGAAACTCGTACCCTAATTGAAAATGGCTTTGTGGAAGTTATCAAAGAAGCTTTTCCTGAGGTAGAAGTGATTGCAGGAACAGCAACAGCGGGGATTCCTCACGGAGCTATCATTGCTGACAAGATGAACTTGCCTTTTGCCTACATCCGTAGCAAACCAAAAGACCACGGAGCTGGTAACCAAATCGAAGGCCGTGTAGCTCAGGGGCAAAAGATGGTTGTTGTTGAAGACCTCATTTCAACGGGTGGTTCAGTTCTTGAAGCCGTAGCAGCCGCTAAACGAGAAGGAGCAGATGTGCTTGGAGTTGTAGCGATTTTCAGCTACCAATTGCCAAAAGCAGATAAGAACTTCTCAGATGCAGGTGTCAAACTTGTGACACTTTCAAACTACAGTGAGCTGATCCATCTAGCCCAAGAAGAAGGTTATATCACGCCAGAAGGACTCGCTCTCCTAAAACGCTTTAAAGAAGACCAAGAAAATTGGCAAAACGCTTAAAAGTAGAAAATCAGGTAGTCACTAGGATTATCTGATTTTTTATATGTGGGCAATAAAACAAAGCTCCCTAAAGGTAAAGAAGAATATAGGATAATGGTAGAATGAGAGTCCTCTCTTTTTTGGGGGCATATTCAGATAATCAGTTTGAAATTTCCAGACAAATTTTTTGAAAGGAATCTGAAAAAGAGTTAAGATAGTTAATGTAAGAAAAAAGTAAACGCTTACTTAACAAGGAGGACATTTTATGTCGTATAAAACAAGCAATGCAGAAGGGCCTGTAGATTTTATTAACACTTATGATTTGGAGGCAATGGCGCAACAAGTTATTCCGAAAGCAGCCTTTGGCTATATCGCTAGTGGGGCGGAAGATACTTTCACTTTGCGTGAGAATATTCGTGCCTTTAACCACAAACTCATCGTTCCTCATACTCTTTGTGATGTTGAAAATCCAAGTACAGAGATTGAATTTGCAGGTGAAAAATTGTCTTCACCAATCATCATGGCGCCTGTTGCAGCTCATAAATTGGCAAATGAGCAGGGTGAAGTGGCGACTGCGCGTGGTGTGCATGAGTTTGGTTCTCTTTACACAACTAGTTCTTACTCTACTGTAGATCTTCCAGAAATTACAGAAGCCCTTCAAGGGACACCTCACTGGTTCCAATTTTACTTTAGTAAGGATGACGGTATCAACCGCCATATCATGGACCGTGTGAAGGCTGAAGGTTATAAAGCGATTGTCTTGACAGCAGATGCTACTGTAGGGGGCAATCGTGAGGTCGACAAGCGCAATGGTTTTGTCTTCCCCGTTGGTATGCCAATTGTTGAGGAATACCTGCCAGAAGGTGCTGGTAAATCAATGGACTTTGTATACAAGTCAGCCAAACAACGCTTGTCTCCACGTGATGTAGAATTTATCGCTGCATACTCAGGTCTTCCTGTTTATGTCAAGGGGCCACAATGCCGTGAGGACGTTGAACGCTCTCTTGCCGCAGGTGCTTCTGGTATCTGGGTAACCAACCACGGTGGCCGCCAAATCGACGGTGGGCCAGCGGCCTTTGACTCACTTCAAGAAGTCGCTGAAGCAGTTGATAAACGTGTGCCAATTGTCTTTGACTCAGGTGTTCGTCGCGGTCAGCACGTCTTTAAAGCCTTGGCTTCAGGTGCGGACCTAGTGGCTATTGGACGCCCTGTTATCTATGGCTTGGCCCTTGGTGGTAGTGTTGGTGTACGTCAAGTTTTTGAACACTTGAATGCAGAATTGAAGACAGTCATGCAGTTGTCTGGAACTCAGACTATTGAGGATGTCAAACACTTCAAACTCCGTCATAACCCATACAATCCAACCTTCCCAGTTGACCCACGTGACTTGAAATTGTATTGATAAGTAAGACGGCCTCCACCTGATGTGGAGGTTTTTCTTCGTGTATAGAAAGATTAAATCGTTATCAGAAACTATATAAATATATTTTCCGGTCAAATATCTTGCTAGGGCTTTCAATTTCTGTTATACTGGTCCAGTAATAAAATAATAAAGACATTTGGGGTGCCTTAGGCTGAGATGATACCCATTGAACCTGATACAGTTAAAACTGGCGAAGGGAAATGTGAAAAGGTTTTTTTCGTATGTTGAAGGAAACTGTCTAATCTTGTAAGGTGAACTCTAATTCTTAATTGTAATTGGAGTTTTTTTGTTTATCAAAAGAGGATAGGCTTGACGGCAAGCCTTTTGGTAGCTCTCCTTGAATGCCCCACTTTTCTTTAAAAAAGGAGTTTTTTATGTTGAAAAAATGGCAGCTAAAAGACGTTATCTTGCTTGCTTTCTTGTCTATCTTTTTTGGTGGCGTTTTTGTGGGTTCAGGCTATCTGTTTGATATTCTCACACTAATCTTAGCCCCTCTTGGTTTGCAGGCCTTTGCCAATGAAATCCTCTTTGGTCTCTGGTGTATGGCTGCGCCCATTGCAGCTATCTTTGTTCCAAGAGTCGGAAGTGCAACGATTGGAGAAGTGCTTGCTGCACTTGCTGAAGTCCTTTATGGTAGCCAATTCGGTCTAGGCGCTCTTTTGTCTGGTTTGGTTCAAGGTTTGGGAAGTGAATTTGGCTTTCTTGTGACCAAGAATCGCTATGAAAGTTGGCTCTCTCTAACTGCTAATAGTATTGGGATTACCCTTTTTAGCTTTGTCTATGAATACTTTAAATTAGGTTACTATGCCTTCTCCCTTCCTTTTGTCCTTTTCTTGCTTGTGGTTCGCTTTATTTCTGTCTTTTTCTTCTGTACCATTTTGGTTCGTGCCATTGTCAAACTCTATCATCAGTTTGCAGCTGGAGGAAAGGCATAGATGGGCCTGAAATTACGGGAGATTCAGTCCCCAATCTTCTCAGAGCCAATTGATTTTACTTTTCATGAGCAAGCTTTTACCTTGTTAGTTGGGAGCAGTGGTTCAGGAAAATCCAGTCTCTTTCAAGTCATTGCCCAAGTCAGTTCTCTTCCCTATAGTGGCCAAGTCCTGATAGATGGGAGTGAGGTCAGTCAGCTTTCTATCGTCGAACGTGTCCAGACAGTTGGGATTCTCTTTCAAAATCCCAATCATCAATTTACCATGGAGAACTTGTTTGAGGAGCTGATTTTTACCCTGGAGAATATCGGCCATCCCGTTCAGGAAATTGATTCTAAAATAGCAGAGGTTGTCCAGCAATGTCGCTGCAAGGCGATTTTGCACCGTCCAATTCATCACTTATCAGGTGGGGAAAAGCAAAAGGCTGCTTTGGCTGTTCTCTTTGCTATGAATCCTAGGGTCTATCTCTTGGATGAGCCCTTCGCTTCCATTGACCGCAAGAGTAGGATAGAGATATTGGAGATTCTAAAAGAGTTGGTCTCTGATGGGAAGACAGTTATCCTGTGCGACCATGATTTAACGGACTATGAAGTCTATATCGACCATATGGTGGAGCTAAGAGATGGCCAACTAAGGGAAGTGTTTCAAATCCCTACCTCTGAGATGACAAAGGTTGCTTCAAAGGAAGTTGCTTCTAGCCCGGAATTGTTCCATATGGATAGAACGACTTGTGAGCTGGATAAGCGTCCCCTCTTTTCCATTGCGGATTTTACATTCTACCAAGGAATCTCCTGTATTTTGGGTGACAATGGTGTCGGGAAATCAACCCTCTTTCGGTCTATTCTTCAATTTCAAAAGTATAAGGGGCGCATTACCTGGAAGGGAACAGTCCTGAAAAAGAAAAAGAGTCTGTATCGTGATCTGACGGGTGTTGTTCAGGAAGCTGAGAAGCAGTTTATCAGAGCCAGTCTGCGAGAAGAGCTTCAATTAGATGGACCTGATTCTGAAAGAAATCAGCGAATTTTCCAAGCTTTACAATATTTTGATCTGGAGCAGGCGCTTGATAAGAGTCCCTATCAATTAAGTGGTGGCCAGCAAAAGATTGTTCAGCTCTTGACCATCTTGACTAGTAAGGCTTCTGTGATCTTGCTAGATGAACCTTTTGCAGGTTTGGATGATAGAGCTTGCCATTATTTTTGTCAGTGGATTGTGGAGGAGAGAAATCAGGGAAGAAGTTTTTTGATCATTAGCCATCGTTTAGATCCCTTGATCTCTGTGGTTGATTATTGGATTGAGATGACTAGTCAGGGTCTCAGTCATGTGAAAGAAGTGACAATTACCAAACCTCTCCCATCTCTGAATAATGATACTCTAGGGGAGGTGAGGTAGTATGATCAAAGTAGCAACCCAGACACCGATTATCAGTCTCTTCTTGCTGATTTTATCCTTGGAAACATCTTTCATTCCTTCGATTGCTCTGAATCTTTCGGTAGTCGCATTTTGTATTCTCTTTATGCTCTATTACCATCGATTTAAGATGTTGGCTTGGATGATTCTACTAGCCATTTTGCCATCTTTGGCCAACTACTGGGCAGTTCAGTTACACGGAGATGCTTCGCAGGCATTGATACTTGGAACGAGAGCTTTTGTGACGGTTTGTATCGGTCTTGTCTTTGTTTCCAGTATTTCCCTAAAAGAGCTTCTCTTGTACTTGGCTCAAAAGGGGTTATCGCGTTCTTGGGCCTATGCCTTGATTGTGGTATTCAATTCCTTTCCCCTCATTCAGCAGGAGATCAAGTCCCTCAAGGAAGCTTGCTTATTGCGTGGCCAAAAACTGCATGTTTGGTCGCCCTTGATTTACAGTAAGGTTCTGATGACGGTTTTTAGATGGCGCCATCTCTACTTGAGAGCTCTGTCTGCACATGGATATGACGAACATTCGCAGTTGGAGAATCGCTATCGGATTTTTTATATTTCTAAAAAAACAAAATTAATCTACCTGCTGTTCTTTTTATTACTTCAAACCAGTCTATTTCTATAAAGGAGTTATTATGAAATTTACAGATATTGCGATGGAATTATCCAAGGAAGCTTGGAAGGCTTCTTTTCATCACCCCTTTGTTTTACAGTTACAAGAGGGGAATTTAGAACCTTCTATTTTCCGCTATTACCTAATTCAGGATGCCTACTATCTGAAGTCTTTTTCAGAAGCCTATCACCTCTTGGCTGATAAGACTTCAAACGAAAAGATGAAAAGACTCTTGAAACAAAATGCCCAGAGTCTAGTGGATGGTGAGTTGTTTATCCGCCAACAATTTTTCAAGGAATTAGGAATCAGTGACCAGGAAATGGAGCAACATCCAATCGCTCCAACCTGTTATCATTACATTTCTCATATTTATCGACAGTTTGCAGAACCAAACTTGGGCATTGCTTTTGCTAGTTTGCTCCCATGTCCTTGGTTATACCATGATTTGGGCAAGGCACTTAATCGCAGACCATCCCCGAATCCTCTTTATCAGCAGTGGATTGAAACCTATATCACCGATGAATTAGAACAGCAGATTAAAGAGGAAGAAGCGCTAGTCAATCAACTCTATCGAGAAAGCAACGAGACAGACAAACAAAAAATGCTAGAGGCCTTCCACCGAAGTGTCCACATGGAAGCCAAGTTTTGGGAAATGGCTTACCAACACCAAACATGGACGAGTGATTTGCAGTCCTTAGAAAAAGAGAAGAAATAGAAAATGAGAAACCACCAACTTCAAGTTCACAAATTAACCATTTTATCCATGATGATTGCCCTTGACGTAGTTCTTACACCCATCTTTCGAATTGAAGGGATGGCACCGATGTCCAGTGTAGTCAACATTCTTGCAGGAATCTTGATGGGACCTATTTATGCCTTGGTCATGGCTACTGTTACAGCCTTTATCCGTATGTCTACTCAAGGCATTCCGCCCTTGGCCCTCACTGGAGCTACTTTTGGAGCCCTCCTTGCAGGTCTCTTTTATAAGTACGGTCGAAAATTTTACTTTTCTGCTCTAGGAGAAATCTTGGGAACAGGGGTAATCGGTTCTATTGTTTCCTATCCTGTCATGGTTCTCTTTACGGGATCTGCTGCCAAGCTCAGCTGGTTTATCTACACCCCTCGATTTTTCGGAGCAACCTTGATCGGTACAGCCATAGCTTTCCTCGCCTTTCGATTTTTGATCAAGCAGGAATTCTTTAAAAAAGTGCAGGGATATTTCTTTGGAGAAAGGATAGAATGATGCAGAAATTGACAAATCCTTTCCCTCTGGCAACCAGTTCCTTGATTCACTGTATTACCAATGAGATTTCTTGTGAGATGCTGGCCAATGGCATTTTGGCTCTGGGATGCAAACCAGTCATGGCAGATGACCCTCGTGAGGTTCTTGATTTTACTATGCAAAGTCAGGCTCTCTTCATTAATTTAGGGCATTTGTCAGCTGAGAAGGAGAAAGCAATCCGTATGGCAGCTACTTATGCAAACCAAGCTTGTCTCCCAATGGTAGTAGATGCGGTTGGCGTAGCGGCTTCCCCCATTCGTAAGGATCTAGTCAGAGATCTTTTTGAATACAAGCCCACAGTCCTTAAAGGAAATATGTCAGAAATCCGAAGTCTTGTTGGTTTAAAGCACCACGGAGTTGGAGTTGATGCTAGCCATAAAGATCAAGAAACTGAGGATCTGCTTCAAGCCTTGAAGGACTGGTGTCAGCTTTATCCTGGTATGTCATTCTTAGTCACTGGCCCCAAGGACCTTATCGTTTCGGAGAATCAGGTTGCAATATTGGGAAATGGCTGTGCAGAATTGGACTGGATAACAGGGACAGGAGACTTGGTTGGAGCCTTGACAGCCGTTTTTCTCAGCCAAGGAAAGCCTCCTTTTGAAGCTTCTTGCCTAGCGCTCTCTTATCTCAATATCGCTGCTGAGAGAATAGTTGTTCAAGGAATGGGACTGGAAGATTTTCGTTACCAAGTTCTCAATCAGCTCTCTCTCCTAAAAAGAGACGAAAACTGGCTAGATGCCATCAAAGGAGACTTTTATGAATAGAGAAGCACTTAAACTGTATCTAGTAACCAATCGCTACCAAGATTCCTTGGAATGTTTTCTTGAAAAAGTCGATACGGCCTGCCGTTCAGGTGTTACCATCATCCAATTACGAGAAAAAAATCTCACCACCAATCAATACTATCAACTGGCAAAACAAGTCAAGGAAATAACAGATGCCTATCAGGTACCCTTGATAATCGATGATCGATTGGATATCTGTCTAGCAGTCGATGCTGCAGGTTTGCATATTGGCGACGATGAACTACCCGTTTCGGTTGCCCGCAAAGTCTTGGGTCCTGAAAAAATCCTCGGTGTCACTGCTAAAACGGTTAAAAGAGCTCTCGAAGCAGAAACATCGGGTGCGGATTACTTGGGGACAGGAGCCATTTTCCCGACTACAACCAAGGAGAATGCTCCCATCACCCTGATTTCAACCTTGAAAACCATTTGCCAAAGGGCCGCCATTCCAGTAGTTGCTATCGGAGGTCTGACGTCAGAGAATATTGACCAACTTACTGGCACTGGTATAGCTGGTGTTGCTGTTGTACGTGATTTGATGCAGGCAGAAGACATTGAGGCTAAAGTGCATGCCTTTTTAACAAAGCTGGATGATATTATTTTCTAATTAATAAACAATGAAAATCAAAGAGCAAACTAGGAAGCTTGCCGCAGCTTGCTCAAAGCTCAGCTTTGAGGTTGTAGATAAAACTGACAAAGTCAGTAATATACGTACATCAAGATGAAGCTGACGTAGTTTGAAGAGAAGTATAAAAACTCTCTAATTCCCTTAAAGTAGGAACTAGAGAGTTTTTCTGGCTCTATAATTTCTGTAGTGGGTAAAACTACCATAGGAATTATGGAGCCTATTTTGTTGTAGAAAAAAAGTCCCATAAGACCTATAATGAAAAGTGACCAAACCATCATTAGAAAGAATCTTATGGAACAATTAAATTTTATCACAAACTTACTCGGAATTAAAGACAAGAACATTATAATCTTGAATTATCTGGATTCTAAAACACATAAAGAAATCATCGCTAAGCTAGATTATCCTGCTCCTAAGTGTCTCGACTGTCAAGGACAAATGGCTAAATATGACTTCCAAAAAGAATCTAAAATTCCCTATCTAGGGTGTGCGGGCTACAAGACTCTCATTCGATTGAGAAAACGCCGTTTTCGTTGTAAAGTATGCGGGAAAATGGCTGTCGCAGAGACTTCCTTAGTCAAGAAGAACCACCAAATCTCAACGATCGTCAACCAGAAAATCACTCAAAAATTAATCGAGAAAATCCCTATGACAGCTATCGCCGAAAGTTTATCCATCTCTACTTCAACAGTCATTCGTAAATTGAAAGAATTTAAATTCAAGATAGATTTATCTTCCCTTCCAACTCACATGTCTTGGGATGAGTACAGCTTCAAGAAAGGTAAGATGAGCTTCATTGCACATGATTTTGATTCCAGAAAGATCGTAGCTATCCTTGATGGGCGGACTCAAGTAACTATTCGCAATCATTTCCTTCGTTATTCTAGACAGGTGAGAAGTCGTGTGAAAGTCATTATCATGGACATGTTTAGTCCCTACTACGATATTGCTAGAAAACTTTTTCCAAATGCAAAAATCGTTCTCGACCGCTTTCACATTGTCCAGCATCTCAGTCGAGCAATGAATCGCGTACGCATACAAATTATGAATCAGTTTGATCGGAGATCGCACGAATATAAAGCACTGAAACGTTACTGGAAACTCATCCAACAGGATAGCCGTAAACTCAGTGATAAACGATTTTATCGACCAACTTTTCGGTCACACTTGACCAATAAAGAGGTTCTAGAAAAGCTGCTTTCATACTCTCAAGAACTTAGATACCACTATGAACTCTATCAGCTATTACTGTTTCATTTTCAAGAGAAACAAACAAACCATTTCTTTGAACTGATGGAAGAAACGATTTCTTATGTAAATCCTATTTTTCAAACTGTTTTTAAGACCTTTTTGAAAGATAAGGAGAAAATCATTAATGCACTGGAACTGCCCTACTCAAACGTAAAACTAGAGGCTACCAATAACCTTATCAAAGTCATCAAGCGAAATGCTTTTGGCTTCCGGAACTTTGACAACTTTAAAACTAGAATTCTCATTGCTTTGAACATCAAAAAGGAGAGAACCAATTTAGTCCTCTCCAAGTTGTAACTTTTCATCAACCCACTACAGTTGACAAAGAGCCGTTTTTCTTAATCTTTAAAGCTTGTATGATTGACTGGGCCAGAACCATGTCCGAGTTGAGGAGCGTCTTGGATAGCTTTTGTGATAAAGGCCTTGGCCTTATCAACTGCCTGGTAAAGACTTCTGCCCTTGGCTAGTTCAGCCGTAATTACAGCAGCAAAGGTACATCCAGTACCATGGGTGTGACAAGTTTGAATTCTTGGACTTTCCCAGACAAATTGTTCATCCTTGGTAAAAAGGAAATCTTTGGCACCACCCTCGAGATGGCCACCTTTGATAACAACGGACTGAGGACCAAATTCTTTTAAAATCAGGCGACCCGCGCGCTGCATGTCTTCGGGGTCATGGATTGAAAAACCAACAATCTCTTCTGCTTCAGGAAGATTGGGAGTGATAATGCTTGCAAGGGGAAGCAGATTTGTTTTTAGGTAGTCTCTGGCACGGGTATCAATCAGGGTGTCCCCACTCGTAGCGACCATAACAGGGTCCAGCACATAGGGACAGTCCAGTTTTTTAAGATAGGGCTGGATGATTTCCATGATTTCAATAGTTGCCAACATCCCAGTTTTTACCGCCTGAGGTGGGATATCAGAAAAGACACTGTCCAATTGAGCTTTCAACATTTGAGGAGAGACGTGCTCGATTAATTGAACGCCTCTGGTATTTTGAGCGACAAGGCTGGTCACAACGGCCATTCCATAGACATCTCTAGCTTGGAATGACTTTAAATCAGCCATAATGCCAGCACCGCCACTAGGGTCAGTTCCTGCAATGGTTAGAGCAACGGGTAAATAAGTCATCTAAAACCTCCCAACCAACTGAAGTTTGTATTCTTAAGAACAAGCTAGTCTGTTTTAGGAAAGCAATAGAAGACAAGTAGTCCTCATGATCATTTCCACTTCCATCAGCTAGCATTACCTAGATTGAGTCAAAGGGATCTAACAGTCGTTAATCTCAGCTTTACGCACCCCTAGTGGTTGTTTTCTTTTTTCTACAGTATAGCATATTTTTATAGTTTATATAGTAAAATTTGACTGCAAATCTCTCGTTACATGATTAGAATTCTATTTTTCGAAAAAATAATAAAAATTATAGTTGACAAATGTAGATTTTGAGAGTATACTAAGAGTCATAATTGACAAATGTAGATTTTGGAGGTATGCTGATGCAGATTTCAGATGCAGAATGGCAGGTTATGAAGATTGTTTGGATGCAGGGCGAGCAGACCAGTAGCGATTTGATCAGGGTTCTGGCAGAGCGGTTTAACTGGTCCAAGTCCACTGTTCAAACTCTTTTGGCTCGCTTAGTAGAGAAAGAGTGCCTGACTAGGAAAAAAGAGGGCAAGTCCTTTGTATATTCAGCTCTTTTAACTTTGGATCAAAGTCGAGACTTGCTTGTTCAAGATATCAAAGACAAGGTTTGTTCCCGTAGAATTAAGAACTTGCTGGCTGATTTGATTGTGGGATGTGATTTTACTTTGGCTGATTTGGCAGACTTGGAAGCTGTGATTTCTGAAAAAAAAGCCAGCCCAGTTGCTGAAGTAAGATGTAATTGTATGTAAAGGAGATGTCATGTTAAATAGTATTGTAACCATTGTTTGTATTGCCCTTATCCTTTTTATTCTATTTTGGTTTTTCAAAAAGCCTGAAAAATCTGGACAAAAGGCCCAGCAAAAAAAGGGTTATCAAGAGATTCGAGTGGAAGTCATGGGAGGCTATACGCCTGAGTTGATTATCCTCAAGAAATCAGTGCCAGCCCACATTGTTTTTGACCGTAAGGACCCTTCACCCTGTCTGGATCAAATTGTTTTTCCAGACTTTGGTGTGCATGCGGACCTGCCTATGGGGGAAGAGTATGTAGTGGAAATCACACCTGAACAGGCTGGAGAGTTTGGTTTCTCTTGTGGTATGAACATGATGCACGGCAAGATGATTGTAGAGTAGGAGGAAACTATGACTGAAATTGTGAAAGCAAGCCTAGAAAATGGCATTCAAAAAATCCATATCACAGCTGAAAAAGGCTATCATCCTGCCCATATCCAGCTTCAAAAAGGGATTCCCGCTGAAATTACCTTTCATCGTACAACTCCTTCAAACTGTTACAAGGAAATTCTTTTTGAAGAAGAAGGCATCTTAGAACCAATCGGCGTAGACGAAGAGAAAACAATTCGTTTTACACCTCAAGAGTTGGGTGAGCATGAATTCTCATGTGGTATGAAGATGCAAAAGGGAAGCTATACCGTAGTTGAGAAGACTCGAAAATCTCTATCCCTCTTGCAACGTTTTTGGATTACTAGTATCTTTACTGTGCCTCTTGTTTTCCTCATGATTGGGATGTTGACAGGGACTATCAGTCACCAAGTCATGCATTGGGGAACCTTTCTAGCCACAACACCTATCATGCTAGTAGCAGGTGGCCCATATATCCAGAGTGCTTGGGCCAGCTTTAAAAAACACAATGCCAACATGGATACCTTGGTTGCTCTGGGAACCCTAGTGGCCTATCTCTATAGCCTAGTTGCCCTCTTTACTGGGCTTCCTGTTTACTTTGAAAGTGCTGGATTTATCCTCTTCTTTGTTCTTTTGGGAGCCGTTTTTGAGGAAAAAATGCGGAAAAATACTTCCCAAGCTGTGGAGAAACTACTGGACTTGCAAGCTAAAACAGCAGAAGTCTTGCATGATGATAACTATGTTCAAGTTCCCTTGGACCAAGTCAAGGTAGGTGATCTGATTCGAGTGCGTCCTGGTGAAAAGATTGCGGTTGATGGTGTTGTAGTGGAAGGTATGTCCAGTATTGACGAATCCATGGTAACAGGTGAGAGTCTGCCGGTAGACAAAACAGTTGGAGATACCGTCATTGGCTCCACCATCAATAATAGTGGAACGCTTGTTTTTAAGGCAGAAAAAGTTGGCTCAGAGACGGTCTTGGCACAGATTGTAGACTTTGTCAAGAAAGCTCAGACCAGCCGCGCACCGATTCAGGATTTGACGGATAAAATTTCAGGAATTTTTGTCCCAGCAGTTGTCATTTTAGCGATTCTAACTTTTTGGATTTGGTTTGTCTTGCTTGAGGCTAGCTTTGTGGCCTCTCTTCTTTATGGGGTAGCAGTTCTGATTATCGCCTGCCCTTGTGCCCTGGGTCTCGCAACACCGACAGCCCTGATGGTAGGGACAGGACGTAGTGCCAAGATGGGTGTTCTCCTCAAAAATGGGACCGTCTTACAGGAAATCCAGAAAGTCAAAACTCTCGTCTTTGATAAGACAGGAACTTTGACGGAAGGAAAACCAGTAGTCACTGATATCATTGGCGACGAGACAGAAGTACTTGGCTTAGCTGCCTCTTTAGAAGAAGCCTCTCAACACCCATTGGCTCAAGCTATTGTCAAGCGAGCGAGTGAAGCAGAACTTGAGCTTCATACTGTAGAGAATTTCCAAGCCGTTCATGGAAAAGGTGTTTCAGGGCAAATCCATGGGAAACAAGTCTTACTTGGAAATGCCAAAATGCTTGATGGAATGGATATTTCGAGCACTTACCAAGAAAAACTAGAGGAACTGGAAAAAGAAGCTAAGACAGTTGTGTACTTGGCTGTTGACAATGAAATCAAAGGCTTGCTTGCCTTGCAAGATATTCCCAAGGAAAATGCTAAACTCGCCATCAATCAGCTGAAAAAACGTGGTCTCCGAACAGTTATGCTGACAGGAGATAATGCTGGCGTGGCGCGTGCCATTGCAGATCAGATCGGCATTGAAGAGGTTATTGCGGGTGTCTTGCCAGAAGAAAAAGCCCATGAAATCCATCAACTGCAACAGGCTGGTAAAGTAGCCTTTGTCGGAGATGGTATCAATGATGCGCCAGCTCTCAGTGTGGCGGATGTGGGGATTGCTATGGGAGCTGGAACAGATATCGCCATCGAGTCAGCAGATTTGGTGTTGACAACCAATAATCTCTTAGGAGTGGTACGTGCCTTTGACATGAGTAAGAAGACCTTTAATCGTATTCTGCTCAATCTTTTCTGGGCCTTTATCTACAATGTTATCGGAATTCCGATTGCAGCAGGAGTCTTTTCAGGAATTGGTCTCGTTCTCAATCCAGAACTGGCTGGTCTAGCCATGGCCTTTAGTTCTGTATCTGTATTAACCAGTTCACTCATGCTAAACTTTAGTAAAATAGACTAAAAGCGAGCTTGCTCGCTTTTTATACTCTTCGAAAATCTCTTCAAACCACGTCAACGTCGCCTTGCCGTAGCTATATGACATTGACTCCGTCAGTTCTATCCACAACCTCAAAACAGTGTTTTGAGCAACCTGCGGCTAGTTTCCTAATTTGGCCTTTAATTTTCATTGAGTATTATAAAACAGTTCTGAAAAACGCTTTCAAACTGTACTGTAATAGAGAATAAAAACTTCTGAGCACATTCTTAGGAGACCCAAAACAAATGTGGTAAAGTAGTAGAGTAAAAATTTGCTGAAACGTTTCCAATTAGTATATGAAAACGGATGAATCAAGTTTTAAAAATATTTGAAGGAGAGTTATCATTATGACTCAAGGGAAAATTACTGCATCTGCAGCAATGCTCAACGTATTGAAAACATGGGGCGTAGACACTATCTACGGTATCCCATCAGGAACACTCAGCTCACTCATGGATGCTTTGGCTGAAGACAAAGATATCCGCTTCTTGCAAGTTCGCCACGAAGAAACAGGTGCTCTTGCAGCGGTTATGCAAGCTAAATTCGGCGGCTCAATCGGGGTTGCAGTTGGTTCAGGTGGTCCAGGTGCGACTCACTTGATTAACGGTGTTTACGATGCAGCTATGGATAACACTCCATTCCTTGCTATCCTTGGATCACGTCCAGTTAACGAACTCAACATGGATGCTTTCCAAGAATTGAACCAAAACCCAATGTACAACGGTATCGCTGTTTACAACAAACGTGTAGCTTACGCTGAGCAATTGCCAAAAGTAATCGACGAAGCTTGCCGTGCTGCAGTTTCTAAAAAAGGTCCAGCTGTTGTTGAAATCCCAGTAAACTTCGGTTTCCAAGAAATCGACGAAAACTCATACTACGGTTCAGGTTCATACGAGCGTTCATTCATCGCTCCTGCCTTGAACGAAGTTGAAATCGACAAAGCGGTTGAAATCTTGAACAACGCTGAACGTCCAGTTATCTACGCTGGTTACGGTGGTGTTAAAGCAGGTGAAGTGATTACTGAATTGTCACGTAAAATCAAAGCACCAATCATCACAACTGGTAAAAACTTTGAAGCCTTTGAGTGGAACTATGAAGGTTTGACAGGTTCTGCTTACCGTGTTGGTTGGAAACCAGCCAACGAAGTGGTCTTTGAAGCAGACACAGTTCTTTTCCTTGGTTCAAACTTCCCATTTGCTGAAGTATACGAAGCCTTCAAGAACACTGAAAAATTCATCCAAGTGGATATCGATCCTTACAAACTTGGTAAACGCCATGCCCTTGACGCTTCAATCCTTGGTGACGCAGGTCAAGCAGCTAAAGCTATCCTTGACAAAGTAAACCCAGTAGAATCTACTCCATGGTGGCGTGCAAATGTTAAGAACAACCAAAACTGGCGTGATTACATGAACAAACTCGAAGGTAAAACTGAGGGTGAATTGCAATTGTATCAAGTTTACAATGCAATCAACAAACATGCTGATCAAGACGCTATCTACTCAATCGACGTAGGTGACACTACTCAAACATCTACTCGTCACCTTCACATGACACCTAAGAACATGTGGCGTACATCTCCACTCTTTGCGACAATGGGTATTGCCCTTCCTGGTGGTATCGCTGCTAAGAAAGACAATCCAGATCGCCAAGTATGGAACATCATGGGTGACGGTGCATTCAACATGTGCTACCCAGACGTTATCACAAACGTTCAATACGACCTTCCAGTTATCAACGTTGTCTTCTCAAATGGTAAATATGCCTTCATCAAGGACAAATACGAAGACACAAACAAACACTTGTTTGGTTGTGACTTCCCTAATGCTGACTATGCGAAAATCGCTGAAGCGCAAGGTGCTGTAGGATTTACAGTTGACCGTATCGAAGATATTGATGCAGTTGTTGCAGAAGCTGTTAAATTGAACAAAGAAGGTAAAACTGTTGTGATCGATGCTCGCATCTCTCAACATCGTCCACTTCCAGTAGAAGTACTTGAACTCGATCCAAAACTTCACTCAGAAGAAGCAATCAAAGCCTTCAAGGAAAAATACGAAGCAGAAGAACTCGTACCATTCCGCCTCTTCTTGGAAGAAGAAGGATTGCAATCACGCGCAATCAAATAATTCCTCTCGTCGAAAATCAAATTTTAAATTTGTAGACTTTATTCTTTGATTTTCATAGAGTGGAACTTGAAAAGATCGGAGCAATCCGGTCTTTTTCTGGAGGATAATCAATGAATTTAAATCAATTAGATATTATCGTTTCAAATGTTCCCCAAGTCTGTGCTGACTTGGAGCGTCTTTTGGATAAAAAGGCTGATTATGCTGATGATGCTTTTGCTCAGTTTACGATTGGCAGTCATTGTCTCATGTTATCACAAAATCACCTGATTCCTTTGGACAATTTTCAGTCAGGAATCATTCTTCACATCGAGGTTGAGGATGTAGACCAGAATTACCAACGATTGAAAGAGCTTGGTGCCGAGATTTTACACGGTCCAGCTGTAACTGATTGGGGAACAGAATCCTTGCTTGTAAAAGGCCCTGCTGGCCTAGTGATTGATTTTTATCGTATGAAATAGGGCGATTAGTCATTTGAAGTTAACCTTAATCATTCTTAAAACAGAATGTGAGAATAGGAACTATTGAAAGATCGGAGAAATCCGGTCTTTTTCTTATCACAAGATTGTGATAGTTTACATCTTCATAACAAAAGCTTCAAAGTCTTGATTGTTTTGAAGAAAGATTATAAAATATGATTCATAAAAATGAAAGAGGTTTTGAAAATGTCTGAAAAACAAATGAAAATTTTGGGTTGGGTAGCGACCTTCATGTCCGTTATGATGTACGTGTCTTACTTCCCACAAATTATTAACAACCTAGCTGGTCAAAAAGGGAACTTTATCCAGCCCTTGGTTGCAGCCATCAACTGTAGTCTCTGGGTTTACTACGGTCTTTTCAAAAAGGAAAGAGATATTCCACTTGCGGCTGCCAATGCTCCAGGTATCGTTTTTGGTCTGGTAACAGCTATTACGGCATTAATTTAAAAAGAAGACTGGTCTCAGTCTTTTTTTGTACATAAAAATAGATTCTCAAGTAAAGAAAGTCTAATGAGAGCTGAGGAGAATAGCCGTTGACAGCGAGCTTTCTGAGTGCTGCTTTAGAGGTTCCTCCATAAAGTAAAAGATTATTTCGTTACTATTTTTATAAAATCTTCTCCCTACTTTATAAGATGTGAAAAAGAGTTCAATTAAATCGAGCTTTTTGCTATAATGAGGGGAGAAAAATCAGACAGGAGATAGACATGTCAGAACCATTATTTTTACAATCAGTTATGCAAGAAAAAATCTGGGGAGGAACCAAGCTACGTGATGAGTTTGGCTACGACATTCCAAGTGAAAAAATCGGGGAATACTGGGCTATCTCAGCTCACCCAAATGGGGTTTCAAAGGTCGCTAATGGTCGCTTTGAGGGAACAGACCTCGCTACTTTGTATGCGGAGCACCGTGAATTGTTTGGCAACCGTCCAGAGCCTGTATTTCCACTGTTGACCAAAATTCTTGATGCCAATGACTGGCTCAGCGTCCAAGTTCACCCAGACGATGCCTATGGATTAGAACATGAAGGCGAGCTCGGAAAAACAGAGTGCTGGTACATCATCGCAGCAGATGAAGGTTCAGAGATTATCTATGGTCACAATGCCAAGTCAAAAGACGAACTCCGTCAGCAAATCGAAGCTAAAGACTGGGATGGTTTATTAACAAAAGTCCCTGTCAAGGCTGGTGATTTCTTCTATGTACCAAGCGGAACCATGCACGCTATTGGAGCAGGTATCTTGATTCTTGAAACCCAGCAGTCTAGCGATACCACCTATCGCGTCTATGACTTTGACCGCAAGGATGACAAGGGCAACTTGCGTGAACTTCACCTTGAAAAATCCATCGATGTCTTGAACATTGGTGAACCCGCAAATAGCCGACCTGCCACTGTCAAAGCAGATGATCTACGTTCCACTCTCCTTGTGTCCAATGATTTCTTCGCAGTTTACAAGTGGGAAATTACTGGAAAAGTTGACTTCGAAAAGACAGCTGACTACAGCTTATTGAGTGTCTTGGATGGGGAAGGTCAGTTAACAGTTGACGGGAAAAACTATCCAATCCAAAAAGGTAGCCACTTTATCCTACCAAGTGATGTTGAAGCTTGGACCTTGGAAGGGCAAGGTTTGGAATTGATTGTGAGCCATCCATAAAAAAAGAAAGGGCCTGAGTTCATACTCAATGAAAATCAAAGAGCAAACTAGGAAACTAGCCGCAGGCTGTACTTGAGTACGGCAAGGCGGCGTTGACGTGGTTTGAAGAGATTTTCGAAGAGTATCACTACTCAAGTCCTTTTTGATTACATAAATTGGGCGATAAAGACCACGATGATGATGATTGGAATGATGAAACGAAGAAGGAAGAGCCAGACTTGGAAAAGTCCTTGTTTCCATGCTCTTTCATCAAGATGCAGTTCCTCCATGGCAAGGGCCTTTTTAAAGATATAGCCAGTAAAAAGTGACAGACAGAGGGCTCCAAATGGCATGAGGAGATTGGAAACCAAGAAGTCCATAGCGTCAAAGAAGGTCTTCCCAAAGATGTGAACATCCGCCATAATACCGTAAGAAAGGGCTGAAGGAATTCCAAAGATAAAGGTCAAGATTCCTAAAATAGCACTCCATTTAGCACGCTTGCGGTTGTCCTGGTTGGTGATATTGCCCACATTGATTTCCAGCATCACGACAGAAGAAGTAACCGTCGCAAAGAGGAAGAGCAAGAGGAAAAGAATGTAGAAAATAGTTCCAAAAGGCATCTTGTCAAAGAGTTGAGGCAAGACGATAAAGAGCAGGCTTGGTCCCCCTTCCGACTGGATATTGAAAGCTGACATGGCTGGGAAAATGGCTAGTCCCGCCATGATGGAAACCGAGATGTTCATGGCTACGATGGAAATCCCTGACTGGACCAGATTGGTTTTCTTGTCCAAGTAGGAAGCATAGGTCAGCATGGCTGTAACCCCTAGTGAGAGAGCAAAGAAAGATTGACCCAGAGCATAGAGGAGCCCAGCACTGGTTAGTTTTGAAAAGTCTGGTTTTAGGAAGTAAAGAACCCCTTCCATAGCATTTGGCAAGCTGAGAGAGCGACCGATGATAACAACAAAGATGATAAAGAGCAAGGGCATCATGACTTTCGAAGCTCTTTCAATCCCTTTTTGAACCCCACGTGATACAATAAAGATATTCAACAAGATAAAGGAAGCTTGAGCCCCTAGAGCAATGGCTGGATTTGAAATGATTGAAGTGAATAACTGAGCATAATCATCCGTTCCGCCAAGCTGGAACAATTTCCCAAACTCAATGCCTAGATAGACTAAAATCCAACCCCCAATAACACTATAGAAAGAGAGAAGGATGAAGAGGGCAAAGGCACCAATCCAACCGATAAAGTTGTACTTGTTATTCTTGCCCAGTTTTCCAAAGGTTTTGATAGCGGAAACGCCAGCGCTACGGCCAAGGGCAAACTCAGCCAGCAAGAGCGGGAAACCGATTAAAATGGTAGAAATGAGAAAGACCAGTAAAAAGCCTCCACCGCCATTAGCAGCAGTCATGTAAGGAAACTTCCAAACGGCACCAAGCCCGATGGCTGAACCAGCAGATGCTAGGATAAAGCCAAGTTTCGAACCCCATTGCGATTTTTCTGACATAGTTGAAACTCCAATTTCGTTTTTTAAAATAAGAAAAGGCTACTTGAGTTGTCAAATAGCCTTCTCTCAATGGCACTTTATGAGCCTTCTGTTTGATTGATAGACTTGACTATCCTATCATGTTTTATAAGGTCTGTCAAGAAAACCATTTTCAAGTTTTCACACCTTTCTCAAAAAGTTAAAAATGTTTCGCAAAAACACTTGACTCTGACCTAGGGGGAAGGTTTATACTATCTATGTAAGGAGGAAATCATGTACCATATCAAAGAAGCTGCGCAGCTTTCAGGTGTCTCTGTCAAGACCCTGCACCACTATGACAAGATAGGACTCTTGGTCCCCTTAAAGTCGGAAAACGGCTATCGAACATATAGTCAAGAGGATTTGGAACGCCTTCAGGTCATTCTTTACTACAAATATCTAGGCTTTTCTTTAGAAAAAATAGCAGAGCTATTAAAGGAAGAAAGGAAAGATTTATTGCCCCATTTGACTAGGCAGTTGGACTATTTGACCCAAGAAAGGCAACATCTGGATACCTTGATTTCCACCTTGCAAAAAACCATTCAAGAACAAAAAGGAGAAAGAAAAATGACCATTGAGGAAAAATTCACTGGATTTAGTTATCAAGACAATCAAAAATACCACCAAGAAGCGGTAGAGAAGTATGGACAAGAAGTCATGGATCAAGCCCTCGAGCGCCAAAAAGGCCGCGAAGATGAGTCTACGGCCGCCTTTAACCAAGTCTTTCAAACTTTGGCACAAAATCTTCAAGCTGGTTTACCTGCAACAGCAGCCGAAAACCAAGAGCAAGCAGCTAAGCTCTTGCAAGCCATTCGCACTTATGGATTTGACTGCTCTATTGAAGTCTTCGGACATATCGGTAAAGGATACGTCTATAACCCAGAGTTCAAGGAAAACATTGATAAATTTGGACCTGGGACAGCCCAGTACACATCAGATGCCATTGCAGCTTACGTTCAGACAAATGCAGAATAAATAGGCTAGGAATTTCCTAGCCTATTTTTTACTTCAAATCATAAAGCCAGTTTTCGCCGTTTTTATAGTAGAAGAACTCACTGAGATCCTCCTCTACAAATACACGAAGCATATCTGACATATCATTTGTTGCAAGTTTTAGTTGTGAGAGATTTTCAAAATTTTCCCACCAAACCTTTCCTTCGTCTGAAGATTGGGGCTCACCAGTAAAGTGTTCGGTCTTGTAAAATAGAACGACATGACGGTAATCCTCGTCGTCGTACCAGTCCTTGATGCCACAGAGTTGGGGCTTGGAAATGGTCAGACCAGTTTCTTCTTTCACTTCACGAATGACAGCGTCGACAAAGGATTCACCACGTTCAACATGACCTCCTGGGAAGGTAATGCCAGGCCAGTCAGGACTCACTCGGTCTTGAACCAGCACCTTGTCTCCGTTTTGAATCATACACATGTTGACAAATTCGACTGTTTCTCTTCTGTTCATTTTTCACAACCTTTGATCTTTAATCATAATGCAGACTTCCTGCCACCCATCCGGTACAGAGGGCAGAAGTAATGTTAAAGCCGCCTGTATGGGCATTGATATCCAGTACCTCGCCAGCAAAGTGAAGGCCAGGTACCAGCTTACTTTCAAGGGTTTTAGGGTTGATTTCCTTGAGACTAACACCACCTTTGGTAACAAAGGACTTAGCCAATGACATTTTGCCTGTGACAGAGATTTTGAGAGCTTTGATAGACTGGAGCAGTTGTTCGCGTTCTTTTTCAGTTAGCTGTTTAACTTTTTCAGGATATCCTTGTACAAAAAATTCAGCTAAACGTTCTGGTAACAAGGTTTTCAAAGCATTTCTCAAGGATTTTTCTCGATGATTCTCCAGAAATTCCAACAAATCACTCTCAGAAAGTTGAGGCAAGACATCCAGTGAGAGAATCTCTCCGCCCTTGACAAAGCTGGACATGCGTAGGGTAGCAGGTCCTGATAAACCAAAGTGGGTAAAGAGCAGATCATGAGTGATGACATGCTTGCCATAGCTTAAGGTCACATCGTCAAGCGAAATCCCTTGTAAGGCCTTATGTGGAAAATCTGTCAATAAAGGACTTTCAGCAGCCTCAAGCTCGGTAATGGTGTGCTTAAAATGACGGGCAATCTCGTGTCCAAAACCAGTTGAACCAGTGGAAGGGTAGGATTTTCCACCAGTTGTGACAATGAGTTTATCGCAAGTGAAGGTTTGGTCCGCGGACTTAAGGACAAACTGGTCGTCTATCTTTTTAACCGAAACAATCTCCGTTTGAGTAGCAACTTGTCCGCCTAGCTCAGCGATTTTCTTTTCCAGCGCATCGATAATGGTTCGCGATTTGTCGCTGGCAGGAAAGACGCGGCCGTGGTCTTCAACCTTTAGTTTAACACCGTTTTCTGTGAAAAAGTTAATGATATCATGGTTATCAAACTGGGAAAAGACACTGTATAGAAAGCGGCCATTTCCAGGGATGCCAGCTAGTAGGTCATCTAAGCTTCCGTTATTGGTCACATTGCAGCGACCACCGCCCGTTCCAGCTAATTTTTTACCAAGTTTTCGATTTTTTTCGATGAGAAGGGTTTTCTGACCATAAAAGCTACTGGAAATGGTAGCCATCATACCAGCAGGCCCTCCACCAATGACAATAGTATCAAAATGTTTCATAGCTCTATTGTACCACAAAAAACAAGAGATGCTTGGCATCTCTTGTTGCTAATGATCTTAGTTGATTTCATATCCCATCAACAAACCGCCATCTTCTGCATAAAAACTGCAGAGACCAGATGTTGGGATGATATTGATATCAGCTTGTGAGAATGTTTCCAGCAAGCGGTCTGACAATTGCTGACAGAATTTTTCATTGCTGCGATGAGCCATGACGATACGCCCACCAGTATAGCCAGCCTTGATGAGTTCTTCATAGGCTGCTTGAAGGGATTTTTTTGGTCCACGCGCCTTTTGGAGCAGTTCTAGGGTTCCAGTTTCACTTGCTTCCCCGACCATACGGATGTTGAGAAGGCCAACGACTGTACCGATCAGCTTACTCAAACGGCCATTTTTTACCAAGTTATCGACCTTAGCGAGGACAAAGAGCAACTTGGTTTTTTCTTGGTAGGCTGTAATAGCTTCAACAATTTCCTCAAAAGAAAGTCCTTGATCAATCAAGTCATTGATTTTTTCTACAATTAGGTCAACTTCCCCACCAGCAGATAAACTATCAATCACATGAATCTGAGTGTCAGGGTGTTCTTCAAGGTAGATATTCTTAGCAAGTTGAGCACTATTATGGCTACCTGAAAGAGTACCAGTAATAGTAACGACAAAGATATGCTTCGCACCTTCGAATGCACGCAGGTAATCATCAGGGCTAGGACAGGCTGATTTTGAAGCCTCAGAAGTCGCATACATGGTTTCCATCATGTGGTCAATGTCAAGATTGGCATCATCGATAAAGACCTGATCAGCTACTTGAATGGTTAAAGGAACACTCACAAATTCGGTATCAATAGCAGGAGTTGCCAGTTGACGATAATCACAACCAGAGTCAGCTACAATCTTCCAAGTCATAGAAATTCTCCATCTTTGTCACTTATACATTGACAAAGGTTCTGTCTTTTTTTACAATTATATCATGAAAGCCCTTGAAACAAAAGTACCACCTCTCTGTTGTCACAAGTAGAAAGAAATTGTTATGTCTGAACGCAAAATATCTGAAAAATCACTTGAAAATCTCAGAAAATCAAATCAAGAATCCAATTTCTTGACCAGAGAAGCGATTGAGACTGCTCTTTTGCAACTTCTGGAAAAAAAAGACTTAGCCAAGATTAGCATTTCAGAGCTGGTCAAACGGGCGGGCGTTTCTCGTGCTGCCTTCTATCGAAATTATGACTCCAAAGAAGAGATTTTGGAAAGCGTCTTTAAACGCAGTGTTCACAATATCATGGAACAGCTCAGCCATTACGATGTCAAAACGGATCTTTATCTGGTCTGGGTTCATCTTTTTCGGGCAGCAAAGAAAGAAGCTAAGGTTATCCAACTTGCTTTGGACTACCACTTGGAAAAGATTTTTGTCCAAGCCATGCAGGAATTTCTGGAAAAATACCACGGAAAATCAAAAGGTGTCAGCAGCTACCTTCATTCCTTTTGGAGTTCTGCCATCGTATCGGTTCTGCTCAAATGGATCAAGGATGGTATGAAGGTTCCAGCTGAAAAGATTGCTGATTTACGCTTGCCATTTTTCAAAAAATAGAGGAAAAGGAGAAGACTTATGACAGAAAAAAGACTGGCTTGGGATGAGTACTTTGCAGCCCAGGCCTTACTGATTGCCAATCGTTCTACTTGTAAACGCGCCAAAGTAGGAGCTGTCCTAGTCAAGGATAATAAGGTCATTTCAACAGGTTACAATGGTTCTGTATCAGGAACGGAGCACTGTATTGACCACGAATGTCTGGTCATTGAAGGACACTGTGTCCGAACTCTTCATGCTGAGGTCAATGCCATCTTACAGGGAGCCGAACGTGGGGTTCCCAGAGGATTTACAGCCTATGTGACCCATTTCCCTTGTCTGAACTGCACCAAACAACTGCTACAAGTCGGCTGCAAACGTGTGGTTTATATCAATCAGTATCGTATGGACGACTATGCCAAATACCTTTATCACGAAAAAGGCACCGAGTTGACCCATTTACCATTAGAGACTGTTCAGACAGCTCTTCAAGAGGCAGATTTGATTTAAAAATTAATTAAAATAAATGGTTTAGAAAGCTTTTTAAACCGTTTTTTGATATAATAAGAAGAATAAATTGAAAGAAGGAACTCAGAAAATGGGAAAAATTGAAGTCATTAATCATCCACTCATTCAGCACAAATTGTCTATCTTGCGTCGTACAGACACTTCCACAAAAGCTTTCCGTGAGCTAGTAGATGAGATCGCAATGTTGATGGGATATGAAGTACTTCGTGATCTTCCACTTGAAGACGTTGAAATCGAAACACCTATCACAAAGACCGTTCAAAAACAATTGGCTGGTAAAAAATTGGCGATTGTCCCAATCTTGCGCGCAGGTATCGGGATGGTAGATGGGCTCTTGAGCTTGGTTCCAGCAGCCAAAGTTGGTCACATCGGTATGTACCGTGATGAAGAAACCCTTCAACCAGTTGAATACTTGGTGAAATTGCCTGAGGATATTGACCAACGACAAATCTTTGTCGTTGATCCAATGTTGGCAACAGGTGGCTCAGCTATCTTGGCTGTAGATTCGCTTAAAAAACGTGGCGCTTCAAATATCAAGTTTGTTTGCCTAGTATCTGCTCCAGAAGGAGTGAAAGCTCTTCAAGAAGCACACCCAGATGTAGAGATCTTTACAGCAGCCTTGGATGAACGCTTGAACGAACACGGTTATATCGTTCCAGGTCTTGGAGATGCTGGAGACCGCTTGTTCGGTACTAAATAAAATCCCAAAGTAAATATTGAAACTAGAAGTTCGTTTTTAACTTGAAAGGAGGTTGAGTTTTTGTTTCTGTTTAGAGAATAGAGCAAAAATTTGACCTTTTTTGACCAAAAAGATATAATAGTTCTGTATTGAGTCGTAAGACTAAGAAAATTCAACATTAAAAGGAGAAATGAATGATTCCTGTAGTTATTGAACAAACAAGCCGTGGAGAACGTTCATATGATATTTACTCACGTCTACTAAAAGATCGTATCATCATGTTGACTGGACCAGTTGAAGACAACATGGCCAACTCCGTTATTGCCCAATTGCTCTTCTTGGATGCCCAAGACAGTACAAAAGATATTTACCTTTATGTCAATACACCTGGGGGCTCTGTTTCAGCTGGTTTGGCAATCGTTGATACCATGAACTTTATCAAGGCAGATGTCCAAACAATCGTTATGGGGATGGCTGCATCCATGGGGACTGTCATTGCATCAAGTGGCGCAAAAGGCAAACGTTTCATGCTTCCAAATGCAGAGTACATGATTCACCAACCAATGGGTGGTACAGGTGGTGGTACCCAACAGACAGATATGGCAATCGCTGCAGAGCACTTACTTAAAACTCGTAAGACTTTGGAGCAAATTCTTGCAGATAACTCTGGTAAAACAGTTGAGCAAATTCATGTAGACGCAGAACGTGATTACTGGATGAGTGCCCAAGAAACACTTGAGTATGGTTTTATTGATGAAATCATGGCCAACAACTCTTTGAGCTAACCAACCTAAAAAGCAAACTCGACGGGGTTTGCTTTTTTTGGTATAATAGGGGAAGATTTCTTAGAAAGAGGATTCCTCATGTTTGAAAAAACAAATCGATCTGGATTAATCATCTATCTCTACTATAATCGGGATGCAAAAAAACTTCAGGAATGCGGTGATATCTGTTACCATTCCAAAAAACATCGTTACTTGCAGCTCTATGTTCCAACTGAGGAGCTAGATGACTTAGTTGAGAGATTAGGTAAGGAAAGATATATCAAGAAAATTAGACGGTGTCACATTCAAGAGTTAGAAACTCCTTTTGTTGGGAATCTCTATCGAAATGAAGAAAACGTTATCATTTAAAAAAGTGAATAAAAAGGTTGACAATTTTCTGATAATTCGGTATATTCTTAACATACTATTTTGGAACAACATTATAAGGAGATTAAAAATGAAGAAAAAATTTGCCCTATCTTTTGTGGCTCTTGCTAGCGTAGCCCTTCTCGCTGCTTGTGGAGAGGTCAAGTCAGGAGCGTCAAATACAACTGGTAACCCAGTAGACGAAAAGACTATCAAAATCGGTTTTAACTTTGAAGAAACAGGTGCCGTAGCAGCCTACGGAACATCTGAACAAAAAGGGGCCCAACTTGCCGTTGATGAAATCAATGCAGCAGGTGGTATCGATGGAAAACAAATCGAAGTTGTAGACAAAGACAACAAGTCAGAAACTGCCGAAGCAGCTTCTGTTACAACGAACCTTGTAACCCAATCAAAAGTGGCAGCTATTGTAGGACCTGCGACATCTGGTGCAACTGCTGCAGCTGTAGCTAACGCTACCAAAGCAGGAGTGCCATTGATCTCACCAAGTGCTACTCAAGATGGATTGACTAAAGGTCAAGATTACCTATTTATCGGAACATTCCAAGATAGCTTCCAAGGGAAGATTATTTCAAACTATGTGACAAACAAATTGAATGCTAAGAAGGTTGTTCTTTATACTGACAATGCTAGTGACTATGCTAAAGGTATTGCTAAATCTTTCCGTGAAACCTACAAGGGTGAGATTGTAGCAGATGAAACGTTTGTAGCAGGTGATACAGACTTCCAAGCAGCCCTTACTAAAATGAAAGGGAAAGAGTTTGACGCTATCGTTGTCCCAGGCTACTACACAGAAGCAGGTAAAATCGTAAACCAAGCCCGTGGTATGGGAATTGATAAACCAATCGTTGGTGGTGATGGATTTAACGGTGAAGAATTTGTTCAACAAGCAACAGCTGAAAAAGCATCAAACATTTACTTCATCTCAGGATTCTCAACTACAGTTGATGTTTCTGAAAAAGCTAAAGCCTTCCTTGAAGCATACCGTACTAAATACAATGAAGAACCTTCAACCTTCTCAGCCTTGGCTTATGACTCAGTTTACCTAGTAGCCAATGCTGCAAAAGGTGCTAAAAACTCAGGTGAAATCAAGGATAACCTTGCTAAAACAAAAGATTTTGATGGTGTAACTGGTCAAACGAGCTTTGATGCTGACCACAATACAGTGAAAACTGCTTACATGATGACCATGAACAATGGTAAAGTAGAAGCAGCAGAAGTTGTAAAACCATAACATTAGAATAGTAGTTGAAATAGGGAATGAGCCTTTGACTCACTCCCTGTTTCGGTGTTTATGAACTTGTGAAAATGATGAAATTTTCTAAAAAATAACGATAGAAAAGAGTGAATGCTATGCTCCAACAACTTGTGAATGGTTTAATCCTGGGTAGTGTTTATGCACTTTTGGCCTTGGGTTATACCATGGTTTATGGAATTATCAAACTCATCAACTTCGCCCACGGTGATATTTATATGATAGGTGCCTTTATTGGTTACTTTTTGATTAATTCCTTCCAAATGGATTTCTTTTTAGCTTTGATTATTTCAATGGCAGGAACCGCACTACTTGGTGTTGTGATTGAATTTCTTGCTTACCGTCCTTTGCGACACTCTACACGTATTGCCGTATTGATTACTGCCATCGGAGTGTCTTTCCTACTGGAATACGGAATGGTTTATCTAGTAGGTGCCAATACTCGTGCCTTTCCTCAAGCAATTGAAACAGTCCGCTTTGACTTGGGACCAATTAGCTTGACAAATGTTCAATTGATGATTTTAGCAGTTTCTGTACTCTTGATGGTTTTATTGCAATTAATCGTCCAAAAAACAAAAATGGGGAAAGCCATGCGTGCGGTATCAGTTGATAGTGACGCAGCTCAATTGATGGGAATTAATGTAAATCGTACAATCAGCTTTACCTTTGCTTTGGGTTCAGCCCTTGCTGGTGCGGCAGGTGTCCTCATTGCCCTTTACTACAACTCTCTTGAACCTTTGATGGGCGTGACTCCAGGTCTGAAATCATTCGTTGCAGCCGTACTTGGTGGTATCGGGATTATTCCTGGTGCAGCTCTAGGAGGATTTGTGATTGGCTTGTTGGAAACTTTTGCAACTGCCTTCGGTATGTCTGATTTCCGTGATGCTATCGTATATGGGATCTTGCTTTTAATTCTGATTATTCGTCCTGCAGGTATCCTTGGTAAGAATATGAAAGAGAAGGTGTAAACAATGAAGACAAATCTTAAAGTAAATATTCTCTGGTTATTCCTTCTGTTAGCGGGTTATGGATTGATTAGCGTACTGGTTTCTGTTGGTGTTCTCAATCTATTCCATGTTCAAATTTTAGAACAAATTGGGATTAATATTATCCTTGCAGTAGGTTTGAACTTAATCGTTGGTTTTTCAGGACAATTTTCACTCGGTCATGCAGGTTTTATGGCGATTGGGGCTTATGCAGCAGCGATTATTGGTTCAAAATCACCAACCTATGGTGCCTTCTTTGGAGCAATGGTCTTGGGTGCCTTGATTTCTGGTGCAGTTGCTTTGCTTGTTGGGATTCCAACTCTACGCTTGAAGGGGGACTATCTGGCTGTTGCAACACTAGGTGTTTCAGAAATCATCCGTATCTTTATCATTAATGGTGGCAGTTTGACCAATGGTGCCGCTGGTATCTTGGGTATTCCAAACTTTACCAACTGGCAAATGGTTTATCTATTTGTGGTGATCACAACTATTGCAACTCTCAACTTCTTACGTAGTCCAATCGGACGCTCTACTCTATCTGTTCGTGAGGATGAGATTGCTGCAGAGTCTGTTGGGGTAAACACTACAAAGATCAAGATCATCGCTTTTGTCTTTGGTGCTATTACTGCAAGTATTGCAGGGTCACTTCAGGCTGGATTTATCGGATCTGTTGTCCCAAAAGATTACACCTTTATTAATTCCATCAATGTGTTGATTATCGTTGTATTTGGTGGACTTGGATCGATTACTGGTACCATCGTTTCAGCGATTGTTTTAGGAATTTTAAATATGCTCCTTCAAGATGTTGCTAGCGTACGTATGATTATCTATGCCTTGGCTCTTGTATTGGTCATGATTTTCAGACCAGGTGGACTTCTTGGGACATGGGAATTAAGTCTATCACGTTTCTTTAAAAAATCTAAGAAGGAGGGACAAAACTAATGGCATTACTTGAAGTTAAACAGTTAACCAAACATTTTGGCGGTCTAACAGCTGTTGGAGATGTCACTCTTGAATTGAACGAGGGAGAATTGGTTGGTCTGATTGGACCAAACGGGGCTGGTAAGACAACCCTTTTCAATCTCTTGACCGGTGTTTATGAACCAAGCGAAGGTACTGTGACACTAGATGGTCACCTCCTAAATGGGAAAACTCCCTACAAGATTGCCTCACTTGGTCTCAGTCGTACCTTCCAAAATATTCGTTTGTTCAAGGACTTGACAGTTTTGGAAAATGTTTTGATTGCATTTAGCAATCATCATAAACAGCATGTCCTTGCGAGCTTTCTACGTCTACCAGCTTTTTATAAGAATGAGGAAGAATTAAAAAGCAAAGCTTTGGACTTGCTAAAGATTTTTGATTTGGATAGTGATGCAGATACTCTTGCCAAGAATCTGGCCTATGGTCAACAACGTCGATTAGAAATCGTTCGTGCTCTGGCAACTGAACCTAAAATCCTCTTTTTGGATGAACCGGCAGCTGGGATGAATCCTCAAGAAACAGCTGAATTGACAGAACTGATCCGTCGTATCAAAGATGAATTTAAAATTACCATCATGCTTATCGAACATGACATGAATTTGGTTATGGAAGTCACTGAGCGTATCTATGTTCTTGAATATGGTCGCTTGATTGCTCAGGGAACTCCTGACGAAATTAAGACGAATAAACGTGTTATCGAAGCTTATCTAGGAGGTGAAGCCTAATGCCTATGTTAAAAGTTGAAAACCTCTCTGTACATTATGGTATGATCCAAGCAGTTCGTGATGTGAGTTTCGAGGTTAATGAAGGAGAAGTTGTTTCCCTTATCGGTGCCAATGGTGCTGGTAAAACAACCATTCTTCGTACCCTTTCAGGTTTGGTTCGCCCAAGTGCTGGTAAAATTCAGTTTTTGGGAAAAGAAATTCAAAAGTTGCCAGCGCAAAAAATCGTGGCAGGTGGCCTTTCACAAGTTCCTGAGGGACGCCATGTTTTCCCAGGTTTGACTGTTATGGAAAACTTGGAAATGGGAGCTTTCTTGAAGAAAAATCGTGAAGAAAATCAAGCCAACTTGAAAAAAGTCTTTTCACGTTTCCCTCGTCTGGAAGAACGCAAAAACCAAGATGCGGCAACTCTTTCAGGTGGTGAACAGCAGATGCTGGCTATGGGACGCGCTCTCATGTCTACACCTAAGCTTCTCCTCTTGGATGAGCCGTCAATGGGACTTGCTCCTATCTTTATCCAAGAAATTTTTGATATCATTCAAGATATTCAGAAGCAAGGAACGACAGTTCTCCTAATTGAACAGAACGCTAACAAGGCTCTTGCTATCTCTGACCGTGGTTATGTACTTGAAACAGGCAAGATTGTCCTATCAGGAACAGGAAAAGACCTCGCCTCATCAGAAGAAGTCAGAAAAGCATATCTAGGTGGCTAAAAAGGTCCGGGGGACCTTTTTAGTCGGCGGATAAAAATTGCGCAAGCAATTCTCCTCTAGTCTGGGAGACTAGTTTAGGTTGCGGATGGAGATTGCGCACGCAATCCCTCTATAGACCGGGGGACCTTTTTAGTCGGCGGATAAGAATTGTGCAGCTATTCTCCTTTAGTCTGGGAGACTAGTTTAGGTTGTGGATGAGAGTTGCGAAAGCAATTTCCCTATAGACCCGGGGGCATTTCAATCGTTAGATGAAGATGGCCAAACAATCATCCTATAACAGGGGCTTACTTTCCTAATCATCAGATGATAAAATGTTCTGGAGCTCCAACTTAGGAGCTTTTTCGTTTATAGTTGGATTTTGGAAATAAATGAAATGGTGCCTTAATTTTAACTAGATGATTTCGTGTTTGAATTGACAGTCCTTTTTGTTCATATTATAATATGGGTAAGTGGAAATTGAACAGGAGGACTGAGAGATGGTAACAGAAAAACAATTTAAACTTTTGCGTTTTATGTTGACACATAAAGAAAATACATTTACTCAGAGACAGTTAGCTGGAGAGTTAGACCTATCTTTAGGAACAATTAACACATTGTTGAAAAAACTGAAAGAAGAGAAGTGGATTGATGAGGAGCTTCACTTAACAGAACTAGGCCAGAAAGTTTTAGAACCCTATCGAGTAGAAAATGCTATTATAATGGCTGCTGGCATGAGTAGCCGTTTTGCTCCTTTGTCTTATGAAATTCCTAAAGGATTGCTTCAAGTTAAGGGGGAACGCTTGATAGAGAGGGAAATCAGACAACTGCAAGAAGCAGGAATAGAAGACATAATCGTTATCGTAGGCTATCTTCAAGAAAAAATGTTCTATCTTGCAGAGAAGTTTGGTGTAAAAATTGTAGTGAATAATGATTACTACAAATACAATAACTGTTCGTCTCTTATGTTGGTTAAAGATCAACTTTCCAACACTTATATTTGTTCATCGGATAATTATTTTGTGGAAAATCCGTTTGAGCAATATATTTATAGAGGTTACTACTCGACCATATTTGCAGAAGGTCAAACGGACGAATATTGTGCTATAAAAGATTCGAATCACACGATCATTGATATTCAGATTGGTGGGGAAAATACTTGGGCCATGGTGGGGCACGTTTATTTCGACCGTGCATTTAGCGAGAAATTCAAGGAAATTTTAGAAACCGAGTTTAAGCACGAACCTTATCGTGAACAGCTTTGGGAGGATTACTATAGTCGCCATGTCAAGGAACTCCTTTTAGAAGCTCGTCACTATTCAGCGGATATTGTTAAAGAATTTGATTCACTAGATGAACTCCGTCAATTTGATGAACGTTATTTGGTAAATGCAGATTCGGCCATTATTGATAATATCTGTAAGACATTAAAGTGTGTGGCTTCAGATATTGTCAATATCAAACCACTAAAAGATGGATTAACCAACACATCATTTTCATTTGACTGCCTAGGGAGGAAATATGTTTACCGTCATCCAGGTAGAGGAACGGAGAATTATATCGATCGTGCTAGCGAGGCAGCTTCCATGGAAATTGCTGCAAAATTGAAGATTGACCGTACCTTTGTTGCCATGAACAAGGATGAGGGCTGGAAAATTTCAGAATTTATCCCTAATGCTAAGCAACTTGATTATGAAAATTGGGATGATGTGGCACAAGCAATGGATCTCTTGAGACGGTTACACCAATCTGGAGAAAAAACGGGACATTCCTTTGACCAATTTGAAGGAATTGATGATTTTAGAGAAAAATTAAAGGCTAGAAATCGATTCGAGTTTGATGGTCTCGAGGAATTGGATCAAACTGTTTCAATTCTCAAAAATTATTTACAGAAGGATCCCAAACAGATTGTTCTTTGTCATGGAGATTCCTATAGTCCTAATTTTTTGTTAAATGAAGCAGGCGAAATGAGTTTGATTGATTGGGAATATTCTGGAATGGGAGAGCCAGCAGGAGATTTAGGAACCTTTATCGCTTGTTCCAATTATTCCGTAGAGGATGCTGAAAAAGTACTGGAATTGTATCTACAAGAAGTACCAGATAAGAAAACCAAACGTCACTACTTAGCTTATGTCGCAGTGACCTCATATTATTGGTTCTTATGGGCTTTGTTCCAGGAGAGTGTCGGAAAACCAGTTGGTGAATTTCTTTACATCTGGTATCGCTATACCAAACAATATGGACAACTGGCCCTTGATTTGTATTTGGAGGAAAACTGAGATGAAAACGACATCCGAAATTGAAGAATTAGTAGCAACTGAAACAAAGAGAAGATTGGAAGAAATGGAGTCTCCAAACTACGAGTTTGTTCAACCCTTCCTAAAAAGTGATTTCATTTTAATCATCTCCATAGTCCTAATCAACCTTATTTTGATTATCTTAGCAATGACGGGAGGAATTCAATAATATGTCTAAAATGAATGACTATATCCAACAAGAAACCATAACAGGAATTGTTCCCATGACCAATAAGGATCGTCAGTATTCTTTTTGGGATCTTTTTCTATCGACAAGTGGTTTTGCCATTGCTACTTGGTGTTATACCCAAGGGGCTTATGTAGCTCAATATTTGACCTTTAATCAAATGTTGATTAATATTTTTAGTTTCAACATTATCTGGGTTTTTATCGAATGTCTCCCAATCTTGTTTGCTGTTAAATATGGAATTGATTTGTGGATTTGGTTGAGAGCCGTTCTAGGTAGAAAAGGGGTGGCCTTGCTATCAACTATTATTAGCTTGGCTAACTTTGGCTGGTACGCCGTTGCAGCTAATCTTTTTGCCAGTTCCATGATTCATTTGGCAAACAATTTTGGACTTGGTTTAGACAAGGGAGTATGGGCGCCTATTCTTGGTACACTCTGTGTTCTTCTTGGAACTCTCATTGCTCTAGGGGGTCCAGAGGTGATCAAATGGACCAATCGCTTCTTGGTTATCGCCCTGTTGATTGTTGGTCTGATTATTGTTGGAATCTGTTTTGTAGCTGTGCCTATCACTGACATTATGAACATTCAACCAGCCACTCAAGGAGATTTGACGCCATTAGAACGCTTCATGCTTTCTGGAGAAGGAAATGTAGCCTTTGCCTTCTCTTGGTCTACACAAGCATTGGTTTTACCGCGTTTGGCAAAATCAGAACGTAGTGGCTATTGGGCTACAGCCTTATCATACGGAGTTGTTGCGCCCTTCTTCGTTGCGACAGGTGGAGTGATGGCTTTGGCCATGTTTGTTAAAACAGGTGTTTATGAAAGTGATCCAACAACCATGCTATCAACTCTAAGCACACCTGCCTTTGCTCTCTTAAGTCTACTACTAGTAGCCTTTGCCAATATTGGAACCCAGGGGACAGGATCATACGTGAACTGTATGATTGTCAAAAGTGGAATGCCCAAAGTAAGCTATAAACTAATGGTTTGGATTGCCATGGTCTACGTGAGTCTACTCACTATCTGGGGAGGAGTAGAAGAGTATTTCGGATCCTTCATCTCCCTAGCAGCCTATATTCAGGGGCCAATTATTGGTATGATTGTTGTTGACTATTTTATCTTAAGAAAACGAAAACTCGACTTGCGGTCAGCCTATTTCCTTGAAGGGCATGACGCCTACGAGTTTACCAAAGGATTTAACTTAGTTGGCTTGTCTTGCGTATTTATCTCCTTATTGGTAGCGGTACTATTTGTTTACAACCCTGTAACTGCACAAATTCAAAGTCCAATCTTTTTAATCACAACGGGTAGTGGTTTTACTGCGCTATTTGGTGGTCTACTATACTGGCTAGCTAGTCTTAGCCCATTGAAACGTTATATGATAAAAGATCGAGACACTGTTACGATTTAAGAAGAGAGGGAACTTCGGTTCCCTTTTAACTTACACTGGCATTTTATGCAAACTTCTCAGATTATTCAAAATCTTGAAAAAGAGATGAAAGCGTTTGATAGATTTTCTAAGAAAGTGTATAATAAAAGTAGCAATATAGAAGGAGAAGTCTCATGGCAGTTAAAGATTTCATGACCCGTAAGGTAGTTTATATCAGTCCAGATACGACTGTAGCACACGCAGCAGATTTGATGCGCGAGCAAGGCTTGCACCGTTTACCTGTTATCGAAAACGATCAATTAGTCGGATTGGTAACAGAAGGAACCATCGCGGAAGCCAGCCCATCTAAAGCAACAAGTCTCTCTATCTATGAGATGAATTATCTTTTGAATAAAACCAAAGTAAAAGATGTGATGATTCGAGATGTCGTGACTGTTTCTGGATATGCTAGTCTAGAAGATGCGACCTATCTGATGCTGAAAAATAAAATTGGGATATTACCAGTCGTAGACAACCATCAAGTTTATGGCGTAATTACAGATCGCGATGTCTTTCGGGCATTCTTGGAAATTGCCGGATACGGAGAAGAGGGAATTCGTGTTCGTTTTATCACAGAAAATGAAGTCGGTGTACTGGGGAAAATTGTAGCTTTAATTGTAGAAGAGGATTTAAATATTTCCCATACTGTAAACATTCCACGTAAGGATGGCAAGGTCGTCATCGAAGTTCAAATTGATGGAAAAATCGATTTGACTGCATTAAAGGATAAGTTTGAAAAAGAAGGAATTCAAGTGGAGGAGATCACTCATACCTCTGCTAAAGTCCTTTAAACAAGAGGCTTTAGAGCCTCTTTTCTTTTGCCATCAAAAGCGGTGAAAAGCAAAATATGGAAAGAAATGAGAGATTATGGTATAATAAAACGATATGAAAAGGAGTATCTATGGACATTTCAGAAATTCGTCAAAAAATTGACGCAAATCGTGAAAAATTAGCTTCTTTCAGGGGGTCTCTTTGACCTCGAAGGCTTAGAGGAAGAGATTGCCATCTTGGAAAACAAGATGACAGAACCTGATTTTTGGAACGATAATATCGCGGCCCAAAAAACGTCGCAAGAATTAAATGAATTAAAAAATACCTACAATACCTTCCGTAAAATGGAAGAGTTGCAGGATGAAGTTGAGATTTTATTGGACTTCTTAGCAGAAGACGAGTCAGTCCATGATGAACTGGTCGAGCAGCTAACCGAGTTGGATAAGATGATGGCCAACTACGAGATGACCCTTCTCTTGTCAGAACCTTATGACCATAATAATGCCATCTTGGAAATTCATCCAGGATCTGGTGGTACTGAGGCTCAGGACTGGGGTGATATGTTGCTCCGCATGTACACCCGTTATGGAAATGCCAAAGGCTTTAAAGTAGAAGTTTTGGATTACCAGGCAGGTGATGAAGCAGGTATCAAGTCTGTGACCTTGTCTTTTGAAGGACCGAATGCTTATGGCCTACTTAAATCAGAAATGGGTGTTCACCGTTTGGTTCGTATTTCACCATTTGACTCTGCCAAACGTCGCCATACTTCATTTACATCCGTAGAGGTTATGCCTGAACTGGATGATACTATCGAAGTGGAGATTCGTGAAGATGATATCAAAATGGATACCTTCCGTTCAGGTGGTGCTGGTGGACAAAACGTAAATAAAGTTTCAACAGGTGTGCGTTTGACACACATTCCTACAGGAACTGTCGTCCAATCAACGGTCGATCGTACCCAGTATGGAAATAGAGATCGTGCCATGAAGATGTTGCAGGCTAAACTCTATCAGATGGAGCAAGAAAAGAAAGCTGCGGAAGTTGATTCCCTCAAAGGTGAGAAAAAAGAAATTACATGGGGAAGTCAGATTCGTTCTTATGTCTTCACACCTTATACTATGGTAAAAGATCACCGTACAAGCTTTGAAGTTTCCCAAGTAGATAAGGTTATGGATGGAGACCTTGATGGTTTCATCGATGCCTATCTCAAGTGGCGAATTAGCTAAGAAAGAAAGGAACTCATATGTCAATCATTGAAATGAGAGATGTTGTCAAAAAGTATGACAATGGAACGACTGCCCTGCGTGGTGTCTCTGTTACCATTGAACCAGGAGAGTTTGCCTATATCGTAGGACCTTCTGGGGCAGGTAAGTCAACCTTTATTCGAGCTTTATACCGAGAAGTAAAGATCGAAAAAGGAAGCCTATCAGTTGCAGGCTTTAATCTAGTTAAAATCAAGAAGAAAGATATCCCGCTTCTACGTCGTAGTGTCGGGGTTGTCTTTCAAGATTACAAACTCTTGCCTAAGAAAACGGTTTATGAGAATATTGCCTACGCAATGGAAGTTATCGGAGAGAATCGCCGTAACATCAAAAAACGTGTTATGGAAGTATTGGACCTAGTAGGTTTAAAACACAAGGTTCGTTCTTTCCCGAATGAACTCTCAGGTGGAGAACAGCAACGGATTGCGATTGCCCGTGCGATTGTCAACAATCCTAAAGTATTGATTGCTGATGAACCAACAGGAAACTTGGACCCAGATAATTCGTGGGAAATTATGAATCTGTTGGAACGCATCAATCTTCAAGGTACAACTGTTTTGATGGCGACCCACAACAGCCAAATCGTAAATACCTTGCGCCACCGTGTCATTGCCATTGAAAATGGCCGTGTCGTTCGTGACGAAGCTAAAGGAGAATATGGATACGATGATTAGTAGATTTTTTCGCCATTTATTTGAATCATTAAAAAGTTTAAAACGAAATGGCTGGATGACAGTAGCAGCAGTGAGTTCGGTTATGATTACCTTAACACTCGTTGCCTTGTTTGCATCTGTAATTTTTAATACAGCAAAACTGGCTACCGATATTGAAAACAACGTTCGTGTTATGGTCTACATTCGTAAGGATGTAGCAGATAACAGTGAAACGATTGAAAAAGAAGGTCAGACAGTTACCAATAATGACTACCACAAGGTCTATGATGCTTTGAAGGCGATGCCTGCTGTAAAAAGTGTTACCTTCTCAAGTAAAGAAGAACAATACGAGAAACTGACGGAAACCATGGGTGACGATTGGAAGGTCTTTGAAGGGGATGCAAATCCTCTCTATGATGCCTATATCGTCGATACAAATTCTCCAAGTGATGTTAAAACAGTAGCTGAAGAAGCGAAGAAAATTGAGGGAGTATCAGAAGTTCAAGATGGTGGAGCCAACACTCAACGACTTTTCGAACTGGCTTCCTTTATCCGTGTTTGGGGATTGGTTATTGCAGGACTCTTGATTTTTATCGCAGTCTTCCTCATTTCCAATACCATCCGTATTACCATTATTTCACGTAGTCGTGAGATTCAGATCATGCGTCTTGTTGGAGCGAGAAATGGTTATATCCGTGGCCCATTCTTGCTAGAAGGTGCTTTTATTGGCTTGCTTGGCGCAGCGATTCCCTCAGTTCTTGTATTCTTTGTTTACAATATCGTTTATCAATCGGTCAATAAATCCTTGGTAGGTCAAAACTTATCAATGATTACGCCAGATGTGTTTGTCCCTTTGATGACAGTTCTACTATTTGTAATCGGAATTTTCATTGGTTCAATTGGTTCAGGAATTTCGATGCGTCGATTCTTGAAAATCTAATTGGATATAAATGCAAATTGCAGAACAAATCAGAAAAATGATACATTTTTAAAAGAGAAGTTTTCGTAAACTTCTCTTTTTTCTTCTAAAAATTAAAAAAAGTAGACAATTTTTTATAAAAGCCTTTACAAAAAAAAATAAAGTGGTATAATTGAATTATAAATAAGTGCAAACGTTTTCGTAAAACGTTTGCCTAAAAAATATAAAGGAGATTTGAATGATGAAAGATACATTCAAAAATGTCTTGTCTTTCGAATTTTGGCAAAAATTCGGTAAGGCTCTAATGGTGGTTATCGCTGTTATGCCAGCGGCTGGATTGATGATTTCAATCGGTAAGTCGCTTGCATTGATTGACCCAAATCTTGCCCCACTTGTTATTACAGGTGGAATTCTTGAGCAAATCGGTTGGGGAGTTATCGGTAACCTTCATATTTTGTTTGCTCTTGCTATCGGTGGTAGCTGGGCTAAAGAACGTGCAGGCGGTGCATTTGCAGCAGGACTTGCCTTTATCTTAATCAACCGTATCACTGGTACTATCTTTGGAGTTACAAGTGATATGCTGAAAAACCCTGAGGCTATGGTCACTACCCTCTTTGGAGGCTCAATCAAAGTTTCTGATTACTTCATCAGTGTTCTTGAAGCACCAGCATTGAACATGGGTGTTTTTGTAGGGATTATCTCTGGTTTTGTAGGGGCAACTGCCTTTAACAAATACTACAACTACCGTAAACTTCCTGATGCGCTTTCATTCTTCAATGGGAAACGCTTCGTACCATTCGTTGTCATCCTTCGTTCAGCTATTGCAGCAATTGTACTTGCAGCTTTCTGGCCAGTTGTTCAAACAGGTATCAACAACTTTGGTATCTGGATTGCCAATTCACAAGAAACAGCACCTGTTCTTGCACCATTCTTGTATGGTACTTTGGAACGTTTGCTCTTGCCATTTGGTCTTCACCACATGTTGACTATCCCAATGAACTATACAGCTCTTGGTGGTACTTATGACATTTTAACTGGTGCAGCTAAAGGTACTCAAGTATTCGGTCAAGACCCACTATGGCTTGCATGGGTAACAGACCTTGTAAACCTTAAAGGTACTGATGCTAGTCAATACCAACACTTGTTAGATACTGTTCACCCAGCTCGTTTCAAAGTTGGTCAAATGATTGGTTCATTCGGTATCTTGATGGGTGTCATCGTTGCTATCTACCGCAATGTTGAAGCAGACAAGAAACACCAATACAAAGGAATGATGATTGCAACAGCTCTTGCAACTTTCTTGACAGGGGTTACTGAACCAATCGAATACATGTTCATGTTTGTTGCAACACCTCTTTATCTTGTATATTCTGTTGTTCAAGGTGCTGCCTTCGCTATGGCTGATATTGTTCACCTTCGTGTGCACTCATTCGGTTCAATTGAATTCTTGACTCGTACTCCGCTAGCTATCAACGCTGGTCTTGGTATGGATATCATTAACTTTATCTGGGTAACTGTCCTCTTTGCAGTCATCATGTACTTCATTGCCAACTTCATGATTAAGAAATTCAACTATGCAACTCCAGGACGTAACGGAAACTATGAAACTGCTGAAGGAGCATCAGAAGATGCAACTCCAGGAGAAACAAAAGTTGCAGCAGCTTCTCAAGCTGTAAATATCATTAACCTTCTTGGTGGTCGTGCAAACATCGTAGATGTAGATGCATGTATGACTCGTCTTCGTGTAACTGTTAAGGATGCAGATCGTGTTGGTACTGAGGAACAATGGAAAGCAGAAGGCGCTATGGGTCTTGTCATGAAAGGACAAGGTGTCCAAGCTATCTACGGACCAAAAGCTGACGTATTGAAATCTGATATCCAAGACATCCTTGACTCAGGTGAAGTAATTCCTGAAACTCTTCCAAGCCAAATGACAGAAGCTCAAAAAAATACTGTACATTTTAAAGGTGTAACTGAGGAAGTTTACTCAGTAGCTGACGGTCAAGTTATTGCCTTGGAACAAGTGAAAGATCCAGTCTTTGCTCAAAAAATGATGGGTGATGGTTTTGCAGTAGAACCAGCAAATGGAAACATTGTATCTCCAGTTACAGGTACTGTATCAAGTATCTTCCCAACAAAACATGCACTTGGACTTGTTACTGAATCAGGTCTTGAAGTACTTGTTCATATTGGTTTGGATACTGTAAGCCTTGAAGGAAAACCATTTACTGTTCACGTTTCTGAAGGACAAAAGGTTGCAGCAGGTGATCTTCTTGTTACAGCTGACTTGGATGCTATCCGTGCAGCAGGTCGTGAAACATCAACAGTGGTTGTCTTTACAAATGGTGATGCTATCAAATCAGTTAAATTAGAACAAACAGGTTCTCTTGCAGCTAAAACAGCAGTTGCTAAAGTAGAATTGTAATATACTCGAGGTTGGAAGCTGTTTTCCAACCTCTTGTTTTAGGAGAAAAGCATGAAATTTTTAACACTCAATACTCATAGTTGGATGGAAAAAGAAGCAGAGGAAAAATTCCAGCTCTTGCTCCAAGATATTCTTGACAAAGATTATGATTTGATCTGTTTTCAAGAAATTAATCAAGAAATGACTTCGCCGGAGGTAGAGGTTAACAATCACTATCAAGCTTTGCCATCAGCAGAACCTATTCATCAGGATCACTATGTACGACTTCTGGTTGAAAAATTGGCTGAGAAAGGGAAAAACTACTACTGGACTTGGGCTTATAATCATATTGGCTATGACCGCTACCATGAAGGTGTAGCTATCTTATCCAAAACACCTATTAAGGCGCGTGAGATTTTAGTATCAGATGTAGATGATCCAACGGACTACCATACTCGCCGTGTTGTCTTAACTGAGACAGAGGTTGAAGGCAAGGAACTTGCTCTTGCAAGTGTCCATCTCTCTTGGTGGGATAAAGGTTTCCAAGAAGAATGGGCACGATTTGAGGCTGTATTAAAAGAGTTGAACAAACCTCTGATTTTAGCTGGAGATTTCAACAACCCAGCTGGTCAGGAAGGCTATCAAGCGATTTTAGCTAGCCCATTAGGATTACAAGACGCGTTTGAAGTTGCGAAAGAAAGAAGTGGTAGCTATACCGTTCCACCAGAAATTGATGGCTGGAAAGGCAATACCGAATCACTACGAATCGACTATGTCTTTACGACAAAAGACTTAGAAGTGGAAAGTTTGCATGTAGTTTTTGATGGCCAAAATGGTCCACAAGTCAGTGACCACTATGGTTTGAATGCTGTATTGACCTGGAAATAATGAAAGAGGTTGGAATCAGAGGTTCCAACCTTTTAAGCTACTTGAATCTTTAATACAGGACTGAGATTCAAATGAAGCTACTGAAATAGGACAAAATATGGTATAATTGAAAGGATAGAATCGAGGATAGTATGTCATTTAAGAAATTTCAATTTAAAAATTATATAGCAGAAGCCTTGGAGGAGTTGAAGTTTACGACTCCTACCGAAGTTCAGGAAAAGTTGATTCCTATTGTCTTGGCAGGTCGTGACTTGGTGGGCGAGTCAAAAACAGGTTCAGGAAAGACCCACACTTTCTTACTACCCATTTTTCAGCAATTAGATGAAACTAGCGATAGTGTGCAGGCGGTCATTACTGCACCAAGTCGTGAGTTGGCCACTCAAATCTACCAAGCAGCTCGTCAGATTGCAGCTCACTCAGATGTCGAAGTTCGTGTGGTTAATTATGTGGGTGGTACGGATAAGGCGCGTCAGATTGAAAAACTGGCCAGCAACCAACCACATATCGTTATCGGAACGCCAGGTCGCATCTATGACTTGGTCAAATCTGGTGATTTGGCTATTCACAAGGCTAAGACATTTGTAGTTGATGAAGCCGATATGACCTTGGATATGGGATTCTTGGAGACAGTCGATAAGATTGCAGGGAGCCTTCCAAAAGACTTGCAATTCATGGTCTTTTCAGCGACCATTCCACAAAAATTGCAACCGTTCTTGAAAAAATACTTGTCAAATCCTGTCATGGAAAAAATCAAGACCAAGACAGTCATCTCAGATACGATTGATAACTGGTTGATTTCGACCAAGGGTCGCGACAAGAATGCTCAAATTTACCAGCTGACTCAGTTGATGCAGCCTTATTTAGCAATGATTTTTGTTAACACAAAAACGCGTGCTGATGAGTTACATGCCTACTTGACTGCTCAAGGATTGAAGGTAGCTAAGATTCATGGAGATATTGCTCCTCGTGAACGCAAGCGGATCATGAACCAGGTGAAAAATCTGGATTTTGAGTACATTGTCGCAACGGACTTGGCAGCGCGTGGAATTGATATTGAAGGGGTCAGCCATGTTATCAATGATGCCATTCCGCAAGACTTGTCCTTCTTTGTTCACCGAGTTGGACGTACTGGACGCAATGGTCTTCCTGGTACAGCTATTACCCTTTACCAGCCTAGTGATGACTCGGATATCCGTGAGTTGGAGAAATTAGGGATCAAGTTTACTCCTAAGATGGTCAAAGACGGAGAGTTTCAAGATACCTATGACCGTGATCGTCGTGCCAATCGTGAAAAGAAGCAGGATAAGCTTGATATCGAAATGATTGGCTTGGTTAAAAAGAAAAAGAAAAAAGTCAAACCTGGCTATAAGAAGAAGATTCAATGGGCGGTGGATGAAAAACGTCGCAAAATCAAGCGTGCTGAAAATCGTGCACGTGGGCGTGCAGAGCGGAAAGCCAAACGCCAAACATTTTAAGAACAAAATTGGAGCTGAATGGCTCCTTTTTGTAACTTCATTTTATAAATCATCGAAAAGAATGCAAAAATGAGTAAAAAGTGGTATAATGATAAGGTTATATAGTCCCGATAAGATGGTAGAAATTTCTATCAGTACTTTGTAACTCTATAACAATATTTTTTAAGGGGGGACATTTTTATGTCAGAACGTAAATTATTCACGTCTGAATCTGTATCTGAGGGGCATCCAGATAAGATTGCAGACCAAATTTCAGATGCGATTTTGGATGCTATTTTAGCAAAGGATCCAGAGGCGCACGTTGCTGCTGAGACAGCTGTATACACTGGTTCTGTCCATGTTTTTGGTGAAATTTCTACAAATGCCTATGTGGATATCAACCGTGTGGTTCGTGATACCATTGCAGAGATTGGTTATACGAATGCAGAATATGGTTTTTCTGCGGAAACAGTTGGAGTTCATCCATCGCTTGTTGAGCAGTCACCGGATATCGCCCAAGGTGTTAACGAAGCCTTGGAAGTCCGTGGAAGTGCAGATCAAGATCCGCTTGACTTGATTGGTGCTGGTGACCAAGGTCTCATGTTTGGATTTGCAGTGGATGAGACAGAAGAACTCATGCCATTGCCAATCTCACTCAGCCACAAGTTGGTTCGTCGTTTGGCAGAACTTCGTAAGTCTGGTGAAATCAGTTATCTTCGTCCAGATGCCAAATCACAAGTTACAGTTGAGTACGATGAAAATGATCGTCCAGTACGTGTGGACACAGTCGTTATTTCAACTCAGCACGATCCAGAAGCTACTAATGAACAAATCCATCAAGATGTGATTAACAAGGTTATCAAAGAAGTTATTCCAGCTTCTTACTTGGATGAGCAAACAAAATTCTTCATCAATCCGACTGGCCGCTTTGTAATCGGTGGACCTCAAGGAGACTCAGGTTTGACTGGTCGTAAGATCATCGTGGATACCTATGGTGGCTATTCTCGTCATGGTGGCGGTGCCTTCTCTGGTAAGGATGCGACTAAGGTGGATCGTTCTGCGTCATATGCAGCTCGCTACATTGCCAAGAATATCGTGGCAGCAGGTCTTGCTAAGAAAGTAGAAGTGCAATTGGCCTATGCCATCGGTGTGGCACAGCCTGTTTCTGTTCGTATCGATACTTTCGGTACAGGAACAGTAGCTGAAAGCAAACTTGAAAAAGCAGCGCGTCAAACCTTTGATCTTCGCCCTGCAGGAATTATCCAAATGCTGGATCTTAAACGTCCAATTTACCGTCAAACAGCGGCTTATGGACACATGGGACGTACAGATATTGACCTTCCATGGGAACGTTTGGACAAGGTAGAGGCTTTGAAAGAAGCTGTGAAATAAAATAAAAAAGATTGGTAGTACACAACTACCAATCTTTTTTGCAAGTGAAAACCAGCTTAAAAGCTGGTCTTCTTATTTTATAGGGATTGAGATCTCAATCAATTTATCCGAATAGAGGGTTTTGATATTTGCTTCATCGATACTTTCTTTGTCGATTTTACGTTTCAAGAAGAAGTCTTGGATGGTTTCAATTTCGGGTTCACGAATAGCACGGTGTTTGTTCGAAATGAGGATTTCATAGTGAAGCGGGGCTTGTGTGAAAACCACATCTGTATTTCCGGCCGAATAGACCTCAACAAGAGTTGCGTCAGTACTTTCTAATTGGCTTTTAACAAGTTGCGAGTGTGAATTAGTCGTGTTGATAAGCTTCATAACAGTTCCTCCGATTTTCTAACTCTATTATAGCACTTTTTGGATAAAATCGTGCAATTTAGTCAATTCCATGTTGGATTTTCCAAGCTTCAATTCCCCATTTATGGCTACCACGTTTGAGTTTTTCAATTGCTTCATCAATAGGAAACCAAGCAATATGATTAAAATCTTCCAATGGTTTTTGTACTTCTTGGAAAGAAGTAGCTTCATAGAGATAAGCTGGGTTGTAGTAGTAGGTATCACGGTGGCGAGAGTAGAAATACTCATCAGCTTGCCCATAATAGGTTCCAATCTCAGCTGTAAAGCCTAGTTCTTCGATTAGTTCTCTCTTCAGTGCTTCTTGATGATCTTCGCCTGCTTCAATTTCTCCACCTGGCAAGAACCAAGCACCATTGGGAGCTTGAACTAGGACAATTTGTTTTTTTTCTGCATCCGGAATAACTGCGTACACACCATAGCGGGGCTGGTAGGTTACATTCTCTTTTTTTTCACCAAAAGTGGGGTTTTCCATTGCTTTTTCCTCATTCTCTAGTGTCTTTATTATTATCATAATGGACGAGGGGCTAGCTGTCAAGAATTTACAGTTATTTTAGTAAAAAAAGGTGCAGAAAATGATAGACTTCCTGCACCTGTTAGGTCGTTTTATTCTTCTTTTTCAGAAGTAACCTCTTCTGTTTTTTCAGTTTTTTTGGCAGATTTGATTTGAATCTTACCATTGCTTGTCATGACTGCCTTGAGGTCTTTTTCGCTTGGATTTTCAAGGTAGTAGTCTGTAATAGCATCCTCGATATGGTCTTGAATGGTACGACGGAGTGGGCGTGCTCCCATTTTGGGATCATAACCTAGGTCAACCAACTTTTCCTTGACCTTGTCTGTCACATCGAGGTGGATGTTGTTGCTAGAAAGGCGTTTGTTGACATCCGCTAGCATGAGATCGACGATTTGGAGGAGGTTGTCCTTGCTGAGAGGTTTAAATTCGATGATGCCGTCAAAACGGTTCATAAACTCAGGACTAAAGAAGTTGCCGAGTTCACCGAGAACAGAGTTGGTTCGACCTTCACGAGCAGCTCCAAAACCAACGCTGGCTTCGGCCTTACCAGTACCGGCATTTGAGGTCATGATGATGATGGCATCCTTAAAGCTAACTGTACGTCCTTGCCCGTCTGTCAAACGGCCATCGTCTAAGACTTGAAGGAACATGTGCATGACATCTGGATGGGCTTTCTCGACCTCATCGAGAAGGATGAGTGAGTAAGGATTACGACGAACTTTTTCCGTTAACTGACCCGCTTCATCGTAGCCAACATAACCTGGAGGGGCTCCGACTAATTTAGCCACACTGTGTTTTTCCATGTATTCACTCATATCAAAGCGAATCATGCTGTCAGCAGAACCAAAGAGTTCAATGGCTAGTTGTTTGGACAGTTCTGTCTTACCGACACCAGTTGGTCCGACAAAGAGGAAACTTCCGATTGGGCGGTTAGGAGTTCCAAGACCAACACGATTACGACGGATGGCTTTGGCAATCTTATCGACAGCTTCATCTTGACCAATGACATGAGCTTTGAGGTCGTCTGCTAGATGGATAAGCTGAGACTGTTCTTTTTCTTTGAGTTCTCCGACAGGAATATTGGTTTTCTGCTCAATGATATGCTCAATGGTTTTCTCGCTAATGATAGGAGTATCCTGGTCAGTCACCTTGTTTTTCTGCATTTCCTTGTATTTGGCAATCTGATCGCGGAAATAGGCAGCCTTTTCAAAGTCTTCCTCTCGAGTAGCCTGAGCCTTGAGATTCTCAGCTTCAATTAAACGCTGATCAATCACTTTAGGATCAACAAAGTTCAGCGTCAGATTCATCTTAGAACCAGCTTCATCTAACAGGTCAATAGCCTTGTCTGGCAAGAAGCGGTCTTGGATATAGCGATTGGAAAGATTTGCAGCAGCTTCGATAGCAGTGTCTGTGTACTTGACGTGATGGTAGTCTTCGTATTTCTTTTGAACCCCTTTGAGGATGATAATGGTTTCTTCGACAGTTGGTTCATCAACTTTGACAGGCTGCATACGACGTTCCAAAGCAGCATCTTTTTCAATGATACGGTATTCATTGAGAGTAGTAGCGCCAACCAATTGCAATTCACCACGGGCAAGGGCTGGTTTCAGGATATTGCCTGCATCCATATTGCCATCACCTGCTGACCCTGCACCAACAATTTCATGGATTTCGTCGATAAAGAGGATGATGTCCTCGCGTTTGCGAATTTCTTCCATGAGCTTTTGCATGCGTTCTTCAAATTGGCCTCGAATCCCTGTTCCTTGAACTAGACTGACCACATCCAGACGGATGACCTGTTTGCCTTGGAGTTTATGGGGAACATCGCCATCGACAATCTTCTGAGCTAAACCTTCGACAACAGCTGTTTTACCAACACCTGGTTCTCCGATAAGGACAGGATTGTTTTTGGTTCGACGGTTGAGGATTTCTATAACGCGGATAATCTCCTCGTCTCGGCCGATAACAGGGTCAATATCTCCTCGACGAGCTATTTCAGTCACGTTGATACCATATTCCTCTAGGAGCCCTCTTTCTTGGCTAGGAGGAGGTGTTTGAACAGGTCCGCGGTTTTGAGGTCCGTATCCCCCATTGCCTCCGTATCCCCCACCGGATTGAGTTGGAGGGACGTTATTTGAAGAAGCCCTGAAATTGTTCAAATCATTGAAAAAGTCTCCAAAAGGATCAAAGTCACGATTGTTTAAGTCAGTCATTCCTTTAAAGAGGGTATTATTTGGATCTGTTTTGATAATTTTATAGCAATTTTGACAGAGATCAATTTGTTTTTGCTGTCCATTGATATTGGTATACAGATGAATTGTTGAGTCGTTAATTTTACAGTTTTGACAGAGCATACATCTACCTCATTTCATTCGTATTCTTGGCCTAAGAAAAAGGTCAAGAATAGTCAAAGTTTTATACTCTCATTATAGCATGATTAAGGTGTAAAGCAAGTAAAAAGATTGGGAAGTGTTCGTTTTTAAAAGAAGGATTTATGGAGAATCAAGCGACATTGAAGGTAAGAAAAAATCCCATTTGTGGTGACAAAAAGGATTCTCATTCATCGGGCCTTACTGCCCGTTGTTTTTATATTAGTAAAGGAGTTCGTAGATCTCCATTGCAATCAAATCAATGCTATCAAAAGTATAAGTTTCACGAGCCTCTACATCGCGAAGGGTAAAGAGTGATCCGTTTTCTTCGTCGTGGCTGTAGGCAACTTCTGCGACAACAACACCTTCACGTTCAAAATTACGTTTTAGATTTCCACCATCTTTTGTCATTGCTTCTAGGCGGTTAATGATTCTAACCAAATGTGATTCCATTTTGATTCTCCTCCATTTCTTATCGTTTCTATTTTACCATAAACAAGAGGTAGTTGACTAGAAAAAAACTGTGATTTCTCTCTATTTCTCTGTTCTAACAAGTTAGTTGTTAAAATTGGTGAAAAAGGATTGAATTTTAATTCAATTCATGTTATAATCATACAATCTAATACATAGAAAGTTGATTGAATATGAATTTTTCTTTTTTACCAAAGTATTTACCTTATTTTAATTATGGTGCTCTGATTACCGTGTTAATTTCCATCTTTGTTGTCTGCTTAGGAACTATTATAGGTGTGTTACTGGCCTTTGCTCAGCGATCACGCTTTAAACCGCTCGTTTGGTTTGCCAATGTGTATGTTTGGATCTTCCGTGGAACTCCGATGATGGTTCAGATTATGATTGCCTTTGCTCTTATGCATATCAATGCTCCGACTATCCAAGTGGGAATTTTAGGAGTTGATTTTTCTCGTTTGATTCCTGGTATTCTGATTATTTCTATGAATAGTGGAGCTTACGTTTCAGAAACTGTTCGTGCAGGGATCAATGCGGTTCCTAAAGGGCAGTTAGAGGCCGCATATTCTTTAGGTATTCGTCCGAAAAATGCCATGCGTTATGTCATTTTGCCACAAGCTATCAAAAATATTCTTCCAGCTCTGGGAAATGAATTTATCACCATTATCAAGGATAGTTCCCTCTTGTCTGCGATTGGGGTGATGGAGTTGTGGAATGGTGCAACGACTGTAGCGACAACAACTTATTTACCGTTGACTCCCCTTTTATTTGCAGCCTTTTACTATTTGATTATGACCTCTGTTTTGACAGTGGCGTTGAAAGCATTTGAAAAACATATTGGACAAGGAGACAAGAAATAATGACAGAAACCTTGATTAAAATTGAAGAATTACATAAGTCTTTTGGGAAAAATGAAGTTTTAAAAGGCATCAACCTTGAGATTAAACGAGGAGAAGTTGTGGTCATTATCGGTCCGTCAGGTAGCGGGAAGTCAACTCTACTTCGTTCGATGAATCTCCTTGAAGAAGCAAGTAAAGGTAAGGTTATCTTTGAAGGAGTTGATATCACTGATAAGAAAAATGACCTTTTTGCTATGCGTGAAAAGATGGGCATGGTATTCCAACAATTCAACCTCTTTCCCAATATGACAGTGATGGAAAATATCACTTTGTCACCAATTAAAACCAAAGGAGAAAGCAAGGAAGTTGCGGAGAAAAGAGCACAGGAACTGTTAGAAAAAGTTGGCTTGCCAGATAAGGCGACGGCCTATCCACAGAGTTTGTCAGGTGGTCAGCAACAACGGATTGCCATTGCACGTGGACTTGCTATGGAACCAGATGTTTTGCTTTTTGATGAGCCGACTTCAGCCCTAGACCCTGAGATGGTTGGAGAAGTTCTAGCTGTGATGCAAGACCTTGCCAAGTCGGGGATGACTATGGTGATTGTGACGCATGAAATGGGCTTTGCGCGTGAGGTAGCAGACCATGTTATCTTTATGGCGGATGGAGTTGTTGTCGAAGATGGAACGCCTGAGAAGATTTTCGATCAAACAAAAGAACAACGGACCAAGGAATTTTTGAGTAAAGTTTTGTAAGACCTCATTTTTAGAAGAAATGGAGTAGGCATCATGGCTTCCAGTAAAGAATATTTAGATTTTATTCTCGAACAGCTATCATAAGCTAGAGGAGATGAGTTATCGTCCAATGATGGGAGAGTATATCCTTTATTATCGTGGGAAGATTATTGGGGGAATCTATGATAATCGTTTGTTACTGAAGCCTGTGAAGGTGGTCATGGATCAACTGGGACAGACTAGGCTTGAACGTCCTTATGAAGGAGCCAAAGAGATGATTTTGATAGAAGACCTTGAAGATAAGTCATTTCTAATGAGATTAATTAAGGATATGTATGAAGTCTTACCGGCTCCTAAAGTTTAAAAAGAAAGCATGACAGATTTGCCTAATATAAATAGGTAAAAAAGCTCGATAAGGGCTTTTTCTTATAGTTTTTGACTATAAGGTCCATTAGTCAAGAAATGTTAGAATGACAAGGTATTTTTTGTTATAATAGGGGATATCTGATAGAAAAGAGAAGAGATATGGCACAGATTATTGATGGGAAGGCTCTTGCGGCTAAGTTACAAGGACAGTTGGCTGAAAAGACTGCCAAACTAAAAGAAGAAACAGGTTTAGTTCCAGGATTGGTAGTGATTTTGGTGGGGGACAATCCTGCCAGCCAAGTCTACGTTCGTAATAAGGAACGGTCAGCTCTCGCTACTGGCTTCCGTAGTGAAGTAGTGCGAGTTCCAGAGACCATTACCCAAGCGGAATTGTTAGACTTGATTTCCAAATACAATCAAGATCCAGCTTGGCATGGGATTTTGGTCCAGTTACCTTTACCAAAACATATTGACGAAGAGGCAGTTTTATTAGCCATTGACCCCGAAAAAGACGTGGATGGTTTCCATCCGCTAAACATGGGACGCTTATGGTCTGGGCATCCAGTTATGATTCCTTCGACACCTGCAGGAATTATGGAAATGTTTCATGAGTATGGGATTGATCTAGAAGGTAAAAATGCGGTTGTTATCGGTCGTTCAAATATTGTCGGAAAGCCAATGGCTCAGCTTCTTTTGGCTAAAAATGCGACTGTGACCTTGACTCACTCACGCACCCATAACCTTGCCAAGGTAGCTGCTAAAGCAGATATTCTTGTGGTTGCAATCGGTCGCGCTAAGTTTGTGACTGCTGACTTTGTCAAACCAGGAGCGGTTGTCATTGACGTTGGGATGAACCGAGATGAAAACGGCAAGCTTTGCGGAGATGTTGATTATGATGCCATTGTACCACTTGCTAGTCACATCACACCTGTACCGGGTGGAGTTGGTCCTATGACCATTACCATGCTGATGGAGCAAACCTATCAGGCAGCGCTTCGAACACTAAACAAGGACTAGGAAGATGAAATTCGTATTTGACCTGGATGGAACGCTATCTTTTGACTACATGACCATAGATGAGGAGATTAAGCAGGTTCTTTTAAAGGCTAGCGATTATGGACATGAGGTTGTATTTGCCTCAGCTCGCTCATATCGGGATTGTCTGGGCTTATTAGGTACCGATCTCAGTCAGCGCTTGGTCATAGGGTTGAATGGAGGCGTAGCCTATCATCTGGGGAAGGCTGTTTTCGAAAGGAATCTCGATACTAGAGTTTATCAGGCGCTAGTGGATTATTGCCTGACCTATAATCTCCCTTTCTTTGCAGATGATTGCTTTGACTATAGTGGTCAGATCGTGGAGAAGATTCCATTTATCTCTAGTGTGGATCCCCTAAAGGTAGCTCGTCATCAGAAACTCGAGGACTTGGGTACTCCGATTAAGGTAGTCGTTTATATGGGCGACCATGAGGATTTGCTTGATGACCTGCTTGGTCAGCTAGAAAGACTGGGGCAGGCTCATCTGTCCTATCATGCTCATGAAAAGTGCCTTTATGTCAACCCCTGGGATACTCATAAGGCGAAAACTGTTGAAAAATTGTGTGGAGAGAACTTCATTGCTTTTGGAAATGACCAAAATGATATTGAACTGTTTAAAACATCTCTCTACTCTGTCCAGATAGGAGATTTTGCTGGCCTTAGTCCATATGCAGATGAAATGTTTGAGCTAAAAGGAGAACCTTCTCCAGCAGTGGCAGCTAAAATCTTACAGACCTTTGCGGAATTTAAGGGAAAATAGATAAAAGGAGGTCTGAACCTCCTTTTGTAGTATAATGGAGTGAGAGGAAAATAACGATGAAAGTGATTGATCAAACTTTACTAGAAAAAGTCATTATTGAACGTTCTCGTCACAGTCATAAGGGAGATTACGGTCGTCTGCTCTTGCTGGGAGGGACCTATCCTTATGGGGGAGCTATCATCATGTCAGCCATTGCAGCTGTCAAAAGTGGGGCAGGGTTGGTGACTGTTGGCACGGATAAGGAGAATATTCCGGCTCTGCATAGCCATTTGCCTGAGGCCATGGCTTTTTCTCTTCAAGACCAGCAATTGTTAAAAGAACAGTTAGAAAAGGCAGAAGTTGTCTTGTTAGGTCCGGGTTTGCGAGAGGATGCATTTGGAGATAAACTCGTAAAACGGGTTTTTGATAAGCTCAGAAATGACCAGATTTTGATTGCAGATGGTGGTGCTTTGGGCATCTTAGCAAAAGGCAAGTTACCATTTCCTTCCAGTCAGCTCATCCTAACTCCCCACCAAAAGGAATGGGAAAGACTGTCTGGTATAGTTCTTGACCATCAAAATACAGAGACGACTGCTAGGGCTCTTTCAGCTTTTCCTCAAGAAACGATTCTTATCGAGAAAAGTCCAGCAACTCGTATCTGGCAAGCTGGTCAGTCTGAATATTATCAGTTACAGGTTGGAGGCCCCTATCAAGCAACTGGTGGGATGGGAGATACTCTAGCTGGGATGATTGCTGGTTTTGCAGGTCAGTTTCACCAAGTCAGTCTCTATGAGAGAGTGGTGGTAGCGACTCACCTTCATTCAGCTATCGCGCAAGAACTAGCTCAAGAAAATTACCTTGTCTTGCCTACCGAAATTAGTAAAGCTCTTCCGAAAACAATGAAAAAAATATCTCAAAAAGGCAGCTAATACCTTGGTTGTCTTTTTATGTTGACGTAGGTTTGTTGATAAGGTTTTCAAATACCTCAGAACCAGCAATCAACTGCTGAATTTACGAGGAATTCTCACTTTTAAGGTCTTGATTTTTACTCAAACTCAAAAGAAAAGCGAGATTGTTATCAAAGTTGAGGGGTGTCAAATCATGCTTTTTTTGATATAATTTTTAATGATGAATGCAAGAAATGATCGGTATGTGGTCGTTGATTTAGAGGCGACCAGCACCGGAAGCAAGGCAAAAATTATTCAAGTAGGCATTGTGGTGATTGAGAATGGTGAAATCATCGATCAGTATGCGACTGATGTCAATCCCCATGAACCCTTGGATTCTCATATCAAAGAATTAACGGGTCTGACCGATCAGCGTTTGGCTGCGGCACCAGAGTTTTCTCAGGTGGCCGGAAAAATTTTTGAATTGGTTAAGGACGGTATTTTTGTTGCGCACAATGTACAGTTTGATGCCAACCTTCTTGCGGAATTTCTCTTTTTTGAAGGATATGAATTGCGCACACCGCGAGTGGATACAGTTGAGCTTGCCCAAGTTCTGTATCCTCAGTTTGAAAAGTATAACTTAGGTATCCTTTGTCAAGAGTTGGGCATTGAGCTGGAACATGCCCATACTGCCCTGTCAGATGCTCAGGCAACAGCTGAACTCTTGCTTTACATGCGTCAAAAACTTTTTGAGCTACCTAAAGGGCTTTTAGAAAGCTTGTTAGACCTTGCAGACAACCTTCTCTATGAAAGTTATCTGGTGATTGAGGAGGTTTACCAGCAACAATCTCTCTTATCTTCGCCCGACTTGATGGAGCTTCATGGGCTTTTCCTCAAAAAGGAAAGCAAAGCCTTAGTCCCACGAAAGTTATCCAAAGATTTTGCTAAAAATATTTCTTTATTGGGGCTGGAGGACCGTCCGCAACAGCTGGATTTTGCGGAGAAGATTGAGCAATTATTGGAAGAACACCAGACATCCTTTATCCAAGCTCAAACGGGACTGGGCAAGACTTATGGTTATCTCCTCCCTGCTTTGAACTTGGAGAGTCAAACAGGTATCCTAGTGAGTGTTCCGACCAAAATTCTTCAAAATCAAATCATGCAAGAAGAAGGTCAGCGCTTAAAAGAGGTCTTCCATCTGGAGATTCATAGTCTCAAGGGGCCTCAAAATTACTTGAAATTGGATGCCTTTCACCGAGTCCTCCATCGACCGGAGTCCAATCGCCTTTTCACACGTTTTAAAATGCAACTGCTCATCTGGTTAACAGAGACAGAGACTGGTGACTTGGACGAAATCGGGCAGCTTTATCGCTACCAGCACTTTCTGCCGGAACTAGTCCACGATGGTAAGCTTTCAAAGAAAAGTTTATTTGCTACAGAGGATTTTTGGAAACGAGGGCAGGAAAAGGCCAAGACCAGTCGCGTTCTCTTGACTAATCATGCCTATCTGGTCACTCGTTTGGAAGACAATCCAGAGTTTGTTGACAACCGTTTGGTAATTTTGGATGAAGCTCAAAAAATGCTGCTAGCCCTTGAAAATCTAGCCCAGCAGGCTTATCGCCTTGAGGAACTTGTAACCCAGCTTGATAAGTCCATAGAGTCAGAGGAAGATTTGGTTCAGAAACGCTTGCTTGAGAGTATCGGATTTGAATGTCGTTACTTGATGGAGCACTATCAGTCAGGTCTGAAGAATGGAAAGTGGTTGGATTCTCTCGAACACTTGCGCCAGCATTTTTCGGAGTTAGCTCTCCCAGAGTATCGAGAACTTGCAAACTTTTTCACCTCGGACCGTGAATTTTGGCTTGCTACAGCAGAGAAATCGATCAAGGATGTCTTGATTTGTTCAAGTAAAAAAGGCCGCTTTATACTAGCAGACCTATTGCCAGAAGATTGTAGGCTCCTAGGAGTATCGGCCACTCTTGAAATCAGTAATCGGGTTTCCTTAGCAGATTTGTTGGGATTTCCAGATGCTCCGCTTGTTAAGCTTGATGTAGCAAAACAGGAGCAACAAGAAGTCTTTCTAGTCAATGACTTTCCTCTTGTGACAGAAGTTTCGCCTTTTGACTATGCTAGTGAAGTGGCTTCTGTCATTCGAAGGTTACAGGCCTTTCAAGAACCCTTATTGGTTTTGTTTACTTCAAAAGAAATGCTGCTGGCAGTTTCGGACCTGCTCGACCAACCGCATCTAGCTCAGTATAAAAATGGGGAACCAAGCCAACTGAAAAAACGTTTTGAAAAAGGCGAACGCCAGATCTTGCTCGGAACAGGTAGTTTCTGGGAAGGAGTTGACTTTTCTACCCATCCTTGCGTAATCCAAGTGATTCCGAGATTGCCTTTCCAAAATCCCCAAGAACCGTTAACCAAAAAATTAAACCAAGAACTGCGTCAAGAAGGGAAGAATCCTTTCTATGATTATCAGTTACCGATGGCGATCATTCGGTTAAAGCAAGCCCTTGGTCGTACTGTTAGACGATCTGACCAAGGTTCGATTGCTCTAATCTTAGACAGTCGTGTCGTTAGCAAGCGTTACGGCAAACAAATTGCTCAGGCCTTGTCAAAAGAAAGGGCTGTTCAGGTTCTTTCTAGAGAACAGCTAGAGCCTGCTGTAGCTGATTTTCTCCAATCTCGTCGCAATAGAATGAAAGAAAAATCCAAGAAAGAGAAAAGGTAAAAAATATGAAACGTTCCTTCGACTCTCGAGTCGATTATAGCCTCCTCCTACCAGTGTTTTGTTTACTGGTGATTGGAGTAGTGGCCATTTATATAGCAGTTAGTCATGACTATCCAAATAATGTATTACCAATTCTAGGTCAGCAAATCGCTTGGATTGCCTTGGGGCTTGTCATTGGATTTGTGGTCATGTTCTTTAATACCGAGTTTTTATGGAAGGTGACTCCCTATCTTTATGGTCTAGGGTTGGCTTTGATGGTCCTCCCCCTTGTTTTCTACAATCCAAATCTTGTAGCGTCAACAGGTGCCAAGAACTGGGTATCGATTGGTGGAACGACACTTTTCCAGCCATCGGAATTCATGAAGATTTCCTATATCTTGATGTTGGCTCGAGCCATTGTAAGATTCACTCAAAAACACAAGGAATGGCGACGGACTATTCCCTTGGATTTCCTATTGATTGGTTGGATGATCGCCTTTACCATACCAGTCTTGATCCTCTTAGCCCTACAAAGTGACTTGGGGACTGCCTTGGTCTTTGTAGCTATTTTTGCAGGCATGGTCCTCCTTTCAGGTGTTTCGTGGAAGATCATCATTCCTGTTTTTGCGACAGGAGTGACTGCAGTTGCAGGCTTCATGGCCATCTTTATAAGCAAGGATGGACGTGCCTTCTTGCATCAGATTGGGATGCCAACTTACCAGATCAACCGCATCTTGGCTTGGCTCAATCCCTTTGACTTTGCACAAACAACAACATATCAACAGGCGCAGGGACAAATTGCGATTGGAAGTGGTGGCTTGTTTGGGCAAGGTTTCAATGTGTCCAATCTCCTCATTCCAGTACGTGAGAGTGATATGATTTTCACGGTGATTGCTGAGGATTTTGGCTTCATTGGTTCGGTCTTTGTCGTTGCCTTGTACTTACTTCTCATCTATCGGATGTTGAAGATTACTCTCAGGTCAAATAACCAGTTCTACACCTACATTTCGACTGGTTTTATCATGATGTTGCTCTTCCATATCTTTGAAAATATCGGTGCCGTGACAGGCTTACTTCCTTTGACAGGGATTCCTCTACCTTTCATCTCTCAAGGGGGCTCCGCAATTATTAGCAACCTCATTGGTGTCGGTCTCCTCTTATCTATGAGTTACCAGACCAATCTAGCAGAGGAGAAAAGTGGAAAAGTTCCATTCAAACGAAAGAAAGTCGTTCTAAAACAAATCAAATAAGGAGGCCACTATGACAAAAGTTGCAGTTATCTTAGCACAGGGTTTTGAAGAAATTGAAGCCTTGACAGTAGTCGATGTCTTGCGCCGAGTAAACATTTCTTGTGATATGGTAGGATTTGAAGAGCAGGTGACAGGATCACATGGCATACAGGTAAAAGCCGACCGTATCTTTGATGGTGATTTGTCCGACTATGACTTGGTAGTTCTTCCAGGTGGCATGCCAGGCTCAGCTCACCTACGGGATAATCCAGCCCTCATTTCTGAGATTAAAGCCTTTGACCAAGCAGGAAAGAAAATTGCAGCCATCTGTGCAGCTCCAATCGTCCTTCATCAAGCAGGTGTCCTGAAAGACAAGCACTTTACCTGCTATGACGGTGTTCAGGAAAACATCAGTGACGGAATTTACCGAAAGGAAACAGTAGTTGTGGATGGCAATCTAATAACTAGCCGAGGACCGTCAACTGCCCTTGCCTTTGCCTATGAGCTGGTAGAGCAGTTGGGAGGAGATGCAGAAAGTTTACGAGTCGGCATGCTCTATCAAGATGTCTTTGGAAATTAACAGTAAGACGAGAGTTCGGCTCTCGTTTTTGCTTGGAAAAATCTAGGAAATCATCGCTTTTTTCGTAAAAAGATGGTATAATGAAGGGTATGAAATATCACGACTATATATGGGATTTAGGTGGTACCCTATTGGATAACTATGAGACTTCTACAGCAGCCTTTGTAGAGACCTTAGCCCAATACGGAATAGAGCAAGAACACGACCGTGTTTACGGAGCCTTGAAGGTTTCGACAGCTTTTGCTATCGAGAAGTTTGCCCCAGACATCGAGAATTTTTTAGAAAACTACAAAGAAAATGAAGCGCGTGAGCTAGAATACCCAGTTTTGTTTGAGGGAATTCCAGAACTACTCAAAGACATTTCTGACAAGGGTGGCCGTCATTTCTTAGTTTCTCATCGAAATGACCAAGTTCTAGAACTTCTTGCAAAGACTCAGATAGCTGACTATTTCACAGAAGTTGTGACTGCCAGTTCCGGTTTCAAACGAAAACCAGATCCTGAGTCCATGATTTATTTACGTGATAAATATCATATTACATCTGGTTTGGTCATTGGAGACAGGAATATTGATGTAGAAGCAGGGAAAGCTGCCGGCTTAGATGCCTATCTTTTTAAAAACGTTGTGACACTGAGACAAGCAATAGACATGTAAGAAAAGGGAAAAAATGACAGAAGAAATCAAAAATCAACAGGCACAGGATTATGATGCCAGTCAAATTCAAGTTTTGGAGGGGTTGGAAGCCGTTCGTATGCGTCCAGGTATGTATATTGGGTCGACTTCAAAAGAAGGCCTTCACCATCTAGTCTGGGAAATCGTTGATAATTCAATTGATGAAGCCCTAGCAGGATTTGCCAGTCATATCCAAGTCCTTATTGAGCCAGATAATTCCATCACTGTTGTAGATGATGGGCGTGGAATTCCTGTTGACATTCAGGAAAAGACAGGACGTCCTGCTGTTGAGACCGTCTTTACTGTTCTTCACGCTGGAGGAAAGTTCGGCGGTGGCGGATACAAGGTCTCAGGTGGATTGCACGGTGTGGGGTCATCAGTAGTAAATGCCCTTTCAACTCAACTAGATGTTCGGGTTCATAAAAACGGAAAAATTTATTATCAAGAATACCACCGTGGGAATGTCGTTGCTGATCTTGAGGTGGTTGGAGATACGGATAGAACCGGAACAACAGTTCACTTCACGCCGGACCCAGAGATTTTTACAGAAACAACGACCTTTGACTTTGAAAAATTAAACAAACGTATTCAAGAACTAGCCTTTTTGAACCGAGGTCTTCGAATTTCCATCACAGATAAGCGTGAAGGTCTCGAACAGACTAAACAATATCACTATGAGGGTGGGATTGCTAGCTACGTTGAATATATTAACGAGAACAAGGATGTTATCTTTGATACACCAATCTACACAGACGGTGAGATGGATGATATCACAGTTGAAGTAGCCATGCAGTACACAACTGGTTACCACGAAAACGTCATGAGTTTCGCCAATAATATTCACACCCATGAAGGTGGAACGCATGAGCAAGGTTTCCGTACAGCACTGACGCGTGTTATCAATGATTATGCCCGCAAAAATAAGCTGCTAAAAGACAATGAAGACAACCTAACAGGGGAAGATGTCCGTGAAGGTTTGACTGCTGTGATCTCTGTCAAGCATCCAAACCCGCAGTTTGAAGGACAAACCAAGACCAAACTGGGCAATAGTGAAGTGGTCAAGATCACCAATCGCCTCTTCAGCGATGCCTTCTCTGATTTTCTCATGGAAAATCCACAGATTGCCAAGCGTATCGTGGAAAAAGGAATTTTGGCTGCCAAGGCTCGTGTGGCTGCCAAGCGTGCGCGTGAAGTCACTCGTAAAAAATCTGGTTTGGAAATTTCCAATCTTCCAGGAAAACTAGCAGACTGTTCTTCTAACAACCCAGCTGAAACCGAACTCTTCATCGTCGAAGGGGACTCAGCTGGTGGATCAGCCAAATCTGGTCGTAACCGTGAGTTCCAAGCTATCTTACCAATTCGTGGTAAGATCTTGAACGTTGAAAAGGCTAGCATGGATAAAATTCTTGCTAACGAAGAAATTCGGAGTCTCTTCACAGCCATGGGGACAGGATTTGGTGCAGAATTTGATGTCACTAAGGCTCGTTACCAAAAACTCGTTTTGATGACTGATGCCGATGTTGATGGAGCCCACATTCGAACTCTCTTGCTAACCTTGATTTACCGCTACATGAAACCAATCCTAGAAGCTGGTTATGTTTATATTGCCCAACCACCGATTTATGGGGTTAAAGTTGGAAGTGAGATCAAAGAATACATCCAGCCAGGTACAGATCAAGAAATTAAACTCCAAGAAGCCTTAGTACGTCATAGTGAAGGGCGCTCAAAGCCAACCATCCAACGTTATAAGGGATTAGGAGAAATGGATGACCACCAATTGTGGGAAACAACCATGGATCCAGAACATCGCTTGATGGCGCGTGTTTCAGTAGATGATGCTGCTGAAGCAGATAGAATCTTTGATATGTTGATGGGCGATCGGGTAGAGCCTCGTCGCGAATTTATCGAAGAAAACGCTGTTTACAGTACACTTGACGTCTAAAAAATGTGGGAAATAGTTCCCTTGGTTTAAAAAATATGATATAATCATTACGATTGTTTCTAGTATAAAAGGAGTTTGATATGTCTAATGGACAACTAATTTATCTAATGGTTGCGATTGCGGTCATTCTGATTTTAGCTTATGTAACAGCCATTTTCCTACGTAAGCGTAATGTAAGCAGATTAACGGCGCTTGAAGAAAGAAAAGAAGAACTCTACAACCTTCCTGTAAATGATGAGGTTGAAGCCGTTAAAAATATGCACTTGATTGGTCAAAGTCAGGTAACCTTTCGTGAATGGAATCAAAAATGGGTTGATTTATCTCTGAACTCATTTGCAGACATCGAAAATCACCTCTTTGAAGCTGAAAACTACAATAATTCTTTCCGTTTCTTTAAAGCAACTCACAAGATTGATCAAATTGAAAGCCAGATTAGTTTGATTGAAGAAGACATTGCAGCTATTCGCAATGCCCTTTCTGAACTTGAAAAGCAAGAATCTAAGAACAGTGGTCGCGTCCTACATGCTTTGGACTTATTTGAAACCCTTCAACATACGGTTGCAGAGGACGCAGAGAAATATGGAAAAGCTCTTCCTGAGATTGAGAAACAATTGGAAAATATCCAATCGGAATTCTCTCAATTCGTTACCCTTAACTCATCAGGTGACCCAGTTGAAGCTGCAGCAATCTTAGATGATACTGAAAATCATATTCTTGCTCTAACGCATATTGTTGATCGGATTCCAGCTCTTGTTGAAACCTTGACAATGGAATTACCAGACCAATTAGCAGATTTGGAAGAAGGCTATCGTAAGCTTTTGGATGCCAACTATCACTTTGCTGAAACAGATATTGAGTCACGTTTTCAACTTTTGCATGAATCTTTGAAGAATAATCAAGAAAACATTCGTCAGTTGGAGTTGGACAATGCAGAGTATGAAAATAATCGCATTCAAGAAGAAATCAATGCGCTTTACAATATCTTCACTCGCGAAATTGCAGCTCAAAAAGTGGTTGAAAGTCTTCTTTCGACATTACCAACTTATCTCAACCACTTGAAAGAAAATAATCAGGTGCTTGTTCAAGACCTTGAACGCTTGACTAAAACCTACCTTCTTCCTGAAAGCGATGGAAATCATGTTCGTCGTCTTCAAGCAGAATTGGCTGCACTTGATACGGCAATCATGGAAGTGACAGAGGATCAAGGTGAGTCAACACAAGCCTACTCTGCTCTTGAAGAACAGTTGGAAATGCTTCAAAGCAATCTCAAAGATATTGAAGATGAGCAAATTTCTGTGAGCGAACGACTTGCGCAAATTGAAAAAGATGACCTCAATGCTCGCCAAAAAGCAAATGTCTATGTGAATCGTTTGCACACTATCAAACGTTACATGGAGAAGCGAAACTTACCAGGAATCCCTCAAAGTTTCTTGAAACTCTTCTTTACTGCAAGTCATAACACTGAAGATTTGATGGCGGAGCTAGAACAACCGCAGGTTAATATTGAATCTGTTAAGCGAATTCTTGAAATTGCAACGAATGATATGGTAGTACTTGAGACAGAAACATATGACATTGTTCAGTATGCAACTTTGACAGAGCAACTTCTTCAATACTCAAATCGCTACCGTTCATTTGATGAACGCATCCAAGAGGCTTTCAACGAAGCACTTGAAATTTTTGAGAAAGAGTTTGACTATCGGGCATCATTTGAGAAGATTTCCCAAGCCTTGGAAGTTGCAGAACCAGGAGTTACAAATCGTTTTGTGACTTCATATGAAAAAACACGTGAAGTAATTCGCTTTTAAAATAGAAGCTTAGAGAACTCTAAGCTTTTTCTTTATTTTTTGAAATGGAGCTAGATTACCTGTTTATCATTGAAATAATAGCTTTGATTTGATATGATGGAAATATGAAGAAAAATATGAACCGTGTTTCTCACGATAAAAAGAGAAGTATATTGCTTTCCTTTGTTGGGATCTTAGGAATCGCTATGATTCTTTTAGGAAGTGCCATTGGCTACAAGGTTCTACAAAAGCAATCTTATGAACAAAAAATTGAAGCATTAAAAAGCGAAAAGGACCAGCAATTCAACTCAGGTAGTCAGAAGGACCATTTCCGAAAAGGGCAAGCTGAGGTGATTGCCTACTACCCTCTGCAAGGAGAGGAAGTCATTGCGTCTATTAGAGAAAAAATCAACCAGGATATCAAAGAAAAGCTAGAAGATAAAGAGGATTTGGTCTTTTATTATACTGAGCAGCTGGATCCCGTCCTAAAGGGAGTTGTTACTCGTAATATCAGTAAGCAAGTCTACGATTTGTCTGCATCTAAGGTTGAAGAAAAAGAAAAGACTTCTTTAGGAAAAATTTTCTTGACTGAAGATGGGAAAGATTTTGACCTCAGCAAACTCTTCAAAGATGCAAGCAAGGCTAAGGAACTCTTACTGAGTCAGGTCAAATCAACTCTAGAAGATAAGAAACTTGACCAGGCAAAAATTGATCAAGTTGTAAAAAACTTCACAGATCAGGACTTATCATCTTGGAGTTTTGATTATAAAGATAGTCAAATCATTCTTTATCCTGCTAATTCTGAAGAGACTGTTGAAGAAATTGCTTTACCAATATCCAGTTTCTTTGATGTCATTGAGTCCTCTTATCTATTAGAAAAGGATTCGGAACTCTACCAATCTTACTTTGCTAAGAAAAATAAAAAGGTTGTAGCCTTGACCTTTGATGATGGTCCAAATCCGACTACAACTCCACAAGCTTTGGATACCTTGGCTAAGTACGGTGTAAAGGCAACCTTCTTTGTACTTGGAAAAAACATAGCAGGAAATGAAAATCTTCTGAAACGAATGAAATCGGAAGGCCATGTTGTGGGAAATCATAGCTGGGATCATCCTGTCCTTTCTAAATTATCCCTCGAAGATGCTAAAAAGCAAATCACTGATACAGAAAATTTGTTAACTCAAGTTTTAGGATCAAGCTCTAAACTGATGCGCCCACCTTATGGTGCCATCACTGATGATATTCGAAATAGTCTTGATTTGAGTTTTATCATGTGGGATGTGGATAGTTTAGACTGGAAGAGTAAGAATGAAGCTGCTATTTTGACAGAAATTCAACACCAAGTTCGTAATGGTTCTATCATTCTCATGCACGATATCCATGGTCCTTCTGTTAATTCTCTACCAAGTGTCATTGAGTATCTAAAGGGTGAAGGGTATACATTTGTGACCGTTCCTGAATTGCTCAATTCTCGCTTGAAAGCTCACGAGATGTATTACGATCGTGATCAATAATTGTTAAAATCTAAAGGGGCAAGTGTACTGCTAATCAGGACTTTGTTTCTTTAGATTTTCTTCACATAGAAAGGAAAAACGATGAAATCATATACCCTTAATAATGGAGTTTCAATTCCTGTTCTAGGATTTGGAACATGGAAGGCTGAAAATGGAGAAGTAGCCTACCAAGCTGTTTTAGAAGCCTTAAAGGCTGGTTATCGTCATATCGATACTGCAGCTATCTATAAAAATGAGGAAAGTGTTGGTCGTGCTATTCGAGATAGCGGTGTTCCACGCCAAGAAATCTTTGTAACGACTAAACTTTGGAATACTAATCACAGCTATGATGAAACTCGCCAAGCATTTGAAGAATCAATGGAAAAACTGGGATTGGATTATCTAGATTTGTACCTTATCCATTGGCCAAATCCAAAACCACTAAGAGAAAATGACGAATGGAAAACTCGCAATGCTGAAGTCTGGCGATCGATGGAGGATCTTTACAAAGAAGGCAAAATCCGTGCTATCGGCGTTAGTAATTTCCTTCCCCATCATTTGGATGCCTTGCTTGAGACAGTAAGAGTCATTCCGGCGGTCAATCAGGTACGCTTGGCACCAGGAGTTTATCAAGAGGAAGTGGTTGACTACTGTAAAGAGAAAGGAATTCTCTTAGAGGCTTGGGGGCCTTTTGGGCAAGGGGAGTTGTTTGAACAGAAAGAAGTCCAAGAAATTGCTACTAAGCATGGGAAATCAGTGGCTCAAATTGCCTTGGCTTGGAGTTTGGCAGAAGGATTTTTACCTCTACCTAAGTCAGTGACAGCCTCTCGCATACAGAGCAATCTTGACTGTTTTGGAATTGAACTCAGCAAAGACGAGCGAGAAGTCTTAAAGACAATTTCAGTGACTTCGGGCGCACCACGTGTGGATGAGATGGATTTTTAGTTTGTATAATCTATTTATACCGAAATAACAAAGACTAGGAATTTTAAATCCTAGTCTTTTTTGCATCTTGAATATACAATATAAGTACACAATAAAAACTCATAAGATGGGTACTGCCCCCATAAAATGAGACACAAGAAAAACACTCCTGTTGAAAATGAACTGCACCCCAAAAGTTAGACAGAAAAAATCTAACTTTTGGGGTGTTTTTATTATGAAATTGAGTTATGAAGATAAAGTTCAGATCTATGAACTTAGAAAACAAGGATATAGCTTAGAGAAGCTTTCAAATAAATTTGGGATAAACAATTCTAATCTTAGATACATGATTAAATTGATTAATCGTTACTATTCTCCTGAATTAAAACAAGAAATGATTAATAAAGTCTTACATGAAGGCTGGACTAAAGATAGAGTTTCTCTTGAATACGGTCTCCCAAGTCGTACGATACTTCTTAATTGGCTGGCGCAATACAGGAAAAACGGGTATACTATTGTTGAGAAAACAAGAGGGAGACCAGCTAAAATGGGACATAAACGGAAGAAAACCTAGGAAGAAATGACAGAACTAGAGCGACTCCAAGAGGA
>NZ_ALJN01000005.1:0-1055 GCF_000287715.1 Streptococcus oralis SK304 | reverse complement strand
TCAATACCGATACTTTCAATGTCTGAACTGTTGTATTGAAGCAGTAGCCACGGTTGCTGAACCTGTATGGAAAACAGGCTATCTCTGATTAAGTCCACGCTGTCCTTGCCTTGACTATCGGAATGGGGCATGACAATCTTCGTGCCAAGTGATAAACTGGCATTACTGATGTCTGATGAAAAGTCATTGATTTTTTTAATGTAGTCGGGAGCGTAGGCAATAAAGGAAGCCGATAGGATAAACACCAGCACAAAATTCATAATGGCATGAATTGCCTTTGTGGTTTCTCTCTTTATCAGTCCCGTATAGGCAACATAAACCCCAAGAACCAAAATCAAGAGTAAGAGGAATCCAACATAGAAACCCTCTGTTGAAAATCCGTTTGCACTCACACCAGCTAAGGTCTGCATATTCTTACCAATGGAATCTGCTGTAGCGGAAATGAAGTCTAAGGAATAGGCTTCCTGTACTAAGTAACCTGTCGCATTGGAAACATACAAACTGATTGTCCAAATAAAATTGGTAATGGCATATAGTCCATACATGACCTGTTTTCCAATCCCGTCCGACCAGTTCCACGGAAGCCAGCCCCAGCTATTATCCACATAAAAATCCAGTTGATAGTTTTCAAGTGGGTATCGGCTGTATTCATTTGCCACATTGACCGTATCATCTACCAAGCCCGCAGCTTGAACCACCGTTCCCAGCATGGCTAAAAGAAAAATGGCAATCACAAGTGTGAAAGCCACTGTCATTGCCACTTTACCTAGACGTTTCAGCGTCCAGTTTGATTTTATTCTGTTTACTATTGATGGTTTCACATTTACACCTCTTTTCGCACAGGTGGTCTGGTATCAAAGGCATGGAGCAGTTCTTCAAATACAGGGTGGAACTGTATCACACCGACACGACCATATAAATCACTGATAAGGCATTGCCCGTTTTCCAAATCACGCAATCGCTTCTGATTGTTTTCGTCCTCTGGGTCTACACCAAAAAAGGCTAAGGTCTTTTTAATCTCGTTAAGGTCAGTGGAACGAAATGCAAATTTTAAG
>NZ_ALJN01000004.1:0-2919 GCF_000287715.1 Streptococcus oralis SK304 | reverse complement strand
ATGGTATAATAGTAGTAATTTAAAGAGGGAGTTAGATTTTTTGATTTTAAAAGGATTGAAGAATTAAAAAAAATTATTTTTTAAGAAACTAACCAAAAACTAACCAAGGAATGTATATTTTTAGTCAATGAATATAGAATAAAGTAGATCAGTAATCTGGTCTATTTTATTTTGTAGTTATTGAACAAAAGTGGTTTATTTTAGCTTGACAAACATACGCATAATGTGTATAATAGTAAACGTAAGGAGGTAACAATGATATATGCCACTTACAGGTAAAGAAATGGTGAAACTAGCACTTGAGAATGGATGGGTTGAAGTTCGTCAAAGGGGAAGTCATCATCATTTTAAGAAAGAGGGTTTTTCTTATCTTGTCACGATTCCAGTTCATGGAAATGAAGATTTAGGAAGAGGATTGGAAAGAAAGATTCTTAAAGATTTAGGATTGTAATGTTTGCTTTCCTAAGTCTTTTCACATTGGAGGTAGTAGAATGTTAAAAACGTATCCAGCTATTTTTCATAAAGAAGGAACAGGATATTGGGTAGAATTTCCAGAATTTGGTGGAGGTACAGAAGGAAAAAATATCGAGGAAGCGATGAAAAATGCTCGTGAAATGCTTGAGAATGTTTTAGCTTCTTACATCGATGAAGGGATGGCGCTGCCTACACCAAGTGATATTCTAAAGATTGAGGTTTCAGACGGTTTTGTATCAATGATTCAAGTCGATCCTGCGCCTTTTGTGAGAAGTAACAAGGCAATTAGGAAAAATGTGACCGTTCCTGAATGGCTAGTTCGTCTTGCTGATCGAGAAAAAATTAACTATTCAGAAGTGCTAGCGCAAGCGTTAGAAAAGAAGTTGCAAGTTTGATTTTAAAGAATTTATTGATGTTTAAGGAAATAGAATATGGAAATTAAAGAAATAAGTTATCAGGATAGACTTCCAAAAAACATGGTTTCAAAGTTTAATTATTTTGTGAAGGACTTTTTAAAAGAGTATCCTAATCAGTTAGACAAGATGGATTTTGATGAAGTTCTGACAATCAACAAAGAATATGAAGGGGATTTAGAAGTCTATTTTGTTAAATTCATGTTGTGTAAAAAGGGAAAAGGTGGATTTTTCTCTCTAGCTAGCACGGATAATGAGTTGTTTGTTTCTTGTAATGATGAACTTTGGGGAACTGTGATTTTAGAGTAAAAAGCGAAGGAAAATCAAATATTCCTGGATATTTAATTCGTTTTTTAGGTCAAAATGGGTAACCAGGTATTTGAAATTTGTTCGGAAATAGAAAAAATAACACTATCTTAGATAATGTTATTTTTTTTGTTTTCTTTGAAAAATTTGGTGGCTATTTCTTGCACGTAGACTTCGTAAGTGCTTGGTATGCCTGCGTTTTTGAGATAGTCATGGTAGTTGAATTGTTCATCTATGGGATATTCGCTGTTGATTAAGCTCATGAAATCCAGAATTCGTCCTTTTTCAGCTCTGGTTTCGATGCGTTGTGAGAAGGTATCGATGTGAGCAAGTGAGTTATGGGAATCATCATTCAGTAAATGGTGTTTCTCGTGTAGTAGGATGTTGATTTTTTCTATATCTGTAGTGTCGGAGCGTAGAAAGATGAAGTGTTCATTATTTACGAAAAGATAACGACCTTTTGTTTCTAAATAGTCTAACAAGACAACCTTGCAATTTAGGGCTTCAATTTCTTCTATGACTTTTCTTAGTTCCATACTATTTTTTATTTGCGAAGTAGTCTTTTAGAAAGTTCTTAATAATTTCTCTGTCGTTATCTGTGATGGGTGTGCCATCATAGGCAACTGAGTTATCAATAGCGTTGTCTATGTCAACCTCTAAGTCAATATCAGGAAAATCCGTTTTACCTAAAAGATAATCAGTAGATACATTGAAGTAGTCTGCTAGTTTTTCCATTGTTTCGAGATTCATTTTCTTTTTACCACTTTCAAATTGTTGATAAGCTGGTTGAGAAATATTTAGGAATGTAGCAATATCTTTTTGAGTCAGTTTTCCTTCTTTTCGTAGCTTTTTTAGTCTTTCAATAATCATAATTTATTCCTTTCAAAAATTTTTTAAAAAAATTTTAAAAAAGTGTTGACAAAATAAGCTATAGGTTATATAATAGATACATAAGCAATAGCTTATAAAAAATTAAGTAAAAAACTTTACTTAATAATAACATTTTATAGGAATTTAAAAATCCTGAATACAACTTAAAAGACAAATTTTAATTTTCAGTATTGAATGTTGTTTCAAGAAAGTAAGACTTGTAACTTTAAGTAGTAAGATTTTTGATTCAATATAAAAGTTAAGTGAACTTTGAAAATTTAATAAAAAACGTGTCAGACAACAACGAATCATTGACTAACACGATTAAATGTAGCAATTTAATTATATGTGAATTTTGGGAAAATGTCAAGTTGAGTCTGATGGTAGGTATAACTAATGAAGTCTATCTAAAGGGATTAGAAGAAATTTTAACTGCTTGTATGGCCTTTTAGAAATCCAGTCACTTTGGAAAAATCTACTTGAATTTTTTTTGGAATATCAAATTGAGAGCTTTCAAGAGCTACTTCTTTAAGTGAAAGCGATGATGTTAGTTTAATTTTATTTTTTGCCATAGTTAATTTCTTAAAAATAGGTAGATTTCGTAAGTTATATTTACTAATCTTTGATAAGTTCACGTTGGGTGTTTCGTCCTTTCGCCTTAGTAGATAAGAAAAGGGAACTGACGGCTGTGGTACAGTCAATGATACTTCTTAGAAGGTAGCTAGAGTGAGATAGTGAGGTCTATGTGTTGTATGGTCGGTATGTGAGAGTAAAATCTTGCTAATGCCTTTGGGTAAGAAAGAGGGGATATTGAGTTATCCTTAAATTTGTGACCTTGGCGAAGGTAGTAAGCTGA
>NZ_ALJN01000003.1:0-1978 GCF_000287715.1 Streptococcus oralis SK304 | reverse complement strand
GAAGAGCAGTTAGCTATCGTAGAAGCTCAGATTCAAGTGAGGGAGAACTGGCTAAATCAAATCACAGACCTCTTTAGTCTCAATTGGGGGAAAGCCTTCTCTGAGAAGACCATCCTCTACAATACCAAGTCTCAAATCGAGTCAGGTATTCAGGATTTGGATGATAAGATTGAAAAACTAGAATTTTTTGTCTCACAGGTTTCCCAGTATTTCAACGATAGTCTAGAAGTCCTTGGCTTAGCCATCAAAGGAGCCATGCAACTAAGTAAAATCATTGTTGATAGCGATGGTAACTACTATGCGGGCGGTGTGGACATGAGCTGGGTACAGAAGATGAAGGATGTGAAGATTGAGAGTGCAAAATATGATTCTTCTAAGAAAGCTAAGGATTTGCATAAAGAATACCAGAAAATCTTAGATAAGTTGGAAAATGGAAAAGAACTTAGCGATAAAGAGTTCCAAATTTTAGAATCTTATGTACATCACCATCCCCAAATACAATTTCCTCAAGTTGTAACAGAAAAATTGAAAGCGGAGGCTACCAATAGAGCTAATCCAGAGAAACTGAAGGAAAAAGTTGAAACAATAAAAAAGAGCAACAAAACTTCTATGGAAAAAGTAGACTTAATCGTCAAAGCTTATGAAGATTATTTGTTTTATAATAACAGAGAAGCGTTTGAGGAGTATTGGAAGAAGAGAAAAAAGATGGGAGAAGACTGGGGGAAAAATAATCAAATAATCCAGAATAGGATGAATGATATAGAAAAAGAATTTTACAAATCGTTAACATCAAAAATTAATATAAAAGTAGTGACGCAAAATATGGGAAGAGATGTATTAGATGTTAAAAATTTAGAGGATGTAAAAAAGGGTGAATTAATTCAAAGAGGCAGAAGTATATGGAAAAGCCCTGGTGATAATGGAAGAATTGATAATTCGATTGCTATAGGGAATAAGATTGGAGATAATGGAACATTTATAGATTTAGTTAATTCTAATAAACCCCTAGACCTAAAAAATCGAGTTTATAGAGAAGATTACCCTTTTTCAATTTGGGGTCGACAATGGGAAGAAGGAATGGAGTCTGACTACCTTGGAAATTATCTTTTTGGCTATGTTGGTAAAGGTTATTTAGAATCTAGTGATGAGTACTTGAAAATAGGAGCCGGAGTAGCTCAAGGACTGTCTGATAAAGATGCTATCAAGTATATAAACAATGCTATCAATGGAAATTATGGAGATAATCCAGGAGATGCTAAGATGATTCAAGACGGAATTAACGACTATAAGGAGAGTTACAAATGAGCATGAAGAAAAAATCGAATTGGAATTTAGGTTGTAGTTTAACACTTGTTGTAGTTTTGGCGGCTATTTTTTTCTTTAATCTATGGGCACAAAATCTTGGTAAGTATACTCTGCAACCAGGAGAGTCGGCTAACTTTACAGTAAATTCTCGGACACATGATGTAGAATACTACTCAGAATTAATCTTGAAAAAAAATGATACTAATAAGCTTAAATTATCAGGTTCAGGAGTTTGGTTTGAGATTCATGGCGATATTTTTTATGATGTTGAAGGGCAAAAACTTGTTCGAAGCCATCATTCAGAAGATGCTGATGAAGAGTTACCCAATAATCAAAAAGATATTAAATTAGTGCAGGATGGAATTGTTGTCAGTTACAAAGGGGAAAAAGTTTTTAATGTAACCAATAACAAGTCCTATACAATAACCATCACCAATGTAGACGACAAGCCAGCTCACTTTGAAGCTCAAGTGGTGGATAGGTAGATTTTAGAACCGTAAACTAAGCCTCTCTCGTCGCAATTATTTAGTAAAGGAGACTTATTTGCTCATTTAATGAAGGTCTGATTGTTATTTTCGATGAGACCAACAACCTCCAAGTCGCAAATGAAGTCACAGACCGCTTATCTAGTGGATGTGACCACCTGATTTCCTTTTTAGACTCAGGTGAGCTG
>NZ_ALJN01000002.1:0-102276 GCF_000287715.1 Streptococcus oralis SK304 | reverse complement strand
TGGAGGATTACCCAAGTCCGGCTGAAGGGAACGGTCTTGAAAACCGTCAGGCGTGTAAAAGCGTGCGTGGGTTCGAATCCCACATCCTCCTTTTTATATTAACGCGGGATGGAGCAGCTCGGTAGCTCGTCGGGCTCATAACCCGAAGGTCGTAGGTTCAAATCCTGCTCCCGCAATTTGGCTCGGTAGCTCAGTTGGTAGAGCAATGGATTGAAGCTCCATGTGTCGGCGGTTCGATTCCGTCTCGCGCCATATTTTGTTTTATTAAGCGGGTGTAGTTTAGTGGTAAAACTACAGCCTTCCAAGCTGTTGTCGCGAGTTCGATTCTCGTCACCCGCTTTGAACGAAAGTTCATACCAAGTTTTTGAACTTGGGCGCGTAGCTCAGGTGGTTAGAGCGCACGCCTGATAAGCGTGAGGTCGGTGGTTCGAGTCCACTCGTGCCCATTAATAGGAGAATTACTCAAGAGGCTGAAGAGGACGGTTTGCTAAATCGTTAGGTCGGGTAACCGGCGCGGGGGTTCGAATCCCCCATTCTCCGTACTTAGAGAGCTAGTAAGCTCTTTTTTTGTGTGTATTTCTTTTAAAATAATAGTGAGTAAAAATTTTTAATATAGCAACAGCTTTGCTAGGTTTAGTGCTTTATTAGGAATAAAGATTTTGAGATATTAGGTGATTCTATATGAAAAATGGAGTAAAATTTCGTAGTATTTTTTATAGATTTATACTATTTATCTTTGTAGTATTTCTAACTGTGATTTCAATGATCTTAGATACAAAAAAAGCGCAAATTCGCTTTTTTAACCTATCCTTGACTATCGGGCAAGAGGAGTTGAGGATTGTTACAGTTGTGGTTTTGCTCCTTACTTTTCTTTTATCTTTCATGTTCAAATGGAAATGTTCAATTCATAAAAAAGGGATTTATCTAAGAAAAATTGATTTATTTGTAGCTTGGGATGAGATTAGAGGTCTTAGCCATGTCTGGATCAATGAATATCATCGTGGACCTCATGGTTTCCTGTTCTATAATCGTAAGACGCTGGTTATTTATAGGAAAAATTACCAGCCGATTTGCCTTTATAATATTTCAATATTGGCCTTATATGTGGCTAAATGTTATCATCCAAAATTGAAAACCAATATAGTCTCAGCAACGTTGGCAAGTCTCTTCAATATGGCTTTAAATGCATGCTTCTTGTACGAGATGTTTAGTAAAAATTTGGTGAATATAAAAGCTGAAGTCTTTATGTTTTGGCTGCTTTTATATGCTGTTAAAGTTTTTGCGCTGCCATTGATTATGCTTGAATATGAGAATCACTGCTATGGAGCTTCTTTGGTACATAGCACGGCATATAAAAAGAATGCCTCAAAAGCTATCCACCTGTAAATTGTTGATAGGGAATCGGCTATTTATATATCTGTTACTTTCTATATTCAAAAAGCACTATATGTTACTAGTTGAGGTTCTAGACACCATATAGTGCTGTTATTAAGTCCAGCTAGTGAGTGAGATTTCACCACTATTGAGCCAGATTTCTGTCTGGTCATCAAGCTGAATAAGGAGTTGTCCTTTGTCGGAGATGTCCTTGGCGACTCCTTTTTTTTTAGTCTGATCTTGGATAAAACTGACCTCTCTTCCTAGAACAAGAGAGTGTTCTTTATAAAGGTAGAGTAGTTCTTCGGGTGCTGTTTGGTAGAAACAACGCCAAATTTCTGAGATTAGTTCGTTTCGTGTGATAGGTGCAGGTGGCATAAATAGGCTACCTGCTTTTTCTTTTAGGTCTTCTGGGAAGTCTTCTATAGCAAAGTTTATTCCAAGTCCGATAATGACATCTGTAACCAAGCCTGTCTCAACTGATGTCATTGCTTCGGTGAGGATACCTGCTATTTTTTTATTTTTAAAGTAGATGTCATTTACCCATTTGATATCTACTTCTATCATAGTTAGGTTTTTAATGGCTTTGTAGACTGCAGCAGCTACAAGGAGAGTATAGGATGGGAGTTTTTCATAGGGAAGATTGGGTTGAATATGCAGGGACATATAGATCCCACCCTGAGATGGAGAATAGTAGGGACGCTGAAAGCGGCCACGACCTGCTGTTTGACAGGTTGAAAGATAGAGTCTATTTCCTTGGTTTCCAGCTTCAATTCCTTCTTTTGCATCTGTTTGGGTTGATTTGGTCTCAGGTTTGTAGTGAACGATTAAGTTGGTTTTCTCTTGAATCAAATCAGGCAATATCAGGTCGCCTTGAATAAGCTTGTATCCTCTATTTTTGATACTGTCAATTTCTAGGCCTTCTTGTTGAAGACGTTGGATCGCTTTCCATATGGATGTACGGCTTAAATTCAGTTCTTCTCCGATTTTTTCTCCGCTAACATAATCGTTTTCTCTAGCTAATATTTGGTAAACTAGTTGGTGTGATTTCATTGATTTTCCTTTCTAGCTAAGAGGGAGTGAGAGTATTCATTTCGAGTTTGACTAGGTGTTTTATGAAAAAACTGTTTGTAGGCTTTTGAGAAATGTAGTGGATCTGAAAAACCCACAGAATATGCAATGACTTTGATCGTTTCATTGGTGTGTTCTAGTAACTGTTGAGCACGCTTCATTCGAACGAAAAGTAAATACTCTTTTGGAGAGAGTTGGTGAAATTCTTTAAACACACTAGTTAAGTAACTTCTATGAACCGATAGCTCTTTAGCTAAATCTTGAATGGTGAGCGATTGTGGATAGTGACTATCAATTAATCGTTTGCAGTCAAGATAGAGTTGGTGGGTTGAAGAAATATTCTCTCTTTTCTGATTGGGAGCAATAGTTCCTAGATGAAACATTAGTTCATGGAGTTGTCCCATGATGTGGAGTTGAGCCAATTCATTTGATTTTGTAATCTGAGCGAAGCGGACAATATCTGAGATGAGTTTTGCAGTTGTCTGGGTATGACAATGCTCTGATTGAATTAAGTAGGATTGGTTAGAAATTTGAGATAGAGCAAAGTAGTCAGGTGCCCTCCCTCCAGTGATCCCCAACCAGTAGTAAGCCCAAGGATCCTGGCTATCTGCTTGATAGAATGTTAATTCATCTGGTTTTAGTAAAAAGAAATCTCCTGTCTTTAAATCAACAATTTTCCCCTTATAATGGAACTGACCTTTTCCTTTAGTAATGTAATGTAGTACATAGGTATCTCGAATAGCTGGGCCAAAAGAGTAGTTAGGCGTGCATTCTTCATAACCGTAGAAGCTAAGAGAAAGATCAATTGTTCCAGTCTGGTATTCTGAAAAAACGAGCATGGGCCACCTCCTACCTAACATTTTACCATACTTTAGAGACATTTTTCTATTTTAGAAAGCGCTTTTATTTGCTAAAATTTTATCAAGAAATGGATGAGGTATAATTTATGGGAATTCGGATAGAGAATAATCTATTTTACGTTGAGAGTAAAGGTTTAAGTTTGATTATTGAAAATAGGGATGGGTACTTATTATTAAAACATTTAGGAAAGACTATTAAGAACTATAATGGTGCCAATAGTGTTTATGAACGCGATCATGCTTTTTCAGGTAATCCAACAGCTACTAATCGCACCTTTAGTTTGGATACGCAACGTCAAATTTTTGGACAACATGGTTTGGGTGACTTTAGAAAACCAACTTTACAGGTTCAGCATGATGCAACTGAAGTAACAGACTTTCGATTTGTAGAAGCAAAGATTTTAAAAGGTCAGAATGGTCCACAGGGCTTACCTTCTCCTCACAGCATGGATGATACAGAGACGCTTGTCTTGATTTTAGAAGATCCTCAAGCTAAACTCAGTCTGACTTTGTATTATACAGCTTTTGATAATGATGCGACAATTGCTAGTTATGGCAAATTGGAAAATAATAGCAATCAGGAAGTTGTCATTCATAAGGACTTTTCTTTTATGGCTGATTTTCCTGCTGCAGCTTACGAAATAGTGACTTTACAGGGAGCTTATGCTCGTGAAAAGACTGTCCGGCGTCAACAGGTAGAACAAGGAATCTTTTCAATTAGTTCGAACCGTGGTGCTTCTGGTCATGCTCAAACACCAGCTCTTCTACTATGTGATCAAGGAGCTACAGAGGATGCTGGGAATGTGTTTGCTATTCAACTGATGTATAGTGGAAACTTCGAAGCTTTTGTCCAAAAAAATCAACTGAATGAAGTTCGGGTGGCTATTGGGATTAATCCAGAAAATTTTTCTTGGAAGTTGGATCCTAAGGAAAACTTTGAAACACCGGTAGCTTTAGTGGCCTATTCAGATAAGGGATTAACCGGTATCAGTCATGAAAGTCAGAATTTTGTACTTAAGCACATTATGCCAAGTAAATTTTCTAAAAAAGAACGCCCAATTCTTATCAATAACTGGGAAGCTACTTACTTTGACTTTCAGAGAGAAAAACTGTTAGAATTAGCAGATGAAGCTAAGAAAGTTGGAATAGAACTTTTTGTATTAGATGATGGGTGGTTTGGTAATCGCTTTGATGATAATCGTGCTTTAGGTGATTGGGTTGTTAATGAGAAAAAATTGGGTGGAAGTCTAGAAAGTCTGATTTCAGCTATCCATGAAAGAGGTTTGCAGTTTGGGCTTTGGTTAGAACCTGAGATGATTTCCGTTGATAGCGACTTGTATCGCAAACATCCTGACTGGGCTATTCAGGTTCCAGGGTATGAGCATACTTACTCTCGGAATCAATTAGTACTTAATCTTGCCAATCCCCAGGTAGTAGAATATCTGAAAAATGTCTTAGATGAACTCCTCTCTCATCATAAGATTAACTACATCAAATGGGATATGAACCGCAATATCACTAATCTAGGGAATGGTTCAGCTTATCTGGAAACCCAGATGCAATCTCATCAGTACATGCTGGGACTTTATGAACTTGTTTCTTATCTAACAGAGAAGAACAGCCATATTCTCTTTGAGTCCTGCTCTGGTGGTGGTGGACGAAATGATCTTGGCATGATGCGCTATTTCCCACAAGTCTGGGCTAGTGATAACACTGATGCCATTGCACGTTTACCAATTCAATACGGCTCATCCTATCTCTATCCAATCATTTCCATGGGAGCTCATGTGTCAGCAGTACCAAATCATCAGATGGGACGAATGACACCATTGGAAACTCGTGGTCATGTGGCAATGATGGGAAATCTGGGCTATGAACTTGATTTGACAAGTTTATCAGATGAAGAGAAAGCTGAGATTGCTAATCAGGTGAACTTGTATAAAGAATTGCGACCAGTAGTCCAGTTGGGAAATCAGTATAGGTTAATCAATCCCGATGCTGAATCCAATGAAGCAGCTGTACAATTTAACTATGAAAATCAAACGATTGTAACCTACGCTCGAGTCTTATCAGTTGTAGAGACCATGGAAACAACTTTAAAGTTAAAAGATTTGGATGAAGAGGGACGGTATGAATTACAGGAAAATGGTGTAGTTTACTCAGGTGCAGAACTCATGTATGCGGGTATTACTATGGAGCTTCCGCAGGGAGATTATCTCAGCAGGCAGTTACATTTCATTAGAAGATAAGGAGATAAAATCATGAGATGGTATAAAAAGATGAGCTTAATTGCTACTACAGGACTCTGCCTTTTGGGACTGTCAGCTTGCAGTAGCCAAGAGGAGTCAACTGATGGCAAGGTAACGATTGAGTTTTTTAACCAGAAGACCGAGATGGCGGATACCTTGCAAAGGATAGTGGATGATTTTGAAAAGGATCATCCTACTATTGATGTAAAACTGACGACTGTTCCCGCAGCTGGAATTGTTCTGAAGACTCGGATTTTATCAGGAGATGTTCCAGATATTATTAATATCTATCCTCAAAATATGGATTTTCAGGAGTGGGCAAAAGCAGGTTATTTTGCAGATATGACAGGGAAATCTTATCTTGAGAACATCAAGAACGACTATGCCGAAAAGTATGCAATCAATAACAAAATTTATAGTGTGCCTTTAACTGCTAACCTCTATGGAATCTATTACAATAAAACAAAGTTTAAAGAATTAGGACTTGAGGAACCGAAGACTTTTAAAGAGTTTCAAGAGATTGTTAAAAAGATAAAAGATAGTGGGAATTCTCCATTTGCAGTTGCAGGCAATGAAGGCTGGACATTAAATGGTTACCACCAACTTTCTCTCATTACTATTACAGGTAGTGGAGACGCAGCTAATAACTACCTTCGCTTTTCAAAACCAAACGCTATCTCTGCAGATGATGCTATTTTAAAAGCCGATGCAGAACGACTAGATTTATTGGCAGATAATGCTCAAGATGGTTGGCGTGGTGCTTCTTATAATGATGCGGTGGTAGCATTTTCGAGTGAAACAGCTTTGATGATGCCACAAGGATCATGGGCATTAGCGGCAATTAATCAACAGGATCCAAAATTTGAGGTGGGGATGTTTGCCTTCCCAGGAGAAGAAGTAGGAAAAGAAGTTACTGTTGGTGCAGGGGACATGGCATTATCAACTTCGGCTACTACTAAACATCCGAAAGAAACCGAAGAATTTATCAGTTATATGACTAGTCCAAAAGCTATGCAGTCATATTATGATGTAGATGGATCACCAGTTGCTGTAAAAGGCATACAGGAAAAAGAAGACTCAGCGCTTACAGAGATTTCTAAACTGGCATTTACTGACAAACATTATGTTTGGTTGGGCCAACACTGGAATTCTGAAGAAGACTTTTTTAATCTAAGTGCAGGTTACTTGATGGATAAAAATTTGAAAAATATGGCAAACAATCTCAATGCTTTCTTTAATCCAATGAAGGCAGATTTGGACTAGAATAGGAGTTAAGATGATATGGCTATTCGAAAATTTTTAAATAAATACTGGGGTTGGACTTTTTTGCTCATCCCGCTTGCTTTACAAGCGATTTTCTTTTACTTTCCGATGGTGCAAGGTGCTTTCTATAGTTTGACTAACTGGACTGGATTGACCTATAATTATAAATTTGTTGGTTTGAATAACTACAAATTGCTTATGATTGATGGGAAATTCTTCACAGCGATTGCTTTTACTTTGATTTTAACTCTGGCATTGATTATTGGAGAGATTACGATTGGGATGGTTGTGGCACGAGCCTTAAATTCTAAGATGAAGGGGCAGACCTTCTTTAGAGCTTGGTTCTTTTTCCCGGCTGTTTTGTCTGGTTTGACAGTTTCCTTGATTTTTAAACAATTCTTCAACTATGGTCTTCCAACGATTGGAAGAATTTTAGGGATTGGTTTTTTACAAGAAAGTCTATTGGGGACACCTGTCGGAGCGGTAGTGGCAACTATTTTTGTTCTTCTATGGCAAGGAGTAGCAATGCCAATTATTCTCTTTCTTGCTGGTCTTCAGAGTATTCCAAGTGATATTTTGGAGGCGGCATCAATTGATGGTGCAACAAGTAAACAAACTTTTTGGAAGATTGAATTACCCTATTTGCTTCCAACGATTTCGATGGTTTTTATTCTGGCTCTTAAGTCTGGCCTGACTGCCTTTGACCAGATTTTTGCCTTGACGAGTGGTGGTCCAAATAATGCTACAACGTCTCTTGGACTTTTAGTCTACAACTATGCTTTCAAGAGTAATCAATATGGATATGCGAATGCAATTGCCTTGATTTTATTCTTAATTATTGGAATTGTTTCTCTTATCCAAATCAAGCTATCAAAGAAATTTGAACTCTAATAGAGGAGTCCTACACATGAAAAAAGAAGAAAAATTGAATCAGTTTTGGAAATATGTCCTCTTGATAGTAGGTGGTATCCTTATACTTGTTCCTTTATTAGTAACAGTATTTAGTTCTTTCAAAATAACTAAGGATATCATGAATCATTTCTTTAGTTTGCCCAATCCTTTTACCTTAAGTAATTATGAACGATTAATTTCGGATGGAATTGGAGGCTATTTCTGGAATTCAGCAGTTATTACGGTGTTATCATTGATTGTAGTGGCTTTCTTTATACCAGCTGCAGCTTACTCCATTGCTCGAAATATGTCCAAGAAAAAAGCCTTTGCAATTATGTATTCGCTCTTGATCTTAGGGATATTTGTTCCATTTCAGGTGATTATGATTCCCATCACAGTTATGATGAGTAAGCTTGGTCTAGCAAATATGTGGGGGCTAGTAATACTCTACCTAACTTATGCTATTCCACAGACTCTCTTCTTGTATGTTGGTTATATTAAAATCAGTATACCAGATAGTTTAGATGAAGCTGCGGAAATTGATGGGGCTGATCGATTTACAACTTACCGTCGAATCATTTTTCCAATGCTGAAACCCATGCATGCTACAACTTTGATCATCAATGCTCTATGGTTCTGGAATGATTTTATGTTGCCACTGTTGATTTTGAATAAGGATTCCAAGATGTGGACTTTGCCTCTTTTCCAGTACAACTACCAAGGTCAGTACTTTAATGACTATGGACCAAGCTTTGCATCCTATATTGTGGGAATTGTAACAATCACTGTCGTCTACCTCATCTTCCAAAAACATATCATTTCAGGAATGAGCAACGGGGCAGTGAAGTAAGAAAGTGCTTAGGGAATGTATAATTCCATACATAGACGAACGGTTCAGCTTGTTGACAATTCTATGTAGAAAACAAGAAAGTCGTACTTAGTTGCTTGCAGCTTAGTACGAGTTCAATGTGAACAAAAATCTAAAAATATCTTTCATTTACGAAGCCAGGTCATATAAGACTTGGCTTTCATCAGAAAAAGGAGAACATCTATGACCATTCAAAATAAAACTATGTTGATTACTTACTCAGATAGTCTTGGAAATAATCTTAAAGACTTATATGAGAATTTGGAAGAGCATTTTGGTGATGCTATTGGAGGAGTTCACCTTCTACCATTTTTCCCATCAACAGGTGATCGTGGATTTGCGCCAGTTGACTATGATGAAGTGGATTCAGCTTTTGGTGATTGGGAGGACGTTAAGCGTTTAGGTGAGAAATATTATCTTATGTTTGACTTTATGATTAATCATATTTCTCGTCAATCTAAGTATTATAGGGACTATCAAGAAAAACATGAAGCCAGTGAATTTAAAGATCTCTTTTTAAACTGGGATAAGTTTTGGCCAGAGAACCGTCCGACACAGTCTGACGTAGATTTAATCTACAAGCGTAAGGATCGTGCACCAAAGCAAGAGATTGTTTTTGCAGATGGTTCAGTAGAACATTTGTGGAATACCTTTGGTGAGGAACAAATTGATCTTGATGTGACCAAAGAAGTAACGATGGCATTCATCCGTAAGACCATTCAGCACCTGGCAAGTAATGGTTGTGATTTGATTCGTCTAGATGCCTTTGCTTATGCAGTGAAGAAATTGGATACCAATGATTTCTTTGTGGAACCAGATATTTGGGATTTATTGGACAAAGTTCGAGATATCGCTGCTGAGTATGTGACAGAGCTCTTACCTGAGATTCATGAACACTATTCGATTCAGTTTAAAATAGCGGACCATGATTACTATGTTTACGATTTTGCCCTTCCAATGGTGACCCTTTATACTCTTTACAGTTCCAGAACAGAGCGCTTGGCTAAGTGGTTAAAGATGAGCCCGATGAAGCAATTTACGACACTAGATACTCATGATGGAATTGGAGTGGTGGATGTCAAAGATATCCTGACTGATGAGGAAGTTGACTATGCTTCAAATGAGCTCTATAAGGTTGGAGCGAATGTCAAACGGAAGTACTCCAGTGCAGAGTATAACAATCTAGATATCTACCAAATCAATTCAACCTACTATTCTGCGCTTGGAGATGATGATGTCAAGTATTTCCTCGCTCGTTTGATTCAAGCTTTTGCTCCAGGCATTCCTCAGGTTTACTATGTGGGTCTATTAGCAGGAAAAAATGACTTGAAATTGTTAGAAGAAACTAAAGAAGGTCGAAATATTAATCGTCATTACTATAGCAACGAGGAAATAGCAGAAGAAGTTCAACGTCCTGTGGTGAAGTCTCTTCTCAATCTATTTTCTTTCCGTAATCAATCAGAGGCCTTTGACCTAGAAGGGACTATTGAGATAGAAACACCAACAGCTCACAGCATTGTAATCAAACGTCAAAATAAAGACAAGTCCGTAACAGCAGTAGCAGAAATTGATCTGCAAAGTCAGACCTATCAAGTAGTGGAAAACGGCAGAAAAATTCAGTTCTAGTACTATATTAATGAAAGAGTTTTTTTGTGGCGAAAACGTGTTCATTGTTCCCAAATGACGGAAAAAATGGTAGAATATAAAGATAGTTTAGCATTTATCTTCTGGAGAAATCCAGAACAGAAAGGATCCGTTTTGAAATCAATTGGATTACTGGATAAGATAAGAGGGCTTTCGAAAAAAGATTTCTTTTTGTATTTGATGATCATAAGTATCTTTTTACCTTTTTATTTGTTCTTAGCCCTCTTTGCTTTATATTTGATAGGTTTACTTGTTACTGGGGAGATGAAGGGAATTATCAAAGGATTAGCCAAACATCCTGTACTTCTCTTTTTTATTGCCTACAGTAGTATCATCTCTATCGTTGCCAAGAACTGGCTTGGATTGGTTGCATCTTTACTGATGTTTCTCTTCCTCATTTTCTTTAGTTTTTACCAGAAGCGACTGACGCATGCTTTCTTTCGACTGATACTCCAGACGGTTTTGTTTGGTAGTGTTGTCTCTGCCGCTTTTGCTACTTTGGAGCATTTCCAAATTGTAAAGAAATTTAACTATGCCTTTCTTTCACCCAATATGCAAGTGTGGCACCAGAACCGTGCAGAGGTGACCTTCTTTAATCCTAACTACTATGGGATTATCTGTTGCTTCTGTATCATGATTGCTTTTTACCTCTTTACAACGACAAAGCTAAGATGGTTAAAAATTTTTTGTGTGCTAGCAGGTTTTGTAAATCTTTTTGGTTTAAATTTCACGCAAAATCGAACAGCCTTCCCAGCTATTATCGCGGGTGCAATCATTTATCTTTTTACAACCATTAAAAACTGGCGTGCCTTCTGGCTCAGTATTGGCGTTTTTGGGATTGGCCTTTGTTTCCTCTTTTCAAGTGACTTGGGTGTCCGAATGGGAACCCTAGATTCTTCAATGGAAGAGCGTGTTTCAATTTGGAATGCGGGTATGACTTTGTTTAAACAAAATCCGATCTGGGGTGAGGGTCCACTGACCTATATGAATTCCTATCCGAGAATTCATGCACCTTACCACGAGCATGCACATAGTCTTTACATCGATACTATTTTAAGTTATGGTTTGATTGGAACAATTCTCCTATCCATTTCTTCGGTTATCCCGGTTCATATGATGATGGATATGAGTCAGGAGTCTGGGAAACGACCAATTATCGGTCTTTATCTCTCCTTCCTCACAGTAGTCGCTGTACATGGAATTTTTGACTTGGCCCTCTTCTGGGTTCAGTCAGGATTCATCTTCTTGCTGGTTATGTGCAGTCTACCACTGGAACATCGAACCTTGGTCGCAGACATGACGGATTGAGTTAATAAAGATTGAAGATCTTCTACTCTAGGTAGGAGATCTTTTTTGTTGGTGAAAATTATTTCTAAGTCGAAATAGTTGACAGATGGAATAGTAGGTGTTACAATAGAAAAAATTCGATATAGAAATAAAATGGAGAAATCATGAAAGATAGTCATTTAGTAGCCCACCATATTCGTTTGTTGAATGGGCGGATTTTTCAAAAGTTACTTAATCAGGATCCTGAGGCTCTTTATCGGAGTGAGCAGGGCAAGATTCTCACGGTTTTATGGAATAGTGAGACGGGCTGTGCAACTGCGACAGATATTGCGCTGGCGACTGGTCTCACCAACAATACGCTCACAACCATGATAAAGAAACTTGAGGAGCAAAACCTGGTTACCATCAGTCCATGTGGAATAGACAAGAGAAAGAAGTATGTCGTTTTGACTGAACTTGGTTCGTCCCAGAAAGAAGTTGGCTATCGTGTTAGTCAAAAGTTGGATGCAATTTTTTATAAAGGATTCACTGAGGAAGAAATTCGTCAGTTTGAAGCCTTTCAAGAAAGAATTTTGGCTAATCTGAAAGAGGAGGAAAATGGGGTTTAGAATGGGGTAAATTAGTTATTAAAAGTTTGGTAACTTGACCAATCAAGGGAAGTTTTAAATTGAGGACAAAGAATGATTGAATACAAAAATGTAGCGCTACGCTATACAGAAAAGGATGTTTTGAGAGATGTCAATTTACGGATTGAGAATGGGGAGTTCATGGTTTTAGTTGGGCCTTCTGGGTCCGGTAAGACGACCATGATTAAGATGATTAACCGTCTTTTGGAACCCACTGATGGAAATATTTACATGGATGGCAAGCGCATCAAAGACTATGATGAGCGTGAACTTCGTCTTTCTACTGGTTATGTTTTACAGGCTATTGCTCTGTTCCCCAATCTAACGGTTGCAGAAAATATTGCTCTCATTCCTGAGATGAAGGGCTGGACTAAGGAAAAAATTGCGAAGAAAACAGAAGAGCTTTTAGCTAAAGTTGGCTTGCCAGTAGCTGAGTATGGGCATCGACTTCCGAGTGCATTATCTGGTGGAGAACAGCAACGGGTCGGGATTGTCCGTGCCATGATTGGTCAGCCTAAGATTCTCCTCATGGATGAGCCCTTTTCGGCCTTGGATGCTATTTCGAGAAAACAGCTACAGGTTCTGACGAAAGAATTGCATAAAGAATTTGGGATGACAACGATTTTTGTGACCCATGATACGGATGAAGCCTTGAAGTTGGCGGACCGTATTGCTGTCTTGCAGGATGGAGAGATTCGTCAGGTGGCGAATCCCGAGACTATTTTAAAAGCTCCTGCCACAGAATTTGTAGCAGACTTGTTTGGAGGTAGTGTTCATGACTAATTTAATTGCAACTTTTCAGGATCGTTTTAGTGATTGGTTGACAGCTCTATCTCAACATTTGCAGTTGTCACTTTTGACCTTGTTGCTGGCCATCTTTATAGCGATTCCCTTGGCTGTTTATCTTCGCTATCATGAGAGGCTGGCGGATTGGGTCTTACAGATTGCAGGGATTTTCCAGACCATCCCGTCTCTGGCCTTGTTGGGGCTCTTTATCCCCTTGATGGGAATTGGGACCTTACCAGCTTTGACAGCTCTTGTGATTTATGCGATTTTTCCGATTTTACAAAATACCATTACTGGGTTGAAGGGAATTGATCCAAGTCTGCAGGAGGCTGGGATTGCCTTTGGGATGACCAGATGGGAACGTCTCAAGAAGTTTGAAATTCCACTGGCCATGCCTGTTATCATGTCTGGGATTCGGACGGCAGCGGTCTTGATTATCGGTACAGCAACCTTGGCTGCCTTGATTGGTGCAGGGGGACTGGGTTCCTTTATCCTTTTGGGAATTGACCGTAATAATGCCAGTCTGATTTTGATTGGGGCCCTTTCTTCTGCAGTGCTTGCCATTGCCTTTAACTTCCTGCTAAAAGTGATGGAAAAAGCAAAATTGCGGACGATTTTCTCTGGTTTTGCCTTGGTGACCTTATTGCTCGGTCTGTCTTATAGTCCAGCTCTATTAGCTCAAAAAGAGAAAGAAAACTTGGTGATTGCTGGGAAATTGGGACCGGAACCAGAAATTTTGGCTAATATGTATAAGTTGCTGATTGAGGAAAATACCAGTATGACTGCGACTGTTAAACCGAATTTTGGGAAAACAAGCTTCCTCTATGAAGCTCTGAAAAAAGGCGATATTGACATCTATCCTGAATTTACAGGAACGGTGACTGAAAGTTTACTTCAGCCATCACCGAAAGTGGGTCATGAGCCAGAGCAGGTTTATCAGGTAGCGCGTGATGGTATTGCCAAACAGGATCATCTAGCTTATCTCAAACCAATGTCTTATCAAAATACCTATGCTGTAGCTGTTCCGAAAAAGATTGCTCAAGAATATGGCTTGAAGACCATTTCGGACTTGAAAAAAGTGGAAGGGCAGTTGAAGGCAGGCTTTACACTTGAGTTTAATGACCGTGAAGATGGAAATAAAGGCTTGCAGTCAATGTATGGTCTCAATCTCAATGTGGCGACCATGGAGCCAGCCCTTCGCTATCAGGCAATTCAGTCAGGTGATATTCAAATCACGGATGCCTATTCGACCGATGCAGAGTTGGCGCGTTATGATTTGCAGGTCTTGGAGGATGACAAACAACTCTTCCCACCTTATCAAGGGGCTCCACTAATGAAAGAAGCTCTTCTCAAGAAACATCCTGAGTTGGAGACGGTTCTCAATAAATTGGCTGGTAAAATTACTGAAAGCCAGATGAGCCAGCTCAACTACCAAGTCGGTGTTGAAGGCAAGTCAGCAGAACAAGTAGCCAAGGAGTTTCTACAAGAACAAGGTTTGTTGAAGAAATGATGGGGCAGAGACTTTAAACATACTGAACTCAACTCCCTTAAACAACTAGATAAAAGAATGCTCAGACAATTTCATCTGGGCTTTTTGAGTGTCAGAATTAATGATTTTCATTTTTAAATGGAAAATAAGAGGAAATTTTTAGGATTTTCTAAAATTTTACTGTAAATACACTTGACTATTCAGAAATTAGGTGTATAATGTGTTGTGAACTACTTAACAAATAAAGATTTCCAGCTCATGTCGACTAAGGATGGAAATCTTGTGTATAGACAGTTCAGTAGATATATAATAGAGCGTTGCGTCCGAAAGTCTATCCAGACACGGCTCTTTAAAAACAAAAGGAGAAGATTATGAAAACAGAACCGATTCATCGTACCAGTATGTGGAAATTTAAGTTAAGTGCTGCCACCATGACTTTGATTCCCGCTGCCGTGGGGATAAACTATGTTGCCAAAGCCTTGGCGGAGGGGTTAAAATTGCCCGTTTGGCTGGGGTCTTTGGGAACCTTTCTTACCAGCATGTTGGCTGGGCCGGTTGCCGGTGCCATTAGTGGTTTCATCAACAACGTGATCTATGGGCTGACCTTATCGCCAATTTCAACCGTGTATGCGATTACCAGCATCGGAATTGGGATTGCTGTCGGAGTTTTGCACGCCAATGGGTGGTTCTCGTCAGCGCGACGAGTATTTGTTTCTGCTATTATTATTGCCATCGTTTCAGCTGTCATTTCAACGCCACTCAACGTCATCTTTTGGGGTGGTCAGACCGGTATCGCTTGGGGTGACTCATTGTTTGCGGTAATGGTCGCCAATCATGCACCAGTGTGGCTGGCCTCATTTACCGATGAGTTTGTCTTGGATATTTTGGATAAAGTCTGCGTGGCCTACCTGGCATTCTTCATCTATCGTCAGCTGCCGAAGCGGATGGTGCACTTCTTTAGCGATGATAAATGATGACTGATAAAACATTGATTTCTGGAGCGCCACGGGTCAAGCTCAAGTGGTACCAGGTAATCGATCCGATTACTAAGCTCTTGTTCATCTTGGACATGACGTTGTTGAGCTTTGCCAGTATGAATTTATTGCTTCAGGCCGGATTAATTCTTGTCGCAACACTGCTATTGTTATTTTCCAAATTGAGTTCTACCACCTTTAAGGCGCTGGGATTCAGCCTGTTTCTGATTTGCACCATGCTGATCATCCAAGGGTTATTTTACAGTCGGAATCAAACTGTGCTGTTTTCTGTGCTTGGGGTGTCGTTCTACAAAGAAGGCCTGATTTATGCCACCACTCTGGGTTGTCGAGTATTGGTGATTATTTTGACCAGTGGCTTTTTTATGGTGACCACGAGTATTTCAGAAAACGCGGCCTATTTGGAACTGTCCGGATTGTCTTATAAAACCGTCTACGTTCTGATGTCGGTTAGTTATATTTTGCCGGAAATGATGCGCAATATGCGGAAAATCCAGCAGGCACAAAAAGTTCGCGGAACCAATCCGCAAAAAACGTTGATTCAGAAATTAAAGTCAGTCCTGCCGGTTCTAATTCCATTGGTGATTAAGACCTTGGATCAATCGATGACGCGGTCGATTTCTCTCCAACTGAGAGGTTTTGATAATCTCAACCGGACTGTCAGAACCTCCCAGCGCGTGTATCGCCTGTCGCGGACGCTGCACATTGGTCTGACTGGATTGGCAATTTTATTGATTGGGTGGAAGATATGGACGAAGATAAACGGATTGTAATTGAAAATTTGACCACCCGTTATCCGGGTACTGAGCAACCACAACTGCGTCAGATTAACGCGGAGGTTCATACCGGCCAGGTGGTTGGGATTATCGGGAATAGCCACTCCGGCAAATCGACTTTGTGCCGTGTGCTGGCAGGGGTCATTCCCAAAATTGTGTCTGCTGAGATTGAGGGCGATTGGCACATGTTTGGCCAGCGAGTGTCCGACAATTGGCCCGTTTATAATGCCATGAATGGAGTTGTACTGCAAAATCCAGCTGGCCAACTAAGCGGGTTGGCAGACACGGTTGCCGATGAAATCGCCTTTGACTTGATTAATCAGGGAATGGCTGAAGGACTGATTCAAAAACGGGTTGAAGAAGTTGCCACGCAAATGGGGCTGATTGAACAGCTGAATTTGCGTCCCGAGAGCCTTTCCGGTGGTCAGATCCAGCGGTTGGCAATTGCCACGGCGATTGTGGCTAATCCGGCTGTTTTGATTATGGATGATCCGACCAGTGAGATGGATCCCCTTGGCCGCCGGCAATTTTTCCAATGGCTGGCCCAAGTCAAAGAGACGACTGTCTTCATTGTCACCAGTGAAATTGACGATTTGTGCGAAGTCGCCGACGTTGTGTGGGTGCTGCACGAGGGTCAAATGGTAGCCCAGGGCAGGCCGGGTGAGGTGTTTAATCATTTGGCAGCTGACTGGCAGATTCCAGCCCCGACAATCCAGCAACTTGCTCAAAAAATGGATTGGCACTTGGCTGATGGTCGGTATCCGGTGAATTACGCTGATCTGAAGGAGGTTCGTTATGTCCACAATTGAACTGAGCCACCTGACGTTCACTTATCCGGAACGGTCCTTTAGCTTGGATGTTGAAGACAAACACTTCGCCGATCCGATGGTGGCGATTGTCGGCCAAAATGGTGCCGGCAAATCAACGCTCTTCAAATTGTTGACGGGCTTGCTGACACCACAAACCGGTGTGATTAAGATCGATGGAGAAAATTTTAATGATCTTAAACCAGTCGAAAAGTTACTGAAGGTTGGGATTACTTTTCAGAATCCTGACGATCAGCTTTTCAACCCGACCGTTCAACGAGAGGTGGAGTGGAATGTCGCGCAGGTCATGGATGACCACGACACGATTACGAGGCGGGCTTTAGCGGCTCTAAAAAGAGTTGGCTTGGATGATAAAACAGCTGAAAGTCCATATGACCTGTCATTGTCGGAACGCAAGCTGTTGAGCGTTGCCACAGTTTTGGCAGTGGATCCGGCGATTTATTTATTTGATGAGCCGATGATGTCGCTTGATTGGGAAAGCCGGCGCAAGTTGACCGCAATTTTCCATCAGTTGGCTGATTCGGGCCACCAAGTTGTGACCATCACCCATGACATGGATTGGGTCGCCGCCGAGTTTGAGTCGGTGTATGTTATGGAACACGGGAAGTTTGGCTTCGCCGGCAGTCCACGGGAATTGTTCAGCAATCACGAACTTGTCCAGCGAGTGGGATTACTACCACCGCGGATTATGGACATAGCGGAGTCGCTGGGTGATTCACAGACATATTTATCGGTTAATGATTATTGCCAGAAAAATCGAGATGTATAGAAAAAGTCACCTCTGCGGGTTTTCCAGGTTGAAGGATTAACTTCAGCTTCTGGCAAGAACTCACATGGGTGACTTTTGTGTTTAATAACGTTTCATGATCATCGGGTGCTTCCTCAGATCACTCGGTTTGATTTTACTTTGTTTCATGGTCATAATCATATACCATTTCTTTTGGATTTTTTGTTTGACTAATACAAAATAGGTCTTCATAGGTCTTCGCATTTTTAGCGTCCATTAGGATCATCAGTATAATTTTCTGAATTAGGAGACTGTCCCATCACTATTCGAACTTCGTCTCCCAACTTACGCTGTTCCTATTCATCCGTGAATCCTTTAAATCGCAATTCTGGAACTTTCTTTTTAACTGAATCATCTATTTTCGCCCTAGTCCCCACCATTTTATTGGTTTTTCTTGTTCTTCTATCCTTTTTTGATCTTTAATTTGTTCCTGTAAATTTTCCAACTTCTCTTTAAGAGCGTTCACTTCATCTTTATATTGATTGTCTAAGTGTTTGAATTCTGTTTCCTGTGAGGGCATTTTGAGGGCTTTTAAGTTATCATTTTCCGCCTTGTATTCTTCTAGCAACTTTTTATCTTGCAAGGCTAATCGTTGTTACTGGTCTAACAAATTAGTTAGTTTTTCTATTTGTTGGTCTTTGCTACTTATTTGTTGGTCTTTGGTATTTGATTTGCTACTACTTTCTACTTTACCTGAAATTATTTTTTCTGCTTTAGAATTTATTAGATTAGACCCATTGGAACTTTTAAGCTGTAATTCTTTTGGTAACCTTTGGTAGTGATATTGAATATTTTGTTTTGTAACACTCAACTCATCCGCCAGCTCTTTGATCGTTTTTAAGTCTTCACTCATGGTTTAAGTCCTGCCTTTTAACCGTTGGTAGATATTGTTCAATGGCTTTTTTGAGGTAGCGTGAGATATTATGCTTAGAATATTCTTCACGTCTGCTGGCAACATAAGACAAGTGGTCTTTAACACTATTTAGCCCTCTTAATTCTTTCAGTTCGTCATAGAGGGGGTAAACATGGACTTGCAATCCTGCCATGATTTTTGTATCTTGCATTTCACACGGACTTAGCAACATATTTTCTAGCAATAGCGTGGTGTACTTGCTTTTCATTGCTTCAATAGCTAGCTTATCTTCGGTTTCTGCTTTGCGTGCTTTATCTTCTTGATAGGCGGTATCTTCTAACTTATAGCTGTTATCGTCTGCTCGACGTTTCTTTCGTAACCAGATATCCAATGTTAAACCGTCCGCATCAATCGCTCGATAGAGATAATGCCAACGCCCCTTAATTTTGATATAGGTTTCATCCATTTTCCACGAATAGAAGGACTGTTTATTTTTCTTTTTCCAGAGATGATAGAGGATTTTACTGTATTCTTGAACCCACCGATAAATCGTAGTGTGACAAACGTTTATTCCACGGTCATAAAGCAATTCCTGAACTTCACGATAGCTCAGATTGTAACGTAGGTAATAACCAACAGCGACAATGATGACGTCTTGTTGGAATTGTTTGCCTTTAAAATGATTCATCTCTCAAGCCTTACTAACCTTTTTTCTGCTCTTTGAGAAGCTGAAGGTCGTGCTAGTAACTACCTATTTGGTTTGATTAATTCCATCATTTATCTGGTGCTTGCCCTTCAAAAAGGCTTCTATGGTGAGGTTTTAACAACTCTCTATTTTACAATTATGCAGCCAATTGGTCTCTTGGTTTGGATTTATAAAGCACAGTTCAAGAAAGAAAAGCAGGAGTTTGTCGCACGTAAACTAGACGGCAAGGGTTGGACAAAGTATCTTTCTATTAGTGTTCTTTGGTGGTTGGCCTTTGGGTTTATTTATCAGTCTATCGGAGCCAATCGTCCTTATCGCGATTCCATCACCGATGCGACCAATGGGGTAGGGCAAATCCTCATGACAGCTGTTTACCGTGAACAGTGGATATTCTGGGCTGCTACTAATGTCTTTTCAATCTATCTCTGGTGGGGAGAAAGCCTGCAAATCCAAGGGAAATACCTAATTTATCTCATCAATAGTCTAGTTGGGTGGTATCAGTGGAGCAAGGCAGCAAAAAGCGCTTAAAAAAGTAAAAAAAGGATCAGATGATCCTTTTTTTGTGTTAGAGCAAAATGAATAATACCGTAATGACAATAGCACTCGTTATACGAATAATGTGGTGCGATATATGTTGATTTTCTTGCTGTCGCCCATTCCAGTAAGCACCGTAACAGATGATGCTAGAGCCCACTATCCATAGAAGAATGGTTGCAAGTGGGACGAAGTAAAAGATGGCTAGAGCCAGAGAGGTGAGGCAACTGCCGACCAAGATGCACGTGTTTCCTAGACTGTAGTTCTTTTGTTTCATGGCTGAAAAAGCAGCAGCAAGGTGAAGCAATGAGAAGGCGAGAGCTAGTACAATTGTTAGTATTCCTAGAATCATCGAAGTTAACATAGTTGGTTCCTTTCTGAGTTACAGGCTTAGTTATCAAGTGGAGTTGTAGAGGAGGTCATCTCTATTACATCAAGGTAAAATCTCACCACTTGGTCTTCGGTATAGGATTTTCCTTGTTTTAGCCACCAAGTTAGAGTCTCGATAAAGTTCGTCACAACAAAATGCTGGAGGTAGGAGGCCGGAATGTTTGGATAGGCCTCTTGCAAGTCATCCGCCACCATGGGATAAACGTGGTGTTCGAGTTCCTTGTGTAGTTGGCGGAGGAAGTAGTCGTTTTTGGAAAAAAGGAGGCTGGTGACACGGTCCTGGTTTTTCTGAAAATGTAAAAAGATATGAGCGAGGTAGTCCTCGGTAGTAAGGTGTTCTTCCCTTTCAAAGAGATGATGAAAGAGGTAGCGACAGAGTTCATCTAAAAGGAGTTCCTTACTCTCGTAGTGAAAGTAAAAAGTAGAACGTCCAACATCTGCTAGGTCAATGATATCCTGAACAGTAGTGGTATCATAGCCTTTGTCGTTCAAAAGTTGTAAAAAAGCTTGATAGATGGCCTTTTTAGTTTTACTGACTCGACGGTCTCTTTTTGGCATATAGACACTTGAGACAAACTGTTCAGAACTGAACAGGACTGACAGTTTGCTTCTATCCTTTCTTTGGATTTTATTAGATAATACAAATGAAAGAAGTATGTATATACCCATTATACCAAAGGAGGGAGAGAAATGAGTTCTAAAACATCTATCTGGTTAGCTTTTTTCTTAAATTTAAGCTATGCGATAGTCGAGTTTATCGCAGGAGGAATCTTTGGTTCAAGTGCAGTTCTTGCTGATTCAGTTCATGACTTGGGAGATGCTATAGCCATTGGCATATCAGCCCTCCTAGAAACGATCTCCAATCGTGAAGAAGATAGGCAGTATACCTTGGGTTACAAGCGTTTCAGCCTTTTAGGGGCCATGCTAACGGCTGTGATTCTTATGATAGGGTCTGTCCTAGTGATCTTGGAAAATATCACAAAGATCGTTCACCCGCAACCCATCAATGAGGAAGGCATCCTCTGGCTGGGAATCATTGCAGTGGCCATTAATGTGCTAGCTAGTATAGTAGTTCGTAAAGGAAAGACAAAGAACGAGTCAATTCTTAGCTTGCATTTTTTGGAAGACACCCTTGGTTGGCTGACCGTCATTCTAATGGCGATTATCCTCCGATTTACAGATTGGTATATCCTCGATCCGCTTTTATCGCTGGTCATTTCCATCTTTATTCTTTCAAAAGCCATTCCTCGCTTTTGGAGCGCGCTAAAAATTTTCCTAGATGCTGTGCCAGAAGGGGTCGAGACAAGTGATTTGGAGAAAGATTTAGAGGCTCTACCCAATGTCAAAAGTGTCAACCAACTTAGTATTTGGTCCATGGATGGTCTAGAGAACAATGCTGTTGTCCACATTTGTATCTGGGATTGGGAACAGATGATGGAGACCAAAGAAGTGGTGCGTCAATTTTTAGAAGAAAGAGGCGTGCAGAATATCACTATTGAAGTGGATAGCAGTCAAAGCAATCATGCGCAACATAAGCGGAGGGTGAGAGAATTAGAGCAGAAGCATGGGCATCATCATTAGAAAAACGACCTCGCTAGAGGTCGTTTTGTTATCCTATTTATTCCTTGTACTTTCCCTCAAGGTCAGTCTGGTTCCCAGCATAGTCAGGCTAGGAATTTTGCGACCGTGGAGAACTTCCTTGTTAAGAATATCCATACCTGCTCGACCCATTTCTTCGGTATAGACGGTAATGCTAGAAAGAGGGGGATAGACCTGCTTGGTCAGACTAGTGTCGTTAAAGGAAATGAGGCTGACGCGGTCTGGTAGGCTAATTCCAGCTTCTTGAAGGGCACGAAGGGCACCGATGGCTAAACTATCGCTGGCTGCGAAAAATGCTGGTGGGAGTTGTTCTCCCAACTTGTGAATGGCCTCCTTCATCAAGTCATAGCCAGACTGGGCAGTAAAGCTCCCCTGAAAGACCAGTTCTTCATGGTAGATTCCATTTGCTTGGGTAATGTCTTTGAAATTTTCTAGCCGCTTATCCTGGATAATTTCTTCCTGGTCGGTTGTTTCTTCGAGACCTGTTAGAATCCCGATACGGTCCATCCCTTGGCTGAGGAAATGGTCTACAACTTGTTTCACAGCAGTGTAAAAGTCAGTGATAATACAGGTATGACCTAATGAGAGGGTATCGCTGTCTATAAAGACTAGAGGTTTTTGGTATTCTTCAAAGGCAGCAATCTGAGCTCGGCTAAATTTTCCGATGCAGAGAATGCCAATCACTTCCTCGCTCAGAGTAAAAGGATGGTCATTAAAATAGCGCAAGATATCATAGTCCAACTCTTGGGCTCTTTTTTCAATACCGAGCCGAATCTGATAGTAGTAGAGGTCGTCCAACTCCCCTTGTTCGCTGACCCATTGGATAATGGCAATCTTTTGCTTTGGTTTGTGGGATTCGCCTGTCTTGAGGTGCTTAGTATAGCCCAGCTCTTCAGCGACAGTTAAAATACGGTGTCTGGTTTCTTCTGTAACAGATAGACTCTGGTCGCGATTGAGGACACGAGATACGGTCGCGATGGAGACAGAGGCTAGCTGTGCGATGTCTTTTAAGATAGCCATAAATCCTCCTCCTTTTAGGTTAGTATATCATATTTTTCTTCTTTTTACCGATAGTTTAGTAAAAGTTTAGTAAAAAGGATTGACCTTGGCAAATCCCTTGGATACAATAGAAGAAAACGATTACACGTTAAGATGACTTAACGAACAGTCAAAGGAGAATTTATATGACACAAGATCTTACTGCTGAAGCCCTTCGCAAAGACTTTCTTGCCGTTTTTGGTCAAGAAGCAGACCAAACTTTCTTTTCACCAGGCCGTATCAATTTGATTGGTGAACACACGGACTACAACGGTGGGCACGTTTTTCCAGCTGCTATTTCTTTGGGAACTTATGGTGTAGCTCGTAAGCGTGACGACCAAGTCTTGCGTTTCTACTCAGCCAACTTTGAGGACAAGGGCATTATCGAAGTGCCTCTTGCTGACCTCAAGTTTGAAAAAGAGCACAGCTGGACCAACTATCCAAAAGGAGTTCTTCATTTCTTGCAAGAAGCTGGACATGTGATTGACAAAGGGTTTGATTTTTATGTTTATGGAAATATCCCAAATGGTGCAGGCTTGTCATCATCAGCATCCTTGGAACTTTTGACGGGGGTTGTGGCAGAGCATCTCTTTGGTTTAAAACTAGACCGTTTGGATTTGGTTAAAATCGGAAAACAAACAGAGAACAACTTTATCGGAGTCAACTCTGGTATCATGGACCAGTTTGCTATCGGTATGGGTGCTGACCAACGCGCCATTTACCTAGATACCAATACGTTAGAATACGACTTGGTGCCGCTTGATTTGAAGGACAATGTTGTTGTCATCATGAACACCAACAAACGCCGTGAACTAGCGGACTCTAAATACAATGAACGCCGTGCTGAGTGTGAAAAAGCAGTAGAAGAATTGCAAGTTGCCTTAGATATTCAGACCTTGGGTGAATTGGATGAGTGGGCCTTTGACCAATGCAGCTATCTAATTAAAGATGAAAATCGCTTAAAACGTGCTCGCCATGCTGTGCTTGAAAACCAACGTACTCTTAAAGCTCAAGCAGCCCTTCAAGCAGGTGATTTGGAAACATTTGGTCGCTTGATGAATGCTTCTCACGTTTCTCTAGAACATGACTATGAGGTAACTGGCTTGGAATTGGATACCCTCGTTCATACTGCTTGGGCTCAGGAAGGTGTTCTTGGTGCTCGTATGACAGGGGCAGGATTTGGTGGCTGTGCCATTGCCTTGGTGCAAAAAGATGCTGTTGAGGCCTTTAAGGAAGCTGTAGGCAAGCACTACGAGGAAGTCGTTGGATATGCTCCAAGCTTCTATATCGCTGAAGTTGCAGGTGGCACTCGCGTTTTAGACTAGGAGAGAAGTAAATGGACGCTGTAATATTTGATTTAGATGGCTTATTAGCTGATACTGAGATCATTTCTCTAAAAGTTTATCAAGAATTGCTTAAAGATTTTGGAATTCCTTTCACAGAAGAAACATATTCTAGAGAATACAGTGGACATAGGGAAGAGGAGAATGTTCAACGATTTTTAGATACCTATGATTTACCTTGGAACTTTGACCAAACCTTGGAAAAAGTTTATGAACTGGAAGCTCGAATATTAGCCAAAGGTGTAAATTTAAAAAAAGGTGCTAAAAATTTGCTTGCTTTTTTGCAAAGAGAAGGTATTCCAATCGCTCTAGCAACTTCAAGTGTTGAATCTAGAGCTAGAATGATTTTGGATAGTAATGGGATACTGTCCCTATTTGACCATCTAGTTTTTGCAAAAGATGTAAAGCGAAGCAAACCTTACCCTGATATATTTTTAAAGACCTGTAGCGATTTGAATGTTTTACCAGAGAATTGCTTAGTATTAGAGGATAGTGAAGCAGGGATTGAAGCAGCGTACAGAGCTGGGATACCAGTTATTTGTATTCCAGACTTAAAATGCCCAGCACAGTCTTTCTTAAATAAAACAGAACAAGTTTTTCAGGATTTAGATGCTGTCAGAGACTATTTAGAAAGTAAGAAGGAGAATCAATGAGTCAGGGAATTCTAGATGCATTTATCACGGAAGTCATTGCTAGAAGTTCATTTGAGGAAATGGATCGAATCTACCTAACCAATCGTGTTTTGGCGCGAGTGGGTGAAGGTGTTTGGGAAGTTGAGACTGATCTAGATGAGTTGATTGACCTCAAGGACCAGCTGGTCGAGGAGGCCGTTCGATTAGAGACGATTGAGGATAGTCAGACTGCTCGTGAAATCCTTGGTGCTGAACTGATGGACTTGGTAACCCCTTGTCCAAGTCAGGTTAATCGAGACTTCTGGGTAACCTATGTTCACTCTCCTGAGCAGGCGATAGGGGATTTTTACCAGCTCAGCCAGAAAAATGACTACATCAAGCTCAAGGCCATTGCTAAGAATATTGCTTATCGTGTACCGTCTAACTACGGTGAACTGGAGATTACTATCAATCTGTCTAAACCTGAAAAGGATCCAAAGGAGATTGCGGCAGCCAAGTTGGTGCAAGCTAGTAATTATCCCCAGTGTCAGCTTTGTATAGAGAACGAAGGATATCATGGTCGGGTCAACCACCCAGCTCGCAGCAATCACCGCATTATTCGTTTTGAAATGGCGGGTCAGGAGTGGGGCTTCCAGTATTCGCCTTATGCTTATTTTAATGAGCACTGTATTTTCTTAGACGGTCAGCACCGTCCCATGGCTATCAATCGTCAAAGCTTTGAGCGCCTGCTAGCTATCGTAGACCAGTTTCCAGGCTATTTTGCGGGCTCAAATGCCGACCTGCCAATCGTGGGAGGCTCTATTCTGACTCATGATCACTATCAGGGAGGCCGTCACGTATTCCCTATGGAATTGGCTCCCTTGCAAAAGACTTTCCGATTTGCTGGTTTTGAGAAGGTCAAGGCTGGGATTGTCAAGTGGCCTATGTCAGTGCTACGTTTGACTTCGGATTCCAAAGAAGATTTGATCAACTTGGCGGATAAGATTTTGCAGGAATGGCGGCAATATTCAGACCTTGAAGTACAGATTTTGTCAGAGACAGACGGGACACCACACCATACCATTACCCCCATTGCCCGTAAACGCGATGGACAGTTTGAGTTGGACTTGGTCTTGCGAGACAATCAGACATCGCCAGAGCATCCTGATGGCATCTATCATCCCCACAAGGATGTCCAACATATCAAGAAGGAAAATATCGGCTTGATTGAGGTCATGGGCTTGGCTATCTTGCCACCTCGTTTGAAAGCAGAAGTGGAGCAAGTTGCAAGCTATCTTGTAGGAGATGATGAAGCAGTTGCAGACTATCATCAGGAATGGGCAGACCAGCTCAAAGCCCAACATCCAGACCTAGCGGATAAAGAAAAAGCCCTTGAAATCGTCAAGGACTCTGTGGGTGCTATCTTTACGCGTGTTTTGGAGGACGCAGGGGTTTACAAGCAGACAGAACAAGGACAAGCAGCCTTTATGCGCTTTGTAGAACAGGTCGGAATTTTGCCAGACTAGGAGCTTTCTCCTTGCACAGTCCTATAAAAAGTAGTATCATAGTGTCGTTTGAAATATCAGGAGGAAACGATGAAAGATTTGCATTTTGACGCTATATCTGCCTTTGAAAATTACGAAATAGAAAAAATGAGAGATGGTCATGTTATGGTGACGACAAAAGTAGTGGACTCGTCGCTCAACTACTATGGCAATGCCCATGGTGGCTATCTCTTTACCCTTTGTGACCAGATTAGTGGTCTAGTGGTTATCTCGCTGGGGCTTGATGGAGTGACGCTTCAGTCCTCTATCAACTACCTCAAGGCAGGAAAACGCGACGATGTGCTGACCATTAAAGGAGAATGTGTCCATCATGGACGCACAACCTGTGTCGTGGATGTCGATATCACCAATCAAGAAGGCAGAAATGTCTGCAAAGCCACCTTTACCATGTTTGTCACAGGACAAAGGTCAGAAGAAAGACAGGTAAGGATATAAAGAAACAAAAAAGAGGCTCGCACCTCTTTTTCTTATTTCTTTTTCCGGTTTAATACTGCATTGAGGACAATGGCGAGTAGGCTGGCTACGACGATTCCGTTTGAGAAGAACATTTGGAAAGCTGTCGGCATGCTGACGAAGAGATTACTATTGTTGAGTCCGACACCTGCAGCAATGGATACAGCTGCGATAAGGAAGTTGTGTTCATTGTTAGCAAAGTCAACGCGGGCGAGGATTTGCATCCCTTGAAGGGAAACAAAGCCAAACATCACCAGCATGGCCCCTCCAAGGACGGGACTCGGAATGATTTGAGCAAGGGCACCAAATTTAGGAAGGAGTCCAAGGAGGACTAGGAAACCAGCTGCGTAGTAGATTGGCAGACGGGTCTTGATACCTGACAATTTAACCAACCCAACGTTTTGTGAAAATCCTGTGTAAGGGAAGGTGTTAAAGATTCCTCCGAGAAGTACTGCCAGACCTTCTGCGCGGTAACCGTTGCGCAGGCGTGTGCTGTCGATTGGGTCATTGGTAATATCAGACAAGGCCAGGTAAACACCAGTGGATTCAACCATAGAAACCGTTGCAATGATACACATCATGACAATCGAGGAGATTTCAAAGGTTGGCACACCAAAGTAGAGGGGAGTAGGAACATGGACAAGCGGTGCTGCAGCCACAGGAGAGAAGTCAACCAAGCCCATGGTAGCAGCAATGGCAGTTCCAACAACCAGACCAATCAAAATGGAGATAGACTTGATAAATCCTTTGGTAAAGATGTTGATCAAAAGGATGATCAGAACAGTGATGGCTGCAAGCAAGAGACTTTGACCAGTTGGCTCTGGAACGTTATTTCCCATATTTCCAATAGCGACAGGAATCAGGGTCAATCCAATCGTGGTAATGACAGAGCCCGTTACGATAGATGGGAAAAGATTAGCTACTTTTGAAAAAATTCCTGAAATTAGAACTACATAAATCCCTGAAACGATAAGGGCACCAAACATAGCACCGCTACCGTGGCTTTGCCCAATCATAATCAAGGGAGCAACCGACTGGAAGGCAACTCCGAGAACGACGGGTAGTCCAATCCCAAAGTATTTGTTGAGTTGGAGTTGGAGGAAGGTGGCCACCCCACACATGAAGATATCTGTGGAGATTAGGTAGGTCAACTGCTCAGCTGAATAGCCAAGAGCTGTCGCAATCATGATGGGAACCAGGATAGAACCTGAGTACATGGCTAGTAAGTGCTGCAAGCCAAGAACGGCTGCTTGTGAGTGTTTTTCTTGTTTTTGCATTAGAGATCTGCCTCCTTAAATACGACCTGACCATTTTCGAAACGATCCAAGCGAGCCAGTGATAGGACTGGATACCCTGCTTTTTCAAGCAAATCACGACCATCTTGGAAAGATTTTTCAATCACGATACCAATCGCTTCGACTTTAGCTCCGGCCTGTTCGATGATTTGAATCAAGCCTTTGGCAGCTTGTCCATTGGCTAGGAAATCATCGATAATCAAGACCTTGTCCTCTGGTGAGAGGAATTTTCCAGCGATGGAAACCGTGCTCGTCACCTGCTTGGTAAAGGAGTAAACCTCAGCAGTTAAGATGCCTTCGTTCATGGTGATGTTTTTAGCTTTTTTGGCGAAAATCATGGGAATGTTTAGGGCTTCAGCTGTAAAAACGGCTGGGGCAATACCTGACGCTTCAATAGTCACGACCTTGGTAATGCCAGCAGAAGAAAATTTTTCCGCAAATACCTTACCGATCTCTCGCATCAAGCTAAAATCAACTTGGTGGGTTAAAAAGGAATCCACCTTAAGGATGTTGTCACCCAAGATATGCCCATCCTGAAGGATGCGCTCTTCTAATAATTTCATAAGACCTCCTAAAGTCTAAAAGATGCTTCATTTACTTGTTTAGAGTTTCTAGCAAGAAATAGAAAAAGAACCTACTTAATCCCCTAAGTAAGTCCCCAAAATAGGCATGGTCAAAACCATACCTTCAGCTGACATACTCATTGTTAGGTGTTCCGGCACCTTGTAGAAACGTCGTGCCAATTCACGACATAAACAAGTAAAATGATATTCAATTTTAAATAGGCTACTGCCAATGTTTTTATTTTACACCAATTAGCTTTAGAAATCAAATATTTTGTTAGTAAATAGATCATAAAAGCGAACGAATAAAAGGCTGCAATGATAGAAAGTATTGTAGCCTTTTATTCTTCTATTCGCTAAATCTTAAAAAATAACCATCTGGATCCAAAACTGCAAATTCGTGAGGATAGATATAATGATCCCCAACACGAAATGTTCTCTTGGTCAAAGGACGATAAATAGGATAGTTGGCCTCGGTCACTTTTTGATAAAGTTGTGGGACATCCTTTATACCAAAGGATAGGTTGACACCTTTTCCAAAAGGGTAGGTAAGGTTAGCCAGTTCCTCGGGGGTTCCCTCCTCTAGCATTAGTTGGCACTCTTCAAGAGAAAGAAAGAGAAAGTTTTCTTCTGGACGCTCGTATTCAATCCTAAAACCGAGTAAATCGCAGTAGAAAGAACGGGACTGTTCTAAATCACTTACAACAAACTCGGGAATAACTGCATTGTAGTTCATAGTGAAAATCCTTAAAGTTTAATTTCCAATACAATCGGCGTATGGTCTTGACGCGCACCAGAGTCAATCATATCAGACTTGGTCACCTTGTCAGCCACGCGGTTGCTAGTGAGCCAGTAGTCGATTCTCCAGCCTGTATTGTTGATTTTAGAAGTCTTGCTGCGTTGCGCCCACCAGGTATAACGCTCGGGGACATCGCCGTGAATATGGCGGAAGGTGTCGGTAAATCCAGATGCCAAAAGGTTGGTAAAACCAGCACGTTCCTCGTCTGTAAATCCAGGTGAACGGCGGTTGCTAGCAGGATTTGCAAGGTCAATTTCCTTGTGAGCTACGTTGTAGTCTCCAGTTGCAAGGACTGGTTTTTCTTTGTCTAGTTGAGCCAAATACTCAGCGTATTTGACATCCCAGACTTGTCGTTCTTCCAAGCGTTTGAGGCCATCGCCAGCGTTTGGAGTGTAAACTTGGGTCACGAAAAATGTGTCAAATTCCAAGGTGATAATGCGGCCTTCCAAGTCCATGGTAGAAGGGGCACCGATTTCTGGGAAGCTGATCGTTGGTGTGAGTTCTTTCTTATAAAGGAACATGGTTCCAGCATAGCCTTTACGAGCAGGTTCTTGGGAAGAACGCCAAGTGTTTTCATAACCTGGGAAGAGTTCTTCTAAAATTTCCAAGTGTTTTTTTGTAGGCCCCTTGGCAGAAAGCTTAGTTTCTTGGATAGCGATAATATCAGCATTTTCGGCTACCAAGGTTTGTAGGACCTCCTGTGACAGTTTGGCGCGAGCAGAGTCGCTCGTTAGGGCTGCATTGAGGGAATCGATATTCCATGAGATGAGTTTCATAAAGTTACCTTTTTCATTCAGATTACAGACTATATTATACCAAAAAAAGGCGCATTTCCCCAACGTATGGTTTGAAAAATCACCCTCTTTCGTTTATAATTAAGAATGATTTTATGAAAGGGAGTGAAAATACATGAAATTCTATTCTTATGACTATGTACTCAGCCAAATCGGTCAGCAAAATGGCATCATGATTGGTTTAGGGATTGTCCTATTAGCTGTGACAGGATTTCTAGCTTTCAAGGCTTATCATGATAAAAAGGGGACCAAATTTCGTGAGTTGGTCATGATTTCAGCTTTGATCTTATTAGCTCTCCTTTTGGTCAGCATTACGACTTATCAAAACAATCAAGTTTCTAACAATAAATTTCAAGCTTCACTTCATTTCATCGAGCTTGTTTCCAAAGAATTGGGAGTTGACAAGTCAGAGATCTATGTCAATACTTCCACAAACACGGATGGCGCACTTATCAAGGTAGGTGATCGCTATTACCGTGCCCTGAACGGCAGTGAGCCAGACAAGTACCTGCTAGAGAAAGTAGAATTGTATAAAACAGATGCAATTGAACTGGTGGAGGTGAACAAATGACACTCAATTATATCGAAATTTTAATCAAACTAGCCTTGGGTCTCTTTTCTCTGGTTTTCGTGATTAATGTGACAGGAAAGGGCAACCTAGCGCCTAACTCAGCGATAGATCAAATTCAGAACTATGTACTCGGGGGGATCATCGGTGGGGTGATTTACAATAGCGCTATCAGTATCCTTCAGTATGCAGTTATCCTGATTATGTGGACCATTCTGGTATTGACTCTCAAATGGCTTAACAATAATGTTCACTTTGTGAAACGTTTGATTGATGGGAAGCCAACCCTGCTCATCAAAAATGGGAAGATTGATCCAGAAGCTTGCCGTTCGGTTGGTTTATCAGCGGCGGACGTAGCTCTTAAGCTCCGTAGCCAGGGAATTTTCCAAATGAAACAAGTCAAACGCGCTATGCAGGAGCAGAACGGTCAACTCATCGTAGTCCAAATGGGAGATGAGAATCCCAAGTATCCTGTTGTCACAGACGGTGTGATCCAAGTCGAAATTTTGGAGACCATTGGTCGGAGCGAAGAATGGCTGCTTGATAACCTCAGCAAACAAGGGTATGACAATGTTGCCAATATCTTTATCGCTGAGTATGACAAGGGTGTCGTCTCAGTCGTAACTTATGAATAAGAAAAACCTGGGGTCTTGTACTCTTCAAAAATCAAATTCAAACTGCGTCAACGTCGCCTTGCCGTACTCAAGTACAGCCTGCGGCTAGTTTCCTAGTTTGCTCTTTGATTTTCATTGAGTCTTGGCCTCAGGTTTCCATTTGCAATCAGAAAGGGATTTTATGTCCATTATTCAAAAACTCTGGTGGTTTTTCAAGTTAGAAAAGCGCCGTTATTTAGTCGGGATTGTGGCCTTGGTCTTGGTCTCTGTCCTCAATCTCATTCCCCCCATGGTCATGGGACGGGTAATTGACGCCATAACTGGGGGACAATTAAGTCAGCAGGAACTGCTTTTGAACCTTCTTTATCTGCTTCTTGCGGCCTTGGGTATGTACTATCTGCGCTATGTTTGGCGCATGTATATCCTTGGAACTTCCTACCGTTTGGGGCAGATCATGCGGTCTCGCTTGTTTGAGCATTTTACTAAGATGTCGCCAGCCTTTTATCAGACCTATCGGACGGGGGACTTGATGGCACACGCCACCAATGATATCAATGCTTTAACTCGTCTCGCAGGTGGAGGAGTCATGTCAGCAGTGGATGCTTCCATCACGGCTTTGGTGACTTTGCTGACCATGCTCTTTAGCATTTCTTGGCAGATGACCATGGTTGCCATTCTTCCCTTGCCTTTTATGGCCTATGCGACCAGTCGTCTAGGGAGAAAGACTCATAAGGCTTTCGGAGAATCCCAAGCAGCCTTTTCTGAACTCAATAATAAGGTACAGGAGTCTGTATCAGGTATCAAAGTAACCAAGTCTTTCGGTTATCATGCGGACGAGCTGAAGTCCTTTCAGGCAGTTAATGAATTGACCTTCCAAAAGAATCTCCAAACCATGAAATACGATAGTCTCTTTGACCCTATGGTTCTATTGTTTGTTGGTTCGTCCTACGTTTTAACTCTTTTGGTCGGTTCTTTGATGGTTCAGAAAGGGCAAATCACCGTTGGGAATCTGGTTACCTTTATCAGCTACTTAGATATGTTGGTTTGGCCTCTTATGGCTATTGGTTTCCTCTTTAATATTACTCAGCGAGGGAAGGTGTCCTATCAGCGGATTGAGGATCTTTTGTCTCAGGAATCACCTGTAAAAGACCCTGAATTTCCTCTGGACGGTATCGAAAATGGACGTTTGGAGTACGCCATTGACAGCTTTGCCTTTGAAAATGAGGAGACACTGACGGATATTCACTTTAGTCTGGAAAAAGGGCAAACCCTAGGCTTGGTCGGGCAGACAGGTTCTGGTAAAACGTCCTTGATCAAGCTTCTCTTGCGTGAGTACGATGTGGATAAGGGAGCTATTTACCTAAACGGTCACGATATTCGGAACTATCGCCTGACAGACCTTCGCAGTCTCATGGGCTATGTTCCTCAGGATCAGTTTCTCTTTGCGGCCTCTATCTTAGACAATATCCGCTTTGGAAATCCTAATTTGCCCCTTTCAACGGTTGAGGAAGCGACTAAGCTAGCTCAAGTTTACCAAGACATTGTAGCTATGCCTCGGGGATTTGATACGCTTATTGGTGAAAAAGGAGTTAGTCTCTCAGGTGGTCAAAAGCAACGTCTGGCCATGAGTCGGGCTATGATTTTAGACCCTGATATCTTAATTTTAGATGATTCTTTGTCAGCCGTGGATGCTAAGACAGAGTATGCGATTATTGACAATCTCAAGGAGACGCGGAAGGACAAGACAACCATTATTACGGCCCATCGCCTCAGTGCGGTTGTCCATGCAGATCTGATCTTGGTTCTGCAAAATGGTCAAATTATCGAACGGGGCAGGCACGAAGACTTGCTAGCCCTGAATGGCTGGTATGCCCAAACCTATCAGTCTCAGCAGTTGGAAATGAAAGGAGAAGAAGATGCAGAATAAGAAAGAACAATGGACTGTATTGAAGCGCTTGATGTCTTATCTCAAGCCCTATGGATTCCTGACCTTTTTGGCCCTGACCTTTCTCCTAGCGACGACGGTCATTAAAAGTGTGATTCCCCTCGTTGCTTCCCACTTTATCGACCAGTATCTCAGCAACCTCAACCAACTTGCTGTGACTGTTTTGCTGGTCTACTATGGTCTTTACATCCTGCAAACTCTGGTTCAGTATGTTGGCAATCTTCTCTTTGCGCGGGTGTCCTACAGTATTGTCAGAGATATTCGTCGCGATGCCTTTGCCAATATGGAGAAGCTAGGCATGTCCTATTTTGATAAGACGCCAGCTGGTTCGATCGTTTCTCGTTTGACAAATGATACCGAGACCATCAGTGATATGTTTTCAGGTATTTTGTCCAGTTTTATCTCAGCAGTTTTTATCTTTCTGACAACTCTTTATACCATGTTGGTGTTGGATTTTCGCTTGACTGCTTTGGTCTTGCTCTTTCTCCCCTTGATTTTCCTTTTGGTTAATCTCTATCGGAAAAAGTCAGTCAAGATCATCGAAAAAACTAGAAGTCTCTTATCAGATATCAATAGCAAGCTAGCAGAAAATATTGAAGGAATCAGAATTATCCAAGCCTTTAATCAAGAGAAGCGCCTGCAGGCAGAATTTGATGAAATCAACCAAGAACACTTGGTCTATGCCAACCGATCTGTAGCCTTGGACGCCCTCTTTTTACGTCCTGCCATGAGTTTGCTAAAACTCCTAGGCTATGCAGTTTTGATGGCTTATTTTGGCTACCGTGGGCTTTATCTGGGAATAACAGCAGGAACCATGTATGCCTTTATCCAGTACATCAACCGTCTCTTTGATCCTCTGATTGAGGTGACGCAAAACTTTTCAACCCTTCAAACTTCTATGGTTTCTGCAAGCCGTGTCTTTGCTCTGATCGACGAGAGAACCTATGAACCCCTTCAAAAGGATAGTCAAGCAAAGATTACAGAAGGTAATATTCGGTTTGAGCACTTGTGTTTCTCATATGATGGCAAACACCAGATCCTAGATGATATTTCTTTTTCAGTTAACAAGGGCGAAACCATTGCCTTTGTAGGTCATACAGGTTCGGGGAAATCTTCGATTATCAATGTCCTCATGCGTTTTTATGAATTTCAGTCAGGGCGAGTTCTCTTGGATGATGTGGATATCAGGGACTACAGTCAGAAAGAACTGAGAAAAAATATCGGTCTAGTCTTGCAAGATCCCTTCCTCTATCATGGGACTATCAAGTCCAATATCGCCATGTACCAAGATCTTAGTGATGAAGAGGTACAGGCTGCGGCTGCCTTTGTGGATGCAGATTCCTTTATTCAGGAGCTTCCGCAGGGTTATGATGCACCTGTGTCTGAGCGTGGTTCGAGCTTTTCTACTGGACAGCGTCAGCTTCTTGCCTTTGCCAGAACAGTCGCCAGTCAGCCTAAAATCTTGATTTTGGATGAAGCGACAGCCAATATTGACTCTGAAACAGAAAGTTTGGTTCAAGATTCCCTAGCTAAGATGAGACAGGGTCGGACGACCATTGCCATCGCTCATCGCCTTTCTACCATTCAAGACGCCAACTGCATTTATGTCTTGGATAAGGGGCGCATCATTGAGAGTGGAACCCATGAGGAACTCTTGGCCTTAGGAGGAACCTATCACAAGATGTATAGCTTGCAGGCTGGAGCCATGTCCTAATACTCTTTGAAAATCTCTTCAAACCACGTCAGCTTTATCTGCAACCTCAAAGCTGTACTTTGAGCAGCCTGTGACTAGCCTCCTAGTTTGCGTTTCGATTTTCATTGAGTATAAGAAGGAAATTCTTTAAATTACAGATTTCTTGCACCGCCTTTTCCATTTTGTGGTATAATGAAAAATGTTGACAAATAGTATAATAAAAACAAAGGAGAAACAGCATGCTGAAATGGGAAGACCTACCCGTGGAAATGCAATCAAGCGAGGTTGAGTCTTACTACCAGCTTGTCTCTAAAAGGAAAGGTTCGCTGATTTTCAAGCGTTGCCTGGATTGGGTTCTGGCCTTGTTTTTGCTACTTTTGACTTCTCCCATCTTTCTTATCTTGAGCCTTTGGATCAAGTTGGATAGCAAGGGACCTGTCATTTACAAGCAAGAGCGCGTGACCCAGTACAATCGTCCATTCAAGATTTGGAAGTTCCGTACCATGGTAACGGATGCGGATAAAAAAGGAAGTCTAGTGACTTCAGCTAACGATAGCCGCATTACCAAAGTAGGAAATTTCATTCGCCGTGTGCGCTTGGACGAACTGCCTCAGCTGGTCAATGTCCTTAAAGGCGAAATGTCCTTTGTCGGTACAAGACCTGAGGTGCCACGCTACACCGAGCAGTATAGTCCTGAAATGATGGCGACCTTGCTCTTGCCAGCCGGAATCACCTCTCCAGCTAGTATCAACTACAAGGATGAGGACACCATCATCAGTCAAATGACGGAGAAAGGTTTGTCAGTTGACCAGGCCTATGTCGAACATGTCCTCCCTAAAAAGATGCGCTATAATCTCGCCTATCTCCGAGAATTTAGTTTCCTTGGAGACATCAAAATCATGTTTCAAACCGTGTTTGAGGTACTAAAATAAAGTAGTCATGAGAAAATGAGTACAGATAAAAGGAGCAAATCAATGCCAAATTACAATATTCCATTTTCACCACCCGATATTACAGAAGCTGAAATTGCTGAAGTAGCGGATACCCTACGTTCTGGTTGGATCACAACGGGTCCTAAGACAAAAGAACTGGAGCGTCGCTTGTCCCAATACACACAGACCCCTAAGACTGTCTGCCTCAACTCTGCGACAGCCGCTCTTGAGTTGATTTTGCGCGTCTTGGAAGTGGGACCTGGTGACGAGGTTATCGTTCCAGCCATGACCTATACAGCTTCATGTAGTGTCATCACACACGTAGGAGCAACACCTGTCATGGTGGATATCCAAGCAGATACGTTTGAGATGGACTATGACCTTCTTGAGCAAGCTATCACTGAGAAAACTAAGGTGATCATCCCAGTAGACCTTGCAGGGATTGTTTGCAACTATGACCGTTTGTTCCAAATTGTGGAGAAGAAACGCGATCTCTTTACTGCTTCAAGTAAGTGGCAAAAGGTCTTTAACCGTATTGTGCTTGTCTCTGATAGTGCCCATGCTTTGGGATCAACTTATAAAGGACACCCTGCTGGCTCTATCGCTGACTTTACTTCCTTCTCATTCCATGCCGTTAAAAACTTTACAACGGCTGAGGGAGGAAGTGCGACTTGGAAGGCCAATCCAGCGATTGACGACGAAGAAATGTACAAGGAATTCCAAATCCTTTCCCTTCATGGTCAGACTAAGGATGCTCTTGCTAAGATGCAATTGGGTTCATGGGAGTACGATATTGTAACACCAGCCTATAAGTGCAACATGACGGATATCATGGCTTCGATAGGTTTGGTACAATTGGATCGTTACCCTGGTTTGCTACAACGTCGTAAGGACATCGTGGATCGCTATAATCGTGGCTTTGCGGGTACTCGTATTCACCCACTGGCACACAAGACTGATACTGTCGAATCTTGTCGTCACCTCTACATCACCCATGTTGAAGGAGCAAGTCTAGAAGAGCGTAATCGTATTATCCAAGAATTGGCCAAAGCAGGAATTGCAAGTAATGTACACTACAAACCGCTTCCTCTCTTGACAGCCTATAAGAATCTTGGGTTTGATATGGCAGATTATCCAAGAGCCTATGCCTTCTTTGAAAACGAAATTACGCTCCCTCTTCACACTAAATTAAGCGATGATGAAGTAGACTATATCGTTAAGACTTTGGTGAGAATTTCCGAAGAAATACTCGGTTCAGGAAAAAAATCATAAAAAAATCTTGACAAAGATAGAACAATAACATATAATATTCTCAATAAATCAGAAAAGTAACTATATTCGATCTTCAGGGAGCCTGTGGTGATTGTGAACAGGTGGTTGGAAGTAGTGAAAGTGGGCTGATTTTAAAAATGAATTTGAAACAATGAAAATTCGGTGCGCACACCTTATAGTGCAACTTGTTGTTAGACAAGGCAGAGATGTAAAGGGGGATAGTCCCTTTACAATTGAGGTGGCACCGCGTTACCAACGCCCTCACACAGATTGTTTTCTGTGTGTGGGCTTTTTTCATATCTTTAAATCAATACTGAAAGAGGAAAAATTTATGACAACTAAAGGTTATTTTGGACAATTTGGTGGTAGTTTTGTACCGGAGCCGATTCAGGCTTTGTTGGATGAGTTGGAAGTAACATTTAACAAGTACAAGGATGATCCAGAATTTTTGGCAGAATTTCGCCATTACTTAAAAGACTATTCAGGTCGCGAAACACCGCTTTATTTTGCGGAAAGTTTGACAGATCACCTAGGTGGAGCTAAGATTTATCTCAAGCGCGAAGACCTGAACCACCTTGGTTCTCACAAGCTCAACAACGTTTTAGGACAAATTCTTCTTGCCAAACGTATGGGCAAAAAACGAGTGATTGCAGAAACAGGAGCTGGTCAGCACGGTGTTGCGACAGCAGCGGCTGCAGCCAAGTTTGGTATGGCCTGTGATGTTTATATGGGGGCAGAAGATGTGGAACGTCAACGTCTCAATGTTTTCCGTATGGAGATGATGGGAGCGACCGTTCACGCAGTTGAAACGGGGACACGAACTCTCAAGGATGCGGTCGATGCAGCCTTTGAAGCATGGATGAATGACCTCGAAGCCTTTTATGTTTTGGGATCTGCTGTGGGACCTCACCCATATCCTACCATTGTTCATGAATTCCAAAAGGTCATCAGTGAAGAATCTCGCCGTCAAATCTTGGAAAAAGAAGGTCGTTTACCAGACTACGTTATTGCCTGTGTAGGTGGTGGTTCTAATGCCATCGGTGCTTTTTCACAGTATGTGGCCGATGAAGAAGTCAAATTGGTTGGGGTCGAAGCTGCTGGGCATGGACTTGATACAGACAAGCACGCAGCTACTATGACAAAAGGTAGTATCGGAATTGTCGATGGCATGAAGACTTATGCAGTCTTTAAGGAAGATGGAGAGCTGGCGCCAGTTTACTCTATCTCAGCTGGTTTGGACTATCCAGGGGTTGGCCCAGAACACGCCTACTTTAAAGATTCAGGTCGTGTGGAATATGTGGCTGCGACGGATGAAGAAGCGGTTCAAGCCTTGCTCCTTCTTAGTAAGACAGAAGGGATTATCCCAGCGATTGAGAGTTCGCATGCCATTGCAGAAGCAGTTAAACGTGCACCGAAACTAAGTAAAGATGAGATTATCATCATCAATGTCTCTGGTCGTGGAGACAAGGACGTAGCTGCTATTGCAGACTACCTAGAAGCTAAAAAATAAGAGATGGAAAAATTACAGTCTTTTCTTTCCCAGAGAGCTTGTGGTTGCTGGAAACAAGCAGAGAAAGCTGTAAGGTTGGGTCCATCTGAAACGAGAGAAGAAAACATAATTCTCAAGGGAGTGCCCTTTATCGCACAGCCTGTTACAGGAAGGTTCTGAGACAGGAATGAGAGATAGGAGAAATCCTATAATTGAGGTGGCACCGCGAATTTCGTCCTCACGCAAGTTATTTTGCGTGGGGATTTTTCATACAGTCGCCACGGACTAGAAATAGAACTGAAAGGAAAATTACAATGGAACGAATCATTCATGGAGATGTCTTATCACCAATATTGGCTTATATGCGCTTAAAGGGGCAACACAAGGTGATTCTAGAAAGTATTCCGAGAGACAAGGAAACCGCTCGTTTTTCTATCCTAGCCTATAATCCAGTTTTTGAGATTCAGTTTGAAAATGGAGTCCTTTATCAAAATGGACAAGTGATTGATCGTGATCCCTTGGATTTTCTTTATGAAGTGACTCATAAGAGCCAGCACCATTCAGACCTCCCTTTTGGTGGGGGAGCCATTGGCTTTGTGGGTTACGATATGATTTCTCTATATGAAGAAATTGGACAAATCCCTCAAGATACGATTGGGACGCCAGACATGCATTTCTTTGTCTATGAGAGCTACATGGTCTTTGACCACAAGAAGGAAAAAATCCATGTCATCGAGGATGCTCTCTATAGTGATCGCAGTCAAGAAGATTTGGAAGAAGCCTTGAAGCAAGTGCTGGAGGAATTACGCATTCCTGCTTCAAATGAATTTGAAGATTTGGATTTATCTCCGCTGGACTTCAAATCCCATATCGCTCCTCAGAAGTTTGAGCAAATGGTCGAAACAGCTCGTGACTTGATTCGTAATGGCGATATGTTCCAATGCGTGCTCAGTCAACGTTTCTCAGCAGAAGTTACTGGAAATCCATTTGACTTCTACAGAAATCTCCGCGTGACCAATCCTTCTAATTACCTTTATTTCTATGACTTTGGAGATTATCAAATCATTGGTGCTAGTCCAGAAAGTTTGGTTTCTGTCAAAAACGGCATCGTGACAACCAATCCGATTGCGGGTACACGACCAAGAGGAGCTACAGATGAAGAGGACAAGGCCTTAGCGACAGACCTGCTTTCTGATGAGAAGGAAACAGCAGAACATCAGATGTTGGTAGACTTGGGACGTAATGATATTGGTCGCATCTCTGAAACGGCAAGTGTCCAAGTTACCAAGTATATGGAAGTGGAGCTCTTCCGCTACGTCATGCATTTGACCAGTGTGGTCAAGGGTCGTTTGCTTCCAGAACTCACTGCCATGGATGCCTTGAAAGCTACACTTCCAGCTGGAACAGTGTCAGGAGCACCAAAGATTCGGGCCATGAGACGCATCTATGAACTGGAGACGGAAAAACGAGGCGTATACGCAGGAGCAATCGGCTACTTGTCTGCGACGGGTGATATGGATTTCGCTATCGCCATCCGAACTATGATTCTCAAAAATCAAACAGCCTATGTGCAGGCTGGGGCAGGGATTGTCTATGACTCTATTGCCCAAAACGAATACCAAGAAACCATTAACAAGGCTAAATCTATGACTAGAATTGGAGAACTAAGACCATGATTTTATTGATTGATAACTATGATTCTTTTACCTATAACTTGGCGCAGTACATTGGGAATTTTGCAGAAGTGCTGGTCTTGAGAAATGATGATCCCAAGCTGTATGAAGAAGCTGAAAAAGCAGATGGTCTGGTCTTTTCTCCCGGTCCTGGTTGGCCGGTTGATGCTGGAAAGATGGAAGACATGATTCGTGATTTTGCTGGGAAGAAGCCGATTCTAGGTATTTGTTTGGGTCACCAAGCTATCGCAGAAGTCTTTGGTGGGAATCTAGGTTTGGCTCCCAAAGTCATGCATGGGAAACAGAGCCATATCAGCTTTGAAGAGCCATCTGTTCTCTATCAAGGTATTGAGGATGGTCGTCCAGTCATGCGTTATCACAGTATTTTGATTGAAGAAATGCCTGAAGACTTTGAAGTGACAGCCCGTTCGACTGATGACCAAGCCATTATGGGAATTCAGCACAAGAATCTACCAATTTATGGCTTCCAGTACCATCCAGAGAGTATCGGAACGCCAGATGGCTTGTCTTCTATACGGAATTTTATCGAGAAGGTTGTAAAGTAAGGAAACTAGGATGAAAGAGATTATTGAAAAACTAGCAAAATTTGAAAATTTATCAGGTGTGGAAATGACGGATGTCATTGAGCGTATCGTTACTGGACGTGTAACCGAAGCGCAGATTGCTTCTCTCCTCTTGGCCCTTAAGATGAAGGGGGAAACACCGGAAGAGCGCACAGCTCTTGCCCAAGTCATGCGAGGACATGCTCAACACATTCCAACTGAGATACATGATGCTATGGACAACTGCGGTACTGGTGGAGACAAGTCCTTCAGCTTTAACATTTCGACAACTGCGGCCTTTGTCTTGGCTGGTGGCGGCATTCATATGGCCAAACATGGTAACCGCTCGATTTCTTCTAAATCGGGTTCGGCAGATGTCCTTCAAGCCTTGGGTATCAATCTAGACCTCAAACCAGCTGAACTAGGTAAGATTTTCGATAAAACTGGAATCGTTTTTCTCTTTGCTAAAAATATGCACCCAGCTATGAAATACATCATGCCAGCTCGTTTGGAGTTGGGAATTCCAACGATTATGAACTTGACTGGTCCACTGATTCACCCAATGGCCTTGGAAACACAGTTGCTTGGCATTAGTCGTCCAGAGCTGCTAGAAAGTACAGCTCAGGTATTGAAAAATATGGGTCGCAAACGTGCTATCGTGGTTGCTGGGCCAGAAGGATTGGATGAAGCTGGTTTGAACGGAACAACCAAGATTGCTCTTCTTGAAAATGGCGAAATCACCTTATCAAGCTTTACTCCAGAGGATTTGGGTATGGAACGCTACGCTATCGAAGATATTCGTGGAGGAAATGCTCAGGAAAATGCAGAAATTTTGCTCAGTGTTCTCAAGAACGAACCAAGTCCATTCTTGGAAACTACAGTCTTAAATGCTGGTCTTGGTTTCTATGCTAATGGTAAGGTAGCTAGCATCAAGAAAGGAGTTGCCTTGGCCTGTCAAGTGATTGCTAGTGGCAAGGCCCTTGAAAAACTCAGACTGTTACAGGAGTACCAAAAATGAGTCAGGAATTTTTAGCACGAATCTTGGAGCAGAAGGCGCGTGAGGTCGAGCAGATGGAGCTGGAGGAAATCCAGCCCTTACGCCAAACCTATTGCTTGGGTGAATTTTTGAAGCATCATCAAGACCGTTTGCAGGTAATCGCTGAAGTCAAGAAAGCTAGCCCTAGTCTGGGAGATATCAATCTCGATGTGGATATTGCGCAACAGGCCCAGACTTATGAAGCGAACGGTGCAGTGATGATTTCGGTTTTGACAGATGAGATTTTCTTTAAAGGGCATTTGGATTATCTACGGGAAATTTCCAGTCAGGTAGAGATTCCGACGCTCAACAAGGACTTTATCATCGATGAAAAGCAAATCATTCGAGCTCGTAATGCAGGTGCGACAGTCATCTTGCTCATCGTGGCTGCCTTGTCAGAAGAACGTCTCAAGGCACTGTACGACTACGCGACAGAGCTTGGTCTGGAAGTCTTGGTGGAAACCCACAATCTAGCTGAACTAGAAGTAGCCCACAGACTTGGAGCGGAGATTATTGGGATTAATAACCGTAACTTGACCACCTTTGAAGTCGATTTGCAAACCAGTGTAGACTTGGCCCAGCACTTTGAGGAAGGTCGCTATTACATTTCTGAATCGGCTATTTTTACAGGGCAGGATGCGAAACGAGTAGCACCATACTTTAACGGAATTTTGGTAGGGACAGCTCTTATGCAGGCAGAGGATGTGGCTCAAAGAATCAAGGAGTTGCAGATTGACAAAGGTTAAGATTTGTGGACTATCGACCAAAGAAGCGGTAGAGACAGCCGTATCAGCAGGGGCGGATTACATCGGTTTTGTCTTCGCACCTAGTAAAAGGCAGGTGACCTTGGAACAGGCTGCTGAGTTGGCAAAGCTCATTCCTGTCAACGTTAAAAAGGTTGGTGTATTTGTTTCACCAAGTCGAGCAGAACTGCTAAAAGCGATTGACAAAGTTGGCTTGGACTTGGTACAAGTTCATGGTCAGGTAGGGGATGATTTATTTGAGGATTTACCTTGTGCCAGCATTCAGGCGGTGCAGGTTGACGGAAATGGTCATGTCCTTCATTCTCGGGCAGATTATTTACTCTTTGATGCCCCTGTTGCTGGGAGTGGCCAGACCTTTGACTGGGGCCAACTAGATACGACAATACTGGATCAGCCCTTCTTTATCGCAGGTGGCCTTAATGAAGATAATGTAGTAAAAGCAATTCAACACTTTACTCCCTATGCAGTAGATGTATCAAGCGGAGTGGAGACAGATGGACAAAAAGATCATGAAAAGATTAGAAGATTTATAGAGAGGGTAAAGCATGGCATATCAAGAACCAAATAAAGATGGATTTTACGGAAAATTCGGCGGACGTTTCGTCCCAGAAACATTGATGACAGCAGTTTTGGAGTTGGAAAAAGCCTACCGTGAAAGTCAGGCAGACCCAAGTTTCCAAGAAGAATTAAACCAACTCTTGCGCCAGTATGTAGGACGTGAAACTCCCCTTTACTATGCAAAAAACTTGACCCAGCATATCGGCGGAGCCAAGATTTATCTCAAGCGTGAAGACCTCAACCATACAGGGGCCCACAAGATTAACAATGCCTTGGGACAAGTTTTACTTGCCAAACGCATGGGCAAAAAGAAAATTATTGCAGAAACAGGTGCTGGTCAGCATGGTGTGGCAACTGCAACAGCTGCAGCCCTCTTTAACATGGAATGTACCATCTACATGGGTGAGGAAGATGTTAAACGCCAAGCCCTCAATGTTTTCCGTATGGAACTTTTGGGAGCCAAGGTCGAGGCTGTGACAGATGGTTCGCGCGTGCTCAAGGATGCGGTCAATGCAGCCCTTCGTTCATGGGTGGCTAATATCGATGATACCCACTATATACTTGGTTCTGCCTTGGGGCCTCATCCTTTCCCAGAAATCGTTCGAGACTTCCAAAGTGTCATCGGTCGAGAAGCTAAGCAACAGTACCGTGATTTGACAGGTCAAGACCTTCCAGATGCCCTAGTAGCCTGTGTTGGTGGTGGTTCTAATGCCATCGGGCTCTTCCATCCATTTGTAGAAGATGAGTCTGTAGCCATGTATGGAGCTGAAGCGGCAGGACTTGGTGTGGATACAGAGCACCATGCAGCTACCCTGACCAAGGGTCGTCCAGGGGTCCTTCACGGTTCCCTCATGGATGTACTCCAAGATGCTCATGGTCAAATTCTTGAAGCCTTCTCTATCTCAGCAGGATTGGATTATCCTGGTATCGGTCCAGAGCATTCTCACTACCACGATATCAAACGTGCCAGCTATGTCCCTGTGACAGACGAGGAAGCCTTGGAAGGTTTCCAACTCTTGTCTCGTGTGGAAGGGATTATCCCAGCCTTGGAATCTAGCCATGCTATCGCCTTTGCGGTGAAATTGGCCAAAGAGCTTGGCCCAGACAAATCCATGATTGTTTGTCTATCTGGTCGTGGGGACAAGGATGTGGTTCAAGTCAAGGATCGCTTGGAAGCAGATGCAGCAAAGAAGGGAGAAGCACATGTCTAAGACACTAACAGAAAAATTAAAGGCAATAAAAGCAGCTGGAAAGGGAATTTTCGTTCCCTATATCATGGCTGGAGACCACGAGAAAGGTTTGGATGGACTAGGAGAAACAATCCACTTTCTAGAAGATTTGGGTGTCTCTGCTATTGAAGTGGGCATTCCCTTTTCAGACCCAGTTGCAGATGGACCTGTGATCGAGGAAGCAGGTCTGCGCAGTCTGGTCCACGGGACTTCTACCCAGGCTCTAGTTGAAACCTTGAAAACCATTCAAACAGAGGTTCCCCTGGTCATCATGACCTACTTCAACCCCCTCTTTCAGTACGGTGTGGAGAACTTTGTCAAAGATTTGTCAGATACAGCTGTTAAGGGCTTGATTATCCCAGACCTGCCTCATGAGCATGCTAATTTTGTAGAGCCATTTTTGGCAGATACAGACATCGCCTTGATTCCCCTAGTTAGTTTGACGACAGGGATTGAGCGTCAGAAAGAGTTGATTGAAGGGGCAGAGGGATTCGTCTATGCCGTTGCTATCAATGGGGTGACAGGGAAATCAGGAAATTACCGCGCAGACTTGGACAAGCACTTGGCACAATTGCATCAAGTAGCAGACATCCCAGTCTTGACAGGTTTTGGCGTATCTAGTCAGGATGATGTGGAACGCTTCAATGCGGTGTCCGATGGCGTTATCGTCGGTTCGAAAATTGTAAAAGCTCTCCACCAAGGAGAGCCGATTCAGGACTTTATCAAACAAGCAGTAGCTTACCAAAAATAATCAAACAAGCAGCTAGTAAGAGGAAAGGCACAAAGGGCAGTCTTTCCTTTTTCCTTTGTAGGAGAAAGGCCAGAATCCCCGTCGCCGAAGCAAACTGAATCAAGATCAGTAACTCTGTTACACTAAAGACGAGCGCACAAGATGATAGAAAGAGAAAATCACCTGCTCCTATACGAATGTCGATAAAATGGGCCATAATTCCGAGAACAAGGAAGAAGACCATAACCAGACTCCAACCACAGAAAGCTATGAGGATTATATGAAAAGTCATCCAGACTAGTAAAGGATATTCCTGATGGCGAAAGTCGTAGATGCCCAAGGTCAAACCAGCAGTGATTAGGATGACTTGACCCAAGGAAAGAAAGCTCCAAGACCAAGACAGAAAGAGGCATCCCAAGCCCAATTCAAAGAGGGCATACCAGAATGGATAGCGAGCCTTGCAGTAGCGACAGCGAAAACAATTAACTACCTGCGAAAGGATAGGAATCAAATCTAGCGAACGCAAGCGAGTCTGACAGGAATCGCAGTGACTAGAAGGAAAGATAATAGACTGCTCTGGAAAACGGTCAATGACCAAACCCAAGAAAGAAGCGAGAATGCTCCCGACAAGAAAAAAATAAAGATCAATCATACTTATCTATTCGTAAAAAATAGGAGAAGTAGTATAATAAAGAAACATAGATAAGATGGTGAGGTCAAGATGACAATTCGTTTTGAAGAAAATGTGAGCCCAGAAAGTGCTCAACTCGTATGCCAATGGTCTAACTCCCTTGGCAAATCCTTTCAAGAACAATGGATGGGACCAATGATTCCTTTTCCCTTGACCATTCAAGTCTTGCAAGATTTGGAAGGAATCTTTTCAATCTTTGATGGACAAGAGTTTGTGGGGCTTATCCAGAAAATCAGGCTAGAAGACAGGAATCTTCATATCGGGAGATTTTTTATCAATCCCCAGAAACAGGGGCAGGGCTTAGGTAGCCAGACTTTAAGGAAATTTGTTAGTTTGGCCTTTGAAAATGGAGATATAGATAGTGTTTCTCTAAATGTCTACGAGGCAAATCAAACAGCTTACAATCTTTACCAAAAAGAAGGATTCGAAATCGTTCAAATGGTTGAAACACCTATACGGAAATACATTATGAAGAAGGGGAGATAGCAGATTGACTTTGTAGTAAAAACTCCTTTTTCGTTGTGAAGAAGGCAATACTATTTTAAAGGTAGAAGGAATGGCTCGTATGAAAAAAACAGATATTTTTAAAGACATTGTTTGGATTATGACACATGATTCATCTACAGTAAAAGATCGCAAAGGGTGCAACCCTCAGCCTTTTCTAGAAAAGATTACAGATGATATGACTGAGCAAGAATTTCTTTATCAAGTCAGGACTTATCTTGCTAGTTTTGGGATTATTGGGCATATTTCTTTCCATGATAAAAAATCAGGTCCAAAAGGTTTTCTTTTGAGGATAAGTGAGCAGGAAATGTTTGTTGAGGAAGCAAACCAAGATACAGGTCTCCAAGTGGGGGATCGAATCCTCAGTCTGGACGGGATAAGTTTGGAGCAAGTAGCTTTGCAACACCCAAATTACTTTATTAGTCTGACTCCAGAAAGACGATACCGAGAATGGGCAGATTTGCTACTGATGGCAGAGCAAGTGACCGTCTTGCGAGATGGGCAGGAGATGTCTATTGCAGTTCGTGCTAGCCAGCAAGCTCAAAAAGCTCAGATCTTTTGGAAAGAGTTGGAGTCAGATATCCTCTATATACGCTTAGATAATTTTATGGATGAAGAAGCGATTAACCGTTTATACCAAGAGTGTTTGCAGAAGATTGCTGAGACAGAAACTCTTATTATAGATGTCCGTTACAACAATGGGGGCACGGATTCTTTGTATTTTCCGCTCTTACATCTTGGCTTGGAGGAAGGGAAAGGCTATGACACTCTGGATTTACAGGATGATGGAATGGAAATTCTCTATACAGAAGGAAATGTCGATCGACGCTTAAAAGACTTTGAAACATGGCTGCAACAAGAAAATATCAGTCCTGATACGGTGAAACTGATTGAAGATTTTCGTAATAATTTACTCCAAAATCGAGGGAAAGGCTATGTTCGGTATCAGGATGATCAAGACGAACTTTTCCCAGGTGTTAAGGGTGGTCACTATCCAGAGCAGATTTTTGTTTTGTCAGATATTTATTGTGCATCATCAGGAGATAATTTTGTCAAGATGATGAAGAATTTTAAGAAAGTAACAGTTATCGGCCGTCCAACGCTTGGTATTTTAGACTACTCAAATTGTTGCAAGGTGGATTATGATGATTACTTTTTGATGTTCCCAACTTCTCGCTGGTTGGCTATAGATAAAGGCAAAGGGATGACGGACAAAGGTGTTCTTCCTGATATAGAAGTCCCTTGGACTCCTGCACATTTTGAACGAGATGTAGATCTAGATAAATGTCTGGAGTTGATTGAGATGAAGAGGAAATATTAGATTGTTTAAATAAAAGACTTAGTTCTGTATGAAATAGAGCTAAGTCTTTTGATTTTGATCTGTTTGTAATTGAGTAAAATGATTGTATCACTGAGGGGCAAAAGAATTTTTTTACACATAAAATATATCTTGAGCATCCGTTGATGGAATAAAAGTAGGGAGGATACAAAAAAGCCTTGATTTCAAGGCTTTTCCTGTTGTATTAGATGCCCCCTGCAGGGCTCGAACCTGCGACCCATAGATTAAGAGTCTACTGCTCTACCAACTGAGCTAAGGAGGCAAAGAAAAAGCTGTATTGGTGCCGAAACTTCACGGTTTGTATTGAACCCGCGCAATTAAGCAGGTGGGCAACTCGCTCTAACTGAAGCTGTTTCCGTGTGAGACGGCCTACATGCTGTTAGAAGACTTTTGTTTCCCTAATAATACAAAAAATAGTCGGTCAACACTTAAGTGTGAAGTCGTACACCACAGCGTTTCTATGTTTATATGATACCACTTTTTCAAAAAAAAATCAAGAGGGAAATGCAATTATTTGAAAAGGATTTCACAAGTCCCGTAATTTATCAATGGTTTCCTTGCGTTGAGCTAAGGCCCGTTCGTACTTGCCAGTGTCTTCTGGAGAGAAGTAGCTATGATTGCGAATCTTTTCTGGCAAATAGTCTTGTTTGACCCAGTGTCCAGGATAGTTGTGTGGATAGAGATAATCTTGGGCATTGCCCAGTTCCTTGCTGCCACTGTAGTGACCATCACGCAGGTGCCGTGGAATGGGTAAATGCCCTGATGTTTTGAGATCAGCAAGAGCCTTGTCCATAGCCACATAGGCTGAGTTGGACTTGGGTGAAAGAGCCAGATCAATCACGACATTAGCAATGAGAATGCGGGCTTCTGGGAAGCCAATCCTTTGTGCAGCCTCTAGAGCAGTTACGGTATGAATCTGCGATTCAGGATTGGCCAAGCCGATATCTTCATAAGCGATAACAGTCAAGCGACGAGCGAGACTAGGCAGATCCCCAGCTTCAATCAAGCGGGCTGCGTAGTGGAGACTGGCATCCACATCCGAGCCGCGGATGGATTTTTGCAGGGCAGAAAGGACATCATAGTGCCCATCCCCGTCCTTGTCCATGGTAATGTAACTCCTCTGAAGGCTATTTTCCATGATATCCAGAGTGATATGGCGTATACCCTTGTCATTTTCGAGAGTAGAGAGAACAGCCAAATCTAGTGAATTAAAGGCAGAACGGAGATCACCATTAGTAGATGTTGCGATGAAATCAAGGGCATCCTCATCTAGTTCTACTGGGAAATCAAAACCACGTTTAGTGTCAGATATAGCGATTTGAATGGCTTCTTTAACATCTTGATTGGACAAGGGTTCTAATTCAAAAATCTGAACACGGCTACGAATGGCTGGAGTGACAGAAAAGAAAGGATTTTCAGTCGTCGCCCCAATCATGATAACCAGACCACTTTCCAAGAGTGGCAGAAGAAAGTCTTGCTTGGTCTTATCGAGACGATGGATCTCGTCCAGTAACAGGACCAATCCTCCAGAAAATTTAGCTTCTTCTGCGATTTCTTGGAGTCGCTTTTTACTATCCACTGTCGCGTTAAAGGTCCGAAAGGCATACTTGGTCGTTCCAGCGATGGCTGAAGCGATACTGGTCTTGCCGATTCCTGGAGGTCCGTAGAGAATCATGGAGGACAGACGATTGGCTTCCACCATGCGACGGATAATTTTTCCAGGTCCGACCAGATGCTCCTGACCGATGACCTGATCTATGGTTTTTGGGCGCATGCGAAGCGCGAGATTGTCTGGCATAGCAGTCCTTTCTAACATGGATTTTCTGATGTATATGTGGTAAGATGGTAGTATCTATTTTAGCATAATTCCGAGTAATCGGGGCGATTTAAGAGTCACATAGAAAGAGGACAAAATGGCAACATATGGATTTTTAGATGTTTTAGAGGAAGAATTGGACAAGAACTTTCCCTTTGACTTTGAGATTAGCTGGGATAAGCGCAACCATGCGGTAGAAGTGAGTTTTCTATTGGAAGCACAAAACGCTGCAGGTGTGGAGATGGTGGATGAGGACGGAGAAGTTTCGTCAGACGATATCCTCTTTGAGGAGGCAGTCCTTTTCTACAATCCCACCAAGTCAACAGTCAATAAAGAAGACTATTTAACGGTCATCCCTTATCTGCCGAAGAAAGGATTTTCTCGTGAATTTTTAGCTTATTTTGCCCTTTTCCTTAAAGATACTGCCGAGGTTGGGCTGGATGCCCTCATGGACTTTTTGGAAGATCCAGAAGCAGAAGAATTTGTCATGGAATGGAACCAAGAAGTCTTTGAAGAAGGAAAAGTTGGCTTAGAAGAAGGAGAGTTTTATCCTTATCCGAGATACTAGGAGTCTGATATGGAAATAGAAATTTCTGATTTTACTGGTTGCAAAATTGCCCTCTTTTGTGGTGATAAGCTCCTGACTATCTTACGTGATGACAAATCAAACATTCCATACCCTAATACCTGGGAATTGCCAGGTGGCGGACGAGAGGGTGATGAAAGTCCCTTTGAGTGCGCGGCGCGTGAAGCTTATGAAGAGCTGGGAATTCATCTGACTAAAGATTGTCTGCATTGGAGTAAGGTGTACCCAAGTATGCTTTTTGAGGGGAAGGAATCTGTCTTTCTAGTTGGTAAGTTAAGGCAGGAACAGTTTGATAGTATCGTCTTTGGCGATGAGGGACAAGGATATAGACTGATGAGTATTGAGGAGTTTCTTAGCTCAGATAAGGTTGTCCCCCAGTTGCAGGACAGAGTGAGAGATTATTTGGAGGAAGTAAAATGATTTTTGCAGTTGCAACAACGACACTAAATAAGGAAGTTAAACGCAAACTAAAAGCTGGACAATACTCTAGAGAAGAAGCTACATTCATCTATTTGGAATATTTAAAGTTAAAGAAGCAGAGAGAAAGTGGTACGAAAGTAGCTGGGATTTCTATGGCTGTTATTTGGGTATTAATGCTTGCTATACCCTTACTGAGTGGTAGAGGTCTCGTACTGCCCCTTCCAGTATATTTTTTATTTTTGATACTGTTTGCAGGAATTGTTCTATTTGTTTATTATCTTATGTTTGGTATTTTTAAACAGCAGATTCATAACGCAATGAAAGAACACTACACGGATGTGATTGAAGAATTTGAGGGTCAGTAAAACAGCGTGTGGAAGAGCATAGGAAGCGAGTTGAGAGAGTGGATTTGGAGGTATTAGTATGATTCAGATTATCCGAGCAGGAGCAGAGGATTTAGAAACCGTAATTGCAATTCAAAGAGCTAGCTTTAAGGCTGTCTATGAGAAATATCAAGATGAGTATGATCCTTATCTGGAGGACCGTGAACGAATCAAGTGGAAATTGGTTGAGCGTCCCAATAGCTATTACTACTTTGTGAAAGAAAAGGACGAAAATATCGGATTTTTACGAGTTCAGACCAATGAAGAGTTGACGGAGGCTTGGTTGGGAACGGCAGCGATTTTGCCTCAGCATCAAGGAAAAGGTTATGGTTCTGAGGGATTGAGATTGCTGGAAAAGGAATTTCCAACGATTAAACAGTGGGATTTGTGTACGGTATTACAGGATGCGGGGATGGTCGCCTTTTATGAGAAAAATGGCTACCGTCAAACCCATATCGAGCCTGAAAAAGAAGGTATGGATATGGTTTACATGAAAAAATGTATAGAGAATAGAAAGGATGGTTCGGTTACATTTCTAAACTGAACCCGCCCTAAACAGTGTGCCAAAAAGATAAACTTCTCTTAGACCCAAGTGTCTTCAGAGAATTTTCTATTTTGGCTTTGTGTTTTACGGGCTTGGTATCTTAATTATGGAAACATGGCAAGAGTTAAAAGTTACAGTGAAGCGTGAGGGGGAGGAGCTGGTCTCTAATCTCTTGATTGAACTGGGGGCGCAAGGTGTTGCGATCGAAGACAGTATGGACTATGTGGGGAATGTCGACCGTTTTGGTGAGATCTTCCCTGAAGTCGAACAGCAGGAAGAAATCGTGGTGACAGCCTACTATCCTGAAACGGTAGATGTGACAGCGGTTGAGGCAGACTTGCAGGCACGTCTGGCAGACTTGACGGATTTTATGGACTTAGGAGAAGTCAAGATTGGCACGACTGCCTTGGCTGAGGAGGACTGGGCAGATAACTGGAAGAAATACTATGAGCCAGCTCGTATCATTCATGACTTGACCATCGTGCCGTCTTGGACAGACTATGAGGCGACTGCGGGAGAGAAGATTATCAAGCTGGATCCTGGTATGGCCTTCGGGACAGGAACCCATCCGACGACCAAGATGAGCCTTTTTGCTTTGGAGCAGGTTCTTCGTGGTGGCGAAACGGTGCTGGATGTGGGGACAGGTTCAGGTGTCCTCTCCATTGCCAGCTCGTTGCTTGGTGCCAAGGAAATCTTCGCCTATGACCTAGATGATGTGGCAGTTCGTGTGGCTCAGGAAAATATTGAGCTCAACCCTGGCATGGAAAATATCCATGTAGCGGCAGGTGATTTGCTCAAGGGTGTGGAGATTGAGGCAGATGTGATTGTGGCTAATATCTTAGCGGATATTCTCATTCATCTGACGGATGATGCTTATCGCTTGGTCAAGGATGAAGGCTACCTGATCATGAGTGGCATTATCAAGGACAAGTGGGATATGGTGCGTGAGTCAGCTGAGTCGGCAGGTTTCTTCCTTGAAACCCATATGATTCAAGGGGAATGGAATGCCTGTGTCTTTAAGAAGACCAAGGATATCTCTGGTGTGATTGGAGGCTAGCATGCAACAGTATTTTGTCAAGGGCAGTGCAATCTCTCCTGTCACCATTGAGGACAAGGAAACCAGCAAGCATATGTTTCAGGTTATGCGCTTGAAAGAAGATGATGAGGTGACCTTGGTCTTTGATGATGGCATTAAGCGCTTGGCGCGCGTGGTAGATGTGGAAAATCATCAGTTTGAGTTGGTCGAAGAATTAGCTGACAATGTGGAACTGCCCGTTCAAGTAACCATCGCATCAGGATTTCCCAAGGGAGACAAGCTGGAGTTTATCACTCAAAAAGTAACCGAACTCGGTGCCAGCCAGATCTGGGCCTTTCCTGCTGACTGGTCAGTCGCCAAGTGGGATGGTAAGAAATTGGGCAAGAAAGCCGAAAAACTAGAAAAAATTGCCCTTGGAGCAGCCGAGCAAAGCAAACGTAATCTGCTCCCAAGTATTAAGCTTTTCGAGAAAAAAGCAGATTTTCTAGCTCAGTTTGACCAGTTTGACTCAATTGTGGTGGCTTATGAAGAGTCGGCTAAAGAGGGAGAAGCCGCCGCGCTTCTGCAAGCAGTCACTGGTCTTGAAAAAGGAGCCAAATTGCTCTTTATCTTTGGCCCAGAAGGCGGTCTATCACCAGCAGAAATCGAAAGTTTTGAAACTAAAGGAGCCGTCTTGGCAGGACTTGGTCCTCGCATTTTGCGAGCAGAAACAGCACCACTTTACGCCTTATCAGCCCTCAGCGTATTATTAGAATTAGAGAAATAAGAGGAAGAAAATGGAACAAAAACACCGTTCAGAATTTCCAGAGAAGGAACTTTGGGATTTAACAGCCCTATACCAAGACCGTGAGGATTTCTTGCGTGCAATCGAGAAAGCTCGCGAAGACATCAACCAATTTAGCCGTGACTATAAGGGCAATCTTGACACTTTTGAGGATTTTGAAAAGGCCTTTGCGGAATTGGAACAAATCTATATCCAGATGAGCCATATCGGCAATTATGCTTTTATGCCTCAGACGACAGACTATAGCAATGAAGAATTTGCAAATATTGCCCAAGCTGGGATGGAATTTGAAACAGATGCCAGTGTAGCCTTGACTTTCTTTGACGATGCCTTGGTGGCAGCGGACGAGGAAGTCTTGGACCGTTTGGGTGAATTACCACATTTAATAGCTGCCATTCGTCAGGCAAAAATCAAAAAAGCCCACTATCTCGGGGCAGATGTAGAGAAGGCCTTGACCAATCTCGGTGAAGTTTTCTACAGTCCACAGGATATTTACACCAAGATGCGTGCTGGGGATTTTGAAATGGCTGACTTTGAAGCCCATGGCAAGACCTACAAAAACAGCTTTGTGACTTATGAGAATTTCTACCAAAACCACGAGGACGCTGAGGTTCGTGAGAAATCTTTTCGTTCTTTCTCAGAAGGACTCCGTAAGCACCAAAATACAGCTGCAGCAGCCTATCTAGCTCAAGTTAAGTCGGAAAAACTCTTGGCTGATATGAAGGGCTACGACTCAGTCTTTGATTATCTTCTGGCTGAGCAAGAAGTGGACCGTTCTATGTTTGACCGCCAGATTGACCTCATTATGCAGGACTTTGCGCCAGTCGCTCAGAGATACCTCAAGCATGTTGCCAAGGTTAATGGTCTTGAAAAGATGACTTTTGCTGACTGGAAATTGGACTTGGATAGCGCTCTTAATCCTGAAGTGACTATTGACGACGCCTATGATTTGGTCATGAAGTCAGTAGAACCTTTGGGACAAGAATATTGTCAGGAAGTTGCTCGCTATCAAGAAGAACGTTGGGTGGACTTCGCTGCCAATAGTGGCAAGGATTCTGGTGGTTATGCGGCGGATCCATATCGCGTGCACCCCTATGTCCTTATGAGTTGGACAGGCCGTTTGAGCGATGTCTATACTTTGATTCATGAGATCGGGCATTCTGGTCAATTCATCTTTTCAGATAATCACCAAAGTTACTTCAATGCTCATATGTCTACTTATTACGTCGAAGCGCCGTCAACCTTCAATGAATTGCTTTTAAGTGATTATTTGGAACATCAGTCTGACGACCCTCGTCAAAAACGCTTTGCTCTTGCCCACCGTTTGACAGACACCTACTTCCATAACTTTATTACCCACCTCTTGGAAGCAGCCTTCCAACGTAAGGTTTATACATTGATTGAAGAAGGGGAGACCTTTGGGGCAAGCAAGCTCAACAGCATTATGAAGGAAGTTTTGACGGACTTCTGGGGAGATGCCATTGAAATTGACGATGATGCAGCCTTGACTTGGATGCGCCAGGCCCACTACTACATGGGCTTGTATAGCTACACCTACTCAGCTGGACTAGTCATCTCGACAGCGGGTTACCTTCATCTGAAACATTCAGAAACTGGAGCTGAAGATTGGCTCAATCTTCTCAAATCAGGTGGCAGTAAGACACCACTTGAGTCAGCCATGATTATCGGAGCCGATATCTCAACGGACAAACCACTCCGTGATACCATCCAGTTCTTGTCTGATACAGTTGACCAGATTATCGCATACAGTGCTGAGTTGGGAGAGTAAGAGGATAAGAAAAATACTCTATAATAAAGTTGATCTTTTTGATAATCCAATATACAATATGTCATCGTTTATTTAATATTTACAGAAGATGATAGGAGAATATGATGCCAGTTACCAGTGAAAAATCTATTACAAATGCATTAGTAAAAATGCTTCCCAAATTATGGGCGAGGAGTAAAAAATTTTATAATGATAAACAGTTTAAAGTCGAAAGTGAATTAGGAGTTGTTTTCAAAGATTACTTGGAATATTCATATGAAAAATATTCTACTGTAAAGACATTATTATATAAAAATGAAGGTAAATTTTTATATAATTTTTATGAACCACAGTTTTTAGAATCTGGAAATGGAGAGGTTGTTGACACTACAAATTCGAGTTTGATTTTTCAGAAAAATAATAAAATAATTGTTACTGGAACTGGCGGTGTAGGTAAATCTATGCTCATGAAACATATATTTATAAACCAAATAGACACTGCAAGTAGCATTCCAATTTTCATAGAATTAAAATCTATAAATGAGAAATCATTGGATGATTTTGATTTTGAATTATTTATTTTTGAAGAGATTAAATGTCATCATTTGAATATAGAGAGAGAACATTTTCAAGAAACACTAAAATCTGGTGTATACACTATAATATTTGATGGACTTGATGAAATTATATCTACTCATAGAAATGTGTTAGACAAATCCTTAAAAGAATTTGTAGATATATATAATAAAAATAGGTATATTCTTAGCTCTCGCCCGTCCGATGATTTTATAGGTTGGTCTAATTTTTTAGAATATGAGATTAAGTTACTGACTAAAGAGCAGGCTGTTTCTCTCATTTTAAAATTAGAGTATGAATCAAAATTAAAAAATAAGTTTGCAAAAGAATTAAAAGATACATTATATGATAACCATGAATCTTTTGCTTCAATCCCTCTGTTGTTAACTATTATGTTAATGACATATGAAGACGGTGCATCTATTCCCAATAATCTAACTGATTTTTACAACCTAGCATTCTATACTCTCTATCAAAAACATGATGCATCGAAATCTGGTTATAAAAGAGAATTGAATTCTAATTTATCTCCTGAACAATTTAAAGAAGCTTTATCTTATCTAGCAATGAAAACATTTTTTAAAGGACAGATAACCTTTAATACTGACAGTTTTAATTCTTATCTTGATTCTTTTAAAGAAAAAAATACTGTGAAATTTGTAAATTCAGATTTCATTAGGGATTCTATTTCTAATGTTTGTATGATTTTACAAGATGGTATTTCTTATAAGTTTTCTCACAGGTCGTTTCAAGAGTATTTTGCTGGTGTCGGAGTGAGTAAATTAGATGATCAAACACAAAAGAAACTTTTAACTTCATGGGCAATAGAAGATGGAAACCACATTTCATATAATAAAACGTTTCTTACAACTTTATTGACAGTCCAACAAAACCGAACATATTTAAATTTATATGTTGAGCTAATAAAAAGAGTAAAAGTACTATATAAAAGTTCACAGGATTTAGGAGAGTTTATAAGTATTTTCTTTAGAGTATTTAAGCTAGGTATTAATCCACTTAAAAAAAATTCAGAAAGAATAGCTTTTATTATCAACGAAGATTATAGGGCGTTCTATCGTATACATTTTAAGGTTATTGAAGATTCTGGTTTGAATATAAATGATATAGATGATATAGAAATAGGAGATGAGTGCTCTAAGAAATTAATTAAATTCTTAGAAAAAAAGGGAGATGTAAATTATACTCAATTCCCAGAAGAATATAAAGAAGCTTTATGTAAGTGGATTGAATCATGGTTTGTTAAAAGATTGAATTTTATCTTTGATTGGTCTTTCAAGATTATCGGAAATAATAAAACTAAGAAGAGAACAACAGCTTCTATAATTGATGATATTTGATTTTTATCATATCGTTGGCTTGTAAAAGAAAAAATCCAATTGTTCCCTAAAGAATACTCTTTATCAAAATTAATCTAGTCTTATTGGGAATTATTTTATTGATTGCCTTACCTACTCTCTTTCTTGTTTTGAGTTGATACGACAGGATTCTATGCAATTGCTGGAGGGAAAACTCCCTCTAAAAAATAATAGGAAGTCATCTACGGATGGCTTTTTAATGTTGACAACCTCCCTAAAAGCTTGACTTTATCTCCTGATGTATTTTTCCAATCAATTTTCTTGAAACCCTTTCCTTCTTTTGATAGACTAATACATAGTTTAAAAAAAGGAGACTTATCATGAAAAAATTTATTGCTGAATTAATCGGTACATTTATGCTTGTGTTCATCGGAACAGGAGCTGTTGTTTTTGGGAATGGTGTTGAAGGTCTTGGGCACCTTGGGATTGCTTTTGCCTTTGGTTTGGCAATCGTAGTCGCAGCTTTCTCAATCGGAACTGTTTCAGGTGCTCATTTGAATCCAGCAGTTTCGATCGCTATGTTTGTAAACAAACGTTTGTCATCTTCAGAGCTTGTAAACTACATCCTTGGACAAGTAGTTGGAGCTTTCCTTGCGTCAGCTGCGGTATTCTTCCTCTTGTCTAACTCAGGCATGTCAACTGCTAGTCTTGGTGAAAATGCCTTGACAAACGGTGTCACTGTCTTTAGTGGTTTCTTGTTTGAAGTTATCGCAACCTTCTTGTTTGTCCTAGTTATCATGACTGTCACTTCAGCAAGCAAAGGCAATGGTGCAATCGCTGGTTTGGTGATTGGTTTGTCATTGACAGCTTTGATCCTTGTGGGCTTGAACATCACTGGCCTTTCAGTAAACCCAGCTCGTAGCTTGGCACCAGCTGTCTTGGTAGGTGGTGCAGCCCTTCAACAAGTATGGATTTTCATCCTTGCCCCAATCGTTGGTGGTATTCTTGCAGCCCTTGTTGCGAAAAACTTTCTTGGAACAGAAGAATAATTGAAATTCAAAAAGCCTTGCTCCTCATCTTGAGGAACAGGGCTTTTTCGTATGATACTCTTCGAAAATCTCTTCAAACCACGTCAGCTTCGCCTTGCCGTAGATATATGTAACTGACTTCGTCAGTTCTATCTGCAACCTCAAAACAATGTTTTGAGCTGACTTCGTCAGTTCTATCTGCAACCTCAAAACAGTGTTTTGAGCTGACTTCGTCAGTTCTATCTACAACCTCAAAGCAGTTCTTTGAGCAACCTGAGGCTATCTTCCTAGTTTGCTCTTTGATTTTCATTGAGTATGAGTTTAACGGTTGTCAATTTTCTCTGGATAAAGGTCGTGTTGGAAGAGGCGTTGTTCTGCCAAGCCCTCATACTTAGTTCCAGGCTTACCATAGTTGTAGTAGGGATCGATTGAAATGCCACCACGCGGAGTGAATTTTCCCCAGACCTCTAAATAGCGAGGGTCGAGCAAGTTGACCAAGTCTTTCCCGATAGTGTTGATACAGTTTTCGTGAAAATCTCCATGATTTCGGTAGCTAAAGAGGTAGAGTTTGAGGGATTTTGACTCGACACAGAGTTTGTCAGGAATGTAGGAAATATAAATCGTCGCAAAGTCTGGCTGAGCAGTGATGGGGCAAAGTGAGGTAAATTCAGGGCAGTTAAATTTGATGAAATAGTCATTTTCCACATGACGATTGTCAAAGGATTCCAGGACTTCTGGTTGATACTCGAAAATGTAGTTGGTTTCTTTGTTGCCCAGTAGGCTTAGATTTTTCATTTCTTCTTGTTGTGACATGATTTTTTCTTTCTAATCTTAAACACCACGTTGGTTATCGTAGAGGAGGGTATGGAGTTGAGGAAGGACGCGGACATTGCCCCAGCTATCGTCGGCAGCGACGCGTTCCCAGAGTTCTTTGAGACGGTCCAGTTGATCTTGGACAATATTGCCTGTGGCCTTGGGCTCAGGATTTCCAGCCGATAAGAAGAGAACATCTGGTTGGTAGCGCTCTTGAATCCCTTTGGCAAAGGCCAAATCGGCATCATCAAAGACGGGAATTTTAAAGGTGACTTTATCTGGATCCAGTTGAGAAACGATGAAATCCAAGGTCTCAAAGTTGACTTCCATCTTGGATGAAGGAGGTTTGGGACTAAGTGTGACTTGGTCGATGTCTTTTAACCAATTTTGCCAGCGGGAGCCTTGAGTCTCAACAGCTAGAGTGACTCCACGTTCCTTGAGTTTAGTGACTAATTCGGCCATGTTGGCTGCTAGGATAGCAGGATTTCCCCCAGACAGGGTTACATAGTCGTAGCTTCCTAGCTTGTCTAATTCAGCAATGACTTCGTCAGCCGTCATACGAGTTGGTTTTTCAGAACCATCCCAAGTAAAGGCAGAGTCGCACCAGTCGCAGTGGTAGTCGCAACCTGCAGTGCGGACAAACATAGTTTTCTGCCCGATAGCACGGCCTTCACCCTGAAAGGTTGGACCGAAAATTTCCAGAACAGGTAGTTTGAGGACACGTTCCCTAGTCATCTAACCACTCCCGTCTAAACTCCGCAAAGGCAGTCGGAGTCTCATAGAGGCGAATGTATTCCAAACGGAGACCGCGCTCGTCTGGCAACTCTTGACTCATGGTTTGGAAAATCCAGTAAACCATGTTTTCAGCAGTCGTGTTCATATAGGGTAGAGTTTCGTTGAGATAGCGATGATCCAAGTGGGGCTCTAAGTAGTCCTTGTAGATACCTTTGATGTCTCCAAAGTCATAGGTCATGCCCCGTTCATCTAAAAATCCACTGACAGCGATTTGCAAATGATAAGTGTGTCCGTGCAGGGATTTGCATTTTCCTTCATAGTGAAAGAGGTGGTGGGCAGCGTCGAAGGTAAATTCTTTTGATACCAAGGTTCTGTGAGGATTGTAGACAAGAGATTCCCCAGTTTCTTGTTTGATTTCTTTGGGTGCAAAAAACATTAGCCCTCTCCTTTCTGTGAGAGATAAACATCTAGGCCATGCTGACGTAGGTGGCAGGCTGGGCAATCTCCACAGCCACTTCCGATAATCCCATTGTAGCAGGTCAAGGTCTTTTCACGAACATAGTCAAAGGCACCTAGTTGGTCGGCTAATTCCCAAGTTTCAGCCTTGTCTAGCCACATGAGAGGTGTTTGGATAACAAAGTCGTAATCCATGGCAAGGTTGAGGGTAACATTAAGGGATTTGACAAAGACATCTCGACAATCGGGGTAGCCTGAGAAATCTGTCTCGCAGACACCTGTCACGATATCTTTAATGCCCCGTTGCTTGGCAAGAACTGCCGCAAAGGATAGAAAGAGGTGGTTGCGACCGTCAACAAAGGTATTGGGAACCTCTCCCTCTTTTTGCTCGATTTCCATATCAGAGGTCAAGGCATTTTCAGTGATTTGCCCCAGTAGAGACATATCTAAGATGTGATGACGAATACCTTGTTCCTTAGCGATTTCTCTAGCAACTTGAATTTCGAGATGATGGCGTTGGCCGTAGGCAAAGGTGACGGCTTCGACTGTTTCATAGTGTTCTTTAGCCCAAAAGAGGCAGGTTGTGGAATCTTGACCGCCGCTAAAGACGACCAAGGCTGATTGACGTTTCATAGTACTCCTTCCAAAGTGGGAAATGTTCAGAGCACGCAAAAAGCTCCCTTGAGGGGAGCTAAAAAATACCAAGTAGAGGTTTTTTTTAGCGATGGCATGTCCCAAACATCGTAATATTCTACCTACAGTCTAGCATATTTTTTGAAAAATGGCAAAGGGCAAGAAAAAAAGAGACCAAATAAAGTACTTGGTCTCTCGTGTGATTAGCTCAATTCAGCAACGATGGCCTTGATTTGTTCTGCAGTGTGAACACCAGCAACTTGTTTCACCACTTGGCCGTCTTTTTTGAAGAGAAGAGTTGGAATAGACATGATTCCAAAGGCACGAGCTGTGTTTGGATTTTCATCAACGTCCATTTTAACGATTTTCAAGACATCTTCTGAAAGTTCTTCAGATAATTTATCCAAGATTGGACCTTGCATACGACATGGACCACACCAAGTTGCCCAGAAGTCTACCAAGACCAAACCGTCTTTTGTTTCTTGTTCAAATGTTGCATCTGTAATTGCTTTTGCCATTGTATTTCTCCTTTTTTAGTTATATTGGCTTAAATCTTGTTTCATGAGATAGAAGAAGACATCTCCATAAGTCCCATGGTAGTCCAAATCATGACCATTATAGGTTAATTTTTGAACTGGGTAATAATCTGCGACACCGATAAGGCAAGCTTGTTGAGAACGTTCAAAGTCTTGGTAAGACTCGAAAGTCATGGTTCTCTCTTGTTTGCTGGTGTCTAGATAGGTAATTGCGATCATATTAAACTCCTTTGTTCGATCTTGACTTTATTGTACTCCTTGAAAAGAGGAATGTCAAGAAAAATGATTGCGCACGCAACTTTTTTGAAAATCTGATTATGAAATGAAATCAAGACTGGTTTCCAATCTTTCTTCGACGGCTTTTTGTAGATAAGCCAGGGTTGTTTGTCCCTCGTCAGTCAGGCAGATAAAACTAGCCCGTCTATCCTGGTCGCAACATCTGCGACTAAGCAAGCCACAGTTTTTCTCTTCTAACCTAGCCACCATTCGAGAAACAGCGCTCGGGCTGAGATGGAGTTTATCTGGCAGGTCAATTTGTCGTAGAGATTTCTCTTGGGCTAGATTCAGATAGTAGAGCAGGTAAAACTCTTTCAAGTTCAGCCTTTGTTCACTCTGCTGGGCAATAGTTTCTTCCAACAAGGCTTCCATTTCTTTTTGACGGCGATTGTAGTCAAACCATTTTTCTAAGTAGGTCATTGCTTTCTCCTTTCTTTTCAAAGTAAAAATCACAAAATCATTACTGACTGTCTCTCTAACACAAGATGATTGCGCATGCAATTATTATACTACTTTTAGCTAATCCTTGCAAGAAAGAAGAATTTCAATATTTCCTTGAATTTTTCTGAAAAAAGAGTAAACTGGTATGCAAGAAGTTTATTTCATGGAGTTTAGGATGAAATTATATGTTCAATTAATGATTCTCTTTGTGATTTCTCTAATCGGTGAGGGAATCTCCAGTTTCTTTCATCTGCCCATCCCCGGCAGTATTATCGGTTTGATTATTCTCTTTCTAGCCCTACAATTCAAGTGGTTAAGGACCAGGCATGTCAATATGGTTGGGAATTTCTTGCTGGCCAATATGACCATTCTCTTTTTGCCACCAGCAGTGGGAATCATGGAGAAGTTTGATGTGATTGCTCCTTATCTCTTGCCCATTGTTTTGATTGTCTTTTTTGCGGCTGTCATCAACATTATCCTCATAGCCCTAGTGGTTCAGTTTATCAAGAGACGATTTGAGGGAGATTATGAGAAGGGAGAAACGGAATGAGTGAATTTGTATCCAATCCTCTGTTTGGGATTGCATTGTCTATCCTAGCTTATCTAGTGGGGATGTTGATTTACAGACGTTTTCCACATCCATTGACAACACCCTTGCTGTTGTCGGCTATTTTTATCATTATTTTCCTTAAGGCGACGGGGATTTCTTATCAAGATTATTACCAAGGTGGGGTTTATCTGAATAATTTGATTGTCCCATCGACAGTGGCTCTAGGGATTCCGCTTTATAAGAGTTTTCACTTGATGAAGCACCATGCTCGGAGTATTCTCTTTGGTAGTCTGCTAGCAGTAGTGGTCAATACTAGCTTCACTGCCATAGTAGCGAAAATATTTGGTATGGACTTTTTCCTAGCAATTTCTCTCTTTCCCAAGTCAGTAACAACCGCTATGGCAGTGGGGATTACAGAAAAATTGCAGGGTTTAACGACTGTGACCTTGGTCGTCGTAGTAGCGACTGGGATCTTAACCAGTGTGATCGGACCAACCCTTTTGAAGTGGTTGAAAATTGACGATCCAGTGGCAGTTGGTCTTTCCCTCGGTGGAACAGGTCATGCAGTCGGAACAGGAACAGCCTTTCGATACGGCTCGGTAGCAGGAGCCATGGGTGGCTTGGCCATCGGTGTCACCGGTATTCTCTACGTCTTTGTCAGTCCAATAGTAGCCAGTTTGATATTGAGTTAAAAAGCAAGGAATTTAAGTTCCTTGCTTTTTGTATTGTCATGTAGCTTTTATATCATTTAGCCTGTGAATCTATAACTAATAGTTAATAGAATAAGATTTATACTCTAGATTATTACCAAGCTCCACTATCATCTACATAATAGCCATCAGGTGTATAGGTATTACGAAGCATATTACCAGATGATGCGAGATAGTACCACTTACCATTATCTTTGACCCAACCTGTCGCCATAGAACCTGAGTCTTTTAGGTAATACCAAGTTCCACTATCTTTAATCCAACCTGTTGCCATAGAACCTGAATCATTTAGGTAGTACCAAGAGCCACCATCTTTAATCCAGCCTGTCGCCATAGAACCTGAATCTTTTAGGTAATACCAAGAGCCATTATCATATAGCCAATCAGCTGAAATCATAGCTCCTGATGATTTAAAGGCATACCAGCTACCACCTCGGTATAGCCATGTTTGATTAAACATAACCCCTTCATCATCCATAAAGTACCATGTTCCCTGATTATTGATCCAAGCATCTTTAACTAGTTGACCTTGTTTTTGATAGTACCAATTTTGGTTTGATTGTAGCCAGCTAGCAGTTTCAAAGATTGGAGAAAGTTTTACATATAATCCACTGCTATTATATTGCCGAGCAATTCTTCCTGGTTTAATTAAATTAAGAGTTCCTTCTTCACGCCAAGCAACAACAGATTTTCCTGATATTACGGTTGGAAGCGTTGTAACATAAGACTCATTTACAGAATCCCATGAACTTTCTAAGATTTGGTCACCATCTAAAACAAAGTAGCCACTCTTAGCAGTATCTGAATCAACATCGTCAACTACCTTAGTAGACCAAGTTTTTACTTCAGTACCACTCTTAGCCTCTACTACAATATCCCCACGATATCCATAAGGGATATAAAAGTGTAAAAAACGTCCCTTATCTTCAGTTTTAGATACCGTTCTTTCCTCCGCTAAAAAGCTAGTATTTTGCTTTTCTCCATTTAAACTAACTGTCCATTCGATTTTGCTAGTACTAGGTAAATCTAACACTTTAATATTTACTTCATATCCATTATTAATCTTACTGACTTTCCCATTCTCGTATCGAATGCCGCCTTTAAAAGCCCAGTCTTCTTTAAGTTCAAATGCCTTTCCTGCTTGAGGTAGAGTCAATAAAACGAAACCTGCCAATGACAAACTAAGTAGTGTAATTTTTTTTGATACTTTCATTTTATGAACTCCTTATTTTTTGAATAAAACAAATTGACTGTTGTCTGGATAAACTTCAATATGCTGGTTAGAATTTTGTTTCAAAACTTGTTCACGAGAGTATGTATACAGTTCATTTAACGTGATTCTATGATTATAATTTTGGTCTGCTATTAAAGATACTTGTGAATTCTGTAGAGGATTCCATCCTGAACCTAAAGACCAATATTTAGTCGCTAAACTTAATGATCCACCACTAGAGTATTCTGCACCTCTTGATGAGCATAGTACTAAAAATTTAGAGTCAATCATCTCACCTGATTTTTCGTTACCATTCATATTAGAAAATCCTGATACAAACTCGTTCAAATCAAAATATTCTGTAGAGGCTCCTCCATTGGATGCCTCCGTATTATCTTTAGAGATAATTGTTCCAGCATGACAACAATCCAGCATAACAACAAACTTACCTTTGTATTGTTTTAAAATGGACGCCAATTCCCAACCAGAAAATGCTGTTTTATCACTCCCAATATAGATTCTTCCATCTCTTCCTCCATGACAAGTAAAGTAAAGATAGTTCACATCACTTTCGGTAGAAGATTCAAATAGTTCTTGCATTTTTGCAATAATCTCAGACTTAGTTCTATCTGGGAAACGAACAACTTCACTGAAATTTTGGTTGCTAAATACCTTTTCCATCGCATTAACATCTGCGATAGGTACTGCTGGAGTAGATGTTTCACCAAGAACTAAAGCCCGACGATTGATATTTCGGCTTTCGCCACTATTAGCAAAGAAATAGGTATCATCTCCGATATTGTGCCAACCCGTCTGCATAGCTCCGCTAGTATCTAAATAATATTGTTCACCTTCGATAGTCTGTAGCCCTGTTTGCATGACACCACTAGTATCTAAATAATACCAACTACCCGAATCCCAACACCATCCAGTTTTCATGGCTCCACTATCATCTAGAAAATACCATTTTCCATATTCTTTAATCCAACCTGTCTTCATCCAACCTTCACTATCAAAATAGTACCAGGTGTCATTTATTTTTTCCCATCCATTTGTAGTATAAGAACCATCATAATGCTCATACCACCAACGGCTATCAGATTTTATCCAACTTCCACTTGACTTACTATAAGTCGTTTGAGTGGAGGATTCTTGAGCAGAAACTGGATTATTGGTTGGCAGGGATGCTCCCAAGCTAAGTAAAGCAACTGCTGATAATGAAATTTTCTTCAAAACTTTCATAATAATATTTTCCTTTTTTTTTTTTATTTTGATATAATCATATCAGAATAAAAAAAGCTCGTTTTATTTATTGCAGAAATGGAAGAGAATTGATATGGAAAATTTTGGAGCCGTTTTAAAAGATATCCGTATTTCAAAAAATTTTCGTCTGAAAGATTTAGCGTGTAATGAAATTAGTGAATCAACAATTTCTCGGTTCGAGAATGGAGTTACGAAGTTATCTATTAATCATTTTTATATTCTGTTAGATCGCCTTGGAACCTCATTTTCAGAATTTGAAGAGTTAGTTCACTGTTATTACTCCCAAAAGGTATGTTTTTGGGGAGAGTTAGAAAATGCTGTAAATTCTTCAGATATATTTTTACTTCAAGAATTAGTCCAGAAAATAGAGTTAAGACAAAAGCAAGAAAAAAGTTTATGCAATTACCATATAAAATTGATTACTGAGCAACAGATCAACCGTCTTGCAAACCTTCCTTATAATTCATCTAAATGCAATGAATTAATAAAATATCTGCTTTCTGTAGATACTTGGATGGAGTATGAACTAAAAATTTTCTATAATTCGGTGTTTTTTATGAATACAAAAACCATTAGCTTACTATATAGAATAGTAATCAAGAAAACACGACACTTTCTAAAAACGGAAACGGGAGCTCGCAGGGTAATTCCTTTATATTTATTTAACTTGGAATTACTGTTAAAAAATAATTTGTTAGATAGCGCTCAATTTTTTATAGATGATTTAGAAAATTTACTTACGAGACAAGGATATTATTTTGAAAAAAATTATTTGCTTTTTTTAAGAGGTGTTTATCATATTAAAACTAATCGAGTAGAGATAGGTAAGAAAGAATGTTCTAAAGCTATGAGAATATTTAAGGAATATAATGATAGTGACACAATAGAGAAATTAAACGAGATATTTAGATCAGATTTTATATTTTAATTGCTAGATGGATTCATTTTTTTAATCTAGTTAAAAAATGAGATAAAGAAAAGGATAGCCTCTCAGTGATGAGATGTTATCCTTTTTTGACGTTTAAACTATTGCAAATTAACCTTGTTTTTCAAAATATAGTAGGTACCGAGATAGTAGATAGCCGATAAAAAGAGATCGCGCAGAATTTCTGTACCAATCATCATGTTAAAGTCATTTTCAATTCGGAAAAAGAGAGAAACATAACCAATGACGATGGCAATGACGATATAGGCTAGAATCCCCATAGCTGTTCGATACTCATTAAAGAGTTGTCCGATTGAGATGGAGAGGTAAATGGATAAAATCCATGTAATCGAACCGACAAATAGTGATAGGGCATACAGCCAGCCGTAGCTGAGGTAAGGGGAAATGAAGTTATAGAGGACGGTGAAGTCTTTTTCTATTGGTGTTAAGAAGAAGATAATCAATACACTCAAGATAAAGACGATATAGCTTAAGATGGACCAGACAAGACCACCTAAAAGTTTTGCGATGATGATTTGATGCTCAGAGACAGGCAAGGTTAGGGTCAAGTACCCTTGGCGGTCATAAACACTCCCCTTGAATCTTCGGATGATTAAAAAGATTGTTGCAATCCAAAGAGTGACGCTGAGTCCTCCAAAGACTAGTACCAAAAAGAAGATGAAATAAACAGCATTGTTAGAATTGTAACTCTGGCTAAGGCTACCAAGAAAAGCTCCAATTAAAACTGAAATTGCAAGCACAGCTCCATAGAGCGCTAAATACCATTTATTGACATTCTTAAATTCATAACGAACTAGATTCCAAAACATAATAATCTCCTTTGCTTAGGCTTTAAATTCCTGGCGGAAGAGCTGGTCAATTGATTCACCTGACTCGTAACGAATATCATCAACATTTCCTTGGCGAACGACTTTTCCGTCTTTGAGGAAGATAATCTCATCCAAGATTGGCTCAATATCTGAAATCAAGTGGGTTGAAATCAGGACTGTAGAAGTTGGGGAATAGTTGTTGATGATGGTATTGAGGATATAATCACGAGCAGCTGGATCCACACCTCCGATTGGTTCGTCCAGAACGTAGAGGCGGGCTTCACGGCTCATAACGAGGATTAGTTGGACCTTTTCCTTGTTTCCTTTTGATAATTTCTTTAAACGACTATTTTCATCAATGCCAAGGTCTGCAAGTAGATGTTGGGCGCGTTCAAGATTGAAATCCTGATAGAAGGTCTTGAAGTAGGTTAGGGCTTCCTTGACCTTCATCTGTTCATTTAGATAGGTTGTGTCTGGTAGATAAGAGACGATCGCCTTGGTAGCAGGACTTGGATCCTGTCCGTTAATGAGGACACGTCCTTTATCTGGCTGAAGGAGACCGTTAATCAGTTTGATCAAGGTTGTTTTTCCGGATCCGTTTGGTCCGAGGAGCCCGACAATCTTTCCAGCTGAGATCTCTAGTGAGATATTGTCAAGTGCCGCAGTTGCTCCATATGATTTTGATACATTTTCAAGTGCTAGTAGTGTCATAGTCTTAAACTCCTTTAATATAGTCGCTTAATACATTTGGCAGTTCTTCTTTTTTGTAGCCAAATTGAAGCATGCAAGAGACGAAGTGTTGCAGTTGCTCTTCGGAAAGTTGTTTGCGGGACTGAACGATGAGGTCCAAATCCTCGGTGACAAAACGACCAGTTGTTCGCTTGCTATAAACGAATCCTTCACGTTCAAGGTCAGACAAGGCGCGCTGGATGGTGTTGGGATTGACCCCAGCCTCGCTCGCCAGTTCTCTTACGGTTGGGAGCTGTTGGTTGGGTTCCAGTTCATGGGAAACAATCTGTAGTTTAATTTTTTCCATAATCTGTAAATAAATCGGTTTTGTATTATCAAATGACCAGGACATCATAGTCTCCTTTCTATGTCTTTGTTGTTCTAATCAAATAATACAATAAAACAAAAAACTTGTCAAGTAAAAATAAGAATTGTTTTGGGAATTGCTCAAAAAATGGTATAATGAAAAGAAAACGACAAGGAGGGAAATGCATGCGTTGTCCAAAATGTGGGGCTACCAAGTCTAGTGTTGTTGATAGTCGACAAGCCGAAGAAGGAAATACCATCCGTCGAAGACGTGAGTGCGACGAGTGTCAGCATCGTTTTACAACCTATGAACGAGTAGAAGAAAGAACGCTGGTCGTTGTCAAAAAAGACGGTACACGAGAGCAGTTTTCGAGAGATAAAATCTTTAATGGGATTATCCGCTCAGCCCAGAAGCGTCCTGTGTCAAGTGATGAAATCAACATGGTGGTCAATCGTATCGAGCAAAAACTCCGTAGTCGCAGTGAGAATGAGATCCAAAGTGAATATATTGGTTCTTTAGTCATGGAAGAATTGGCAGAGCTGGATGAGATTACCTATGTTCGTTTTGCCAGTGTTTATCGTAGCTTTAAGGATGTGAGTGAGTTGGAGAGTCTGCTCCAGCAAATCACCCAGTCCTCTAAGAAGAAAAAGGAAAAATAGATGAAGCCAAATGACCGTTTTTCTTTTCTAAAGAATAATCGGGTGTCGCAAGATACCTCTTCTCTGGTGCAGTGCTACCTCCCGATTATCGGTCAGGAGGCACTGAGCCTCTATCTATATGCCCTTACCTTTTGGGATGGTGGGCAAAAGGAACACCTCTTTTCCCACATCCTCAACCACTTAAACTTTGGCATGCCGACCTTGCTCCAATCCTTTAAAATCTTATCTGCCTTAGATCTGTTGACCCTTTATCAAAAGGGGAAAACTTATGAATTGCAGCTTCATTCTCCCCTCTCCAGTCAGGAATTTTTAAGCCATTCTGTCTATAGCAGATTATTAGAGAAAAAGATTGGGGATACAGCTGTTTCTGCTATGAAGCAGGCTCCAAGTAAGGGAGAAGCACTTTCTGTTTCTTTGAGCCAAGTCTTTCCAACCCTGACTGAAGAAGTGACCCCAAGCGAGTCTAAAAGCAAGTTAAAAAATGATTTTGACTTGGAACATTTCCAGCGCCTGATGGCTCGAGATGGCTTGCGTTTTGAAGACGAGCAAACGGATGTTCTGGAATTATTCGCCATTGCAGATGAAAAAAAATGGACCTGGTTTGAAACCTATCAATTAGCCAAGGCGACAGCTGTGGCTCAGGTTATTTCAGTCAAACGCATGCGTGAAAAAATTGCGCAAAAGCCAGCATCTTCTGACTTTAGCCCCAAAGAAATGACCATTATCAGGGAAGCCAAAAATAAAACTCCCCTGGAATTTTTAGCTGAAATCAAGCAAACACGTAAGGGAAACATCACCCAAAGTGAAAGATACCTCCTTCACCAGATGGCGTCTTTAGGTTTGTTGGATGAAGTTATCAATATCGTCTTGCTTCTAACCTTTAACAAGGTTGATTCGGCTAATGTCAATGAAAAATATGCCATGAAGGTCGCCAATGACTATGCTTATCAAAAAATTCGGACAGCAGAAGAGGCTGTGCTTCGGATTCGAGAGCGTCAGCAAAAAGGGCAAGAAGACCAGAAATCGAAAACTAGCTCGACTAAGACAAATGTTCCCAAGTGGAGCAATCCAGAATATAAAAATCAAACCAGTGAGGAAACTCGTCTGGAACTAGAACGCAAAAAACAAGAAATGTTAGCCCGATTAGAAGAAGGAGGAGACTAGATGGAAAGTGTGGGTGACGTTATCAAACGTCAGACAAGTCGTTTTCAGTATCAGGACCTAGTCCAGCAGATTATGAAAGACCCAGATGTGGCGGCTTTTATCCAGAAAGAATCCCTCAGTCAAGAGGAGTTAAATCGTAGCATCTCCAAGTTCAATCAATATATCACAGAACGGGACAAGTTTCTTCGAGGGGATGCGGACTATATAGCGCGTGGCTACAAGCCCATCTTGATTATGAATCACGGATATGCGGATGTGTCCTATGAAGAAACACCAGAACTAATCGCGGCAGAAAAAGAGGCTGCAATTAAGAATCGTCTTAAGTTGATCAATCTACCAGCAAGTCTCAAGAAAGCGAAGTTAGCTCAGATTGACCTGGATGATCTAGGCCGTTTGCCGATTTTTGAGAGACTCTATTCCTTTGTTGACCTTTACCCAAGCATCCGAAAAGGCCTCTATCTTTACGGAGATTTTGGTGTTGGAAAGAGTTTCATGATGGCAGCCTTAGCTCATGACCTATCTGAAAAGCGTGGGGCATCAACGACCATTATCCACTATCCAAGCTTTGTCATTGATGTGAAAAATGCCATCGGTGAAGGAACTGTGAAGACCTTGGTGGATGACATCAAGTTAGCTGAGGTCTTAGTCTTAGATGATATTGGTGCAGAACAGTCTACCCCTTGGGTACGTGATGAGATTCTCCAAGTCATTCTTCAGTACCGCATGCAGGAAGATTTGCCGACCTTCTTTACTTCCAACTTTAATTTCCAAGATTTGGAAAAACATTTTGCCAAAGGAAAGAATGGAAATGACGAGACTTGGGAAGCTAGACGGGTCATGGAACGAATCCGTTATTTGGCTGAGGAGACAAGACTAGAAGGAGAAAATCGCCGATGACAGAAACCATTAAACTGATGAAAGCTCATACTTCGGTTCGTCGCTTTAAGGAGCAAGAGATTCCTCAGGCAGACTTGGAAGAGATTTTGACTGCTGGACAAATGGCATCATCTTGGAAAAATTTCCAATCCTACTCTGTGATTCTTGTGCGCAGTCAAGAGAAGAAAGATTCTCTTTATGAACTGGTTCCTCAGGAAGCCATTCGCCAGTCAGCAGCCTTTTTGCTTTTTGTTGGTGACTTGAACCGAGCTGAAAAGGGAGCAAGCCTTCATACGGACACTTTCCAACCTCAAGGGGTGGAAGGTCTCCTTATCACGTCTGTAGACGCTGCGCTTGCTGGTCAAAATACCTTGCTTGCAGCGGAGAGTCTGGGATATGGTGGTGTTATCATCGGTTTGGTCCGTTACAAGTCAGAAGAAGTGGCAGCGCTCTTTAACCTGCCTGACTATACCTACCCTGTTTTTGGGATTGCTCTTGGCGTGCCAAATCAACAACATGAGGTCAAACCAAGACTGCCTTTGAACCAAGTGGTATTTGAAGAAGAATACCAAGAACAGCCAGTAGCGGCGATTTTGGACTATGACAAAGTACAGGCAGACTATGCTGGTGCGCGTGCGACGACCTCTTGGAGTCAGCGTTTAGCAGAGCAGTTTGGTCAAGCCGAACCTAGTTCAACTCTAAAAAATCTAGAACAGAAAAAGTTATTGTAGAAAGTGAGAAAACATGGCCTTACCAACTATTGCCATTGTGGGACGTCCCAATGTTGGGAAATCGACCCTATTTAATCGGATCGCTGGTGAGCGAATCTCAATTGTAGAAGATGTCGAGGGTGTGACACGTGACCGTATCTATGCAACGGGTGAGTGGCTCAATCGTTCCTTTAGTATGATTGATACTGGAGGGATTGACGACGTCGATGCTCCCTTCATGGAGCAAATCAAACACCAAGCAGAAATCGCTATGGAAGAAGCTGATGTCATCGTTTTTGTAGTGTCTGGGAAAGAAGGGATTACAGATGCGGACGAGTACGTAGCCCGCAAACTCTATAAAACCCATAAGCCTGTTATCCTTGCCGTTAACAAGGTTGACAATCCTGAGATGCGAAATGACATCTATGATTTCTATGCTCTGGGATTGGGCGAACCGTTGCCAATTTCGTCTGTCCACGGTATCGGAACAGGGGATGTGCTCGATGCCATCGTGGAAAATCTACCAAATGAGGTTGAAGAAGAAAATCCAGACGTGATTAAATTTAGCTTGATTGGCCGTCCTAACGTTGGAAAATCAAGTTTGATCAACGCTATTTTGGGAGAAGACCGCGTGATTGCTAGTCCAGTAGCTGGGACAACGCGTGATGCCATTGATACCCACTTTACAGATACGGATGGACAAGAGTTTACCATGATTGATACAGCTGGTATGCGTAAGTCTGGTAAAGTCTATGAAAATACGGAGAAATACTCTGTCATGCGTGCCATGCGTGCCATTGACCGTTCTGACGTGGTCTTGATGGTCCTCAATGCCGAGGAAGGTATTCGTGAGTACGACAAACGTATCGCAGGTTTTGCCCATGAAGCGGGTAAAGGAATGATCATCGTGGTCAATAAGTGGGATACCCTTGAAAAAGACAATCACACCATGAAGAAATGGGAAGAAGATATCCGTGAGCAGTTCCAATACCTGCCTTATGCTCCGATTGTCTTTGTCTCTGCTCTGACCAAGCAACGTCTCCACAAATTGCCTGAAATGATCAAGCAAATCAGCGAAAGTCAAAACACCCGTATCCCATCAGCGGTCTTGAACGATGTCATTATGGATGCCATTGCTATCAATCCAACACCGACAGACAAAGGAAAACGCCTCAAAATCTTCTATGCGACCCAAGTGGCAACCAAGCCACCAACCTTTGTCATCTTTGTTAACGAAGAAGAACTCATGCACTTCTCTTACCTGCGCTTCTTGGAAAATCAAATCCGCAAGGCCTTTGTTTTTGAGGGAACCCCGATTCACTTGATCGCGAGAAAACGCAAGTAAGCTATGCTTGTTTTTACACAAAAATAAACTAAAAGAAGGCTATGAGGTCTTCTTTTTTCTATAAAAGGAGTAAAAGTTTTATCAAATTGGAGACAAAATCTGTCATCAAAATTCAATTATTTTCCTAGATTTTGTAATCTATTTGTAATGAAAATGTACTTTCTTTGTAAAAATCAAAATGCTATAATTCCTTAAATCAATTTTCCTTTACTAGGGAGGTTATTATGAAAAGAAGAAGATTATTTAAACATAGTTTGTTGGTTCGCTTGCTTGGATTGCTGATGGTCTTTCTCTTCTTGTCAGCATTTACAGCACCTGAAAAACCTGAGTACGGGATCTATGACCCGGATCATTATTTAACGGATGAGACTATAAGTCAGATACGAGAATTGAATAATGTCAATAGTAAAAAATCAGAAAAATTCCAAATGGGCGTTTATGTTGTGAAAAGCCTAGATGGAGAAACAATCGAAACAGTAGCCAATGAAACAGCTAGAGCTTGGAAGATTGGCTATTCGGGAGACAACAACGGCGCCTTGATTGTGGTCGCTATTGAGGATAGAAAATCACGGATTGAAACAAGCAATAATGTGGCCAGTAAGATCACTGACTATCAGACAAATAGATTTTTGAAAACAGCACGCCCTTATTTTCAAAAAGGGGATTACAACAATGGAGTTCTCTCAATAGTCAATAATCTCAACTACATGTTCTATAGTGGATCGAGTACGACTGCTTCAAGTTCTAGAAGTAGTTACGACTATACCACCAACTCTAGTCGCTTAAGGGAACTTGAAAGATATGCTGGTGAGAGTAGTTCTTCGAGACGTCATCGAAAAAGTAGTTCGAGTGACGGAGTTATCGGATTTGGAATTCTCATTTACTTCATCGTGATGATCATTGGATTTATATCTGGAGGCCGTGGTGGCGGTTCACATGGAGATGATTCTGGCGGTGGCTGGTGGGGCGGTGACTCATCAGATTCAGGATCCTCTTGGTCTGACTCGGGCTCCGATTCATCTGGAGGCTGGGACGGCGGTGGCTTCGATGGCGGCGGTTCGTCTGATGACTGGTGAGTAATCATATATTGCTCAAACCGATTTCTCCATACAGTTAGGTGACTCCTTTGCAAGAGTTCACTCCTTAATTAAAAATAAAAACAAAGTTTGGGAAATTGATTTAAAATCTGAGTATTTTCTCAGAAAAGTTGATAAAAGAAAGTGTTAAGGTTTTGATATGAAACAAAATAAAGTAATTCTCTCAATAGTAGCGATTTTCTTTGGACTACTAATTCTGGGAAGTTGTTCCGCAGTGACGACCTATAATGGTCTGGTTGGTGAACAGACTAAAGTGGAGCAGGCTCAGGCTGATGTCTCGACAGCCCTCCAACGTCGTTCGGACTTGATTGGTAACTTGGTGGAGTCCGTTAAAGGACAAATGAATCATGAAACCGAAGTCTTTACCAAGATTGCGGATGCTAGAGCTAAAATCGGTAGTAGCTCAGTAACTTCGGAAGAAAACCAAAAGGCTCAGGGAGAATTGAGCTCTGCTCTTTCCCGCTTGATTTCCTTGACGGAGAATTATCCAGAACTCAAGAGCAATCAAAATGTTGAGCAACTAATGGTGGAACTTTCAGGAAGTGAAAATCGTATCTTTGTAGCACGCAAGGACTATAATAAAGTCGCAGCTGAGTACAATCAAAAGTTGAGAAGTTTTCCAACCGTGCTTTTTGCGAATATGATGAACTTTAAAGAAGCTGAAACCTTTAAAGAAACAGAAGAAGCCAAGACAGTTCCTAAGGTCGATTTTGGAACATCTTCATCAAGTCAATAAAGTGAATCAGCCTATGAATAAAGGAATTTCTCTAGTATGACTAGTGATTTCAAACTCAAACCTGGAAAAAGCTTTCCAGGTTTTTTTGGTATAATAAAAGGGAAGAGACAGTGACTCAAATGGAGGTTTGCTATGGAGAAAACAAAAGCCTTTCTTGAAGCGCACTACAAGAGATATATTCTTACGATTTGCCTTCTCTGGTTCCTCATGTTTTTCCTTCCTTGGGATTGGCAAATAGGAGGAGTTTCAGTATATTATTTCGTTATGAAAAAACTCTTTGTGATTTTTGGTGTTTTATCCATCCTATACTCCGTATTGATTAAAAAAATCAGCCTTTTTATTTTTGGAGTGCTATTATGCATGGCCTTCTGGATCAATCTCTTTTGGTATTTTGGGATATTACCTGCATTCTTGGGAAATTAAACATTAACAAATGAAGGACTAGACTGGCTTCTAGTCCTTTTTTCCCCTTGTAAAACAAGGATTCTTTCTTGAAAAATAATGGTAAATATGCTAAAATTAAAAGAACATTCTAAAATATTCAGAATCTAAAGTAAGGAAAATCATGGCTAATATTTTAAAAACAATTATCGAAAATGATAAAGGGGAACTTCGTCGTCTAGAAAAGATGGCTGATAAGGTTCTTAACTATGAGAGCCAAATGGCCGCAATGTCGGACGAAGAACTAAAAGCAAAAACTGACGAATTTAAAGAACGCTACAATAAGGGAGAATCACTTGATTCACTGTTATATGAGGCTTTTGCGGTAGTCCGTGAAGCAGCAAAACGTGTCCTTGGACTTTTCCCTTATAAAGTTCAGGTCATGGGTGGGATTGTTCTTCACCATGGTGACGTTCCAGAGATGCGTACTGGTGAAGGGAAAACCTTGACGGCGACCATGCCAGTGTACCTCAATGCCCTTGCAGGTAAAGGGGTTCACGTAGTTACTGTCAACGAATACCTGACAGAACGTGACGCGACTGAGATGGGTGAATTGTACTCATGGCTTGGTCTGTCAGTAGGGATCAACTTGGCAGCCAAATCTCCAATGGAGAAAAAAGAAGCGTACCTCTGTGATATTACCTACTCAACCAACTCAGAGATTGGTTTTGACTACCTTCGTGATAATATGGTCGTTCGTGCAGAAAACATGGTACAACGTCCGCTTAACTATGCCTTGGTCGATGAGGTTGACTCGATCTTGATCGATGAAGCCCGTACTCCTTTGATCGTTTCAGGTGCCAATGCAGTTGAGACTAGCCAACTCTACCACATGGCGGATCATTTTGTGAAGTCTTTGGACAAGGATGACTATATTATTGACATTCAGTCTAAGACGATTGGTTTGTCTGATTCTGGGATTGACAAGGCTGAGAGCTATTTCAAACTGGAAAATCTCTATGATGTCGAAAACGTGGCTCTTACCCACTTTATTGACAATGCCCTCCGTGCCAACTATATCATGATTCTCGATATCGACTATGTGGTTAGTGAAGAGCAAGAAATCTTGATTGTCGACCAATTTACAGGTCGTACCATGGAAGGTCGTCGTTACTCTGACGGCTTGCACCAAGCAATTGAAGCAAAAGAAGGTGTGCCAATCCAAGATGAGACTAAGACTTCAGCTTCTATCACCTACCAAAACCTCTTCCGTATGTATAAGAAATTGGCAGGTATGACGGGTACTGGTAAAACAGAAGAAGAAGAATTCCGCGAAATCTACAATATTCGTGTTATCCCAATCCCAACCAACCGTCCAATCCAACGTATCGACCACTCAGACCTTCTCTATGCCAGTCTTGATGCGAAGTTTAAGGCTGTAGTTGAAGATGTAAAAGCTCGTCACCAAAAAGGTCAGCCGGTCTTGGTAGGTACAGTTGCAGTTGAAACGAGTGACTTTCTTTCTAAAAAACTGGTAGAGGCAGGTGTTCCTCACGAAGTCTTGAATGCGAAGAACCACTACAGAGAAGCGCAAATCATCATGAACGCTGGTCAGCGTGGCGCAGTTACTATCGCAACCAACATGGCCGGTCGTGGTACTGATATCAAGCTTGGCGAAGGGGTTCGTGAACTTGGTGGACTTTGTGTCATTGGTACAGAACGCCATGAAAGTCGCCGTATTGATAATCAGCTTCGTGGACGTTCAGGGCGTCAAGGAGACCCAGGTGAGTCACAATTCTACTTGTCTCTTGAAGATGATTTGATGAAACGTTTTGGTTCAGAACGTTTGAAAGGTGTCTTTGAACGTCTTAACATGTCTGATGAAGCCATCGAATCTCGCATGTTAACGCGTCAAGTTGAAGCAGCTCAAAAACGTGTCGAAGGAAACAACTACGATACTCGTAAACAAGTCCTTCAATACGATGACGTTATGCGTGAACAACGTGAAATCATCTATGCACAACGTTATGATGTCATCACTGCAGACCGTGACTTGGCACCTGAAATCCATGCTATGATCCGCCGTACCATTGGCCGAATCGTAGATGCACATGCTCGTTCGAAAGAAGATGAAAAACTGGAAGCAATCCTGAACTTTGCTAAGTATAACTTGCTTCCAGAAGATTCAATCAGTCGTTCAGATCTTGCAGGTCTGTCAGATCAGGCCATCAAAGATGAACTTTTCCAACGTGCCTTGAAAGTTTATGATAGTCAAGTTGCCAAACTTCGTGATGAAGAAGCAGTGAAAGAGTTCCAGAAGGTCTTGATCCTACGTGTTGTAGACAACAAGTGGACAGACCATATCGATGCTCTTGATCAGTTGCGAAATGCTGTTGGTCTTCGTGGATATGCCCAAAACAACCCTGTTGTAGAATATCAAGCAGAAGGTTTCCGCATGTTTAATGACATGATTGGATCAATTGAATTTGATGTGACCCGCTTGATGATGAAAGCACAAATCCACGAACAGGAACGTCCTCAAACTGAACACAATATCAGTACAACTGCGACTCGTAATATCGCGGCGCAGCAGACTCAGCTTCCAAAAGATGTGGACTTGAGCCAAATTGGACGAAATGATCAATGCCCATGTGGATCTGGTAAGAAATTCAAGAACTGTCATGGTAAGAGACAATAATACGAGATAAGATACAGGCGGATACCTGGTAAAAGTCATTTTTTGCTTGGTGTCCGTTTGCTTTATAAGGAGATGAATCATGGTATTTACAGCTAAAAGTCCTAAAATTAACATTGAAGAAGTTCGCACCTTGTCTAAATTAGAGGGGGCGGCTCTTGCGAGAAAAAACCAACGTGATCAGGAATTGGAAGCCATCATCCGTGGGGAAGATCAGCGTATTCTCTTGGTGATTGGACCATGTTCATCTGATAATGAAGAAGCGGTTCTCGAGTATGCCAAACGTCTATCTACTTTGCAAGAAGAGGTCAAAGATCGTATTTTTATGGTCATGCGTGTCTATACGGCTAAACCTCGTACCAATGGAGACGGCTATAAGGGCTTGATTCATCAACCAAATGCTAAAGAAGCACCTAGCTTGATCAATGGAATCAAGGCTGTTCGTCATTTACATTACCGCGTTATTTCTGAGACTGGCATGACAACAGCGGATGAGATGCTTTATCCTGAAAATCTTCCGCTGGTGGATGATTTGATTTCTTATATGGCTGTTGGAGCTCGTTCTGTAGAGGATCAACAGCACCGTTTTGTAGCGAGCGGAGCAGATTTCTCAACAGGATTCAAAAATCCCACATCTGGAAATCTCAATGTTATGTTTAACGGGATTTATGCAGCGCAAAATAAACAGAGTTTCCTCTTCCTCGGTAAAGAGGTGGAAACAACGGGGAATCCATTGTCCCACGCAATTCTTCGCGGTGCCTTGAATGAATACGGGAAAAATATTCCTAACTACTACTATGACAATTTGATGGATACCATTGCCCAGTATGAAAAGATGGGCTTAGAAAATCCCTTTATCATCATTGATACCAATCATGACAATTCAGGCAAGCAGTACATGGATCAAATCCGTATCGTTCGTCAGACCTTGATTAACCGTGACTGGAATGAGAAAATCAAGAAATACGTTCGTGGTTTTATGATTGAGTCCTATCTAGAAGATGGACGTCAAAATGAACCTGAAGTTTTTGGTAAGTCCATTACAGATCCGTGTCTAGGCTGGGACAACACAGAAGCACTTGTTCGCGAAATTTACCAAACGCTAGGAGAGTAAGATGGCATTTATCGAAAAAGGTCAAGAAATTGATATTGAAGCAATCAAGGCTGAGACCCAGTTGTCACCTGAAGCCTTGCGAAAAAAAGAAGCCCGTGATAGAGAGTTGGCAGCCATCATTTCGGGTGAGGACGACCGAATCCTTTTGGTGATGGGGCCTTGCTCTTCGGACAATGAAGAAGCAGTACTCGAATATGCTCGCCGCTTAGCAGACTTGCAGAAAAAAGTTGCGGATAAAATCTTTATCGTGATGCGTGTTTATACAGCTAAACCTCGTACCAATGGAGATGGCTATAAGGGTTTGGTTCATCAGCCCGATACTTCGAAAGCTCCAAGCTTGATTAATGGCTTGCAAGCCGTTCGTCAACTGCACTACCGTGTGATTACGGAGACTGGATTGACAACAGCTGATGAGATGCTCTATCCGTCAAATCTCGTTTTGGTTGATGACCTGGTCAGCTACCATGCTGTTGGGGCTCGTTCAGTGGAAGACCAAGAACACCGCTTTTTAGCCTCTGGGATTGATGCTCCAGTTGGGATGAAAAATCCAACATCTGGGAACCTCGGGGTCATGTTTAATGCCATCTATGCGGCTCAAAACAAGCAAACCTTCCTTTACCATGGCCAAGAAGTGGAAACTTCAGGAAATCCCTTGGCCCACGTTATCCTTCGTGGCGCCATGAACGAATATGGTAAAAATGAACCCAATTTCTATTATGAAACCCTCTTAAATGCCATCAATCGCTATGAGACCATGGGACTTGAAAATCCCTTCATTATCATCGATACCAATCATGACAATTCAGGCAAGCAGTATATGGAACAAATTCGCATTGTTCGTCAAGCCTTGCTGAATCGTGACTGGAATGAAAAGATTAAAAAGACGGTTCGAGGCTTTATGATCGAATCATACCTAGCAGATGGCCGCCAAAATCAACCAGAGGTCTTTGGTTGCTCTATTACTGACCCTTGTCTAGGTTGGAAAAATACAGTAGCCTTGGTAGACGAAATTTATACTACCTTAACAAAATAAGTGAAAAGGATGGAGTTGGGGGAATCTCAACTCCTTTTGTGAGTATGATAGTTGGACACGGAATTGACATCGAAGAATTGGCTTCGATAGAAAACGCAGTTACACGACGTGAGGGCTTTGCTAAGCGCGTGCTGACCCCTAAAGAAATGGAGCGTTTTACCAGTCTCAAAGGGCGCAGACAGATCGAATACTTGGCAGGCCGCTGGTCGGCTAAGGAGGCCTTTTCCAAGGCTATGGGGACAGGAATTGGCAAACTGACCTTTCGGGATTTGGAAGTCTTGAACAATGAAAGAGGGGCTCCCTATTTTAGTCAGTCGCCATTTTCAGGAAAGATTTGGCTGTCAATTAGCCATACAGATCAGTTTGTGACAGCCAGTGTCATTTTGGAGGAAAATCATGAAAGCTAGTCTACATAGACCAACCAAGGCTCTGATTCGTTTGGGAGCTATTCGACAAAATATACAACAAATGGGAAGTCATATCCCTAATGGTACGCTCAAATTTGCAGTAGTCAAGGCTAATGCTTATGGACATGGGGCGGTAGCTGTTGCAACGGCGATCCAGGATGTTGTTGATGGATTTTGCGTTTCCAATATCGATGAAGCTATCGAGTTGCGTCAAGCAGGTATAAACAAGAAAATCCTCATCTTAGGAGTTTCTGAGCTAGAAGCTGTTTCCCTAGCTAAAGAATACGACATCACCTTGACAGTGGCAGGGTTGGAGTGGATTCAAGCTCTCTTATCTAGGGAGAATGACCTAGCAGGCTTAACAGTTCACCTCAAGATTGACTCAGGAATGGGACGGATTGGTTTTAGAGAGGCCAGTGAAGCTGATCTGGCTCAAGACTTGCTCAAACAACATGGTGCGCGTGTTGAGGGGATTTTTACCCACTTTGCTACTGCAGATGAGGAATCAGATACATATTTTAATGCCCAGTTAGAACGCTTTAAAGCTATTTTGGCAAGTATGAAGGATGTTCCAGAGCTGGTTCATGCCAGCAACTCGGCAACGACCCTCTGGCATGCTGAAACTATTTTCAATGCGGTCCGTATGGGAGATTCCATGTATGGTCTCAATCCAAGTGGAGATGTCTTAGACTTGCCTTATGACTTGACACCAGCCTTGAGTTTGGAGTCTGCTCTGGTCCATGTCAAGACAGTGCCAGCTGGAGCTTGCATGGGCTATGGAGCCACCTATCAGGCGGATAGCGAGCAAGTCATCGCGACCGTGCCAATCGGCTATGCGGATGGTTGGACACGAGACATGCAGAATTTCTCTGTTTTAGTAGATGGACAAGCTTGCCCAATCGTAGGACGGGTTTCTATGGACCAAATCACCATTCGCTTGCCTAAGATTTATCCGCTAGGAACAAAAGTAACCTTGATTGGCTCCAACGGTGACAAGGAAATCACAGCAACTCAGGTAGCGACCTACCGCGGAACCATTAATTATGAGGTGGTTTGCCTCCTCAGCGATCGCATTCCGAGAGAATATTATTAAAAAAGAAAGGAGTGGAGCATGAATCTACATCAACCCTTGCATGTCTTGCCTGGTGTGGGACCAAAGTCAGCCGAGAAATACGCCAAACTAGGAATTGAAAACTTGCAAGACCTCTTGCTCTACTTTCCTTTCCGTTACGAAGACTTCAAAACCAAGCGGGTGCTGGAGCTGGAAGATGGCGAAAAGGCGGTCCTGTCTGGTCAAGTCGTGACACCTGCCAGTGTACAGTATTATGGTTTCAAGCGCAATCGCCTACGTTTTAGCCTTAAGCAGGGAGAGGTCGTTTTTGCGGTGAATTTCTTTAACCAGCCCTATCTAGCAGACAAGATAGAGTTGGGAGCAACCCTTGCTGTTTTTGGGAAGTGGGACCGTGCCAAGGCTAGTCTGACTGGGATGAAGGTTCTAGCTCAGGTGGAAGATGACCTCCAGCCTGTCTATCGTCTGGCTCAGGGAATCAGTCAGGCCAGTTTGGTTAAGGTCATTAAGACAGCCTTTGATCAGGGATTGGACCTCTTGATTGAGGAAAATCTTCCCCAGTCTTTACTTGATAAATACAAACTCATGTCCCGTTGTCAGGCTGTTCGTGCTATGCATTTTCCAAAGGATTTGGCAGAATACAAGCAGGCCCTTCGCCGTATCAAGTTTGAGGAACTCTTTTACTTTCAAATGCAGTTGCAGACGCTCAAGTCTGAAAATAGAGTTCAAGGAAGCGGTCTTGTTCTGAACTGGTCTCAGGGAAAAGTGACTGCCGTTAAAGAAAATCTTCCTTTTGCCCTGACACAAGCTCAGGAAAAGAGTTTGCAGGAAATTTTGGCCGACATGAAGTCGGACCACCACATGAATCGTCTCCTGCAAGGAGATGTAGGGAGCGGAAAGACGGTAGTCGCTGGCTTGGCCATGTTTGCTGCGGTGACGGCTGGCTACCAGGCTGCTCTCATGGTACCGACAGAAATCCTAGCAGAGCAACACTTTGAAAGTCTACAGAGTCTCTTTCCAGACTTGAAATTCGCTCTCTTGACAGGTTCCTTAAAAGTTGCAGAAAAAAAAGAAGTTTTAGAGACCATTGCCAAGGGTGAGGCCGATTTGATTATCGGAACCCACGCTCTGATACAAGATGGGGTGGATTATGCTCGTCTTGGCTTGATTATCATCGATGAGCAGCACCGTTTTGGTGTGGGGCAAAGGCGTGTTCTGCGGGAAAAAGGAGACAATCCAGATGTCCTCATGATGACGGCGACGCCCATTCCACGGACGCTTGCTATCACAGCCTTTGGAGATATGGATGTTTCCATTATCGACCAGATGCCTGCGGGTCGGAAACCCATTGTGACACGTTGGATCAAACATGAGCAACTGCCTCAGGTGCTGACTTGGTTAGAAGGAGAAATTCAAAAGGGTTCTCAAGCCTATGTCATCTCTCCCTTGATTGAAGAATCTGAAGCTCTGGATTTGAAAAATGCTATTGCCTTATCAGAGGAATTGACGGCCCATTTTGCAGGTAAGGCCGAAGTGGCTCTTCTACATGGTAAGATGAAGAGTGATGAAAAAGACCAAATCATGCAGGATTTCAAAGAGCGAAAAACAGATATTCTAGTTTCGACAACGGTTATCGAGGTTGGGGTCAATGTCCCTAATGCGACCGTCATGATCATCATGGATGCCGATCGGTTCGGTCTCAGCCAGCTTCACCAGCTCAGAGGTCGTGTGGGTCGGGGAGACAAGCAGTCCTATGCTGTTCTCGTTGCCAATCCCAAGACCGAGTCAGGGAAAGACCGCATGCGCATCATGACAGAAACCACCAACGGATTTGTCCTTGCTGAGGAAGATTTGAAAATGCGCGGATCGGGTGAGATTTTTGGAACCAGACAGTCAGGACTTCCAGAGTTTCAAGTGGCTGATATTATCGAAGACTTTCCGATTTTAGAAGAAGCCAGGAAGGTTGCCAGCTACATTAGTTCAATAGAAGGTTGGAAAGAGGATCTAGAATGGCGCATGATTGCTCTTCATCTAGAAAAGAGAGAACATCTAGATTAAGCCTTTTCTAAGAAATCTATAAGCTAGCTTTTAGGTTTGGGTCTTATATTAGAGTCATCAAAAAGAAACGAGGACTCACACATGACTATTAAAGTAACCTACCAAAAGAAATTCCAAACCGTCAAACTAGAGAAAGGAGCTAGCACCTATTGATACACAGAGAGCGGAAACGCTCTTTTTATTTTTATAAAATGGTCGGCTATAAATCAAACTTAGTCGAGAGATAAAAAGATATTAGTCTCCAAACCTATTTACTCTTTGACTGAAGCTTGATATAATTGCCCCATCTGAGTAAGGAGGAGTGAAAAGAATGTTAGAAACCAGAGCGATTGCTATCCAAGATAGGTATGGAGAACGATTTCAGCATTGTTGGGGATGTGGTCCCAAGAATGATTTAGGCTTACATTTAAAAACCTATCCAAGTATAGATGGAAAGAGTTGTATTAGTCGGATAAAGCTTGAAAATGCTTATACTGGTGGAGTTCCATCAAATGTCTTTGGAGGAATGATAGCGACTGTTTTTGATTGCCATGGCACGGCCTCAGCAGCTTGGTTTGCCCATCATCAAAAAGGGTTGGAACTGACGGAATCAACTGTGATAGGACGTTTTATTACAGCTCGCTTGGAGATTGATTACCTTAGTCCTAGTCCAATTGAAGATGAAATTGTGGTTACTTCTACTCTGGAGGAATTAGGGGAAAGAAAAGCAATTATTGCTATGGAGATGACAGTGGCTACTAAAGTCCGTGCCAAAGCCAAAATGGTAGCAGTTGCTGTGAAGGATCATATGTAAAACGGAAGATTAGAAGTTTAAGATTTTAAAACTACTTTCAGACGATCAGTTTGAGGGAGGAGAATCTAAAATCACTTTCTGTTTACCATTCTTTCTTGCATTGCTTTCCCAGATATGCTAGAGTTATGATAGCGATTACAAATCAAAAGGAGCATGCTATGAAACATCCAGCTTTGTTAGAAGAAATCAAGACTTATAGAGGGCGAGATGAGGTTCCAGAAGACTTTGATACTTTTTGGGATGGGGAAGTGAAAAAGGTTTCAACTCTTCCAGCCTACCAGTTGGAGGAAAGAGATTTCCATATTCCCCAAGTCAAGTGCTATGAGCTAACCTTTGAAGGAACCAATGAAGGCAAGGTCTACGCACGTGTCGTCCTTCCAAAGAGTGAGGGTAAAGTTCCCCTAATCTTTCACTTTCATGGCTATATGGGACGTGGTTGGGACTGGGCCGACATGCTGGCCTTCACCGTGGCTGATTACGGGGTTGTTTCTATGGATGTTCGAGGCCAATCAGGCTATTCGAAAGACGGCTCGCGCTCTCCGTTAGGAAATACTGTTAAGGGGCATATCATCCGTGGTGCTGTGGAAGGTCGGGAGCATCTCTTTTATAAGGATGTTTATCTGGATATTTACCAGTTGGTTGAAATTATTGCTAGTCTACCTCAGGTGGATGAGAAGCGACTTTCTAGTTATGGTGCCTCACAAGGAGGAGCTTTAGCCCTGGTTGCAGCAGCGCTCAATCCTCGGATTCAGAAAACAGTTGCCATCTATCCCTTCTTGTCTGACTTTAGACGAGTGCTTGAGATTGGCAATACCAGTGAAGCCTATGATGAACTCTTCCGATATTTCAAGTTCCACGATCCCTTCCATGAAACAGAGGAGGAAATTATGGCGACTCTTGCCTATATCGATGTGAAAAATCTTGCCCATCGCATTCAAGGTGAGGTCAAGATGATTACGGGCTTGGACGATGATGTTTGTTATCCTATTACCCAGTTTGCAATTTACAACCGTCTGACCTGTGATAAGGCATATCGCATCATGCCTGAGTATGCCCACGAAGCCATGAATGTTTTTGTTAATGACCAAGTTTATAACTGGCTCTGTGGTAGTGAGATTCCTTTTAAGTACGCAAGATAATGAATGAGAGAGCCCATGAGCTCTCTTTTTTACATCTAAAACCTGAAAGTACTTTTAGAAAATTTAAAATATTAAAATATTCTTAAAAGTAAAATCTATTCTGTGAGAACATAGATATAAATATAAGACTTTATTGTATAATAAAGGAAAAATCACTTGTGAAAGGAGGAAAAATGCTGCTGGGCGCTTAAAGAATGGCTCAGCAGAAAATGGGAGAGGATTGGGAGCTCTCATTGAGTTGGATACTTTCTTGTAAAACTTGTCTCTTGAAGAGACAATAAAAATTTTTAAAGAAAAAAGAAAGCGCTTTATTTTTATGAAAAATGAAAGGACAAACATGAATTACAAATCTTTACATCGGAAACAGCGATACGGAATTCGAAAATTTGCAGTTGGTGCGGCATCGGTAGTGATTGGGACAGTAGTATTTGGAGCAAATCCAGTCTTAGCTCAAGAGCAAGCCAATGCAGCAGGGGCCAATACAGAAACTGTCGAACCTGGTCAAGGATTATCAGAATTGCCAAAAGAAGTGTCCTCGGGAGATCTTGCTCATTTGGATAAGGATTTGGCTGGCAAATTGGCAGCAGCTCAAGACAATGGCGTTGAGGTGGACCAAGATCATTTGAAAAAAAATGAGAGTGCAGAATCAGAAACCCCATCCTCTACGGAAACCCCTGCAGAAGAAGCAAATAAGGAAGAGGAAACAGAAGACCAGGGAGCGCTTCCTCGTGACTATTACTCAAGAGATTTAAAAAATGCTAATCCTGTCCTAGAAAAAGAAGATGTTGAAACCAATGCGGCAAATGGTCAGAGAGTCGATTTATCAAGTGAACTAGACAAACTAAAGCAACTAAAAAATGCTACAGTTCACATGGAGTTCAAACCAGATGCATCAGCTCCACGCTTTTACAATCTCTTCTCGGTATCCAGTGACACCAAGGAAAATGAGTACTTTACTATGTCGGTCCTTGATAATACAGCTCTTATTGAAGGGCGTGGCGCTAACGGGGAGCAGTTCTATGATAAATATACGGATGCCCCTTTACAAGTACGTCCTGGCCAGTGGAATTCAGTGACTTTCACAGTTGAAAAACCGACAGCAGAACTACCTAAAGGTCGAGTGCGCCTCTACGTGAACGGGGTATTATCTCGAACAAGTCTCAAATCTGGTAACTTCATTAAAGATATGCCAGATGTTAATCAAGCTCAACTTGGAGCAACCAAACGGGGCAATAAAACAGTTTGGGCATCAAACCTACAAGTTCGAAACCTAACTGTTTATGATCGTGCTTTAAGCCCAGATGAAGTTCAAACACGGAGTCAACTATTTGAAAGAGGTGATTTGGAGAAGAAACTTCCAGAAGGTGCGAAAATATCTGAGAAAGAAGACGTCTTTGAAGGCGGAATGAACAACAAACCAAATAAAGATGGAATCAAGAGTTATCGTATTCCAGCTCTGCTCAAGACAGATAAAGGAACTTTAATCGCTGGTGCAGATGAACGCCGTCTTCATTCGAGTGACTGGGGTGATATCGGCATGGTCATCAGACGCAGTGAAGATAATGGTAAAACTTGGGGAGATCGAGTAACTATTACCAACCTACGTGACAATCCAAAGGCTTCTGATCCATCAATCGGTTCACCAGTGAATATCGATATGACCTTGACTCAAGATCCTGAAACCAAACGCATCTTTGCCATTTATGACATGTTCCCAGAAGGAAAAGGAATCTTTGGAATGTCTTCGCAAAAAGAAGAAGCCTACAAAGAAATCGATGGAAAAACCTATCAAATCCTCTATCGTGAAGGAGAAAAGGGAGCCTATACCATTCGAGAAAATGGGACTGTCTATACACCGGATGGCAAGGCGACAGACTACCGTGTTGTTGTAGATCCTGTTAAACCAGCCTATAGCGACAAGGGTGATCTATACAAGGGTGACCAACTACTAGGCAATATCTACTTCACCACAAATAAAACTTCCCCATTTAGAATTGCCAAGGATAGCTATCTATGGATGTCCTATAGTGATGACGACGGGAAGACATGGTCAGCGCCTCAAGACATTACTCCGATGGTCAAAGCCGATTGGATGAAATTCTTGGGTGTAGGTCCTGGAGTGGGAATTACCCTTCGTACTGGACCACATAAAGGTCGGATTGTCGTTCCTGTCTATACGACTAACCGTACCAACCACCTCAATGGTTCCCAATCATCTCGAATCATCTACTCTGACGATCATGGTAAGACATGGCATATGGGTGGTGGTGTCAATGACAATCGTAAACTTTATGATGGTACCGTGGTTGATTCAAGCACCATGAACAATTATTATGCTCAAAATACCGAAGCTTCAGTTGTTCAGTTAAACAATGGTGATCTCAAACTCTTTATGCGTGGATTGACAGGAGATTTACAGGTTGCAACCAGTCATGATGGTGGTCTAACTTGGGACAATAACGTTGATCGCTACGATGTACCAGATGTTTATGTCCAAATGGCCGCGACTCATACGGTTCAAAATGGTAAAGAGTATATTCTCTTGGCGAATGCAAACGGTCCAGGTCGTAAAAATGGTTATATTCGAGTGGCTCGTGTTGAAGAAGATGGCCAGTTAACTTGGTTGCACCATCATTTGATTCAGGAAGGAGAATATGCTTATAACTCTCTCCAACAAATTGGACCAGATGAATTTGGACTTTTATATGAACACCATGCTCCTGGAGGAGTTCCGTACACACTTTCCTTTAAGAAATTTAACTGGGATTTCTTGACTAAGGAAAGAATTTCTCCTAAAGAAGCAAAAGTAAAATATGCTATCCAAAAATGGCCAGGTATCATTGCCATGGAGTTCGATTCGGAAGTATTGGTGAACAAGGCACCAACCCTTCAATTGGCAAATGGCAAGACAGCAACCTTTATGACTCAGTACGATTCAAAAACCCTTCTATTTACAGTGGATCCAGAGGATATGGGGCAAAGGATTACAGGTCTAGCTGAGGGTGCAATTGAAAGTATGCATAATTTACCAGTATCTTTAGCTGGCTCTAAACTAAGCGATGGTATTAATGGCAGTGAAGCTGCTATCCATGAGGTTCCAGAGTTTACAGGGGGCGTTAATGCAGAAGAAGCCGCTGTGGCAGAGATACCAGAGTACACAGGCTCATTAGCAACAGTAGGAGAAGAGCCGGCTCCAACGGTAGAAAAACCGGAATTCGCAGGAGGCGTTAATGCTGTTGAGGCAGCAGTCCATGAGATTCCAGAGTTCAAGGGTGGTGTCAATGCAGTTCAAGCAGCTTCAAATGAGCTTCCTGAATATAGCGGAGGTGCTAACTTTGTCTTGGCAGCTTCAAATGACCTGCCAGAGTATAAGGGTGGTGTCAATGGCGCTGAGGCAGCAATCCATGAAGTGCCAGAGTACAAGGGAGAAACCAATCTAGTATTGGCAGCTGCAGACAATAAACTATCTCTAGGACAAGATATGACCTATCAAGCTCCAGCAGCTAAACAAGATGAACTTCCAAATACGGGAAGCAAGGAAACAAGTTCACTGCTTTCCCTTGGACTTGCAGGCGTACTTTTATCACTCTTTGCGTTTGGAAAGAAGAGAAAAGAATAATAAGCAAAAGCTATTATAGCAAGTCTCAGAAGAGATAGCAGATTTTCAAGCCTGCTATCTTTTTTGATGACATTCAGGTTGATTAGAAATCATAAGATGTCTGAAACTACTTTCAGGATAGTCTGTTCTATAAAATACTTTTGAAACTGAAATCTATTCTACCACAAGCTATTGAAAGCGCTTAACAAATAATATATAATAAGCCCATAAGAACAAGAAAGGGAGGAAAGAGGATGCCACAGATCAGCAAAGAAGCCTTGATTGAACAAATCAAAGATGGAATCATTGTCTCTTGCCAGGCACTTCCTCACGAACCGCTTTATACAGAAGCGGGAGGAGTCATTCCCTTGCTAGTCAAAGCGGCTGAGCAAGGTGGAGCAGTCGGTATCCGAGCAAACAGTGTTCGCGATATCAAGGAGATCAAGGAGGTTACGAAACTCCCAATTATCGGAATCATCAAACGTGACTATCCGCCACAGGAGCCCTTCATTACAGCTACGATGAGAGAAGTTGATGAACTGGCTGAACTAGATATTGAGGTCATTGCTCTGGATTGTACCAAACGTGAACGTTACGATGGTTTGGAAATCCAAGACTTTATCCGACAAGTCAAAGAAAAATATCCGCATCAACTCTTGATGGCTGATACCAGCACGTTTGAAGAAGGAATTGCAGCGGTTGAAGCAGGTGTTGATTTTGTTGGAACAACCCTATCAGGTTATACCTCTTATAGTCCGAAAGTAGATGGTCCAGACTTTGAACTGATCAAAAAACTGTGTGAAGCAGGTGTGGATGTCATCGCTGAAGGGAAGATTCACACACCAGAACAAGCCAAGCAAATCCTTGAATATGGAGTGCGAGGTATCGTTGTTGGTGGAGCTATTACTAGACCAAAAGAGATTACGGAACGCTTTGTTGCCGGTCTTAAATAACACAATCTCAAAACAGAGGAGAGTGGTCGATGCGTCGGAGAAAATGAAAACGTATACAAATATAAACTTGCTCATTATCCAATATGGATACGCTTATCAATTAGGAGAATACAAATGAAATTTAGAAAACTAGCTTGTACAGTACTTGCGGGTGCTGCGATTCTTGGCCTTGCTGCTTGTGGTAACTCTGGTGGAAGTAAAGATGCTGGAAATTCTGGTAGCGATAGCGGAAAAACAGAAATCACTTGGTGGGCATTCCCAGTCTTCACACAAGAAAAAACGGGTGATGGTGTTGGAACTTATGAAAAATCAATCATCGAAGCGTTTGAAAAAGCAAATCCAGATGTAAAAGTGAAATTGGAAACCATTGACTTCAAGTCAGGTCCTGAAAAGATCACAACAGCCATCGAAGCAGGAACAGCGCCAGACGTACTCTTTGACGCGCCAGGACGTATCATCCAATACGGTAAAAATGGTAAATTGGTTGAGTTGAACGACCTCTTCACAGACGAATTCGTCAAAGATGTGAACAACGAAAACATCGTACAAGCAAGTAAGGCTGGAGACAAAGCTTACATGTATCCAATCAGTTCAGCACCATTCTATATGGCAATGAACAAGAAAATGTTGGAAGATGCTGGAGTTGCAAACCTTGTAAAAGAAGGTTGGACAACTGATGACTTTGAAAAAGTTTTGAAAGCGCTTAAAGATAAAGGATATACACCAGGTTCATTGTTCAGTTCTGGTCAAGGGGGAGACCAAGGAACACGTGCCTTCATTGCAAACCTTTATGGCGGTTCTGTAACAGACAAAGACGTAACCAAATATACAACAGACGATCCTAAATTCGTCAAAGGTCTTGAAAAAGCTGCTAGCTGGATTAAAGACGGTTTGTTGAACAACGGTTCACAATTTGACGGTGGAGCAGATATCCAAAACTTTGCCAACGGTCAAACTTCATACACAATCCTTTGGGCGCCAGCTCAAAACGGTATCCAAGCGAAACTCTTGGAAGCAAGTAAGGTAGATGTGGTAGAAGTACCATTCCCATCAGACTCTGGTAAACCATCTCTTGAATACCTTGTAAACGGATTTGCAGTATTTAATAACAAAGACGATAAGAAAGTCGCAGCTGCTAAGAAATTCGTTCAATTCATCGCAGATGACAAAGAATGGGGTCCTAAAGACGTAGTTCGTACAGGTGCCTTCCCAGTTCGTACTTCATTTGGTAAACTTTATGAAGACAAACGTATGGAAACAATCAGTGGCTGGACTAAATACTACTCACCATACTACAACACTATCGATGGATTTGCTGAAATGAGAACACTTTGGTTCCCAATGTTGCAATCTGTATCAAATGGTGACGAAAAACCAGCGGATGCTTTGAAATCCTTCACTGAAAAAGCTAACGAAACAATCAAAAAAGCTACAAAACAATAAGCACTAAGTCAGATTGATTCCCCCCTTTTCCCTGTGCACTATGGTGTAAGAAAAGGGGGACTTTTGTTTGAAATGGTAGGAACTGTCACGAAATTAAAATGAAGTTCTTACATAAGCGAATCTTAAAAAATTTCATTTTGGTTTTAAAACAGTTCAAGAAAATCAAAAACTATTCTATTTGAAAGAGAGGTGCCGACTGTGAAAGTCAATAAAATTCGTATGCGGGAAACAGTGATTTCCTATGCTTTCCTAGCACCAGTATTATTCTTCTTTGTGATCTTCGTCTTGGCTCCTATGATTATGGGATTCATTACAAGTTTCTTTAACTACTCCATGACCAGCTTTGAGTTTGTTGGCTTGGATAACTACATTCGCATGTTTAAAGACCCTGTCTTTACCAAGTCTTTGATCAATACTGTTATCCTAGTTATTGGATCAGTTCCGATTGTTGTACTCTTCTCGCTCTTTGTAGCATCTCAAACCTATCATCAAAATGCTATTGCTCGATCTTTCTATCGTTTCGTCTTCTTCCTACCGGTTGTAACAGGTAGTGTTGCCGTAACGGTTGTATGGAAATGGATCTATGACCCTCTATCAGGGATTTTGAACTTTGTCCTTAAGTCAAGCCATGTCATCAGCCAAAACATTTCTTGGTTGGGTGATAAAAACTGGGCTTTGCTAGCGATTATGATCATCCTTTTGACAACATCTGTTGGTCAACCGATTATCCTTTATATCGCTGCTATGGGAAATATTGACAACTCACTTGTTGAAGCAGCGCGTGTTGATGGTGCGACTGAGTTCCAAGTGTTCTGGAAGATCAAATGGCCTAGCCTTCTTCCAACAACTCTTTACATCGCAATTATTACGACTATCAACTCATTCCAATGTTTCGCCTTGATTCAGCTCTTGACATCTGGTGGTCCAAACTACTCAACAAGTACCTTGATGTACTATCTTTACGAAAAAGCCTTCCAATTGACAGAATACGGCTATGCAAACACTATCGGTGTATTCTTGGCAGTGATGATTGCCATTGTCAGCTTTGCTCAATTCAAGATCCTCGGAAATGACGTAGAATACTAAAGAAAGGAGACAGTTATGCAACCTACACAAAAGAAACCTTTAACAGCTTTCACTGTTATTTCAACGATTATCTTGCTCTTGTTGACCGTACTGTTCATCTTTCCATTCTACTGGATCTTGACAGGGGCCTTCAAATCACAGCCTGATACCATTATGATTCCACCACAGTGGTTCCCTAAAATGCCAACCATGGAGAACTTCCAACAACTCATGGTGCAAAACCCTGCTATGCAGTGGATGTGGAACTCTGTATTTATCTCACTGGTAACCATGTTCTTAGTCTGTGCAACCTCTTCTTTAGCAGGTTATGTCTTGGCTAAAAAACGTTTCTATGGTCAGCGCATTCTCTTTGCAGTCTTTATCGCTGCCATGGCTCTTCCAAAACAAGTTGTCCTTGTACCATTGGTACGTATCGTCAACTTCATGGGAATTCACGATACACTTTGGGCAGTGATTTTGCCTTTGATCGGATGGCCATTCGGGGTTTTCCTCATGAAACAATTCAGTGAAAATATCCCTACAGAATTGCTTGAATCAGCTAAAATCGACGGTTGTGGTGAGATTCGTACTTTCTGGAGCGTAGCCTTCCCTATTGTGAAGCCAGGATTTGCGGCCCTTGCAATCTTTACCTTCATCAATACTTGGAACGACTACTTCATGCAGTTGGTAATGTTGACTTCACGTCAGAACTTGACTATCTCACTTGGGGTTGCGACCATGCAGGCTGAAATGGCAACCAACTATGGTTTGATCATGGCGGGTGCAGCTCTTGCAGCCGTGCCAATCGTAACAGTCTTCCTTGTCTTCCAAAAATCCTTTACACAGGGTATTACTATGGGAGCGGTCAAAGGATAATACTCTTCGAAAATCAAATTCAGACAAGGTCAGCGTTACCTTGCCATACTTAAGTATTGCTTGCGGTTAGCTTCCTAGTCTGTTCTTCCATTTTCATTGAGTATAAGAGAATACAGAGTTATAAGTGTCTACAAAATGTTGGGTATTTGCTTACCTTAGAGATTTTGTCAGACACTTATAAACTTAATCTATGATTTTAGTTAACTATCAGAAACGAAGGAAACAGTATGATTTTTGACGATTTGAAAAACATCACCTTTTACAAAGGGATTCATCCCAATTTAGATAAGGCTATCGACTATCTCTATCAGCACCGTAAGGATTCTTTCGAACTAGGTAAGTATGAGATTGACGGGGACAAGGTCTTTCTAGTTGTTCAGGAAAATGTCCTTAATCAAGCTGAAAATGATCAATTTGAACACCATAAGAACTATGCAGACTTGCATTTGCTGGTAGAAGGACATGAATATTCGAGCTACGGTTCACGTATCAAAGACGAGGCGGTAGCATTCGATGAAGCGAGTGACATTGGTTTTGTCCATTGTCATGAAGGCTACCCGCTATTGCTGGGCTATCACAATTTTGCGATTTTCTTCCCTGGAGAACCGCACCAGCCAAATGGCTATGCAGGTATGGAAGAGAAGGTTCGCAAATATCTCTTTAAAATTTTGATTGATTAAAAGAATCAGGAGGAGCAAACATGGCACAAAAAGGAGTAAGCCTAATCAAGGCAGCATTTGATACAGATAATTTTCTCATGCGTTTCAGTGAGAAGGTCTTGGATATCGTCACAGTCAATCTTCTTTTTGTCGTCTCTTGTTTGCCCATTGTGACGATTGGAGTGGCGAAAATCAGCCTCTATGAAACCATGTTTGAGATTAAGAGAAGCAGACGGGTACCAGTCTTTAGAACCTATCTGAGAGCTTTCAAGCAAAATCTGAAACTGGGTCTTCAGTTGGGTCTGTTAGAGTTGGGCATTGTGCCATTAAGCCTTCTAGATCTCTATCTCTTCTGGGGGCAGACAGCTTTGCCTTTCCAGATTGTGAAAGCTATTTGTTTGGGGATTCTCATTTTCCTCACTCTCGTGATGCTGGCTAGCTATCCCATCGCTGCGCGCTATGATTTGTCTTGGAAAGAAGTGCTGCAAAAAGGGCTTATCTTGGCAAGCTTTAACTTTCCATGGTTTTTCCTCATGTTAGCCATTCTCTTTCTCATAGTGATGGTTCTTTATCTATCCGCCTTCACTCTCCTTTTGGGTGGGTCAGCCTTTATCCTCTTTGGCTTTGGTTTGCTAGTCTTTCTCCAAGCAGGATTGATGGAGAAAATTTTCGCCAAATACCAGTAGGATGGCTTGTTTCTGAAACTACTTTCAATCGTTACAGTTTCTAAAATTCAAGTAGAAACTAAAATCTAAGTGTATACAAGATATTGAAAGCGATTTTCACAAGGTGTATACTAAACTTGTAAAAAATAGAACTGCTCTCAGCAGAAAAAAAAGAAATCTTAGGAGAAAATCTATGTCAGATTTGAAGAAATACGAAGGTGTCATTCCAGCCTTCTACGCATGTTATGATGATCAAGGAGAAGTCAGTCCAGAGCGTACACGCGCCTTGGTTCAATACTTCATTGATAAAGGTGTTCAAGGTCTCTATGTCAATGGTTCTTCTGGTGAATGTATCTACCAAAGTGTAGAGGACCGCAAGTTGATTTTGGAAGAAGTCATGGCAGTTGCCAAAGGAAAATTGACTATCATTGCTCACGTAGCTTGCAACAATACCAAAGATAGTATGGAGCTTGCTCGCCACGCGGAAAGTTTGGGTGTAGATGCCATTGCAACGATTCCGCCGATTTACTTCCGCTTACCAGAATACTCAGTTGCTAAATACTGGAACGATATCAGTTCTGCAGCTCCAAATACAGACTACGTTATCTACAATATTCCTCAGTTAGCAGGTGTTGCTTTGACTCCAAGCCTTTATACTGAAATGTTGAAAAATCCACGTGTTATTGGTGTTAAGAACTCTTCTATGCCAGTTCAAGATATCCAAACCTTTGTCAGCCTTGGTGGAGAAGATCATATCGTATTCAATGGTCCAGATGAACAGTTCCTAGGTGGCCGTCTCATGGGTGCCAAAGCTGGTATTGGTGGTACTTACGGCGCGATGCCAGAACTCTTCTTGAAACTCAATGAGTTGATTGCTGAGAAAGACTTGGAAACAGCGCGTGAATTGCAATACGCTATCAATGCAATCATTGGTAAATTGACTGCTGCACATGGAAATATGTACGGTGTCATCAAAGAAGTCTTGAAAATCAATGAAGGACTTAACATTGGATCAGTTCGTTCACCATTGACGCCAGTGACTGAAGAAGATCGTCCAGTTGTAGAAGCAGCTGCAGCCTTGATTCGTGAAACCAAGGAGCGCTTCCTCTAATCCATAAGGAGGTATTTATGACACACTACGTTGCAATTGATATCGGTGGAACCAATATCAAATATGGCTTGATTGACCAAGAAGGCCAACTTGTTGAATCGCATGAAATGCCAACCGAGGCGCATAAAGGTGGACCCCATATCTTACAAAAGACAAAAGATATTGTAGCCAGCTATTTAGAAAAAGGCCCAGTAGCAGGTGTTGCCATTTCTTCAGCAGGAATGGTGGATCCAGATAAGGGTGAGATTTTCTACGCTGGTCCTCAGATTCCCAACTATGCAGGGACCCAGTTCAAGAGGGAAATTGAGACGAGCTTTGCGATTCCTTGTGAGATTGAAAATGATGTCAACTGTGCAGGCCTTGCTGAGGCAGTATCTGGTTCAGGCAAGGGAGCGAGTGTCACACTTTGCTTGACCATTGGAACAGGTATCGGTGGTTGCTTGATTATGGATGGGAAAGTTTTCCATGGATTTAGCAACTCAGCCTGCGAAGTCGGTTATATGCATATGCAGGATGGAGCTTTTCAGGATCTTGCTTCTACGACAGCCTTGGTGGACTATGTGGCAGCAGCTCATGGTGATCCAGTTGATCAGTGGAATGGCCGACGCATCTTTAAGGAAGCTACCGAAGGAAACAAAATCTGTATGGCTGGTATTGACCGTATGGTAGACTATCTAGGAAAAGGTCTGGCAAATATTTGCTATGTTGCCAATCCAGAAGTAGTCATTCTCGGTGGCGGTATCATGGGGCAAGAGGCTATCCTCAAACCGAAGATCCGCACAGCCTTAAAAGATGCCTTGGTACCAAGTCTAGCCGAAAAAACACGATTAGAATTTGCCCATCACCAAAATACAGCAGGGATGTTGGGAGCCTATTATCATTTCAAGACAAAACAATCCTAGTTTGGTTCAACCAAACTAGGATTTTCTAACGCGTTTTTGTCTACGATAGCCATTGAGTTTTTTATTTTCCCAATAGCTATTAAAGATTTTCTCCTTGCTTTCACGATTGATTTCCAAAAAGTAGGCATAAACCAAATCTATAAGGAAGAGCATGGGGAGTTGAGCGGATATCCGTTGAATGTAGGAAGGCTGGCTGTGGCTGGCAACAAGAACGGTTTCTGTATAGGCCTGACTATTTTTGTTTGGAGCGCTGGTAAAGAGGATGGTCTTGGCCCCCATCTCTTTTGCGTCTAATAGACTGTCTAAAATAGAAGGAGTTGTACCAGAAAGTGAGAAACCGAGTACTAGACAATTTTCATCCATGATGCTGGTCGTCCATGCAAAGCCGTCCTGATCGGTTAAGGCCTCACAGACCACACCCAGACGCATGAAACGCAATTTCATTTCACGAGCGACAAGACCGGAACTACCTGTTCCAAAGAAGTAGACACGCTCAGCATCTTCGATTAACTGGGCGACGCGTTCCAGTTGTTCTTCGTCAATCAAATCCTGCGTTTGTTCTCGCATGATACTGTAGCTTCGTAAAACACGTTTGGTCAAAGGACTGTGTTTGTGCGAATGAGTGTCCGGTTTACTAGCCTGATGCTGGTATTGAAAGACGAACTCTCGGTAGCCTGTAAAACCACACTTTTTGGCAAAGCGGGTCAAGGCTGCTTGGGAGATATGTAATTTCTGGGTAACTTGCTGAGAAGAGAGATCATCTTGGATCGTTTCAGCTTGCAAAAAATAGCGAGCGATTTCTTGCTCGAGCTCGGTTAATTCTTCAAAATGGAGGTCGATTATGGTTGCGATGTCTGGCTTGTTCATGAGGCTCCTTTTTATGAGTCAAGGTCTTAAAGGTTAACGCTTTCCTAACTATTACTATCATTATATCATAGAAGTTAGGATAACCAAATAAAAAGGCATTTTCGGTTGAAAGTCAAAAAATGCTTCGACTTTTCCAAGAGTTTCTCCGTAAAATATGGTACAATGAAATGTACTGAACATCACCTGTTTGCTCTATTATTTTATATGTAAATAAAGGTGAAAATCGGAAATTTTTCTAGAAAAGAGTCTTAGTTGTATGAGAAAATTCAATAGCCATTCGATTCCTATTCGGCTTAATTTACTGTTTGCCATTGTTATCCTGTTGTTTATGGCCATTATTGGTCGTTTGTTATACATGCAGGTGCTCAATAAAGATTTCTATGAAACAAAATTGGCTTCAGCCAGCCAGACAAGGGTAACAACCAGTTCAGCTCGTGGACAGATCTATGATGCATCAGGGAAACCCTTGGTAGAAAACACTGTCAAGCAAGTTGTTTCTTTCACACGAAACAATAAAATGACAGCAGCTGAATTGAAGGAGACAGCCAAGAAACTTCTCACATATGTGAATGTGACCTCCCCTAATTTGACAGACCGTCAGATTGCAGACTACTACTTGGCGGATCAGGACGTTTACAAAAAAACAGTCGAATCCTTGCCAAGTGATAAACGCCTAGATTCAGATGGAAACCGCTTATCTGAAGCGACTCTCTACAATAATGCAGTTGAAAGTATTGACGTGAGTCAACTCAATTATACAGATGACCAGAAAAAGGAAATCTATCTCTTTAGTCAGCTCAATGCCGTTGAAAATTTTGCGACGGGCACCATTTCTACGGATGCCTTGAATGATACCCAAGTTGCTCTCGTTGCATCAGCATCCAAGGAATTACCAGGTATCAGTATTTCAACCTCATGGGATAGAAAAGTCCTAGACACTTCTTTGTCTTCAATTGTAGGTAGTGTATCAAGTGAAAAATCCGGTCTTCCAGCAGAGGAAGTGGACGCTTATTTGAAAAAAGGGTATTCTCTCAATGACCGAGTGGGAACTTCCTATCTTGAAAAGCAATATGAAGATGTTCTTCAAGGCAAACGCTCCGTCAAGGAAATCCACCTAGACAAACACGGAAATATGGAAAGTGTAGAAAATGTCGAAGAAGGAAGCAAAGGAAACAACATCAAACTAACGATTGACCTAACTTTCCAGAATGGTGTAGATGACCTACTTAAGAGCTACTTCAACTCAGAGTTGGGTAACGGTGGAGCTAAATACTCTGAAGGAGTCTACGCTGTAGCCCTCAATCCTAAAACCGGTGCGGTTCTAGCGATGTCGGGTGTCAAGCATGATGTCGAATCCGGTGAATTAAGTTCAGATTCGCTTGGAACGATAACCAATGTCTTTGTACCAGGATCTGTCGTTAAGGCGGCAACCCTTAGCTCTGGTTGGGAAAATGGGGTCTTGTCAGGCAATCAAACCTTGACAGATCAGCCGATTGTTTTCCAAGGTTCGGCTCCTATCAATTCATGGTATACCTTATCCTATGGCTCCTTCCCTATCACAGCAGTTGAAGCTTTGGAGTACTCTTCTAATACCTACATGGTTCAGACTGCGCTAGGGATTATGGGGCAGACCTATCAGCCAAATATGATAGTCGCAACTGATCAGTTAGAAACTGCAATGGGCAAATTGCGATCAACCTTTGGGGAATATGGACTCGGAGCTTCAACAGAGATTGACCTCCCAGATGAATCTACAGGATTTACACCAAAAGAATTTGATTTGGCCAACTATATTAATAACGCCTTTGGCCAGTTTGACAACTACACACCTATGCAGTTAGCCCAGTATGTCGCAACCATTGCAAACAATGGCGTACGATTGGCTCCTCACATCGTTGAGGGAGTTTATGGAAACAATGAACAAGGGGGCTTAGGCAATCTAGTTCAAGAAACAGCCACCAAGGAACTGAACAAGATCAATATCTCAGAAGCTGATATGGCTCTCTTGCACCAAGGTTTCTATCAAGTTTCGCATGGAACGAGCGCTCTGACAACTGGTCGTGCCTTTTCAAATGGCGCAGCCGTTTCCATCAGCGGGAAAACGGGGACAGCCGAAAGTTACGTCAATGGCGGTCAAAAGGCCAATAATACCAACGCAGTTGCTTATGCACCAACCGATAATCCTCAAATAGCGGTCGCAGTCGTCTTCCCTCACAACACCAACCTAACAAATGGTGTCGGACCTTCAATTGCGCGTGATATCATCAATCTTTATAATCAACAACATCCAATGAATTAGAAAGGAACTTATGCTGTATCCAACACCTATTGCCAAGCTGATTGATAGCTATTCGAAGCTTCCAGGTATCGGAATCAAAACGGCTACCCGTCTCGCCTTCTATACCATTGGAATGTCTGATGACGATGTCAATGAATTTGCCAAAAACCTTCTATCTGCCAAGCGGGAATTGACCTATTGTTCCATCTGTGGTCGCTTGACGGATGATGATCCCTGCTCTATCTGCACAGATCCGACTCGAGACCAGACAACGATCTTGGTGCTAGAGGATAGTCGCGATGTGGCTGCTATGGAAAATATCCAAGAATACCACGGACTCTATCATGTCTTGCACGGTCTCATTTCTCCTATGAATGGTATCAGTCCAGACGATATCAATCTCAAGAGCCTCATGACCCGTCTCATGGATAGTGAGGTTTCAGAGGTAATCGTGGCAACCAATGCGACAGCAGATGGGGAAGCGACGTCTATGTACCTCTCTCGTTTGCTCAAACCAGCTGGTATCAAGGTCACTCGCCTAGCACGAGGCCTAGCCGTGGGAGCAGATATCGAGTATGCGGATGAGGTCACACTCTTACGAGCCATTGAAAATCGGACAGAGTTGTAGGAGTCAGTAAAAACGTAGCTCATTTTGACGTATAAGACAAGCCCTAGGAATTCTTCTTAGGGTTTTGTTTTTTTCTGTTTCTCACAAAGGGAGGACAAACCTTGCTAATAAAACTACTCAAACTATAAGGAATCAGAAAGAGGATCTCCAAAATCATTAATGCCGCCTTTGTCAAACTCATTCACCGAATGATAGAGTTTATTCTAAGGAGATGAGCGCATTTTCCCTTAGGATTTGTTTTGAAATCGTACTATTTTTGTGTTATGATATGGTCAATATATAATTAATAAGGGGAGTTTGAAGTATGGGTGGGAAGATAAAATCCAGCACGATAGCAGCAGAGGCAGCTATTAATGAGTTGGTCGGGTATGACACGAGCAACAAGCAAAATCAGCAGGTAGAATTTTCACATACTTCTGAAATTGCTGGGATGGAAGCTGGACGTCAGGCCTGCAATCAAATGCTTCAGGCGGTCAGTGATTTTAGTTCAGCTGTTTTGACCCAAGCAAATAAGTTTCCAGAAATTGCTCATAGGATTGAAAAACGTGATATAGAGCAATCTAAGAGATGGAGTCACTAAGGAATGGCAGATAGAAATGAAGAAAAGCGCACAGAAATTTGGCGTAAGATTGTTAAAATAGAAGATAAGGAAGACAGACTCCGAGCAACTAAAAAGCAATATGAACAGCAGTTGACAAACTTTTACTCGGATATTCAGAGCATTCACCATCGCATGGTAAATCTATTGTCTCTCTCACCCAGTTCTCGTCAAGTGATAGAGCAAATCGAAAGTGATAATAGAACCATTCAGCGACAGGTCAACTCTTATGTAGAGGAGGAACTGGATGCCTTGGAAAAACAAACGAAGAAGGCTCGTCGGTCTTTCGATGAAGCCAGAGAAGAACTGATAGCGGAAAGGAATCGGCTACCATGGGAGTAAAATACAGCGCACAAGAATCCCAAGAATTGATTCAGGCCATGACCAACAACCTCCAAGTCGCAAATGAAGTCACAGACCGCTTATCTAGTGGATGTGACCACCTGATTTCCTCTTTAGACTCAGGTGAGCTGTCAGGAGCAGCCTACACAGCTGGCAAAGGTGTCTTTACAGACATTATCATCCCCAGCATCAAGAAGTTACAAGAAGCGGTAGACGATATCCAACTAGAGTTGACTTCCTACAAGAATGTGGATGCTCAGGTCTCTGGATATGGTGATTTGGACCTAGATCAGCTCAAGGAACTAAAAAAATTGAGGGAAGAGCAGTTAACTATCGTAGAAGCTCAGATTCAAGTGAGGGAGAACTGGCTAAATCAAATCACAGACCTCTTTAGTCTCAATTGGGGGA
>NZ_ALJN01000001.1:0-28397 GCF_000287715.1 Streptococcus oralis SK304 | reverse complement strand
CACTGGGTTTCAACTTTGACATCGCCATAGTTGCTTGGCGAGTACTTACTGTCATAAATGGAACACCAGTCTTTTAAAACCTTCTGATTAACGATTTCGTCATAGTAAGAATCCAAGTCCTTGGCAGTGATACCATACTGCTCTAGGTAAGTTTTCACTTGAGCCTCATCTTCGATATAAGTTTCCGTGTCTGCTTTCTTTAAACCTATTTTTACAGATTTTTTTAAAACACGATCCTTACGACTATATTTATTCCATAAGCGAACTCTAACGTTTGGTCCAATTCGTTTTTCAAATGAGATTGAACTTAATTGTGTTTTTGTATCAAAATTAAAACTAATTTCGATTTCAAAATACTCTTCTGGGGTATGCTCTTTATTATATATTCCAAATGGATAATATTTAGAATACTCTCCATCACTTGGCCAACCCGGACTAATTTCAAAACCTTCTATGTTTCTTAAAATATTATTTGACCGATAAGTTTCCTCCGTTTCTTGATAGATTTCATCAAAAATATTTTTAGGTTGACGCACAAAAAAGTAAAAACAGGATGATATGATAATCACGAATAAGGCTACTAAACCGAGTGTTTTCTTCATTAACTTTTCCTCCTAGTCTGCCACAGCCTCTAAACGATTTAAAAATGTGGATACTTCTGGGTATTTTTCCTCAATATACTCTTTAATAGATGCCTCACCCTTTCTCAGTATATCCGCAGGCGCTACCCCTGCATAAATCGTACCTTTGACCTGTTTCCAATCTTTATTTTTTAAGAATTCCCTTTCTCTCTGAGAGGAGTCTTTTTGAAGGTCAGCATAATAAGAAGAGATGGCTTGATCATAGGATTGCCCCTTTTGCATGCGACCAATAAGATTGACCGAATCGAGGTCTGCCTTGTAATCATCCTCACCAATGCTTGGTTTTTTATCCGTAGCATTTTTAGTCGTCTCTCCCTCCCATCCTGAAAGGTCCTTGACATGCTCTCTACCGCCATAGACATCAGCTAACTGAACTTGATTAGGATTAAGGTGAGTCGCCATAGTGATGGACTGGTGGGTAAAGTCTGCGTGGCCTATCACCAATTCTCCCACTGGGTTTCAATCTTGACATCACCATAATTGCTTGGCGAGTATTTACTGTCATAAATCGAGCACCAATCTTTCAGGACTTTCTGATTTACGATTTCGTCGTAGTAAGAATCCAAATCCTTGGCAGTGATACCGTACTGCTCTAGGTAAGATTTCACTTGGGTTTCGTCTTCGATATAAGTTTCCGTATCCGCTTTCTTTAAACCTATTTTTACAAATTTTTTTAAAACACGATCCTTACGAGAATAGTTATCCCATATTCTAACTCTAACATTTGGCCCAATTCGCTTTTCAAACGAGATTGAACTTAATTGTGTTTTTGTAGCAAAATTAAAACCAATTTCGATTTCAAAATAGTCTTCTGGGGTATTGTTTTTATTATAAGTTCCAAATGGATAATATTTAGAATACTCTCCATCACTTGGCCAATCAGGTCTGATTTCAAATCCATCTATATTTCTTAAAATATTATTTGACCGATAGGTTTTCTCAGTTTCTTGGTAAATCTCATCAAAAATATTTTTAGGTTGTTGGATAAAAAAGTAGAAACAAGATAATACAATTAGTACAAATAACACTACTAGACCGAGTATTTTTTTCATCATCATCCTCCTAATCTGCCACAACTTCTAAACGATTTAAAAACTTGGACACACCTGGATATTTTCTTTCAATATATGCTTTAAGAGCACCCTCCCCATCTAACTTAATATCCGTTGGTCGCAAACTATCATAAATAGTATCCCTGACTGTATTCCAATCCTTATTTTTCAAAAATTCTCTTTCTCTCTGAGAGGAGTATTTTTGAAGGTCTGCATAGTAAGAAGATATAGCTTGATCATAGGATTGCCCCTTCTGCATGCGGCCGATAAGGTTGACCGAGTCCAAATCCGCCTTGTAATCATCTTCTCCGATGCTTGGCTTCATATCGTTAGCATTAAAGGTCGTATCTCCCTCCCAGCCTGAAAGATCCTTGACATGCTCTCTACCGCCATAGACATCAGCTAACTGAACTTGATTAGGATTAAGATGAGTAGCCATAGTGATGGACTGGTAAGTGAAATCTGGGGGCCTGTCACCAATTCTCCCACTGGGTTTCAACCTTGACATCGCCATAGTTGCTTGGCGAGTACTTACTGTCATAGATGGAACACCAGTCTTTCAAGACTTTCTGATTGACGATTTCATCGTAGTAAGAATCCAAATCTTTGACAGTAATACCATACTTTTCTAAGTAGGATTTCACCTGTTCTTCGTCTTCGATATAGCTATCCTCGTTTCCTGATAATACTATTTGAATTGACTTTTTGATTGTTTTAGTGTTTGGATTATATTTGTTGACCATCCATAGCTTCATACCATCAGCTACTTTTCTCTCAACTGAAACAAACATTTTACTATACGCTTTCTCAAAATTAAATCCAACTCTCAGTTCAAGATAGTCTTTCGGAAGAGTCTTATACTTTCCTAAAGGGCTATATTTAAAATAATCTCCATCACTTGGCCAGACATCATCAATTTCAAAACCTTCTATATTTCTTAAAATATTATTTGTGCGATAGGTTTTCTCTGTTTCTTGGTAGATTTCATCAAAAATATTTTTAGGTTGATGCGTAAAGAAGTAAAAACAAACTGATACAAGTAATACTACTATTGTTAAAACACCTAGTATTTTCTTCATAGATTTCCTCCTAATCCGCTACGGCTTCCAAGCGATTTAAAAACTTGGATACACCTGAATAGTTACTTTCAATATATGCTTTAATAGCATCTTCTCCTTTTTCCATAACCTCTAACGGAAGAATACTGGCATAGATAGTGCTTCTGACTTGTTTCCAATCTTTATTTTTCAAAAATTCTCTTTCTCTCTGAGAGGAGTCTTTTTGAAGGTCATAGTAATAAGAAGTTATAGCTTGGTCATAGGATTGCCCCTTTTGCATACGGCCTATAAGATTGACCGAGTCCAAATCTGCCTTGTAGTCATCCTCACCAATGCTTGGTTTCTTATCCGTAGCATTTTTAGTCGTGTCTCCTTCCCAGCCTGAAAGATCCTTGACACGCTCTCTACCGCCATAGAAATCGGATAATTGGAAACTGCTAGGATTTAGATGAGTAGCCATGGTAATGGACTGGTGGGTAAAGTCTGCGTGACCTGTTACCAATTCTCCCACTGGGTTTCAATCTTGACATCTCCATAGTTACTTGGCGAGTACTTGCTGTCATAAATCGAACACCAATCTTTTAAAACCTTCTGGTTGACGATTTCGTCGTAATGTTTGTCTAAATCTTCTTTGGTTATATTGTATTTTTTTAAATAGTCTCTTACTTTTTCTTCATCTTTGAGATACTCTCCAGCCTTTCTTGGCTCTTCTAAAATTGCAAGTTCTTTCTCTAGAGTCTTACTCTTAATATTGTAATAACTTAAATACCACAAAGAAAACTTTGAATTTACTTTCCATTCAAACCAAATAAACATTCCTTTGTTTATACTATCAAAATTAAACTCTAATTCAGTCTCGGAATAATTTGCAGGTAGATAATTATCAATGTAAATTACCTTGGGAGTATACTTTCCTGTTCCCTGCATATCTTTATCATATATTTCATACTTATGTACTTCAACATCTTTCAACTGGTTAAAAACATTATTTCCAAGATATGTCTTCTCAGTTTCTTGATAGATCTCATCAAAAATATTTTTAGGTTGTCTAGTAAAAAAGTAAAAACAGGATGATACAATTATCACGAATAAGGCTACTAAACCTAATATTTTTTTCATCATCATCCTCCTAATTTCCCACAGCTTCCAAGCGATTTAAAAATGTTGATACATCTGAATGGTTTTTATCAATGTACTCTTTAATAGATACCTCACCCTTTTTCAGAATATCTGCAGGTACTAGGCTAGAATAGATAGTACTTCTGACCTTTTTCCAATCTTTATTGTTAAGAAATTCTCTTTCTCTCTGAGAGGAGTCTTTTTGAAGGTCAGCATAGTAAGAAGTTATAGCTTGGTCATAGGATTGTCCCTTCTGCATGCGGCCGATAAGGTTGACCGAGTCTAAATCTGCCTTGTAGTCATCTTCTCCGATACTTGGCTTCATATCATTAGCATTGAAGGTCGTGTCTCCCTCCCAGCCTGAAAGGTCCTTGACATGTTCTCTACCGCCATAGAAATCGGATAACTGAAGACTGCTAGGATTTAGATGAGTAGCCATGGTAATGGACTGGTGGGTAAAGTCTGCATGACCTGCTCCGTTGTTAGAGTATGACTTTAATTTACTGTCCCAAAATTGGTCAAATTTGTTATTTTTGCCATAAACTTTTTCATACTTATCCCGAGCATCACTATAAGATGTAGTTCCTGTTTTATTATCTTTTTCCTTCATTTTTTTAACACTACTTCCGCCGCTAGCTAACACATGCTGCAATCTAAGATTATAAATCAATTTTTTTGCATCTGTTTCTTCTTTGATTCCAAGTTCTTTAAAAATTTCAAAAAGTGGTTTTTCTACTCTCATTTTTTCAACTGTAGATGGACTACTAACAACCTCATCATAAAAATAATTTTTTAAATAGCCTGCAGTCTCATCCCACTTTGACTCGTTATAAGATGCTGCACCGACAACTCGCAAAAAGATATAGTCACGAAACTCTTGACTAGAGGTTGGAAACTTCTTGTCTATCCCTTGCTTAATGGTCAGGAGTTGTTGGGCAGTCTCTGCGTCAAAGCCGTATTCTGCCATCATGGTCTGGACAAAGGCCTTCTCTTGACGGCTGAGCTTCATGTCCTTTGTATCAGAGTAGGCAGTCAGGTAGTTGGCCCAAGTCAGGTCAGATGGAACTTTAAAGACGCCTTGCTTTGCGTCCCAACTCGTTTCGATCTGGGCCAGTCCGCGACTCAGTTGCACATCGATATTGTCTAGTTCATCAAACAGTCCTCCTGAGTAGCTATCATAGGCACGCAGGTCTCTCAAAATTGTTTCATAGACGCGTTTATTGGCATGATGTCCTCGCATGAGTTCCACATTACTGCGTCTCAATCTCCCCTTTTCTTCACTATCCATGGTTAATCTAGAAAGGGATTGGTTGACTTCATCTAGATAGGCAATCATTTGCTCTTCCTGGCAGATCTTATCAAGCAAATCATCCTCGCGCCAACTCTTGCTGTCGACCATCGTTTGGTAATCTTCTGACAATTTCTTGATAGCTTGAGAGAAGGTTTCTGCATAGAGTTGGCCCCCTTTACTCAAGGGCAATAAGACACTTGCAAAAAAACTTCTAGCCGAATCATAAGCATCTCCCTTTAGACTCTCTGTGTCCTCTGAAAACTTTTGAATGGCTGATTGCAAATCTTGATAAGCCTCCACCTGAGATTGGCACATGGTCGCTACACTCGAACTTTGTAGTTGTGATTGTTCCAAATACATATCAATGCCCATGTCGTTTCTCCTCCTCTCTTTCTAGTTCCTTGCGTCTTTCATAGTAAACCGCATCCAAGTCTCCCTCTAACCGGAATTTTTCTTTTTTCAAATCATCCATGTGATAGCTGAGGTCCTCAAAGATTTGGTTTTTAAGTTGGTTTCTTTGCAGGAGCGTTTCTTCCAACTGCCCTGCATATCGGCTCTGATAGGCCGCCTCCCACAAATCACTTTGATAACGGTGGCTAGCTCTATCATATCCTTCAAAGGTTTCTATCAGTGCTTTGGTGCGATATTTCTCTTTTCCATTGTCTTCTAGCTGGTACAAGAGGTCTCGCTCTCTTTTCTTCAACTCATCTAACGTGCTCATGTATGACTCCTAAAATCATTGGCCGCAGCTTCATCTAGCGCCTCAAAATCACTCGCTACAGAGTGCAGTCGTTCGGAAGTCAGGGTGACAGCTGCCGAAATCTGACTAGCTAGATTTTGAGACTTTGTCAGACATTGATGGGCTTTGTTATTCCCTTGAAGGGTCGTTAGGTCATCTTGACTAGCCACAGCAATTGCTGTTAACGATTGACAAGCATTTTTAAGCTGACTCGCATAGGTTTGCGCAATATTTAGATCACTTTTTACTGTTGACATGACTGTTCTATCCTTTTCTCGAATCCCTAGTGATAGTTCACTTCATTTAGCTATATAGGCCTATTATACCATGTTTTGAATACAAGCCCTAGTTTATACTATATTTAGATAATAGAAAAACCTTATAGTGAAAAAGATGAAACTCCTTGTGTTCATCGAACATTGTGTCGTTTCCCTATTTTCGTACGGATTTTTAACGCCCTTAGCATCATAATTCTTGCTGGATAAAACGTTTATAGACTAGGCGACAAGTCGAAGATTGTACGAAAATGTTAGTAAAACAAAAAATCTCCCCAAAGGGAGATGATCTGGTTAATTTTACCTTACAGTGCTAGGAACCGTAACCGAAGATTATACTTGAGTATATCGAGGTAAGGTGACAACGCAATGTAAGTGGAAAATAAAGCAGATTAACGACGAAGCCCTAGAGAGTTGATTAACTCACGGTAACGGTTAACGTCGTTCTTACGCAAGTATGCAAGCAAGTTACGACGGCGACCGATTTTCTTCATCAATCCACGGTAAGTAGCGTGGTCTTTTTTGTGTTGTTTGATGTGTTCGTTAAGGTGGTTGATTTCCCAAGTAAGGACAGCAACTTGAACCTCTACTGAACCTGTATCACCTTCGTGACGTGCATATTGTGCGATGATTTCATTTTTTTTCTCTTTTGAGATTGCCATGATGTTTCTCCTTTTTATTTGGCTTCATCCGAGTGACAGGTTGGCATGCCTGTAACCAAGAAGAAGTTATTTGTCTTTACGACAGTTCTTATTCTACCAAGAAGCAGGGACTTTGTCAACTGATTTACTGTTTAAAACCGTGAATTACTCTACTGATTTCAGAGCTTCGAGCATATCTACTTTTCTCAAGTGGCGATTGACAAAGAGACCTAGTAAGGCTAAAATCACAGTCACTGCGATGATTGGAAGAGCATAGACTTCCCAGCTGACCTGAGGATAAAAGAGTATGGTGGCTGGTGAAATCATTTGAATCAAAAATTGATGTAAATAGTGGCCAGCTACCAAACCGAGAGCAATTCCCACAAGGGACAGCACCATAGTCTCACGGTAGATATAGAAGGTCACTTCTTTATTATGGAAACCGAGAACCTTAATAGTGGAAAGTTCACGGATACGTTCTGCCACATTGATATTGGTGAGATTGTAAAGAATGACAATGGCTAGTAAAACGGAAACAAGGACAAGGATGGCCATGGTTTTATTGAGAGAACTAGCCACGGATTCAAAGAGATGGATGGCAGTCGCATTTTGGACGACCCCAGAAACAGCTGCTTTTTCCATAAAGATAGCAGCTTCTTTCTCCGTATTGGAAGGTGTTGGATCTTTTAATTTTACTAGGTAGGTATTGTCTTGTGGACTGGTACCGTAGACTTGTTCGTATGTCGCTCGGTTGAGATAAACAAAGTGTCCAACATAGTTTTCAGAAATAGCCGCGACCTTGATTTTCTTCCCATCAAGCTCCAGCTCGTCCCCAACCGTAACACCTGCTAGTTGGGCTAATTTTTGACTCACGACCGCTCCATCAATGACATGCACCTCTTGCCCATTCTCCTCTAATGCGATAAAGGGTTTGAAATCTTCTCTGTTTGTGACCATCATGGTGATCGTTTGAAGTCCTGCTTTTCCTTTAAAATCTTTTTCAATGGATTTAGAGTAAATCTTTTGATAAGTGTGGATCGATTCAGCTTGCAAGGCACTTTCTAGATCTGTTTTTTCTTGCTCACTCGCACTGCTCTTTTCCGCTACAATCATCTGGTATTGCTGGATTTGTTCAAATTGGCGCTCGGAAACTCCTCCCAAAGATGACTGAATGCCAAGACCTGCAAATAGGAGAGCAACCGAACCTGCAACTCCAAAAATGGTCATCAACATCCGTTGCTTATAACGGAAAATATTTCTTGCCGTAACCTTATGAGTAAAACTCAAACGACTCCAAATAAAGCTCAGACGTTCCAGCAAAATCTTTGATCCCTTAACGGGAGGTTTGGGAAGTAAGAGTTGGGCTGCTTCATCGTGTAATTCCCTCCGCGCTACCAGATAAGCCGGCAAAACGCTGGATACCCAACTTAAAGCTAGGGCAAGGAGGCTATAAGACCAGTAAAAATACTCCTGACTTTTCCCAACGACCATCCCAGCTGTTATAACATCCGAAATCACCCCTGCAAGAAGATAATGTCCAATAAGTATGGTTCCTACAGTTCCTGCAAGAAAACCATAGAGGACAAACTTGGCAACTATATCTTGATTCCGGTAACCTAGGGCCTTGAAAATACCAGCATTGGTACGCTCTTCATCCACAAAGCGAGTCATCGTTGTAAAGGTCACCATTGCGGCGACCATATATAGCACCACTGGGAAGATATTCCCGACTGAACGAATGCTTGATGATGCATTGCTGTACATGAGGTAGCCTTGACCACCTGGCATGGTTTCGCGATTGTATACGTGGTATTTCGGCTCTGCCAGTTCATCAAGCTCTTTCTGGCGCTGTTCTAGCTTCTCTTTTTCCTTAGATAGATCACTCTCTGTCTGAGCCAACTTTTCTTTTTTTGTCGCCAGTTCTCCCTTAGCTTTTGTCAGCTGTCCCTTGGCTTGACTCTTTTGTGGTTCTGGTAAAGCGGTCGCTTGTTCTTCTTGCGTTTTCAAGCGATTTTCAGCCTGCTCTAACTGACTCTTGCCATTTTCAAGGTTGCTTTCAGCCGTTTGGAGCTGTTCTTTCCCCTCTTCCAGGCTCTTTTGCCTATTTGCTTTGATACTTGCCAATCTTTTTTGACCATTATCGACAAGTAAGTCTTGCAACTCTTCCTGATGTTGGGTTCGTTTGGTCTTATAGTCTGATGAAAAAGTATCCAGATTTTTTAAATCGTCATAGCGCACACGCGCAATACTATAAACATCTGAGTCAAACTGACTGGGTAAAATTACTCCATAGCCAGTCAGGTTGCCATTTCCACTACTAGCACTTCCTAAATCTTCTTTAGAAAGAATCTCACCCGACTGAACAAATCCAGTAATTGTAAAAGTTTGGGATTTTACGATGGACTTTTCTTCTTTCTTAGTAAAGGTAATGGTCTGCCCAATCTGATAGCGGTCTTTCCAGAAGTCGGCTAGGGCAATTTCCTCATCAGCTTCTGGCAGTTGACCTTCCGTCACTTGGAAGGTTGAAATACCCTCAGGCTTGGAATAAAGTCGAACCGCATCTTCGCTATTTTCAACGGTTAGGTCTGCCATATAGCCAAACTCAACACTTGCTCCTTAAAGGGTCTTTAGTTCCTCCTGATCTTCTTTGTCCAAGCCATAATCAGCTATCACTGCCAGATCCAAAGTATTGGCTTTACGGAGATAATCCTCAGCCGTGCGTTCCATATTTGGACTGGTCACTTTGAGTCCTACTAGAGCTAAAGAACCCAGCATCATCAAGGTCAGGATAGAAACAAAGCGTCCCTTGGAAGCAATCACCGACTGAAATAGGTCTTTCCGATACGTTTTTTTCATGCTAATACTCCAATGTATCGATATCCTGCGGATGCTCATTGATTGTCATACTCTTAACCGTAGCATCGCGCATGTGAATCACCCGCTCTGCAATAGGAGCTAGCGCGCCATTGTGGGTCACGATAATCACCGTTGCTCCTTTTTGACTAGATATATCTTGGAGAATCTTCAAGACTTGCTTCCCCGTCTGGTAATCCAAGGCACCTGTCGGTTCATCACAAAGGAAGATTTTAGGATTTTTGGCTATAGCGCGTGCAATGGAGACTCGCTGTTGCTCCCCTCCAGAAAGCTGGGCTGGAAAGTTATTCAGGCGATGAGCCAGACCTACATCTTTGAGCACTTGCTCTGGATCCAAGGCATCTGTCACGATTTCTGAAGCCAGTTCCACATTTTCCTTGGCTGTCAGATTGGAGACCAGATTGTAAAATTGAAAAACAAAGCCTACATCTTCACGACGATAGTTTGTTCGTTGGTGCGAACTATAGTTGGCAATATTGGCACCATCAATCCAAATCTCCCCCTCATCATTGGTATCCATACCTCCTAAAAGATTGAGAACGGTTGATTTTCCAGCACCTGAAGCACCAAGTATGATAACCAGCTCCCCTTTTTCAATTTCAAAATTCACATCACGATTAGCCACAATCTCTGTATCCCCAACCTGGTAACGCTTGTAGCTGTGTTTCATCTCAATATAAGCCATCAGACACACCTTCTCTCAAACAAATTACTTCCTATTATCATTATAACGCTTTTTCAACTAGTTGGAAACCAGAAGCAAAAACAAAAAGCCTAGGAATCCTAGGCTTTCTGTTTATAGATTATTTTCCAAGATAGTATTCTTTTACGACGTTCAATTTTTCGTCGAATTCGAATACCAATGGTGGGAAGTTAGGGATTTCTACACCCATGATTTCATCATCTGACAAGTGTTTGATGTGTTTCACAAGGGCACGGATTGAGTTACCGTGAGCTCCTACGAATACGTTTTTACCATCTTTAAGTGCTGGAGCGATTTTGTCTTCCCAGAATGGAAGGGCACGTTCCAAAGTCACTTTCAAGTTTTCAGCATCTGGAATGACTGAATCGTCAAGTGAAGCGTAACGACGGTCAGTATGTGCTGAGTATTCGTCATCATGAGGCATTGCAGGAGGCAATACATCGTATGAACGGCGCCAGATATGAACTTGCTCATCACCAAATTGTTCAGCAGCTTCAGCTTTGTTTTTACCAGTCAAACCACCGTAGTGACGTTCGTTCAAGCGCCATGATTTTTCAACTGGAACCCAGAGTTGGTCAGCAGCTTCAAGAGCCAAATTTGTTGTTTTAATCGCACGTTTCAATACTGAAGTGTAAGCTTGGTCAAATTCGATACCAGCTTCCTTGATCAATTTACCAGCGTCAATCGCTTGTTGTGTTCCTTTATCAGACAAATCAACATCAGCCCAACCAGTGAAAAGGTTAGCTTTGTTCCATTCAGACTCACCGTGGCGAGCAAAAACCAATTTTACCATTAGATGGATTCTCCTTTTATTTTTCGAGGTTTCCCTCGTTTATCTATTCTATTTTACACAATTTTTCACAAAAAAGCTAGTTAAAATCAACTAAAAAGAGAAGAGCTTATCAGTCTTCTCTTTATCGCACTATCATAATTGTTCTCGATAGAGGATGAAATAGTCCCCAAAAAATAATTGGAAAACTACTACTCTTCAATTACAAATTTTTTCAATGTTCCAAAGTAAAGTGAACCACCAATAATGGTTAGAATTCCACCTACCCATCCCAAAAATGGAATCAAGCCGACCGCACCACCTACAATGAGCAAAACAGAAGGTGCATTCGTAACACGTTCATCATCTTTATAATAAACAATAGCCACAATTCCCAATACTAAAACAGCAATTTTAACCAATGACAAAATAATTGAGAGCCCTGTCAATGTCCCAACCGTTACATCTGCGTCTTCAGTTGCCGCAGCAGCTCCAACAGCCATGATAAACATGATAACTGGCGCTAAAAGCAATATAATTCCTGAAATAAGACCAAAAATAGCGTTAACACGAGCAAGTGTATTTGTTTTCATAATAATCTCCTTAAAATTTTTATAGGTATTATTCTATCATAATTTATCTAAAAATTAAACAATCTTATAAAATTTTATAATAAATATTGATTTTCAAAAATAATTTTAAGTTCTATAGTCTCTTTATAATTAGTAGAAATATAAAATTATGAGAAAACTGAATAGTTGATTATGTTAATTATCTACACGGACAGGCCAGGAAGAACTTCATTTGAAGAAATGGACTAGTAAATTTTCCCATGATAAAACGCATAATATCAAAGCACTTGAACTCTTGATATTATGCGTTTTTTATGATTTTAGCGACCTTTCTCAGTCTATTCTGATTATTTGGCTTCAAATCCTTCTGCGACAGCGTCCGCAAAGTTTTCTTCTACGATGCTTGCACAGTGGTCACAGATAACTGCATGGTAGCTACGTTCTGCAGTAGTTGGATCGATACGACGGCAGCGGTCACATACTTCACCTGCAGCGCGTTCAACTGTAAAGGCTACATCTTCAAAGCTTACTGCACTCTCTGGAGCTGTACCTTCAGCGATGGTCAATTCTGACACGATCAAAAGTTGAGCCACATTGCTATCCAATGCTCCAAGAAGTGTTCTCACCACTTCATTTGGATAAACTGTCAAGTGTGCTTCAAGCGATTTACCGATTACTTTGGCATTACGAGCTTCTTCCAAGGCTTTTTGGGCTTGTCCACGGAAGTCCATGAAAGCTACCCATGTATCCAAGATTTCTTCTTGGTTGGCAAAAGTTTCAGCTTCTGGCAGTTCTGACAACTGAACAAAGTCTTCAGCTTCAAACTCAAGATATGACCAGATTTCTTCTGCAGTGTGAGGCAGGATTGGTGTCAAGAGTTTGGTGATTTTGACAAGAATGTCATAGAAGACTGTTTGCATTTGACGGCGTTCGAGTGATTTGGCACCTTCGATGTAGACAACATCTTTGGCAAAATCAAGGTAGAAGGCTGACAAATCAACGTTGATAAAGTTCACCAAGGCCTTGTAAATTGTTAAGAATTCAAAGTCAGCATAAGCATCACGAATCGTTTTCACAAGCTGGTTAAAGCGAATGGTCATGTACTTATCAACAGAACGAAGCTCATCGTAAGCCACTGCGTCTTGAGCTGGGTTAAAGTCAGATGTATTGGCAATCAAGAAACGAAGAGTGTTACGGATCTTACGGTAAGTTTCAGAGACTTGGCTCAAGATATCCATAGAGATACGCACGTCGTTGCTTGAGTCAACACTTGTCACCCAGAGACGCAAAATTTCCGCACCAAATTGTTTTTCAACATCACTTGGAGCAATGGTATTCCCAAGGGATTTAGACATCTTCTCACCTTTACCATCAAGGGCAAAACCTTGTGATAAGATTTGTTTGTATGGCGCTACGCCATGGTTGGCAACAGATGTGATGAGTGAAGAGTTGAACCAACCACGGTATTGGTCAGAGCCTTCTAGGTAGAGGTCCGCTGGATATTTGAGTTCTGGACGGTTGACCACTACTCCATTCCATGATGAACCTGAGTCAAACCATACATCCATGATGTCTGTTTCTTTCTTGAACTCGCCATTTGGTGAACCTGGGTGGCTAAATCCTTCTGGCAAGAGTTCTTTGGCATCACGTTCCCACCAGATGATAGAGCCGTATTCCTCAAAGAGTTGAGCCACGTGCTCGATCGTTTCAGCTGTCATGATTGCTGTACCATCTTCAGCATAGAAGATTGGAAGTGGAACACCCCAAGCACGTTGACGAGAGATAACCCAGTCGCCACGGTCGCGAATCATGTTGTAAAGACGAACTTTACCCCATTCTGAGTGGAATTTCACTTTTTCAATTTCATCCAAGATTTCTTGGCGGAATTTAGATACAGAGGCAAACCATTGTGGTACTGCACGCCAGATGATTGGTTTTTTCGTACGCCAGTCAAATGGGTATGAGTGGGATATTTCTTCTTGAGCAAGGAGCAAATCACCAAGTTTTTCGATAACAGTTGGTACAACCTTGTCATAGAATTGACCTTCAAAGTCAGAGCCAGCATTGGCCATCATAATACCGCGTTCGTTAACTGTTACAGCAACTTCAAGGCCGTTAGCAACACCGACATTGTAGTCGTCCTCACCAAAACCAGGGGCTGTATGGACAATACCAGTACCAGAGTCAGTCGTAACATGGTCACCGAGGATCACCAACTCATCTACATCTGTATCCCATGGGTGAGCTGTCACAATTTTATTCAATTCTTGACCACGGTAGGTCGCCAAGACCTGAACATCAGCCCAGCCAAATTTCTCAGAAAGACTATTCAGTAATTCTGAAGCAACCACAAACTTACGAGATTCGCCAGCTGGTTGTACCAATACATAATCAATATCTGCTCCAACTGTCAAACCACGAGATGCTGTGATAGTAAATGGTGTAGTTGTCCATACGACGATATAAGTATCTGTATCTAGGACACCTTTGCCATCTTTGACGCGGTTAGCATAGTAAAGGGAAGTTGAAAGCAAGTCATGGTATTCAATTTCCGCTTCTGCAAGAGCTGACTCAGATGACCATGACCAGTAAACCGGCTTGGCACCACGGTAGATGTAGCCTTTCTTAGCCATTTCACCAAAGACACGGATTTGAGCCGCTTCATAGTCTGGAGTCAAGGTCACATAAGGATTTTCCCAGTCACCAGAAACACCCAAACGTTTAAAGTCTTCTCGTTGTTTATCTACTTGAGAAAGAGCATAGTCACGGCAAAGTTTCAAGTACTCAACCAAGTCCATTTCTTTGCGTTTAACACCCTGTTTCGCCAAAACTTGCTCGATTGGCAGACCATGTGTATCCCAACCTGGGATATAAGGGGCGTAAAATCCTGACATAGACTTCGAACGAACAATAATATCTTTAGAAATCTTGTTCATGGCATGTCCAACGTGGATATTTCCGTTTGCATATGGAGGTCCATCATGCAAGGTGAAATGCGGTTTTCCTTGGTTCAATTCTTGACGACGTTGGTAAAGTTTTGCATCTTCCCATTCCTTTTGCCAGAGTGGCTCTTTGGTAGGAAGTCCTGCACGCATTGGGAAAGCTGTTTTCCCAAGGTTAAGGGTATCTTTGAGTTTCATGGTATCTCCTTTATAAATATTAACAAATTAAAAACCACGACTTCCAAAAAGGACGAAAATCGTGGTACCACCTTTGTTCGAAAAAAGACTGTGTCTCTTTTCCTCTTTTCCCGTAACGTGGGGAACGTCCAGTCTTACTGTTTTCAGACTGGATTCGTTGAGAGGATAATCTAACGACTAGGGATTGCAGGGCTCACACCATCTCCCGCTCGCTGAAAATATAGTTGGTTAGATCTTGTTCTCACATTTTTTATAGGATAAGAACAGATTCTTTGTTTGCATCTTCCTCAGTTGCTGCAGTAGCTTCTACTTCAACTGACTCTTCATGCTGGACAAGTTCTTCTGTATGTTGATTTTGTTGGGCTTCAAATTCAGCCAATTCTTTATTGCCTGCCTCGATACGAGCTTGCAACTCTGCTACCTCTTCTGGAGTGAATTGACGAGTCATATCAATTGGCTCTTCCTCTGGTTGAATGGATACTACATCACCCAAAACTTCACCAACTACCTCTTTAAAAGCTTCATCACTTGTCTGAAGGTAAGTAGCTGTAGGGCGAAGAATATCTTCCCAATCAGATGATTCAACAATAGCTAACTGACTTTCAATCGTTGACTTAAGACGCTGATGGAATACACGACTCTTGTTCTTCAACTCTTCTGTCTCAACAGCCACTTTCTTAGCATTATCTGTTGCCTGACGGAGAATTTCATTTGCCTTGTATTTTGCTTCTTCTAGCAAACGCTGAGCGTCTTGTTCAGCTTGTTGAATAATATTGTTTGAACGTTCTTGAGCAGCCTGTTTGACACGCTCCGCAGTATCTTGAGCAATCAAAACTGACTGACTCAAGGAATCTTTCATCTCATCAAAGTAAGACAAACGTTCTTCCAAACTCTTGATGTGTGTCTCTTTGTCGTGATTACTACGAACCAAATCTTCATAGTCACGAACAACGATATCAAGAAATTCATCTACTTCTTCTGGGTCAAAACCTCTAAATCTTGTACCAAAGGTTTTATCTTTAATTTCTAACGATGTAATTGGCATACTTTTCCTCACTTACTTAATAATAATTGAATGCTTAATTTTATCTTGTCTTTTTTTGTCTGTCCATTGTCTTTAACAACTTTTAGACGACCAAACTTTCTCACACTGATCAAATCTCCAACGGCAACCTGGTAATCAGATTTTTCAACCAGATGATAGTTTACCTGAACAGATTTTTTCTCAATTAGTTGACTGGTTTGATTTCTAGATAATTTCAAGGCACTTGATAAGAGGGCATCCAATCGAAAACTCGAAACTAAAATTTCTCGTTCTCTAAAGTCAATTTTAGATATAATCCTATCGGTAAAAGGACGTTCCTCCAGCGATACAGGAAGTCTGCCAATCTTTCTTATTCCATCCTGAAAAAGAGGAATAAAATCACGATTGACAAAAATCTGTGCTCTCTTTTCATCTACCAAGATATCACCAAATAATTTACGGTCAATTCCTAGCTGGTTGATGATTGTTCCCAATATTTTTCCATGGCTCAGCTGTTCAAACTTGCTCGGATAGCAAATTTCTAACAAGGTCATTTCAAAGTCTGATATTTCCGGTTCAAAGTAATCTGGATACAGAAGAACACGAACCGACTCCGTCGGGAGAAAATCACCACTACTTTGGCAACCCAGTTCATATGTCCCAGCAAGCACCCTTAAAATCTGTTCCTGATGGGGATTGATAAAAGGAGTAAGCACCGGTACATATGTATCTTCTACCCGCTTGATCCACTCTATCCCCTTGTCAATAAAAGGAATATCATATTGGGAAAAATGCTGATAAATGGATCGATTTACTGTCATAGTAATAGCACTAGTCGTGTTAAGATATTTCCAAGAAACTGGATCAGAATCAACGCGGCCCAAACCGTAAAATCAAGACCAGCAAATTGTAAATTGAGCTTACGAAGTGGCTCGATAACTGGACGAGTAAGTCTGATGACTAAGCGACCTAGTTGACTTTCATAGGCATTTGGAAACCATGAAAGAAGAGCAAATGCAACGAGAATGATGGAGTAAATGCTAACTGCATTTTGAATTAAACGGATTAAGAAAATCATTATCTTGCTCTATTTCGTTTAATATCAAAGCCGAACTCGGCACCTTGTGATTCGTCTGGAAGTTTGATATCCTCAATATTCACGATAACGTTGACAGGCGTCAATAGATACATCGTACTCGCAACTTTTTTCATATTCCCAGCTAAGACATGGCGGGCTCCGTCCAAGTAATCAAGGCAGCGGCGCGCTTGTACTTCTGTCATGTATTGGAAATCAATCAAGATGCTTTCATTTCCAGTTAACAAATCAACAATCTCAGTTGCATCCTCATACTTTCTTGGATAACGAACATCAATCGTCACTTTCTCATCTGAGTGATGGTTTTGTTTTGCCAACTCTTGTTGACGAGCATGGAGACGAGTAATATTCGCATCTTTTGCTAATCCTGACTGAGCAGGTGCTGGTAATTCTTTAGAAGATGAGATGGCTGGGCTAACTGTTTCCTCTTGTTGAGTCTGGTAGTTAGTCGTTTCTTCCCCATCTTCTGTAAAATAATCTATAAATTTATCGAATCTATCTTTTAAAGACATAGCTCTCTCCTATTTAAAAAATGCTGTACCGATTCGAACAAAGGTTGAGCCGAACTGAATCGCTTCTTTAAAATCACGACTCATTCCCATACTTAGCTCTGTCATCGGCATATTAGGGATTTGTTTTTCTCTAATTTCTGCTTGCAGAGCCTGCGTATCCTTGAAAATTTCTTTCAATTCATCACTGTCTGCCTCAAAAGGAGCCATGGTCATTAAACCAACATACTCAATCTGATCTAACTTAGCCAATTCTGGCAAAAGTTCTAGCAATTCTTCTTTTGAAAACCCATGCTTGCTTTCTTCCCCAGAAATATTAACCTGCAAGAAACACTTGATAACATGATCTGTTCTCTTTTGAATTTCCTGTGCTAACTTTAGGGAGTCTAAAGCATGAAAGTAATCCACATATGGGATTACTTCTTTTACTTTCCGTCTCTGTAGTGTTCCTATTAAATGCCAAGTGACTGGGTAATCTTTCAAGGCCTGATATTTTTCTAAAAATTTATCAACTCGATTTTCACCGATATGATGGATGCCAAGTGGAAGCAAGGCTTCCGCTGTTTGTACATCTACATATTTTGTCACTGCGATTACTGAAACAGCATCTAGATTACGGTTGGCTTTTTGACTAGCATCAGCAATTTGCTGAAAAACTAATTCAGTATTTTTTTTCAAATTCATTGATTAACGATTTTTGAAGAATGGAGGTGTATCCAATTCATCCTCATCTTGTGAAACTGGTGTTTCAAAGCGTTCAACTGGTGAAACAACGGGATCTGTTTGGCGAACAATTGACTCACGGCGCAAGTCCCAATCTCCAAAAGCAGATGCTTGGTTGGTTTCAAAGCGACGTGAACTTGATTTAGGCAGTTCTGCTGTCTCTTCCAAGTCGAATTGACGGTCAAATGTATGTGCTTGTGGAGTTTTAGTTGATGGTCGACCAACTGGTTGGTTGGTAGCAGACCCGACTACTTTTTCTAGTCGTTCTTGACGAACACCTGTCGCTACAACAGTCACACGGATTTCATCCTTCATGCTTTCGTCGATAGATGTTCCAAGCCAGATGTTTACACCTTTGCCAGCTGCTTGATTGACGATTTCTGAAGCTTCTTCTGCTTCAATCAAAGTTAAATCAAGACCACCAGTAACGTTGACAATCACATCTTCGGCGCCATCGATAGTTGTTTCAAGAAGTGGAGAGTAAATTGCTTTACGAGCTGCTTCAACAACGCGCTCTTCACCACTACCAATACCGATACCCATAAGGGCATTCCCTTTGTTTGCCATTACAGTCTTCACGTCAGCAAAGTCAAGGTTAATCAATCCTGGGTTCGTGATCAAGTCAGTAATCCCTTGAACACCTTGGCGAAGAACGTTATCTGCTTCACTAAGAGCTTCAAGAAGCGGTGTTTTCTTGTCAACAATTTCAAGTAAGTTATTGTTAGAGATAATCAACAAAGTATCAACATGCTCGCGAAGTTCATTAATTCCTTCTACAGCGTACTGACCACGTTTGCTTCCTTCAAATCCGAAAGGACGTGTCACAACACCAACTGTAAGAGCACCAAGATCTTTAGCGATACGTGCAATAACAGGGGCAGCACCTGTACCAGATCCACCACCCATACCAGCAGTGATGAAGACCATGTCTGCACCGCTGATTGCTTCCGTCAAAGCTTCTTCGCTTTCTTCTGCAGCTTTACGTCCAACTTCTGGACGACCTCCAGCACCCAAACCACGAGTCAATTTGGGACCAAGTTGGATAACGGTTTCTGCTTTCGTACTGCTAAGTGCTTGTACATCAGTGTTGGCTGCGATAAATTCTACACCAGCAACACCTTCGTCAACCATGCGGTTGATGGCGTTACCACCACCACCACCGACACCAATTACCTTAATAACTGCGCCTTGAGCTGCTGCTGTATCAAATGAAAATGTCATAATTTCTTATCCTCTTTTATTCATCAAACATGCTTCCGATTAAACCACGGAAACGTTCTGTTAGCTTCGGTTTACTTTGAGAACTTGCTTGGAATTCTTCCTTGGGAGCAACTGGAGTTTCCTGTACAGTTTCAACTGGAGTTGTCTGTGTTGGGCTTGGTTGCGCCACAGGATTCAAACGTTGATTTGGAATGCCAAAGTTGATTGGTTTTTGACGAAGGAATTCATCTCCTTTAACTGCTTTTTGAGCAAGAAGATTGACTTCAGTCAATTTACCAGCAAACTCAGATAAACTAATTACGTGAGCAAATGCAGGGTTGCGAATTCCAACCTGATTTGGAACATAGAGTTTTACTCGAACACCAAATACTTCTTGGGCTAATTCGACAACGCCCGGCAAAATTGCATTTCCACCGATAAGGACGATACCTCCTGGCAAATCCAACAAGTGTCTTCTTTCCAACTCTTGTTTGATTTGGTCAAAGATATGTTTGATGCGTGCTGAGATAATTTCTGCCAAGTAGCTTTCTGTCACTTCAACAGGCTCTACTTCACCAATTACTTCAACTTGGAAAGTTTCGTTACTTGCTAGCGGAACATAAGCTTCACCATAGTTCAGTTTCAAACTTTCTGCAATCTTTTGAGATGTTTTCAAGACTTTAGAGATGTCTTTTGTAACGTAATCTCCACCTTCTTGGTAGATGTTGGTGAATTGCAATTCTTGATTGCGGATAGTCGCTACAGTAGTCTGACCTCCACCCATGTCAATGACAGTCGCACCAAATTCACGTTCGCCTTCATTGAGAACTGAGTTCACGATTGCCAAAGGTGAAATAATCACATTATCAACCTGGATACCTACACGCTCAACTGTCTTGCGAAGATTGTGTAGAATCGTACGAGGACCTGTGTAAAGCAGACCACGCATTTCCAAGCGAAAACCCATCATACCACGAGGGTCACGGATTCCTTGGAAACCATCCACGATGAATTCTTCTGGAATGAAGGTAATCACTTCACGATCAGGAGTCATGCTCTTTGTCAAAGCTGACTTAACAACATCTTCAACATCCTGATCTGTGATTTCTTTTGTATCTGATGTTACAGGAATCATTCCTTGTGTTGGTTCGACCTGCAAGAGATTTGCTGGAAGACCAACGTTGACAGACTTGATAGAAATGCCTGCTTTCTCTTCTGCCTGTGTGATTGCGGATTTGATTGCTGAAGCAGCTGCTTCAATATCAACAATAATTCCGTCTTTTACACCTTTACTTTTGGCGTTACTAACACCAATTACATTTACTTCGCCATCTCTATGCTCAGCTACTAGCACTTTAATCGAGCTAGTTCCGATATCTAAGCCTGTAAAAAAACCATCTCTAGTCATTACATCGCATCCTCTCTGTCTTCCAAGTTTCTCACTTCTATTTAATAACTATGTTTGGGCATAGCTATTCAAAGAATATTATAACACAAAAAAACTAATCATGCTTAGTTTTTCGTAAATTTCCTGCATGTTTTTTGAGAAAATATTAGAAACTTTTTCTTCTGGAAAAAGTTTTTGATGTTCTTGTCAACAATTCGATAATATTTATAACCCATCAAAAAAAGAAGGTCTATTTAGACCTTCTCTTGAATAAATTCTTCCGATTTTTGCTGTAAAAAAATCTCTAGCAATTTTGCTGTTACGCAAATTGCTATCACGATAACGCTCGAAACAATAAGGTAATTCAAAAGTTGTCCGTGATTCCCAACAAGTGGCGGTCTTGTTAAGAAACCATAATCCCCACTGACAACTAAATTAACAACCCATATCAAAGCGTTCAAGGTGAAGGTAATCACCGCTACATTTTTGAAGTTGAGCAGGGAAGCTTCATAGTTTTTAAACAAGTATAAAAGTGCATTTCCCAAAAGTGCCACATGTCCGATAATGAAGGACAGGATAGTCACGTGTGGAAATGGGTAGGGGTCAAATAGTGGATAAGTCAGAGCCGCTGTTGCCCCAAAGGTTCCTAAAAGGGCAAAGTATTGCTTGTACTTAGAGGTCCCCGGGATCAGGAGCAAGACAAACATGGCTACACGGCAATGATAGAAGGGCAAACTTTCTGACAGGGGCAGATGGTTTCCCCAATACCAGCCATACAGAACAATCAGTTGAACAGATTGAAGAATCTGAATAAATCGTTGGTAAGCCACTTTGTCGCGAAAACGATAAGAAGCGTAGAAAGTAAAGGCCAGTAAACATAATAAACCAATATACCAGTGGAGTTCAAACTGGGGCGGTTCTGATATCTGCGTGGTAAATAATTTATCCCACAAATTCATATTCTATTCCTCGTTCATCTAGCTAGAGGCAGTAAAAAATTCACTTTCTCCAGCTTTTAAATTTTTTGAAAAAACTTGATTCTATGCTATTCATAGAACACTTGCGTCTTAAATTCGCAACCTATTATATCATTTGTATTGCAGAAATGCACTTTACAGACACCCTTTTTTGATTTGTCGACTTCTCTAGCACAAACTAATCGACATATTGGTCTCTTTGTCCTCTATAAACTTGCCAAAGAATCTCCATTTGCTCCTTGGTGATGCGTTTTTCAGATAAGGCCGGCAATTGGTCAATGGCAAAAAATTGAAGGTCAGCAATTTCTTGATTTTCTTGAAATTGTCCGTCAAGAAGTTGACATTCAAAGACAAACTTTGCATATTGTTTGCTCTGTAGTTGGAAACGATTGGTATCAAAAACTGCAAGTAACCTTTCAGCTTTTGCTGTAAAACCAGTTTCTTCTTCAATTTCTTTAAGAATATTTTCGGTTGGAGAGTAGCCGACTTCACCAAATCCACCTGGCAAAGCCCAACTATCCTCCCCTTTTCCTCTAACTAAACAGACTTTTTCATCCTCAACAATCCAAGCACGGACATCCATCAGAGGAGTTGCATAAGCGGAAGTCGGTTTCATGACTTCTGCCACTTCTTCTGCATCGAGGTCTGATACCTGATTCAACATTTCAGATAACAGACTTCGCAAGTCCTCGTAGCGCTCACGGTCGAAAGGATCTTTTGTAAAGGTTAATCCAGTATCCGTAATGGCTAGCATTCTTTGCAGATACTTGGTAAAATCACTTGCATTCATTTTCTAAACTTTCTACCAGCTTGGCTAGATTCATGGAGTTCGATCCTTTGAGCAAAATTTGGTCATTGGCACCGAGTCTTTCCTTAACTTGCTTGACAAGGTCTTCAAATTGATCTTCGCTCGCAGTTTTCTTAAAGTAGAATACATGACCGATTGGGAACATTTGACTAGCCAGTTGTGCCAATTCGGCAATGTCTTCTCCGTAGAAAATAACGGTATCCAGCACATCTGGCGAGAGGCTCAAAATCATCTGGTTATGGAGTTGAACAGACTGGTCACCAAGTTCCTTCATGTCCGCTAAGACAGCGATTTTCTTGCCCCCTTCATTAGCTGGGATGGCAGAGAATGTCTCCAAAATCAACTTCATAGCAGTTGGATTGGCATTGTAGACATCTGACAGGATATCTGCTCCATTGGCTGCTTTCTTCCACTCAGTACGGTTACGCGTCAATTCTAGGTTCTGGAAGGCCTGATGAATTTGCTCCTCTGAAACTCCTTCTTGTAGAGCCACATAAGCAGCAATCATAGCATTGGTGGCATTGTACTTACCTGTCACTGGCAAATCGAGGGCTTGTCCCAAGAAATTCGCCTTAAAGGTCAGACTATCCTTGCGCTCTACCAAGTCTGTGATTTCTAACTCAGATCCTTGCCCAAAACGGACCACTTTTTTATCTGTAGGCAAGTAGTCCTCTACAATCGGATCAGCTGGTGCCAAAAGCAAAGAACCTGGTGTCATACCATCAGCAATTTGCATTTTCCCTTTAGCAATCTCCGAACGGTCTTTGAAAAAGGCCAAATGAGCCTCTCCAACCAAGGTCACAATGGCTGTCTTAGGATGAGCCAATTCAGACAAAAGATGGATATCTCCTAGGTGATCCTGTCCCATTTCCAAGACCAACTTTTCAGTATCATCTGGCATATGAAGAACTGTGTAAGGAAGACCAATTTCGTTATTGTAATTGCCCTGAGTTTTGTATGTCTTGTAGGTTGTTGACAGTAAATGCGCCAACATATCCTTGGTCGTTGTCTTGCCATTTGAACCTGTAACTGCAAAGACATCAACAGCCGTTTTTTCAAGATAGTAGGCTGCGAGGGCTTGAAAGGCAGACAGCACGTCGTCTACTAGAATGTAGGGATGATTTGCAACCTCTTTCTCAGACAAGGTTACTGCTGCACCATTTTCAAAAGCTGTTTCGATAAAGTCATGACCATCACGCGCACCTTTAAGTGGCACAAACAAATCACCTGTCCCAATCAAACGACTGTCAAACTCAGCCTTTTCTAACTGAGCATCCGCAAAAAGACAAACATCATTTTTAGCTCCAACAACTTGAGCAATTTCGTGAATTGTAAGTTTCATTTCTACTCCTTTAAAAAGGGTTGAAGTCCGAGAACTTCATTCACCTGGCAGGTGACGGTTCTGGCTTCTACCCTCTCTTTCATTTTTATAGCAAATGCGCTTCGCGCTTGTCAAAACTTTGCTTAGCAAGGTCAACCAAATGCTCGATTAGTTCTGGGTAGCTGATTCCCATATTGTCCCAAAGTAGTGGATACATAGACCACTGGGTGAAACCTGGCATGGTATTGAGCTCGTTTAGGAAAATCTCGCCCTTATCTGTATAGAAGAAATCACAACGAGACAGACCGAGGCCACCGATTGCACGGAAGGCTGTTTGTGCATTATGACGCATGATAGCTACCACATCATCACTAATCTTGGCTGGGATGTCCATGGTAATCTTGTTATCGATATATTTGGCATCATAGTCATAAAAGGCAACATCCTTGACCACTTCACCAGGAAGCGTGCTCTTCACATCGTAGTTGCCCAAGAGACCAACCTCGATTTCACGAGCATTCACCCCTTGCTCTACTAAGACACGGCTGTCATATTGGAAGGCAAGTTCCAAAGCTTGACGGAGTTCTTCTTGGTTTTCAGACTTAGAAATACCAACACTTGAACCCATATTTGACGGTTTCGTGAAGACTGGATAAGTCAATTTTTCTTCAACTTCAGCGATTTTAGAAGTCACATCATCACCTTCAACGATGGCCACATAAGGAACTTGGGCAATCCCTACAGATTCTAAAACACGCTTGGTCGTAATTTTGTCCATGGCAAGGCTTGATGACAAGATATTGCAGCCGACATAGGGCATTTTCAAAACTTCAAGGAATCCTTGAACAGAGCCATCTTCTCCCATCGGACCGTGAAGAACTGGAAAGACCACTGCACCTTCTTCGTAGATGGCACTTGGCGCTATTTTCTTGTCCCAGTCAATAGTCGCATTAGTCATGAGACGATCCTCTTGACCTGGAGTCTGGCTAAATTCCTGTGTTTTGATAAAATCACCTGACTGGCTGATGAAGAAAGTCTTGACTGTGAAACGGTCGTAGTTGACCGCACGCATGACACTTTCAGCTGACAATACAGACACTTCACGTTCTGCACTGCGTCCGCCGTATAAAAGAATAATTGTTTGTTTCATATTACTTGTCCTAATTCTAATAGAATATTCGTTCTTTAGTATATCATATTTACTTTTTTTTTAAAACTTAAAGCTAAAAAAGCCCTCATTTGAGAGCTGAAATTTTACCTATCCACCACTTGAGCTTCAAAGTGTGCTGGCTTGTCGTCTATCGCTTCTTGCAACTTCTTGATGCTGGGGATGATTATCTCTGTAAAAAGATCTTTACCAGCTGTGTAGGCTGCTCCTGTCATCTCACCTGAGTCTAATACAACAAACTATCCATACAAAGTCTGATACATCTTTTCCATGAAAGCCTCAAGCTCTTTTTGAACAATTTTTAATAGGCGCTCTTCTTCGGCTTGAGAGATGTCCACACTCTCTTTTATTTTTTGATTACTAATATTAGAATAGTAACTACGTTTTATGGTTAACTGATTATCTAAAATATAGTAGACATCTATTTTTTCCTCTTTTACTGTTGTTTCAAATAAAACAGTGACTTCATTCCTTCCAGGATTTGAGATTTTCAAATCGATGTCTCCTTTTATCTCTATGGAGTCAATTCCTCCATCCAAGCGAATAGCCCCATCAGGAGGAACGGCATAGCCCGCTTTACGGATGTCAGACGCATATCTCCCTGATGCCATTAAATGATGAAGAACTTCAATTCTTTCATTTTTCTCAAAGGCTTCTTTTAAAGTACTAGATTGTTGGAAATGATTGTAAGTAAAATATAAAGGAATCGCTAATAGGAACAAGGACAATACAATCAACCACTTAAACTGTTTTACTTTATCTGACATTCGCCTTTCCTCTATCAACACTCTCTTTCAAATAGGTGGGATTATAAATTCTCACTCATCTTCCTCATCATCATAAACTGGTTCACCATGGATTTTTATGTATTCTTCATTTCTGCGGTCATCTTCTTCCCAAACTGGGTCTCTCACATCGTCCAAAAAGGGAATTTCTTCCAAAGTCAGCTCATTAGCTTCTTCATAACTCATCGAAAGGATATTCTCATGTCGGTTTTTAAATTCCTCCACACTTAACCAGCTCTCTTTATCATCTTCGCTAATCTGACCATCAATAGCAGTCGCAATTTCAATGGCCATAATATACATAGCTCGTTTATCAACAGTGAGAAGGTCAAGATGCTTAGAAGCAATTCTTAAACATTCACCTTTCTCACGAAAATCCGACATGATAGCATCTTCGTAATCTAGCTGTATATACTCACATTTATGGGATAAAAAATCATATTTTATCCCTTCCTTTATTTGAACACTCCTCCATCTAACATCATGAGTTTCCTTGTCTAATTCTAAGTGAATAGAAAGTTTATCGATTGGTAAATCTAGATACCCAGCATACGACAAATCAGGCTCTATTCCATCTTTTTCCTCAAACCACATCCTTTTCGCTAGTTCCATGTAATCAAATGGAATTTCTTTGGTGTAATCACCTTTAAGATATAGTCTCATAAATCTGAGATATCGCCTCCATGTGCTAGTATATATTCTTTTCGACGAGTGGCCTCTTCCTCCCAAAGAGGGTCGTCTACAACATCCATCGTTTGAATTTCAATCAAACTTCGTTCATTTGCTTCATCAAAAGTCAGAGATAGAATAGCCTCGTGCTTTTTCTTAAATTCCTCGACTGTTAGCCATGTCTTCTTATTATCTTCGCTAATTTGCCCATCAATCACCTTTGCAATCTCAAGCGCCATAATGTACATGGCTCGTTTATCAACTGTCAAAACTTCTAGATGGGTGGTTAAAATACGGAGACAGTCTCCCTTTTCATTATAATCCGTAGCAAACGCATCTTCAAACTCTATCTCAATACATTCGTTAAGATGTGAAAAGAGTCTTCGTCCCCCTTCCTTTAGAGGGACACTAGACCATCGCTTATCTGCAGTACTTTTCCTCAAGGATAAATTTACAGAAAAATCCTCTTGTAATGCATCATTATTCCCAGCATTTGAGTAAGAAACTTGCTCATCTTCTGGAAACCACATTTTTCCAGCTAGTTCCAAATAACCATAAGGTACTCTTTTTGTATAATCACCCTTTAAGTATAATTTCATTGTTCACTCCTTATTGCATCAACCAGTTAAATGCTTTCCACATATTTTTGATAATTTCCTCTTTTGCACCTTGACCAAGTCCTTTTAGTTCAGACTGTTTATTTACCCATTCTACAATATCTTTTCTGCTTGAAATAGTTGAAGCTTTGATATCTATGTCGAGGTCATAACCTGACTTTCCACTCCCCGACTGAACTTGGATTTTCCCACTATTTGGCTCGGCATCAACTCGAATGTTATCAAGCTTTTTACCTTTAACTCGTCCAGAAACTTTTTTCCAAAAGTCTTACTCGTCGGTTTATTGGCTTGCCAGCTATCGTAGTTGCTAGAATAATTAACCTGAATTTCGCCATTTAGTAAAACCGTCTTTGTGATAGCTGATAAGCTGGACACTGCTCCACTAGCTATCAGTACATTCCCATATTGTACACCTGATACAGATGTCGCCGTACCAGCTACGATACTTGTCCCTGCTGTTGGCGGACCAGCCATGATACTCAAGACTTCAAGGGCACCACTTGCAAAGTAAACTCCCAATCCAGAGAATATTTGAGCTACTCCACTCCAAAATTCGGCTGAATTTGCTTCAAAGTTTTGTGCTTTTAGTTCATCAAACTTTTTGTTAACCAAATGAGTATAGTCCGCATCGTATTTCCCATTTTTTGAAACGACATAGCCTTGTTCCAAGGGATAAATTTCAATGATATTCCCTGTTTCATCAATCTTAAGAGTGTGATTGTAGTCGTCAATTATTTTATCCCATTCAGACTTGTCGCGACCTTTTAAGCGCTTCTTTAATTCGGCACGATAGTAGGCATCTCCATCGTCCGATAGCATCATATCCCTAGAAGCTTTATTGATGGCACGAGTTTCTGAGTCTTGAAAATCTCTTTTAGCATGCGAAACAATCTTCACATCCTTCATCTTCTGTACCCAGCTCATGTCCAGACCGTCCGCATAGTAGTTCCCATCGCTATCGGCAATGACTTTACTTAGTTGCGTAGCTCCTTGAATCGCTAAGCTAAGGACTTCTAAACTATCACTGAAATACTGGGAAACCTGTGAGATAAAAAATTCTAGTTTTTCAATCTTATCATCCAAATCCTGAATACCTGACTCGATTTGAGACTTGGTATTGTAGAGGATGGTCTTCTCAGAGAAGGCTTTCCCCCAATTGAGACTAAAGAGGTCCGTGATTTGATTTAGCCAGTTCTCCCTCACTTGAATCTGAGCTTCTACGATAGCTAACTGCTCTTC